>JBLHRR010000022.1:0-50895 GCA_047626155.1 Saprospiraceae bacterium | reverse complement strand
GCTGTCGCAAAAGAAAATGGTTACACCATGATTTTCAATGCAGCTGTTTTGTTGTACGCTGATGAAGTGATGGATGTAAGTACATTGGTTAAAGCTAAATTAGGAATGTAATTCATTTTGCAAAAGCAGAATAAATATCAACCTATTGGAGTCTTCGACTCTGGCATTGGCGGCCTCACGGTCGCCAATGCTATTTTAAGCCATCTCCCCGATGAACAAATCATCTACTTCGGTGATACCGCTCATCTTCCTTATGGCGACAAATCTGCCGATGCCATTTGCTTCTACTGCTTAAAGATTGTAAAGTTTTTGTTGGATAAAAATTGCAAGATGATTGTTATTGCTTGCAACTCTGCTTCCTCTGCAGCTTACAATGTACTCATTGATTTCTTTGCCGGGCAGGCTGTGTTTGTCAGTGTGGTGGATCCTTTAGTAGATGCTGTTGTTGAAAAAAAATTTTCTAAAGTAGGCGTCATCGCTACAAAGGCAACCATTCGCTCCGATGTATATCGTTTGAAATTAATGGCCAAGCAACCCAACCTAAATGTTATTTCTATGGCCACCCCACTCCTCGTTCCAATGATCGAGGAAGGTTTTTTCAATGACAATATCAGTGATGCCATTATAGAAAAGTATTTGAGTGATCCTGCCTTGGATTCCATTGACGCATTGTTACTGGCCTGTACGCATTATCCGCTTATCAGGAAAAATATAGAGCAGTTTCTCGGCCCTGAAGTACAGGTCTATGATTCTAACGATATAGTTGCTCAGACTGTAAAAAGCAAATTAAAGGCTATGGATTTGCTTAATGATAAATTAAAGGCAGATCATCAGTTCTTTGTATCTGATTACACCCATTCTTTTGAAGAAACCACCCGGCTTTTTTATAAAGAAAAAATAGATCTTGCGCATTGTCCAATTTGGTAAGGAGCTTATTTTCCAAGACAAATTCAAAGGCTATCTCGCTTCTTCCTCTAGTTTTTCTTACCTTTCCTCTCCTTTTTAATCCACTGTTGTAAACCCCATTTAGGACGCGCTATGTTCACTGAGATTCATTATCCTCAAGAGTTATTTCCAGAAGAGTTAGACGACTACCTTGCTAAAGGATGGTTTAGAATGGGCCAAACGATCTTCACTTGCCGCTTTATCACTTTTGAAGATGTACTTTTTACCACGGTTTGGTTACGGCTCACATTAGATGGATTTCAATTCAGTAAAAGTCAGCGAAAGTTGATGCGAAAAAACCAAAGTCAATTCAGTGTAATCAGCCGCAAGGCCATTTTCAATAAAGAAAAAGAAGAGCTATATAAAATACATCGACAACGCTTTAGCGGTCACGTTGCAAAGACTTTACGCAGCTCTCTTTTTGGAGACACTTCCTTCAATATTTACGACACTTACGAAATTGCCATTTACGATGGAGAACAGTTAGTCGGTTGTAGCTTCTTTGACCGGGGAGAAAAAACATTGGCAAGCATCATGGGAATGTTTCACCCGGACTATAATAAATATAGCCTGGGTTATTACACCATGTTGGAAGAAATAGCTTATGGCCAACAACAGAATTACGAAGAATATTATCCTGGCTATGTTGTCCCTGGCTATGAGAAGTTTGATTATAAATTACGGATTGGAGCAACCGATTTTTACGACGAAGCTACCAACTCTTGGTTACCGTATAGAGACTTAGATCATAAAAGTCTCTTATCTAATCAAATTTATCATCAGCTCGCTTCTGTCCAAATAGAGCTAAAGGCAAAGGGAATTCCACATCAATTATGGCTCTATCCTTTATTTGACAAAGACCTTTATGGTTATCCAAATGAGCAATTTTTGAGAACACCCGTTTTCCTTAGTTGCTTTCCAAAAGGTATAAAAAAGGGGATGATGGTCATCGTTTATGACTTATACAAGAAAAGCTTTTTTATACTCTTTGTTATGAATTTGGAGGATCCCGTTTCGCTATTAATGCCCGGTTTTTTTAAGGGCTTTGACAAGGATAAGTCCTACCTGGATTTTCTAATTCCTCGTAAATTATTAGGCTCCTCTAACGATCCACTCACTATCACAGAAACAATAGAACGGTTATTGTAATAGGGGCGATGATTTATTATTTCCTTTAGTAGGACACCAAAAATAACCCACCCGACCGGAACAGACTTATTTAGACCATTATATACCCAAGCGGTGGCAGTGGTTTAATATTATTTTCCGTTGTTACTTAACAAATACGTAACAGTAATTCTGCGTTTAATAGTTGATATTGCTATAGAAGTTATAAGGCCGGATGACTATATTTGGCCTTCTTTTTCTACATAGTATGCGAAGCTTTACAAGCTACCTAACAACAAAAAACACCTTTAGAAAAAATATAACATGACATTACTACGCACCTTTTTATTCTTTTCTTTTTTACTTGTCGCAAATACTCTTTTTGCTCAACCAAATGAAAAGACCGAGAAATTAACCATCGATGGTCAGATCATCACGGCTTTAATTACCGAAACGGATACCATCCTTATTGCTGACCTTGGAGACGTTTCCGTTTCTTCTTTACGTTCTTTTTCTGACAAGGAAGATTATCGTCGTTACCTGAAATATCGTAGATATGCTGCAAAGGTTTATCCTTTTGCCGCACAGGGCATTCGCATATTCAAAGAAATGGAAGTTGCCACTTCGAGCATGAAAAAGCGAAAGCGGAAAAAGCACATCAGACGATTACAAAGAGAACTCAAAAAAGAATTCAAAAAGCCACTTAAAGGACTTACGCGAACTCAAGGAAAGATACTTGTAAAAATGATTGAGAAGGAGTTGGATCGTGATTTTTATGGTTTGATGAAAGAACTCCGTGGCTCTGTTACAGCTTCCTACTATCATGGTTTTTCGAAAATGTATGGCTACGACCTAAAGAAGAAATACAAAGAAGGCGATGACCCAATATTAGATGCCGTATTGCAAGATTTCGACTTATCCTATGAAGTGGAGGAGCTTGAGGATTAAACATAGTTCTACGAAAAAAGAGCGATCAGGTTTTCTGATCGCTCTTTTTTTTTGGTACAAAAAAAATGAATCTTAGCCCTTTTCTACATCCCCAATTCATTCATCAAAAAGCCATATTGAATTTCAATATCTTCAATCTGCTTCTCTGTCGTTTTTCCTGAGCCATGACCGGAATCGTAATCCATCAAAAGCATTACGGGGTTTATTTGACCAATGTTGTTTTGTAAAGCTGCTACAAACTTCTTAGCGTGCAGCGGATCTACTCTGGTATCGTTTTCACCAGCCACTACCATTGTGGTCGGCACGTTGATTCCCATTCGGATATTATGGTAAGGAGAGTAGTCCAGAATATTTAGGAAGGCTTCTTTATTCTCCGGGTCTCCATATTCCGGTATCCAGTAACGAGCGATAAGAAACTTATGAAAGCGAACCATGTCTAACAATGGTACCGCACATATTGCAGCCTTGAATAAATCAGGACGCTGCACCACCATTGCACCAATGAGTAAGCCTCCATTGGAACCACCTCTAATCGCTAACTTTTCACTATTGGTGAATCCTTCCCTAATTAAATATTCGCCAGCAGCTATAAAATCATCAAAGCAATTTTGTTTGTTAAATAACATACCGTCTTCGTGCCAGGACTCACCATACTCATCTCCTCCTCGGATACAAGCTATGGCGTATACACCTCCTCGATTGATAAAGGTGGCCGGAAGACCTACGAAATTTGGAGACATCCCTACGTTGAAACCACCATAGCCATAGAGTAGTGTTGGATTAGTGCCATCCATTTTTACTCCTTTTTTATGCATTACAAAAATGGGTACACGGGTTCCATCTTTAGATTCATAGAATTTAATCTCCGCTACTATATCCTTGGTATCCAAAGGCACCTCTCTTGTGAAATATAATTTCCATTCCAAAGTACTACCATTAAGCGTATAGATCTTTGTTGGCGAAGTGAAAGTACTCAAGTTGACGTACAAAGTATTGGACTCCCGGTGGTAATTGAAGCCTGCAATATTCCCTACCTCAGGCGCAGTGATTTCTTTGATAAATTTCCCCTCATGGTTATAGGCAAATAAGCGACTAATTACATCCTTTTTTGCCTGCACAATCAAATAATCCTTCGTCACCTCAAAGCCTTCGATGACCATGTCCTCTTGTTCCGGGATCAGTGTTTTCCAGTTCTTGAAATCTGGTGCAGACTTATCCGCAATCATAATTTTAAATCTCGGTGCTTCGTCATTAGTGAAGAAGTAAATTTTATCTTCCAGCGCGTCAGGATAAGCACGATACTTTTTACTACTGTAAACCTGAACGGCTTCCTCCAATGTTCCCACCTTTCTCATTTTTAAAGTATTAGAATAGAAATCACCTTCTGATATAAAAGACAAGTCACTGTATTTAGCATCCCAGGTAGAAATGAAATTTTTAGAATCCGTTGGTGCAAATAAAAAGATGTCTTCGGTGCGGTCCGTTCCTATTTTATGCTTGTATGTTTTTAATGGAATTTGTTTTTCCAGCATCTCTTTGGTGCCCACCGTGATGTAGGCATGCTCCTCGTCTTTAGTCCAAGTAAAACCCCGAAGGCCTTCAATAGTGGTATCCTCTATTTTTCCTGTTTTGGTATCCACAATACGATAAGTGCTAATTTCCGCTCCCTTATATTGAACCCCTACAGCTACATGATCTCCATCCTTAGTAAAATTGACGCCAGAGATAGCAGACATTCCAGAAGCATCAATACTAGTTGGATCGAAAACCAATACATCTTTATCCTCCAACCGGGTATACAGTTTATATTGCTGCTCTCCCTTCTTTTTGACATAGAAAAACTGTCTTTCACCAGCTAGAAAAATGGGGCCAGTAATGTCTCTATCTAGGTAAGCTGCAATTTCTTCCCGGAGGCCCGGAATTGTTTTGTTATTTTTTAGATGAGCCATAGTGGCATCGTGCTGTGCACGCGTCCAATCAATTACTTTTTGATCTGTTTTGTCTTCCAGCCATTGGTAATTATCCGTTAATTTCAACCCATGAAGGTCATCAACTACCGGTTGGTTTTCTGTATTGGGTGGAGTAAAGTTCGTTGGCATTTGAGCGTAGTTTCTTGTGTTTAGGGATAAAAAAAGAATGCTTAGGAGGATTATTTTTTTCATTAGTAATTTTTTTATAGTTAAAAAGTAATTGAGGTCAATATTTGTGGCCCTTTGAATTCAGTACTTTTAAAGTTCGTCAAAGAAAGACATTAGTTTCGAACAAAATTAATATTCTTCCTCTTCCACTACATCAAGTATCTCATCCAAGTCATCAAAAGATTTGAACCCTACCTTTTCTTCTTCACCGCCCTGAAGGTATAAGCCGTTCGGGTTAAGTTCATCTAATATTTCCTGAGTTTCTGATGGGTCGTGAGCGATAGCGAGTATAAGCTTACTATCAGCGGACCAGTTCTTAAGCATTGTAAAAACAGTACTATCTTCTCTAATAGCAGACCAGGCTATACCATTTTTTTCAAAATTTATTAAGATATAATCAAAAAATGATGACAGGGTCTCCAGCTCATTTGACAAGGTAGAAAAGTCGTTCAATTGCTCTATTATTACTTCTCTGACTAAAGGAATCCCAATTGGATTATTCCTCAAATCGTCCAAAGATATAAAGGGACCAACTTGTACCATATGCAAATTTAATCGTTCTACTAAAAAGCGAATGTCTTCAAGAGGAGTTATTTGGAAGACACCTATAAAAGAAGGACCTTCTACCCATTCTTTTATAGCGGCTGTTTTCTCTGAGCTAATGCCCAAAGTGGCACCTTGTTCTAAATTAAAGCTTAAAAATTGCGCTCCTCTAGCTGCAAAATATCGGGCATCCGTCAAATTAGTGATACCGCCCGCAAAGATGTTCGTTTTTAGCATGAATGTGACACTTGTACTCTTTACTTAATTGAAATAAAATTTTGAATAAAGTAGTTATTTCCGTATATTATAATACAATACCTTGATAACGGCTATCTTTTTTTAGCAAAGACATAGTGTTTGTAAAATTAGAACTAATAAAATATTTTCACCCATTACACTTTGCAAAACAAAAGTAGTTAATTTGGCAGACAAAGCTTTTGCCAATGAAAGATCAACATTATTTCTATCAAGTTTTTGAAGTCACTCAACTAATACCACGTGGGCGAATTACCAACTACGGAGCCATTGCCAATTATCTATCGCTGGGCTCCGCAAGAATGGTAGGTTGGGCCCTCAACAAATGTTCGCTATCAGAAGAAGGCGTTCCTGCACATCGGGTCGTCAATAGCAAAGGAGAACTCAGTGGCAGAAGTGCTTTTACATCACCCACAATGATGCAAGAGTTATTAGAAAGCGAAGGAGTGATTGTTGAAAATGATAAAGTCAAAGATTTTAAAAAACTCTTCTGGGATCCCTCGGAAGAGTTACCCGAATAAACAAAGCATACGTTTCTCAACCTATGATTTTCCCCCAAGGGCTTGTCATCGGTATTCCATGAACAAGGTAGCGTTGTCTTAAACACTGCCCTAAAAAAAGAAATTATGAAACACGAACGTCTCTGCGCGTTATTCGTGCTGGTTGGTTTATTCCTCCTCTTCACTTCTGGAAAAGATAATCCTGATACTATTTATTGGTCTGAAAGCGATCGCCTCGTATGGGATGATTTCGAAGGGCAACCTCGGCATGACTATAAAGGAGTATCTGCATTAACCTCTTCCGGGATCGTGCATTATAAAGGCTGTAAGAATGGTAAAATCAATTATAAGGTGCGGGCTTATTTCGAGAAAGAAGAATCCTGGGTAAAAGAGGAAGCTAGGACGGGACACCACTTGATTCATGAGCAAATTCACTTTGACATAACAGAATTATATGCTCGAAAGCTTCGAAAGGTTTTATCAGATCGCAGCTTCAACTGCAATGAAGAGATAGCTTTTGAAGAGTGTGTTAATACCTTTGTGGATAACTGGCATCACGATCAGCAATCCTTTGACTTGCATTCTCGGCATAGCCTTGATAAGGATGCTCAAAAGGAATGGTATTACCGAGTAGAAATGGAGCTTTCTTTACTAGACGACTTCAAAGAGTAGGCCCTATTTTTCTAAAGGCAATTTCAGTCAGAATTACTGAATTTATTTTGGTTTTGTTAAATAATCAAAAAAGATAATATTTCAATGTTTCTAAGAGTTTATGCCCTTACCTACCATCTACAATGTATTCCACTTTTATTATCGGTTAGAAAATCACTAAAAAAGAAAATGAACCTGCTGAATAGTCTAGCAGGATCTTTTTAAGTAATTTTGTGTTTGTACTTAAACACAGATACAGGATTACCGCGTCTTTGGCCTTTTTTCCACAATGAATCTAAGGATATACCAAAGATTAGAACTTTAAATTGTTTCTACTGATATGACACGAAAGCCTATACACTTTATCATACTTGGATTGTTCCTGTTTTTGGGAACCACCACACTTAGTGCACAATCTTCTCCCATTGGTATTTGGAAAACCATAGACGATCAGACCGGAGAAGCAAGATCGCATGTTGAAATATATGAAGAGAATGGGGTGCTTTACGGCAAAATAGTAAAACTGCTAGAGCACTCAGAAGATACGGTATGTGAAACCTGTCCCGGAGATAAAAAAGACCAGCCCCTTGTGAATATGATCATCCTCTGGGATGTGGAGGCTTATAAGGATTATTGGAGCTATGGCGAAATCATGGACCCGGAGAACGGTAAGATTTATAAATGCAGTGTTTGGCTGCAAGATGACAATACTTTAAAGGTAAGAGGCTACGTCGGTCTTTCCTTTTTAGGTAGAAATCAGTTCTGGTATAGAGTGAAGTAGCAAACGATTGTGTTAAAAATTTTAAGACTTCCAAACAATATTTACAGAAGTGCCTTAGTTTAATAGTTGAATTTAAGGAAATTATTTATCTAATAAAAATGAGCTTCATGAAGGAAAAATTTACACCTAACCATTTAGTACGGTACATTTACAAAGCGACATCTGTCGCTGAATCTTTAGCCATTGAAAAGGCATTAGGCGAAGACTGGAACTTGTACGAAGCCTATGAGGAATTGCACAAAGCGTATGCTCAGTTACCTAAGGTAACATTCTCCCCAAAACCTTCTAGTATACGGAATATTCTAAAATACAGCGCACAATCAGGAGTTCCTGTTTAAATCAAATTACTCTTGAAAATGTATCAAAAAAAGCCCTGACCTGTATTTACCGGTTGGGGCTTTTTATATGTGTATCCTCCCTCTGCTAAGTTTTATGCCTTTGGTTTTACCACTGGCAAATATAAATAATTCGCCTTTTTAGTATTACACACAAACCAACCCGCTTGACCGGAACACGCTGGTTTAGACCAGCATACACTCCATCATTTAGCTCGAGCACTCTCCCTCTGGTCCTTTTGCTTTAACTAAATGTTGGAAGTGGTCTAAGTTAATTTTTCGTTGTTACTTAATGTCGCAAATCCTTATTTCCCCCTTATATTTGCATAGCGTTAGAAATGGAAATATGTGCCATTCAATTTTTCGTTGTTACGAAGTGCATTATAACCTAATTTCCCAATGCACTAAAAGAAAGACAAATGAATAAAATAAAGTTACTCTGCATCTTTGGGCTCTGTTTATTAATGAACTGTTCGGTTGCGCAAAAAACGACGGCGACAAAGTCGTATCCGACTAAGAAAACGGTTACTGGGAAAGCAAAGAAATACTTTGACAAAGGGATGGAATATACCCGATCCAGTTCAAATGCAAAAGCAGTTAAAGAGTTTGAAAAGGCTCTTAAATCTGCTCCAAACTTTATTGATGCAGAGATACAACTCGCTGCGATTTATTACGATATGGAACGTTTTGCAGATGCAGAAACGAGCTTTGAAAAAGCAATTGCTATAGATCCTAATTATAAAAGGAAAGTGTTGTATGTTGTCGGAATCGCAGAGATGAAACAGGAGAAATACGAAGAAGCTGTGACTCACTTCGACCAGTTCCTAGTTGTAGAAAAAAAGAATGAGTCGCTTTTAGCGAAAGCGAAAAAATTTAGAGCCACTTGTAGCTTTACGCAAAATGCGATTGCAAATGCTGTTCCTTACCAGCCCATTAATTTAGGAAACCAAATCAATACAACCAATGCGGAATATTTGCCTTCCATTACTGCTGACGAATCAGTATTGGTTTATACTCATCGAATGAAGGATCAGGAGGATTGTTATATGAGCAGAAAAGTAGATGGTGTGTGGCAAAAAGGGGAACCCTTAGATGATATTAATACAGATTTGAATGAAGCGGCGCAAAGTATTTCTGCTGACGGAAAATTATTGGTTTTTACTGCCTGTACCCGTAGGGATGGTTACGGTTCCTGTGATTTGTATTTCTCAGAAGTCATTGATGGCCGGTGGACAAAAGTTGCCAATATGGGCAAAGAAATTAATTCAAGAGCTAGAGAAACACAACCTAGTTTGTCTGCTGATGGAAAGGCCATTTATTTTTCCAGTAATCGTGGAGGCGGGCAAGGAGAAATGGATATTTGGGTTAGTAAAAGAGACGAAGACGGAGCATGGGGAATCCCTGAAAATTTAGGTGAAGTTATTAATACTACAGGAGTAGACCGCGCTCCTTTTATTCATCAGGATGGGCAAACATTATATTTTATGTCTGACGGCCACGAGGGAATGGGGGGGCATGATTTATTTTATTCTCGTTTGGAGAATGAAGTCTGGGGAAAACCTAAAAACCTGGGGTACCCCATTAATACTGAGGCAGACGAAGGCACACTAGTGATTAGCCTTGATGGAAAAACAGCTTACTTCGCAACGGATAGAAATAAGCCTGGTAAGCGTGGAAAAGAGGAGGAATACATGGGAAAAGTAGACCTCGATTTATTCAGCTTTGAACTATATGAGGAGGCACGGCCGCAACCCGTAACTTATGTAAAAGCAACAGTCAGAGATGCCGCAACTCGTAAAAAACTTGCTGGGGCAAAGGTAGCATTCACCGACCTAGAAACGGAAAAAAGTCATGCATTCTCCACCACCGATTCTGATGGAGAATTTTTAGTTTGTCTGCCGCTAGGTAAAAACTATTCACTTAATGTAACGAAGGAAGAATACATCTTTCACTCTGAAAATTTTGCACTGGACAAAATCAATAACTTAGACAAACCCTTCCTTTTAGATATTGAGCTGCAACCGGTTCCAATCCTTACAGCAGTACCGACAAGCACAGAAGGGGCACTTGCAGAGGGCAAACCCATTATCCTAAAAAACGTATTTTTCGAAACCGGGTCCGCAGAATTGAAAACGGCTTCTTTACTGGAATTAAATCGTTTAAAAAAGTTATTAACTGATCACCCAACGCTCGTTATCAGAATAAATGGACATACCGATAACATAGGCTCTGATGAAGATAATCTTACTTTGTCCAATAACAGAGCAAAAGCAGTTAATGATTATTTAATTATTAATGGAATCAGTGGTGATCGTCTGAGTTATAAAGGATTCGGAGAAACCAAGCCAATTTCTAACAATGAAATCCCGGAAGGACGACAATCGAACAGGAGAACGGAATTTGTTGTGATTAAATAATAAACACTAACTTTGCTTTCATGACAAAAACCAATATTCTACTCCTTATTTTTTGTACTACACTTTCTTTCCTTGGCTGCAAAGAAGATTTTTATTTTGAGTCCAACAAAGTGATTACTTCCGATCAGTGGAGCTATCAGGATAGTTTGGATTTCACCTTTTCCATAGCAGACACCAGCATGGTATACAACTTATACCTTGACGTCAACCATTCCATGGAATACCCTTTTCAGAATATTTATCTGCAGGTTGCAACACAATTCCCTTCCGGGAAAAGAATCAAGGAACGCCTCCCTATTGACTTTGCTGATAAAACCGGCATATGGTATGGCAACTGCGATAGCGAGTGGTGTAATTTACGGGTGAATCTCCAACAGGGTGCCTTCTTCAACGCCATAGGTGATCATACCATTACGCTCGAACAGTTCATGCGAGTAAATCCTCTTCCAGGCATTCGGAGGCTGTCTATTAAACTAGAAGATACCGGCCGAAAGCGTTAAAATTATTATTTTTTGCTGCACAAAGACAAATGGCTACTTCATATTTTATGAAGTAGCCATTTGTCAATTTTATTGCAAAGCTATCTTAACCTTTCTATCCTCTAAGATGCATCTTCCTTAATGTTCAAACCTAAGCTCAATTCATCCAATTGCGTTTGATCAATTACACTCGGAGCGTCAATCATCATATCTCTTCCCATGTTATTTTTAGGGAACGCAATGAAATCACGGATGGAAGATTTTCCTTTCATTACAGCACACAATCGATCAAAACCAAAAGCTAAGCCGCCATGCGGTGGTGCCCCATATTCAAAAGCTCCCATTAGGAAACCAAACTGTGCTTCTGCTTCTTCTTTTGAAAAACCAAGCAAGTCAAAGTTTCTGGACTGCAAGGCTCGGTCGTGAATACGAATGGAACCACCACCAATCTCAGAACCATTGATGATTAAGTCATAAGCATCTGCTCTCAAGCTTTTCATCGTTTCGTGATCTCCGTTTAACATACGTTCTACATCTGCCTCCTTAGGAGAGGTGAAAGGATGGTGCATTGCATGGAAACGATTGGCGTCCTCATCCCATTCCAACAAAGGAAAGTCAATAACCCATAATGGTTTGAAATCGCCCTCTTTCATCAAGCCGTGATTACGTGCCATTTCTAAGCGAAGTTCATTCAATTGTTTTCTAGTTTTTTCCGCTTCGCCAGAAAGTACTAACAATAAATCTCCGGATTTCGCACCAAAGCGATCTGCCCATTCTTTTAGTTGCTCGTCAGTATAGAATTTCCCAACAGAGGATTTGTAAGAACCATCAGCTCCTACTTTGATATAAACCAAACCTTTGGCGCCAATCTGAGGTCGTTGCATCCACTCGGTCAGCTTCTTAATATCCTTGTTTGAATATTTATCCGCTACCCCTTCTGCACAAATTCCTACAACCAATTCTGCACTATCAAAAACAGAAAATCCTTTGTTTTGTGCTAAGTCATTTAATTCCACGAACTCCATTCCGAATCGCAAATCTGGCTTATCAGAACCATAACGCTTCATGGCTTCATCATAAGACATTCGTGGAAACTTAGGTAATTCAACACCAATGGTTTCTTTAAACAAGTACTGCGTCAATCCTTCGAATGTATTTAAAATATCTTCTTGTGTCACAAATGACATTTCGCAGTCTATCTGTGTAAATTCCGGCTGGCGATCTGCTCGTAAGTCCTCGTCTCTAAAGCACTTTACGATCTGGAAATACTTATCAAAACCTGCTACCATCAGAATCTGTTTGAAAGTCTGAGGTGATTGCGGCAAAGCATAAAACTGACCAGGGTTCATACGACTCGGCACAACAAAATCTCGCGCTCCCTCTGGTGTACTTTTGATCAAGCAAGGTGTTTCTACTTCTACAAATTTTTGTTCGGCTAGGTACTTCCGCGTTTCGATAGCCAGCTTAGATCTGAAAATGATGTTTTGTTGAACACTATTTCGACGCAAGTCCAAGTAACGGTATTTCATTCTAATTTCATCACCTCCATCGGTCTCTTCTTCAATGGTAAAAGGTGGTGTCTTAGCCGCATTTAGTACTTCAAGCGTCTTTATCTCAATCTCCACATCTCCCGTATCTCTATTTGGATTTTTATTCGTTCGTTCTCTAACTTGTCCCGTAATACGCAGAACGAATTCTCTCCCTAGCTTTCGGGCCTGGGCGCAAAGCTCCGCATCATCTTCCATATTAAAAACCAATTGAGTGATGCCGTAGCGATCACGCAAGTCAATGAAAGTCATTCCTCCAAAGTCCCGGCTGGTCTGTAGCCATCCGCTTAAAGTTACTTCCTTTCCGGCATCTGATAAACGGAGTGCACCGCAGTCGTGAGTTCTGTACATGATATAGTAGGTTGTGTTAGTTGATTGTTATTGATTATCGTTCTTTGACAAATTTTGATTTTTGAAAGTTCCTCAAAGAAAATTAATTGTTAATTCTGTAACCGTTGCTTCTGTTCAACGAGAAAGGTTTGAAAAATGGTTCATTTCTCCTTAGAGAATAAGTGGCGCAAAAGTAACGGTTCTTGGGGAATAATACAGTAGAGTTACTCTCTTGTTTCTTTATTGCTGTTCAAAGAGAAAAACCGTTGATTTATAGCCTCTAAAAATGGCCAACTCCCTCTAAATCTGAGTGTTGACAGAATTATGACACAGGCAAGGCCTCTGTAAGAGTACTTTTGTATGTATTTTTGAGGGAAGAATAAAGAAAGATAAAGTATGCTAAGTAATTACACCATCATAACATTGACTCATCATCACATTCCACTACGGGATTTGGGAGACTTTGTCATTGCTGCAACCGAGGAGTCTCCTCTGTCTGAGCAATTGGCTAGAGTAAAAGAGGAGACCGGTGTTGATGAATTCCTTTATCTGGCAACCTGCAACCGCATCCTTTTCTTGGTAAGCAATAGCAAACCAATTCCAACTCAATTTGCGGAGCAGCTTTTCCGTAGTGCCAATCCTTCTCTTAGTGACGATCAAATCAAATTGGCGATAGACAACCTGGAAGAACTTCATGGCATGTCTGCAATTCGCCACCTTTTTGAAGTTTCCTCTTCTATTGATTCTTTAGTTGTTGGAGAAAGAGAAATTCTCCGTCAAATTCGAGAAGCTTATGCTCAATCTCAGGAATGGGGGTTGACTGGGGATGATATTCGCCTTGCCCTACGCTATACCGTAGAGGCTGCTAAATCTGTTTATGAGCTGACTCGAATTGGAGAGAAACCAGTTTCTGTTGTTTCTCTAGCTATTCGCGAAATGTTGAAAGAACGGGTTAACCCAAATTCAAGGGTTTTGATGATTGGGGCTGGGCAGACGAATAACCTTGTTAGCAAATTTTTAGTAAAACATGAATTCAAGAACGTAACCGTTTTTAATAGAACGGAAAGCAAAGCGGTCTCTCTGGCTAAGCGATTTGGTGGAACCAGTCATTCTTTATCTGAATTAGAAAATTACAAAACTGGTTTCGATGTAATGATTGTTTGCACCGGAGCCGTAGAGCCTGTTATCAACGTTTCAAATTATACTTCTTTATTGACTAGCGATACTGATGAAAAAGTAATCATTGACTTAGGGGTTCCTAACAATGTAGCTACAGAAGTAACGGAACAGTTTAATTGCCGCTATATCGGAATAGAAAGTCTACGCGAATTAGCAGGTCAAAACCTTAGCTTCCGCAAAAAAGAAGTCATCAAAGCAAAAATTTTGCTCGAAGAGAGATTGGAAGAGTTCCACACCATTTATAAAGAACGCCAAAACGAAAAGGTATTCTCACATATTCCTGCAGAAATCAAATCCATTAAAAAGCACGCTGTTGATGTTGTCTTTAAAAAAGATTTGGATGAAATGGATGAAGAGACCAGAGACCTCTTTCAACGTATGCTCGACTATATGGAGCGTCGCTGTATTTCTGTTCCTATGATTGCAGCTAAAAACTTACCCGGCAAATTATCTCCACCATCAAAGAATGGAACCCCAGTCAAACAGTTGAGTTAAATATCAACAGTCTTCAATTAAATTATGCAAATTACCACCCTCACCTTTTTCAAATATCAGGGCATTTACAATAAGGTTTGGGCATTTGGGATGATGCAATTCGCACATGGCTCTTTGGCGAATACAGATGGCCAACAATTTTATAAATTAATGGGCAGTGGAAAAGGAATGGGCTTTAATCCATTACCGGACTGGTCTGTGTACGCCTTGTTACAAATATGGGAATCGGAAGTCCAAGCGAATGCTTTTTTTGAACATTCTAAACTGATGAAGCGCTATCGTAATCACAGTATTGGCCGTCGCACCTACTACATGAAAAACATTGTAGCCAAAGGGGAATGGTCTGGAAAGAATCCTTTTGTAGCTCACCCGGAGTTAGACGAAAACAATCCTCAACTGGCCATCATCACCCGAGCTACCATCAAACCTTCCAAGCTTTATCGTTTCTGGACTTATGTACCCACTTCACAGAAAAGGCTATTGAATAATCCTGATTTATTATATACAAAAGGTATTGGGGAGATACCGATCATCCAAATGGCAACGTTTAGCATCTGGAAAAACAAAGAAGCTGTCCAACAGTTTGCTTACAAAAGTAAGGAGCATGCTACCGCCATTAAGATGACAAGGGAATTGGATTGGTATAGCGAGGAGTTATTTGCGCGCTTTCAGCCTTATAAAATTGAAGGAAGTTTGGAGGAGCTATAAATATCATAAACCCGCAATCCCCGTCATAATTCCTAAAGATCTTTTCTTTGCATTAATTCGCTTTGGCAAAAAAGCCATCATGCCCAAAACGTAATTAAAAAATTCCGTCTCCATATTCTTATCCCATTCGATATCTTTCTGTTCCATCTCACTCATCCAATATAAAACGTAAGGATCTAAAGTCCCATAAGTATTTATTTTTTTTGGATTCCAACCAGATCTTTCTAATAGCAAGGAAAGATTATCGGGCGAGAATAAAAAAGTATGCCGCGGAGTATGATAACCCGCCCAATGAGCTCCATATTTTTTGCGACTATCAGAATCAAAATTAGGGACTTCTATGATTAGTATGGTATCCTTATGAGCAATAGCCTTTAATTGTTTTAATGTTTTTACCGGGTCATAATCGTGTTCGAGGTAATGCCACATCGTAATGACATCAGGTTGTATTTCTCTTGTTAGGCTTCCAACTTCTCCAACACGAAGGTCAAGACTTTTATATCGCTCTGGGTTTTCTTTCCAGCCTTCATTCGTAAAGTCCAGGCCAATGGTTTTACAATGGTATTGTTTGGCGCAAGCTTCTAGAAAGGTGGGCTTTCCGCAGCCGATATCTAGAATGACGCTATCTTTATTAATGGTTTGATATTCACCAATCCAGTGTGCCCGTTTTTTATCCAGTTGTTTTTGGCTCGACTCAACGCGATTGCTGTATTTACCCCAAGCGTCTGCTCCTCGATAAGGCAAGTAAAAATCAGTGTAGTATTCTTTGAGTTTATTTAATGGTACTCGGGGGTTCAGAAAAACCAAATTACAGTTTTCGCATTGCTGAAAAGTAAAGGTTTCATTGGAAGGATGCATTTGCGCTTTGGTTGTAATCAGCTCCCGAAATTGAGTAGACTGGCAGGAGGCACATTCACTTACGTTTATTGACATTAATATTTTAATTATAGTTCTTTGAGGAATTATATTAATTATTTCGAGCAAATTCCAATTTCTCTTTTAAGCGTTCCATTTCTGTTTCCCAGCTGCTAATCGAAATAGCATCTCCATGTGCATTTTCCGCCTCTTCTAGAGAGCCTCTAATCAGCGCTTCCCATTTATCCAACATTACATTTGCGTTTCCAATAGACAAGGGACCATTCTTAAAGATTGTTAATTTTTCATTATACTCATCTGTATAACTCGCCCAGGTACCAATTAGTTTATCACAAGCAGCAGATCGTTGTTTCAGGCCAAAACTACCATAGCTAAATGGTTCGCAATCTGAAGATGTTTCGCCCCAATCGTTAGCAACAGGTGTTACTGGGTTTACATTTGAAATGATGTTCTCAAAGGCATGATCCAGGTCCCAGGGAATGAGGTGAAGCGTTTCTGCACTTGGTTCTTCATACCAATAAAAGTTATGTGGTGAGCAAGTACTCCCGTTACAGTACCAATGAAAAGCCCCGTCGTCATTTCGAATGGTACGGTCTACAGCAGCATAGGAAATGACTTCACCCATGTCCATCCATTCCTCAACAATACTTTTACGTTCCTCTTCTTCCGCTTCTGCTATTGCTTGTGCAAAGGTTCTTATTAAGGAAGCGCTAGGGTCTTCATCTTCATTTGTTTTCAAATGATCCAGGTATTCCGATTCCGGAAATGGTTGACCATTGGAATGAAGTGGCCAAATTTCTTTGTATAAGTTTCCATTACCATCTTCAAAATTATATCGTGAAAAACGGCCATCTATTTGTTCCACTAAAGCGAACACTCCGATAAAAACACCATTGATTTTCAGCCGAGCATGTACACAGCGAGGAGCCGGTACATTCATTTCCCGAAAGAACCAATATCCTAATCGCTCTCGCATTTGAGATTTATCATTGTTCATTGAATGGAACTGAAGTTTTTTTAGCCCATAGAATCTTTCCTCGCGACCTTCCCAATTGATTTTTATTTTCATGGAAAGTTTAGTGCAGGTTTTATGACCTGACGGATTAGCCCAATCTCCGCCGGATAAACAACCAACATAAGCGCCAATAGATCCTTTATACCTAATACCAACAGGACTAATGGTATCTCCCTCAAAGATCAGATTACCTTCTACGTATTCTTCAGCCGCCGGGTCTCCATTAATTTTCTCATAATCCGATAAAGGAATATTGAGTTCGAAAGTGTGTATTTTCTCTTGGTCAAAAATATAGTCAGAGTTCTCCGTAAGATAGGCTTCATCACCATTTGGAATAATTGTACTTACCTCGAAATCAGGACTGGGGTTCCCTCCTGAATTATTGCCCGTCGTAGGAGTCAGCTCTTCCTCATCTGACTTACAGGTAGATAACAAAAGAACGAGAAATAAAAGTAAGTTTATCTTTTTCATCTGAATGAATTTTAATTTTCAAAATCGGTTAACCCTAAATAAATTTATATCAAGACCAATATCCTCCCCATCTATCAGCGTTTGAATCAACTTCCCTGTTCCAGTTCCTAGGCTCAGGCCCATCATTGCATGTCCTGCCGCTAACAATACATTCTCATATTCTGGGCATTTACCTATATAAGGTAAACCGTCTGGCGTACAAGGTCGTAATCCACTCCATATATTGGTTGGTTTTTTAGAAACCAAATCTAGTTCTGGATAGTAGTCTGGGATGGACTTTAAAATACCATCTACCCGCCGTTGGTTTATTTTTTCATTTAGCCCTGCTATTTCCATTGTCCCGGCAAAACGAAGATCGGACTGCATTGGTGTCACTGCTATTTTGGCTTCCGAGAGAATAGCCGGATGTTTTAGGTTTGGTTGTGCGTTGTTCAAGGTAAAGCTGTAGCCTTTCCCTGCTTGCATGGGCAACCGTAAACCCAAGTTACGTGTAAAGGTAGGTGTCCAGGAACCTCCGGCCACCACAAATGCATCTGCGCGATAAAGACCTTTAGTGGTTTGCACTCCGATTATTTTTCCTTTTTGTTTTTCAAAACCATTCACTGTTACACCGCCATGAAAGTGAACGCCCTCGGAAGTTAATCGCTCTTTTATTTTGGACATCAATAAGGCCGGAGACAAATGTGCATCACCAGGATAATGAACAGCCCCTTTTGCCCTAAGTTTAAAATTCGGCTCTAATGCTTGTAATTCTGATTCCGATAATTGATTTGTCTTTATACCTAATTGCTTCGCCTTTTCTGCTACAGCCAATTCTTCCTCTTCCCCATGCTTCGACTGATAGATCATGAGGATTCCCTTTTCTTTTAACGCAAATTCCAAACCGTCCTGTTCTGCCATTTCGCTATAGAGCCTTTTACTCATCCAGCTAAAATCACGTAAAACAGTCGCTGCTTTTCGCACTTTCTCTTCTGTAGCTGATTTGTAAAACAACCATCCCCAACGCAGCAAATCCAAATCCATCCGGGGTTTAATATAAAATGGACTTTCGGCATCAAACATCCAACGGATTCCCTTAGCAATCATTCCCGGCGCAGCCAAAGGAATTATGTGACTGGGTACAATCATACCCGCATTTCCATAGGAACATCCGTCCTGGAATTCTTTTTTATCTAACACTATAATTTCATGGCCAGCTTTCTGAAGGTACCAGGCGCTAGAAAGCCCAATGATACCACCGCCGAGAACGAGTATTTTCAATGAATCTATTTTAAGTTTACACTATTTCTGTACCTTTAGGAAGCCACTAAATAGTGAGTCTCCAAGGATGAAGATAAATAAATTAATCCAATTTCTATTTTGCCACAGCAATTAAATACAAAGACGGTTTTGGTCGCCCCACTCAACTGGGGGCTTGGTCATGCTACGCGCTGCATTCCAATTATTAATTGTCTATTGAAAAAAGAAGTCGAGGTTATAATTGCCTCTGATGGAGCTGCTTTGGATTTATTAAAAAAAGAGTTTCCTTTACTTCCAGCCTTTCCTCTACCGGCATATGATGTACGATATCCCTACAACAACATGACTGTAAACATATTGTTACAGTTACCCAAAATAGCACGAGCAATCAGGAAGGAATATGACGCTATCCAAAATCTGGTAGCTACTCAGGACATTCAAATCATCATTTCTGATAATCGCTTTGGTTGCTTTTCTCCATCTACGTATAATGTATTCATGACACATCAACTGAATATCATGGCACCATTTCCTTTTGCCGAAAAAATCATAGCCTGGTGGAATAAAAGGATGTTGCAGCGGTTTGATTTGTGTTGGGTTCCCGATTTTGAAGAGGCGCCAGGCTTGGCTGGTCAGTTGTCACATCCTTCTCCTATAAAGTCCGTTCAGTATATAGGGCCGCTTTCGAGAATGAAAGTATTGGATTTAGAAAAGAAGTATGATGCTATCGCAGTTTTGTCTGGACCGGAGCCTCAACGTACTCGGCTGGAGAAATTAATTCTAGAACAAGCATTACAGCTACCTTATCGAATCCTTCTGGTGAGAGGCCTGGTAGAAGATGAAAGCGCACTCCGGCATGAGGGGACGGTAAGTATCGTTGGGCATTTGACGAGTAGCGAGTTGGAAGTGGCTATTGCGAAATCAGCTGTAATGATTGCGCGTTCTGGATACACCACGGTTATGGATTTGGTGGCATTGGGGAAGCGGGCGATTTTAGTACCGACACCGGGGCAGACGGAGCAGGAGTATTTGGGGAGGCTGTTTGGAGAGACGGGACAGTTTGTTGTGGAGGCACAAGAGAACTTAACGTTAAAAACAGGCTTAAAGAAAGTCCTTTCACAAAAAATAAAAAAAAAGCAAGAAAGAATCAATGACTTATCAACATACGTGAATAAGTTGTTACAACTTGGCAAATGAAGCAAAACTATTAATATTCCAACCCTTACTCCTACTCTTCTTTTCTTTGAAGACCAATGCTGCAGGAAGCTCTGACTCCATCTACACCTGTCCCGGTGAATCGATACAACTAGAGACGACTCCAAATCAAGCCAGTTATAACTGGAGTCCCGATTTAAAAATAAATACTACAACTTCCTTCAACCCAATAGTCCCCCCGAAGAGACCACTTCTTATATTGTAGAAGTCGAACCAGTACCTAATCCCTATCTCATTAACAATGGCGATTTTAGTCAGGGACTATATCGCCTTTATAGTGATTACAATACCCTTTTCAATACTGGAATCGCTCCAGGCTATCATAGCGTATCTTCTTATTTACCTAATGTCAATGCCCCCTGGAGTGCTTTGCATTATTATTAGACACAAAAAATAACCCGGCTGACCGGAACGGGCTGGTTTAGCCCACTACCCCCCCTCATTTAGTTAACTTTTTGTTATTACTTATTAAATTGCTTCATCGTAAAAGAGAGTCCTATTGTTCCGAAGCTCTTCGCTATTCCTGTAGCCTTTTTCAACAACTTTGGCAAGTCTTCCTTTTGCTCCAAAGACCACTCTCCTAACACATGGTTTACATGTTCTCCTTTCTGGGCTGGATTACCGATGCCGAGACGAATGCGGGCGTATTTATTATTACCCAATACCTTGCCTATGTCTTTCAGGCCATTGTGTCCGCCATCGGAGCCTTTGCCAAAAATACGAACGGTTCCAAAGGCAAGGTTTAGATCATCCACTACGACCAATAAGTTTTCTACTTTGATCTTTTCTTTTTGAAGCCAATAGTTCACCGCCTTTCCGCTGAGGTTCATGTAGGTAGTTGGCTTAAGCAAAATAAAAGTCCGCCCTTTGTGTTTGTAAATCGCTGTCAAACCATTACCACCTTCTTTAAAAACGAGATCTTTTTCTTTAGCTAACAATTCTATTACACCAAAGCCTACGTTGTGGCGAGTGTTGTCGTATTCAGCGCCTATGTTGCCCAGGCCGGCTATTAGGTATTTCATTTCTTAATTATTGTATTTAGACATTGTCCCTGACAGCCCCAAGGTCCCAAACCCCTTTACCATTTCCGCGGATTTTCTCACTAGAGCAGATAAGGTTTTTTGCTCTTCCACAGACCATTCTCCTATTACGTAATTGATTTGTTGTCCTTTTCCAAATTCGTTACCAATACCAAAACGCAAGCGGGTATATTCCTTAGTCCCCAAAGTAGCATTGATGTGCTTTAAACCGTTGTGCCCGCCATCTGAACCTTTGCCACGCATGCGAAGACGACCAAAATTAATATTCAAATCATCAATTATCACCAGCAGGTTCTCTACTCCGATTTTCTCTCTTTCCATCCAATAACTAACTGCCTTCCCACTTACGTTCATATAAGTAGTTGGTTTAATTAAAATGAACGTATAATCTTCAATCTTCAACTTTGCATAAAAAGCATAGCCCCGACTATCAAAGGTTAGGTTATGTTCTTCCACCAAATAGTCAATAATATCGAAGCCAATATTATGACGAGTATTTTCATATTCCCCACCGATGTTGCCCAATCCAGCAATTAAATATTTCTTAGGATCCTGTTCTATTTCTGGTTCCGATTGCTTTGGAGAGAACAGATTTTTTAGCCAATTTATCATGAAGCAAAGGTAAGGCTTTGTCTTGTCCTTCTTTGACAAATGAAAAAGATTCTTCAAAAGCGGTCATATAGCAACAGAGGGAGAGTTGAAGGTTTAATTTAGGAACATTAAAAATAAGAAATTCGTCAAAGCACCTCCCTTACTAGAGTATACTAACTAAAAACGACAAAGGAGCTGGTGTTGCCACTCAGCCCCTTTATCTGGTCAGAAGTATATCATCATTTGACCAACAGTAGCTGTTGGTTCAACTTTTTGTCAAAATAGTATGGATGCGTAAAAAGGGGAAAGTGCTTATAAAATCAGAAAGTCTTATTCTTTCTCTATTGGATGGTAAATGTACAATCATTGGCCTCAACGATCAATGCTCTATTTGAGGTATTTTACAAACGAAATAAAATCGTAATTCCATTATTCATAGCATCAGAACTTTCAGAATTACTTTTTTAGAGAGAGGAATTAGAGATACGGGCTCTAGTTCCTGATTGGCTTCTATCTCTTATTATCCTTCTTCAAATGAATCTACTCTTATAAGATTCCGTACTTTTGTTGTATGCTGAAAATCTATTTTAACGACAGTCTCAATTTTTTGCTCAAGCAAAGACCTGCGCGTATCTGGAATGCCACTAAAGTACTGTCATCCTATTATGTCACCCAATGGCTTGGTAGGCCCGTTCAGTGGGGAACACCCATTACTATTTCTATAGAACCCACTACTGCTTGTAACCTACGCTGTCCCGAATGTCCTAGCGGACTTCGGTCTTTTTCTCGCCCCGTGGGCAATTTAAAGGAAAATTTTTTCAGAAAAACAATAGACGAACTGTATCGGGAGTTGATGTATTTGATTTTTTATTTTCAGGGAGAACCATATATCAATCCTAAGTTCTTGGACATGGTTAAATATGCTCATGACAAAGGAATATATACCATTACTTCTACTAATGGTCATTTTCTGAATAATGAAAATGCTAAAAAGACAATTGAGTCGGGTCTTGACAGAATGATTATCTCTGTAGACGGCACAACACAGGAGACTTATGAAAATTATAGAATTGGGGGTAAACTGGAAACAGTACTGGAAGGTGCTCGAAACGTGGTGAAGTGGAAGAAAGAAATGAATTCAAAGACCCCACATCTTATTTTTCAATTTTTAGTAGTCCGTCCTAATGAACATCAAATTAAGGAAATATATCACCTGGCTAAAGAAATCGGAATTGACGAAGTGAAGTTGAAAACAGCTCAGGTTTACGATTATAAGAATGGCAACCCTCTGATTCCTACCTTAGATCAATATGCCCGATACCGAAAGCGGGATGATGGCACCTATGAGGTGAAAAATAAACTTTTGAATCAATGCTGGAAGCTCTGGCATTCCTGCGTTATTACCTGGGACGGCTTAGTAGTACCTTGTTGTTTTGATAAGGACGCGACACATCGCTTGGGTGACTTGAAAGACCATTCTTTTAAGACACTTTGGTTTGGTAAACTATTCCATCAATTCCGGTCACAATTATTACAAGGAAGAGATAAAATCGATATTTGTAATAATTGCACAGAAGGCTGTAAAGTCTGGTTTTGACTGCTGAATGACAACATTCTAAGCATAATCGTAATTTTGCATGCAAAACCCGTATAACGATTTTGTCGTATATAATAAATAAAATTTGAGCTTTTTTATTTTTCTTAATTAAAAAGTCTTGATTTTACCAAAAAAAATAGCGATTTTTGTTATCCGTTTTATATCTATTTTAAACAGGAAGATCCCATCAACTAGGCTTTGGATATTAGCCTAACGTTTTTTATCGACTATGAGAGAACTGTGTGTGGTGCCAGGTTGTAACTCAACCAGGCTCGGCCTAATGCAATATTTACAGGGGGGAATCCTTTATATACACTAGACTTGTAACACTTGCCAAAGAGAAACCTTTATTAATTATACTCTAAATAGAGTAGCTGCACCCAGTCGAGAGCTATAATATTGTTTTTTAAAAATTTAATGCAGCAAAGCTGCTATCTCACTGGAATTCTATTTTCCTAATACTCTAAAGCAGCAACAAGATGACTTACTACAAAATGGTTTACAAATCAATCTTCAAGGGCCGACTAGAATTTGGGACCTCCAGGAGCTACGACAAAGTTCTTAAGATGTACCAACACCGATTGGAGAATTATTACAAATCGGATGTACTCCTCGAAGAAGAAGATATCTTCGATGAGGCAACTTATTCTCTTAATGTGGTTAGAACGGTAATCCCACAAGGATCGGAGAAAAGCTGGCGTAATACGATGGATATTCTAGAATACGTTGCCCAGTTTGCAGTTTCTGGCAACCTAGGTGGTTGGATGACCGAAGAGGGGAAAATTCTTCGACATGGTATCGTTGAGCCTAAAAGCGAACGTTCTGCGGTGCAAGCTTTTCTTAAAGGACGCGAACTAAGCAACTCAAAAGGTATGGAAGGGGAAGCAATGAAAGCACTCAACCGGGCCATTGATAAATATGAGCGTCATGCTCAAGCCTACGAAAGAAGAGGCCATGTCAATTTCTTATTGAAAAATTATAACGAAGCGGTCTATGATTACTCTAAGAGTATTGAATTGGCCAATAGCAACGCAGAACCTTTCTATGGAAGAGCAAACGTAAAGCTAAAGTTGAAAGATAAAGAAGGAGCTATTGCTGATTTTGCTTCTGCGGTTAAAACTTCTATTCCTTTGGAAGCAATCTATTGGCAGGCACGTCGCCAAAAAGGAATGACACATATTCAATTGGGGCAGTTCAAAGAAGCAGCTCCTGACTTCAAGTTCTTTTGTAATAGAAAATTCAAACCAGACAATCCTAATTTCAAATGGAGAAGGATGGTTTGGTTCCAATATGGCAAAACATTAATAGAACTGGAGCAATACGAAGAAGCAGTAGCTGCTTTTGATCAAGTTATCGCATTGCAAGAAGGCAATGACAACATTCCAGATCACGATAAAGTATACCACCGTAGCTTGGCTCTTCAAAGAGCTAGAAAGCGTGGATATAGAAAAGGACTAGAACAAGCTTCTAAAATGGGTTCTAAAGATGCGGCGGCATTATTGAAAGCTCTGAAGAAGTAAGACCTTGGTTTTATTGTTGGTAAAAAAGCCATTTGTAGTAATAAAACTGCAAATGGCTTTTTTATGGGGGAGTTTCTAAAGGTCCTTTAAGCTGATTAGGTAAACCACTGTTTACACAAAATGAGTATAATTTACACTTTAAAGACGTTAACTGTAGCCTTTTGTTAATTATTTTAAAACAAACAAATTGAGCTAAAAGTATGTATTTTCGCCATAAATCAATAAATAATAACTACTTTGATTACACTGTGTACGCGTAAAAATGAAAAGAATTAAAAAAAGAAGAACAAATAATTTGTTTTAAAAAACAATTCGTTTATATTTGTGTCATCAAAAGCAAAAAGTTGTTTTATTTTTTAACAGACTCCACATTATTTAACTAACAAATCGCTAAAATTAATTATTATGGCTAAAAATACAGCAGAAGATAAGCAAAAAGTGCTAAAGTCCACACTCGAACGTCTTGAAAAATCTTATGGAAAAGGCATCGTTATGAAATTAGGCGACAAACAAGTCGTCGATGCAGAAACCATTCCTTCTGGCTCTTTAAGCCTTGATATTGCACTCGGCATTCAAGGGTTTCCAAAAGGTCGTGTTGTAGAAATCTACGGACCAGAATCTTCTGGTAAAACGACATTAGCCATTCACGCCATTGCAGAATGTCAGAAGCAAGGGGGTATTGCAGCTTTTATAGATGCTGAGCACGCCTTTGACCGTTTCTATGCTGAAGCGCTTGGAGTAGACACTGCTAACCTATTAATTTCTCAACCAGATAACGGAGAGCAAGCTTTAGAAATCACAGAAAACCTTATCCGTTCCGGAGCCATTGATATGGTCGTAATTGACTCGGTTGCCGCTTTGGTACCAAGAGCTGAGATAGAAGGGGAGATGGGAGATTCTAAAATGGGACTTCAGGCACGTTTGATGTCTCAGGCCATGCGTAAGCTGACTGGTATCATCGGTCAAACGGGATGTTGCTGTGTATTTATCAACCAGCTTCGTGAGAAGATCGGTGTGATGTTCGGTAACCCGGAAACAACTACTGGTGGTAATGCTTTGAAGTTCTATGCTTCTATCCGTTTGGATATTCGTAAGAGTGGATCTGCCATCAAAGACAAAGAAGGAAACGTTGTTGGTAACCACGTGAAAGTGAAAGTAGTGAAAAATAAATTAGCTCCTCCATTCCGTATTGCCATCTTTGACATTATGTACGGCGAGGGTATTTCCAAAAACGGAGAAATCGTAGACATGGGGGTTGATTATGACATCATAGAAAAGAGCGGTTCTTGGTATAGCTACAGCGGTACAAAAATAGCACAAGGTAGAGAAGCTGCTAAGAACTTCCTCGAAGACAATCCGGAAGTAGCACTGGAAATAGAAGAGCGCATCAAACTTGCCGTAAGTGGCGACGCTGCTGATGTAGAGGAACCAGAAGTATCTGCTGCTGCCGCTGCGAGAGGAGAAGAAGTGCCTGCTGAAGCAAAAGAGGGAAAGAAAGCAAAGAAGTAATTAACACGCCTGTAATACATAAAAAAGCCATCCACTTGCGGGTGGCTTTTTTGTTTTTAGATCCTTTATCTTTCCCCCGTCAATTATCTCCTTTCCATTTAAAAGTCTTAATCATATGACTTAAATCTTCCTTCACAAACTTAATAACCGGAGCCAGTGAATCTGGATCTGATCTGGTATTAAAGTATAGCGCACCTCTAAAATAATGCTCTTTCTCATCTGACAAGTAAAACATAAAAGGGGACGCAACAGGACCTTCTAAATCGAAAGCCATTCCCTTGACTCCTTGTTTAGTGTCAACAGGAATTTCATCTATATAATTGGCTTTAACAATATGCTCATTAGCCATTACAAAAGCATCCTCCCGCAATTTCTCAAAAGGATCTTCTTTTGAAATGGGTACGTAACTACAATGTATCGTCGCCGCAAATTGATCCATTTTGATATTAAACCAACAAGTATTTTTTGAACGACCATCAAAGAATGTTGTGTCCTGTTCTACCTCTGCGTACACTGGACGTTCAAAGGTAAAGGAGCAATAATCTTCAGAAAATTTTTGATAGTTTTTTTCAGGATAAACAACCTTAGGATATCCTCTTGGCTTCGGGGTATAGATCGGCTCCTCACAAGAACTAGCGATGAGCAAATAAAAAATTAATAACAGGGGAATAATGAGTTTATCCTTCTTCATGAGTTGGTTGTGGTAAGAAAATATGAATGCGTTCTATTCTTCTTCTATTTACTGAAACGATTTTAAAGTTATAATCATTATAACTTGCTCGTTCATTTGCTTTTGGAATCTGACCAATAATCTCTAACAATAATCCAGCAACCGAGTCCGCATCACCTTTCACTTCATCAAAAGTTTCGGTATCTAAGCCCATTACTCTGCACACGTCATTGAGCAGGGTTTTTCCTTCGAAGATATAGTTGAAGTCGTCTAGTTTTTCGTATTCCACCTCCGAGTCATCATCAAATTCATCTTTGATTTCGCCGATTACTTCCTCCATAATATCCTCAAGAGTCACCAAGCCAGAACTACCCCCATATTCATCTACAACAATTCCCATATGCATTCGCTCCAGTTGGAACTCCCGCAGTAGATCGTTAATCTTCTTGGCCTCCGGTACATACATAACATTAGTTCGTATCAACGGCTGCCACTCAAATTCATCGGATTCTTCCAAATGCCCCAGCAAGTCTTTGATGTAAAGTATTCCTGTTATATTATCAAAGTCTTCGTCATAAACCGGAATTCGGGAGAAACCGGAAGTCCTCGCAATTTTTATCAGCTCATGAAAGCCCATTCGAAAATCAATTGCAACAACATCTACACGTGAGCACATAATTTGTTTGACAGAAACATCTCCGAACTTAACTATGCTTTTCAGAATGTCAATTTCCTGATCTGTATTGGTCTCATCCTCTTTCACGGCCAGCTCTATAGCTTGATCGATTTCTTCACGACTTGTAATATTACCGCTGCCATTTTGCCCTGCTAACTTTCGTTCAATAAAATTAGTTCCTCTAACAAGAGGCATGCTCAACGGCGTGAAAATTCCCATCAGAAAAGAGAGAACCCTCGACATCATACTTGCCAGCTTTAGCTTATTTAGTTTTGCATAGACCTTGGGAGCCACCTCTCCAAAAAGAACCAATAAAAACGTCACCCCTACAATGGCCAACAAGAAATTGATAGAGGTAGCAATCCATTCTGCCGTAACATAGTTCGAAACATCCACAACAGATAAAACCTTATGGGCCCAATCCAGACGAGTCGAATCACTTAAGATTTCTCCCAAAAGGAATTCCGAAAGAATAATGATACCAATATTAATAAAGTTATTACTGATAAGGATTGTTGCCAAAAGTTTCCGAGGCTGCTCCCGAAGTGTAAGTATTCTGTTAGAGACAAGAGAATTCTCTTGTTCTAATTTTTTCACGTCGTTTACATTCAAAGAAAAAAAGGCAACTTCCGAACTAGAAATCAACGCCGAACAAGCCAATAAAAATAAGATAAAAAAAAATGCAGCATAAAGACCGGCAGGTGAAACAGCCAGAAGGGGAGTAACAAAAAAAGATAAACCAGCTATAATACTATCGGGATCACTTTCCAATGTCTTGGTTTGAGTTATAAAAAATGCAATACCTGATTAAACGATAAGTATTACACAATGTTTTTATTGCGTTTTAAAACGGCGAACCGTCATCTGCGGCAGGAACAACAGGAGGCGAAACGTTGCCTTTCCCATTAGCTCCGTTCGGATATTCTCTTTTTTCCAACAATCGAATCGTATTAGCAACAACTTCTGTTATTTTTCGGGTACTCCCTTCTTTATCTTGCCGATTTCGATGTGCTAGTTTTCCTTCTATATAAACCAATGTCCCTTTCTTGAAAAACCGCTTAGCCTGCTCAGCCAGACCCCGCCAAACAATAACATCATGCCATTCTATTTTTGATTGCCATTGCTCATTCTTGTCTTTATAGTTCTCTTTGGTGGCAACAGATAATCGACCTACAACTGTCCCATTTTCCAAATGCTTTATTTCCGGATCTTGTCCCAAGTGACCTATCAATGTTACTTTATTAATCATCGTATACTTATTTGTTATTTCTAAGTAGTTGGACAAGAATAATATATTAACTATTTTGGACAATTACTTAGGAGCCAGAGATTAATAAGGTTCTGATTTAGACGCAGTAGATTTTGTGCTGACCGAGGCAAAAAAATTGAGCATAGCCGTAGCTACACGATATTTTTTTAACGAAGGACAGTGCAGAATCTACAAGTATAAATAGGAAAGTTATTATTCACTGACTCCTTAATACAAAACTCGTCAAAAAAAATCAGATTACCCAGTGCGGAAATAATTAAAATCTCAAATACAAAGAAGTATCTTTAAGATAGGTGTCAATAATTTTCGGAAAAGCAAAAACAGATAATTGATCCCACTCCACCGAAGCAAAATGTTGATGAAGTGGTAGCTTGTCGATAGTAGGAACCCTGATCTCCCAAAATACAGCAACAATTTCCTGATGGGTTAAAAGTTGTTTAAAAGGTTTACTTGGCCTAATTGTTACTTTAGTTTTTCCAAACCACTTTTTCCAATCTGCTTCCTTTTTTAAGCCTGCCAGACTACTTTGACTCTCTGTTTCTATCAATGGAAAATCATACAGATTTTGCCAAATTCCCTTTTCCACTCTTTTATGAATCAACGTAAATCCTTTTTTATCCCTTAGAACGAAGTAACTAAAAAAGCGCTTTTTGCGAATCATCTTTTTGGACTTCACCGGTAGTTGATTGACCTTCTTTTTCTTAAACGCCTTACAACCTACCTGCATTGGACAAGTTTTGCAATCCGGATTTTTAGGCAGGCAGACAGTAGCCCCAAAGTCCATAATAGCTTGATTATAAATACCCGCTTGTTTCTTATCTAACAATATATCTGCAAGCTTGGAAAACTTTGCCTTTCCTATCGTAATGTCAATTGGATCAGCTATATTAAAAATCCTGGAAAGCACCCGATATACGTTTCCATCCACTACGGCGTGAGGTAAGTTGTATGCGAACGAAGCAATCGCAGCAGCCGTATAGGGGCCTACTCCTTTTAATGCCAAAATATTCTTGTATTCTATAGGAAACACACCTTTCAATTCCTCGCTGATCAATTTCGCTGTATAGTGCAAATTCCGGGCACGTGAATAATAGCCTAGCCCCTCCCAAAGTTTCATCACTTCATCTTCCGGAGCCCGTGCAAGGTCATGTACTTCCGGAAAGGCCGCCTTAAAACGTTCGAAGTATGGTAAGCCTTGCTCTACTCTCGTTTGTTGCAAAATAATCTCTGACAACCAGATCAAATAAGGATTCTTTTCTCCCTTCCAAGGCATGGGCCTGCTTTGGCCTTTATTCCATTCTAACAGAATATTTGTAAATAAAGCTTTCTTCACGTAGGTTAATATTCTAAAGTTTAAACAAAGGGTAAAAGCAATAGATTATCGCAATGAAGTTCCACCATCCAACGTAATCGTCTCCCCAGTAATATAGCGGGTGCTATCAGAAGCCAGCCAGACAACAGCCTCTGCAATTTCAGTAACCTGACCGAAACGTTTCATTGGGATAACACTCTTTAAATGCTCTTCCATTTCAGGGCGAGAAGCTTTTAATTTTTCCAGCAAATCCGATTCCGTATAGCCAGGGCAAACAGCGTTAATGCGAATGTTTTTAGATGCATATTCCAAGGCTGCAGATTTCGTCATACCAACCACAGCGTATTTACTAGCTGAATAGCACAGATTGTTTCCAGAAGGTTTGAGCCCTGCTAAAGAAGCGATATTGACAATATTACCAGCACCTTGCTTCATCATATGTTGCAAAGCCAGTTTCATTCCATAGAAAACGCCAGTCTGATTAACCGCTATAACATTGTCCCAATCTTCCAGCGTATGATCCGCGGTCTTGACCAATTGTTTAGGACCGATTCCCGCATTATTAACGAGTACATCTACTTGCCCATATTGTGTAATAGCGAAATCAAATAAATCATTCATCTCTTCAAAATTCGCCACATTGGTTTTAAATGCCGCCGCATTCCCACCCGCTGCATTTATTTCTCCACAAATGGTTTCTGCCTTTCCCAATCGAATATCAGAAACAATTACTTTAGCCTGATGCTGAGCAAATAATTTTGCTATAGCCGCACCTATCCCCGAACCTGCTCCGGTAACGACGACTACTTTGTTCTTTACTTCCATTTTGGCAAGTTACTATTTTCTGCTTAAATAATGTTTTGGTTTTTAAACTCGTATTAAGGCTCAGGTGATAGTACTGAGTAATCCTTGGAAATTCCTACCTTGCGCTCCGAAATTAATTGCCAGAAGTTATTATTCTGGCCCTCTCAATATCTAAACAAATGAACAAGGTTAAACAAGCTTACCTCGAATTACACATTGCTGTTTTGTTATTTGGTTTTACTGCCATTCTGGGAGACCTTATTAGTTTATCAGCAATAGTTCTAGTATGGTGGCGGGTTTTAATTACGAGTATTAGCTTATTATTTTTAATTCGGTTTGGGAAAAATCTTAGAAAGATACCTCGCAGATTAATTCTACAGTATATGGCAATTGGCGCCATTGTAGCCGTTCACTGGCTGTGTTTTTTCGGTGCCGTCAAATACTCAAATGCCTCAATTTGCCTAGTCTGTATGTCCACAACTTCCTTATTTGCGGCCATATTAGAACCCATCATGTTACGAGAAAAAAAATTCGAATGGCATGAATTAGGGATAGGGCTAATCATCATTCCTAGCATGGCCCTGATTGTAACAACAACAGAATTGGAAATGAAAATGGGAATTTGGATTGGCTTAATGTCAGCCTTGCTGGCGGCTGTTTTTTCCATATGGAATAAGAAATTGATCAATGAAAGTGACCCAATGGAGATTACTTTTATTGAGTTGGGAAGCGGCTGGTTGTTTCTATCTCTTTTAATGCCTTTTTATTTATCCTCTGGAACTGACATTTCCTTTTGGCCAACGACGTCTGATTGGGGATATTTATTAGTGCTGGCCTTACTTTGTACCACCCTGGCCTATGTGCTTTCTCTTAGGGCATTAAAACACATCTCTGCTTTTGCTTCTACCCTTACGATAAATTTAGAACCGGTCTATGGAATCATTCTGGCCTGGTTGATCCTGAAAGAAAATAAAGAATTGAATTCGACTTTCTATATCGGAGGAGCGATGATTTTAATAGCCGTGCTGAGCTACCCCTTAATTACGAGACGATTAAAAAATAAAAATAAACTCTCTTGAAGAAAAGAACGGCATCGTACAGGAATTGTACGATGCCGTTCTTTTCTCTTCAACAATTCTTTTACAGGATTACTTTCCGTTAAGAATTTTCTTATACTTCCCTGAATCATTCAAAACCTTCACTGCTTCTTTAATTTCAATATCATTCTTCAAACTCATCATAATCTTTCCTTTCTGGAAATAGTAACGGCTAGAGATTTCTTTTTCAATCAAGTCAATAATTCTTTCCTTGTTATTCTCCAATTCATTTTTCTTCTCTGCCTGAATCTTGTTCTGCAAACTGGTAATATCAGACTGAACAGCAGTCAACAGATTTTCCTGATCTGCTTTTTTCTTCAAATTATTCAAAAGCTTCTCTGTATCTGTTTCGTAATGGTAATCTTTGTCTTTTAGAAAACTTACGAAATTGTCAAACTTAGTAAAAGTGAATTCATCAACTGGTGGAATTTCTTCCTTACCGACACAGTATTCCGTTACGTAATCAAAGATCAAATGCTTCTCCAATAAGCTTCTCATAATTCCTTCTCCTCCTAATTCATCCAATGGCACATCAGACTTCACACCACCACCATCTAGCACTGTTCTTCCATTTCTTGTTTTGAAAGCCGTTCTTTCTGAATCTGGAATATCGATTGGTGTACCGTCGCTATAACTTACCCCTTGAATGCATCTTCCACTAGGAATGTAATACTTCGCAGTTGTCATTTTTACTTTTGAATTATAACCTACATCTCTAGTATTTTGCACCAAGCCTTTTCCATAAGAACGCTGACCGATTAAAACTCCTCTGTCTAAATCCTGGATAACACCAGAAACAATTTCAGAAGCAGAAGCAGAACCTTTATTGATTAAAACCACCAATGGCATTTCTTCATCTACTGGCTTATTCAATGTTTTAAAGCTTCTATCCCAGTCAATTACTTTTCCTTTTGTCGTTACTACTAATTCTCCTTTTGAAATGAAAACATTAGAAACATTTACCGCCTCTGTCAACAATCCTCCTCCATTTCCTCTAAGGTCGAAAATAACTCCTTTCATATCTGGATTCTGCTCCTTCAAAGCCTTTAAAGCATTTGCTACATTTTTACCAGCATCTCTAGTGAAAGTGGTTAAAGAAATATATCCAATATCATCAGTTACAAAAGAAGAATGTGGAACGTTAGGTACGATGACCTCATCACGTGTCATGACGATCTTCATATTGTCAGAAACACCCGGACGTTTTACCTTTAGCTCAATTTCTGTTCCTGGGAAACCCTTTAAGATGTCACTTACATCGTCTGTCGTTTTTCCTACCGCGTTCTTACCATCAATTTCTAAGACAATATCTCCTGCCTTCAAACCAGCTTTGTGTGCCGGACAGTCTTCATAAGGCTCCGTAATAACGATCTTATCATCCTTCCGATGAATGAGCGCTCCTATCCCATTGTACTTTCCATCCGTGATGTAACGGAATCCTTCTATCTCCGATTCAGAGATGAAGTTGGTATATGGATCAAGCGATTCTAGCATCGCATCAACGCCTGTACGCATCAATTTAGCCGGATCAATATCATCCACATAATAGGTATTGATTTCTTTGTAAAGGTTGGTGAATATTTCAATGTTCTTTGAAATTTCGAAGTACTTTCCGTGGTCAGAGCTAACGGTAGCGACCCCTAAAAAAGCAATAAGCATTACGACAGTAAGCTTTGAAAAGCGGGTTATCATCTTCATAATAAAATGGTGTTTTTAAAAGGCGGAGCACGGTTCTAATAGAGTTATCCAAAAAAGACTCTATCTTATTGTATTTCCAGCATTAAAACAGATAAAAAAGACTAATGGCTTAAAGTTACACCGGTTTAGAGATTTAACTACAGTAAAAACTCTAAAAGGCCGGGGCTTGTTTCAATAAAGGGAGGTTAGTTTGTGAGAAAAGGCTTGGTTTTACTATAAAATCGCATGTCAAGGGAAGCTTATGCAATTCCGATGATGATCGGCAGGGGATTGGTAGTAAAACCCTTTCTCCCCTCCTCTATGGTAAAAACAATGCCAAACCATTTTTCATAGTTGTGCATTTGCTGGATGTCACAAAGTTTTATGCTTTTTTGTAGCTAATTTGCAAGCTTTAGCTTTATCATGTTTTAATTAAACGATATGAGGTTTTTCAGGCTTTCGTCTTCCTCTCAAAAAAGGATGATTTTTCGCAGGTTAATTACTAAATCATCAACAAGCTCACTCTTATTTTAAAAACGAAATCATCAACTGATACAAAGCTTCCGGAGCTTCCGCATGCACCCAATGTCCGGATTTTGCTACTTCTTCAAATTTTGCCTCAGGGAAAAGCAATCTAATTTCCTCTATATCCTCTGGTAGAATGTAATTTGACTTTCCGCCTTTAATGAATAAGGCTTCTTTATCAAAAATTTCTTCTCCATTTACCGCCGCCAAAATATTTTCATAATCTTTAAAAAGTACCGGCAAGTTCATCTTCCAGTTATATTGTCCTTCTTGATTTCTAGTCAGGTTTTTCAATAGAAACTGAATCGTTCCTGAATCATTCCCCATTTTTGCTTCTAATACCTTGGCCGCTTCTGATCTGCTTTTTAAAGTATCCAACGGCACATCGAAAAGCGCTTCAAAGATCAATTCATGATTACCGACATATGCTTTCGGAGCAATATCGACTACAACTAACTTATTTACCATGTCTGGATTATCCAACGCAAATTGCATCGCTGTTTTTCCTCCCATAGAGTGCCCTATAATATGCGCATCATACATCCAATGATCTTCCATAAAAATTCGGAGATCTTCTGCCATCAAAGGATAACTAATATCATCCATGTGTGGCGACTTCCCATGGTTACGTTGGTCGATGATAAAAACAGTAAAGTTTTCAGCAAGTCTTTTGGCCATGGTTTGCCAATTATCAAGAGTGCCGAATAGGCCGTGAAGAATAATTACCGGCTCGCCAGAACCAAAGGATTTATATTTTAAAGACATGTAGTTTTATTGTTACTCTTTTCGAGCTGATCGAACAACATTGCTATCCTCCAATATTGCTTATAGTTTATTTTTTAATTTTCGACAATTGGCAACCTCAGTTGTGAAGGATATTTAGTTGAATGATGAATTTTATTATGAGCTATCACACTTTTTTTCTCATCATAATTATTCCCTCCTGTATTCAAGTTTCGTTCAAAACGCGGAAAATTACTACTTGAAACTTCAATTCGAATTTGATGACCTTTCGCGAAATAATTACTAGTTGACAGGGGAGATAATTCTACTTTGTATACTTTTCCTTCTTCCATAAAAACCTCTTTGTCATAACCTTTCCGGTATCTCACTCGTTGAATTGTCTCATCCAAATTATAAGCACTACCATCAGGATAAACATCAATTAACTTGATTGTCAAATCGGTATCCTTTGCACTAGAAGATAAATACAACGTAGATTCAATAAAACCGCTAAGCTCAACTCCCTCTTCTAAAACAGGAGTCGAGTAGACCAAAATATCATGTCGGGTTTCCATTGCTTGCTGGTCGAAAGAGCCTCCTTTCACTGCATTCCCTGTACAACAAACATTACCACCATAAGAAGGAACGGGATTCATAGGATTGTAAGAAAATACATCCGGAGTATCTCCTGACTGCGGTTGGGCAGTTGTTAATACCCCATCGCCAAATAAGCTGTTTGCTCGACCTTCACTTTGTAGAAAATAGGTAGTCAACTTCGCATTCTCAGGCGGCCAGGTTTCTGACGATTGCCACTTGTTGGCTCCCATTGTATAGAATTGTACTCGAGGTAAATTTTCCTTTGTCTCGTTTTTTTCTCCTTTGAGGAAATGGTCAAAGTAGCCGTAAATTTGTTCATCATAATTAAGACGAGCATCGCCCACGTTCAAATCACCAACCATCGTATTCTCTGTAGCTCGAGTAAATCGACAGTGCAGCGTAGGTGCAATTACCAAGTACTGATTATCTCTTACTTCCTTGTCTTTCCCGGATTTACGTACATGATTAAATAGCGCCAGATTCGGCCCTGTTGATACATCAAACCAGGAAACAAACCAAAAACTGGGTACACCAAAAGGCATATCTTCATGATACAAACCACCTTTAGACCAATCCGGATCATTTGGCTTTCGCTGAATCATCTTATCGTAAATTCCTTTAGTACCCGATACATTTTTGATAATATCGGCAACCGGTAAGTGCCTTAATTTATCTGCCCAATCTACCGGAGGAGCCTCTGAGGCCAGGTCATAAAATCGAGAAATTCGGATCAGGTCTTCCTGAGTAGCTCCCTCTGGAACCCTAGGGCGAAACTCATCATTCTGAACAGAGTACAACCAGGAAGTAAACAACATTTGTTGCGCACCTCCTCGGAACCAATTTCCTTGCTCATTAAAAGGGCCCACTTTTCCAACACCTGCGCCATAACCCTGAGGTACCATTGCCGCATGTGCCGGATGGTCCTGTGCTGCAACAGCCATCTGCCATTCTGCTGTAGAGGAGCAACCATAGGTTCCAATTTTTCCATTGCACCAACTTTCGTTTTCTAACCAAGTAAAAGCATCATATCCGTCTGTAGTTGGAACGCCTAAAATATCCCATTTCCCTTCTGAGAAATAGCGACCTCTTTCGTTTTGCACAACATAGGCATACCCTCTTTTAACAGCCTCCATCGCTCGCTCTTTTGTTCTTGTCTTTTCTTTACCATCTCCCCATGAATTAAAATTATAAGGCGTTCTGGAAAAAATAACTGGTACCTTTTTGTCTGTTTTAGGTCGATATATATCGGTAGCCAATCTTTTTCCGTCGCGCATGGACACCATAACTTTCTGTTCGATAATGGCAATATCTTCAAGACTTTGCTTCATTGCGACCTGAGAGAGTGCAGTGTTACCTATTAATAAGGATAAGGCAAGAATGGATAGAAGACGGGTAAGAGGAATCATAATGAACAGATTTTAAAAATGATTGTTGGAAGTTTAGGAGCTCTGATAAAACCACACAGTTTTTCAATGCTGTTTACAGCCACTGGTTTTTCTTATATTTGCCGCACAAAAACAAAGTATATGACAAAGGTAAACGCTTTCCTTATTTTTTGGCTTATTACAGTTGTATTTCTACTAAATGCCTGTACGTCTCCAGAATCATCTTTAGGCAATAAAGAAAATTCGACACTAGCAAAAGCATCCCTTGTTGCTACCGATACTAACCCTGCAAAAGCATTAACAGCAAAAGCTGTGATCACTATAGATAGCACCATTACAATGGATTACCTTGTTGGCAAATTTAAACCTGCTAAGCGTTCTGATTTTGCCCTTATCGGAAAACCGTATTCGTCTCGCGGAGGTATGTATTTGCGAAAAGAAGCTTACGATAAATTTGTAGAACTGGCAGAAGCGGCAAAGAAAGATAGTCTCCTATTTATCATCAAATCAGCCACTAGGAATTTCGCTGCACAAAAAGTAATTTGGGAAGGGAAGTGGAACGGAAAACGTTTGTTAGATGGCAATGAAAATGCGAAAAAAAAATACCCCGACCCAAACACGAGAGCTTTAAAAATTCTGGAATACAGCTCTATGCCCGGAACCTCTCGTCATCATTGGGGAACCGATTTCGATGTCAATGCTTTCACCAACGCATATTTTGAAAAAGGAAAAGGATTAAAAGAATATGAATGGTTGGTCGCTCATGCAGATGAATATGGTTTCTGTCAACCATATACCCAAAAAGGAGAAAAACGCCCTGATGGTTATAATGAAGAAAAATGGCATTGGTCTTATTTACCAATTGCTAAAGAACTAACCGATCAGTACCAATTAAGAATCACGAATAAAGGCATCTCCGATTTTGAAGGGGCAGACACTGCAGAAGGAATTGAAGTCATCAGAAAATATGTACTCGGAATAAATAAGGCCTGTTTATAACAATAAGTGACAACGAAAAATTAAATCCCGATTTGGAAACAATTATGTAAATCAAAACGACCACAGGGAGAGTGGTTTATATAATTGTTTCCACGAAAGAAATCGGGAAATTATTTTTAGTGTAATACTAAAAACACGTCGCACTAAAATAAAAAAATAAAACTGCTCAACGATTGGCTTCTCTACATAACACGATAGTGGGAAGTTAACGTTTTTGTCAAAAAAAAATGAATAAAGCAGTTGACTTCTCCGCATAACACAATAGTGGGAAGTTAACAGTTATTGTTAACAGTTAAAGTTAAATCATGTCACTTACAGAATCTAAAATGATCCCACTCGGAACAAAGGCTCCGGATTTCAAATTGAAAGATACGGTCTCCGGAAAAGAAATGAGCTTGTCTGACATTCCATCAGAAAACGCCAGAGTAATTATGTTCATTTGTAATCATTGTCCTTACGTTCTTCACATTACAGAAGAGATCGCAAAGTTGGCAAAAGACTATAAGAAAAAAGGTGTCGGCTTCTTAGCCATCAGCTCTAATGATGTAGAAAACTACCCTGTGGATTCTCCCGAAAACATGAAAGCTTTTGCAAAAGATGAGAAGTTTAACTTTCCGTACCTCTACGACGAAACGCAGGAAGTAGCTAAAGCTTATGACGCCGCTTGCACTCCGGATTTCTATATTTTCGACAAAAAAGATAAACTCGCTTATCGAGGACGTTTAGATGACTCCCGTCCAAATTCAGGTATTCCTGTAACTGGAGCAGAACTGCGTGCGGCACTGGATACTGTTTTGAATAGAGAAAAAGTGAGCGCAACACAGTATCCAAGTATGGGCTGTAACATTAAGTGGAAATAGCATTAGAAACACACAACAATGACTTTACATAAACAGCTTCTTGCTTTCCTTTTTCTCTTATGTCTTTTTTCCTGTGATCAGAAAAAAAGCACAACGACTGTTTCCGAAAGTGACATTAGTCAATACTACGATGCAGACAAACAGCCTTTCTACCATGGCGTAGCTTCCGGTGATCCGCTTCCTGATCGGGTCATAATTTGGACTCGTTTAACGCCAAGTCAAAAAGGGGAAAGCTTCCCCGTAAAATGGATCATCGCCAAAGATGAAGCATTAACGGAAGTGGTCAATGAGGGAATCGTTACTGCTTATGCAAATAGAGACTTCACCATTAAGATCGATGTTCTTGCTTTAGAAGCAGATCAATTCTACTATTATCAATTTATAGAAAAAGGAAAAAAGTCAGCTTTAGGCCGAACAAAAACGGCTCCTAAAAGAGCGGCTAACAAAGTGAAGTTAGCAGTCATTAGTTGCACCAATTATGAAGCGGGTTATTACAATGCACTCGCCAACCTTGCCAAACAAGACAGCCTAGATGCGATCATTCATCTTGGCGATTACATCTACGAATACGAACCCGGTGGCTATGGAAATGAAGATTTAGATCGACATCACCTTCCTGCAAAAGAGTTACTTACACTGGAAGACTACAGAATCCGCTATTCACAATATCGCTTGGATCTAGACTTTCAGGAGGTTCATAAGTTGCATCCTTTCATTGCCATTTGGGACGATCATGAAATCGCTAACAATGCGTACACAACCGGTGCAAAAAATCATCAGCCAGATGAAGGAGATTATATCAAAAGGCGACAAGCTGCCCAACAAGCCTATTACGAATGGCTTCCTATTCGGGAAAACGCTGGTGGACAATTGTATCGAAAAATTACAATGGGCAAACTCGTAGACATTCTTTTACTCGATGAACGTGTTGCCGGACGATCTGCTCCTGTGGAAAAAACAAGCGATAAGAATTACAATAGCGATGAACGAAGCATGTTGGGAGAACAGCAATATCAATGGCTGACCAAATCATTAAGTAGTTCTGAAGCCCATTGGAAAATCATTGGCAATCAGGTTATCTTTTCTGATTTTGACTATACTAAAGTAAGGCCTGAGAAGCCTACCAATATGGATGCCTGGGATGGCTATCCCGCTGAAAAGAAAAAGCTGATTGAATTCGTTCAGGAACGTCAGGTGGATAACCTTGTTTTTGTAAGTGGAGACACCCATTGTAGCTGGGCTTTTGAAGTGCCTTCTTCCGCAGACGCTTATCGCAAGAATCCAACGAAAGAAACGATAGCTATCGAATTGGGTACTCCTAGTGTTACTTCTTCCAATTATGATGAATATGAATCAACATCAAAAGTGAAGAAGGCAGAAGAAATCTATAAAAAGGAAAATCTACATTTGAAATATGTAGATTTACGTAATCACGGATATTTATTGTTAGAAATAACAGAAGGGGCTATTTTAGCAACCTATAATTATGTGGAAACACTAGAGAAACCTTCTTCCGTTGAGAATAGGGCAGGGCTTATTCGCATTGAGTCTGGAACGAAGAAGTTAACTTTTGGTCATTGATCTAGACTAATAACCATTCAATTTGAGCGATAAAAAATATGGCATATCACCCTCGTCTCATTAGGGGATATGCCATATTAATAGGAGCAGTTAATACTGCTGAAATGTTGTTGCTACTTATTCAAAGCAACAACAATATTTAATTTCAAGTCATCCGTCAATTCGATGATCTCCCCCTCTACATCATCTGCCAATTTCAACTTGACCGCCAAGGTTTCATTACAAATATAATCACCAAAATTCTCTACGGCAGATGCTATAGCTTCATGCTTTTCCAGAATAACTGCAATCTTATCCGTTACATTGAAATCATTGTTCTTTCGGATATTCTGAATACGATTAACCAACTCTCTCGCCATTCCTTCTGCAAGTAACGCTTCTGTTAAGGTCACGTCCAAAGCTACGGTCAGGTCACCATCATTGGCAACCAACCATCCTGGAATATCTTCAGAGGTAATTTCAAAATCAGCTTTCGTCAATTCGATTATTTCGCCATCCAAATTCAACTGGTAAGTATTCGTTTTTTCTATAACGGAAATATCCTCTTGCGTTAAACCATTGATGATGGCCGCCCCTGCTTTCATGTTTTTTCCAAGACGTTTACCCAAGGTCTTGAAATTCGGCTTGATCCGTTTTTTGATAACGCCAGAAGAATCTGTCAGGTATTCGATTTCTTTGATGTTAACCTCTGAAAGGATTAAACTTTTAACGGCATCTACCTGTCGTTCAAAAGAACTATCTAAAACCGGCAACAATATTTTCTGCAAAGGCTGACGCACTCGCATTTTCTCTTTTCGTCTTAGCGATAAAACCAGAGAAGAAATACGCTGAGCATAATTCATTCTTTGTTCTAATTCTAAATCTATAACTCCTTCATTTACTTTCTGCAAATACGTTAAGTGTACAGATTCATGACGCAAAGCACTATTAGAAGCAACTGCCTTTTCTCTAATGCCATCCGTTAAATTCTTATACAGCCAATCGGCAAAAAACGGCGCAACAGGAGACATGGCTTGAGTCACCGCTAGCATACATTCATATAAAGTCTCGTAAGCTGCTTTTTTATCTGGAGACATTTCCCCTTTCCAAAAACGTCGACGACACTGACGAACATACCAATTGGATAAATCATCTACCACAAAACTTTCTACGAAACGACAAGCTTTGGTTGGTTCATAATCATCCATCGCTTCCGTATAATTCTTAATCATACTATTCAGCTTCGACATGATCCAAGCGTCTATTTCTGGACGTTCAGACACCGGAGTCAGATTAGAGTCATCAAAGACAAAGTTGTCAATATTGGCATAGCCTGCAAAAAACTTATAGGTATTGAATAATGTTCCAAAGAACTTATTTCGTACTTCAATGATTCCGTCTGTATCAAATTTCAAATTAACCCATGGTGGTGAATTCACAATCATATACCATCTGTTGGTATCAGCACCATGCTTTGCTATCGACTCAAAGGGATCTACGCCATTCCCTAAACGCTTCGACATTTTCACCCCTTTCTTATCCAGCACCAATCCGTTGGATACCACATTCTTAAAAGCAACGCTGTCAAAAACCATTGTAGAAATCGCGTGTAAGGTATAGAACCAACCACGAGTTTGGTCAACCCCTTCTGCGATAAAATCTGCGGGGAAACTGCGTTCAAACTGTTCTTTATTCTCAAATGGATAGTGCCACTGCGCATAAGGCATCGAGCCACTGTCAAACCAAACGTCTATCAAGTCGGCTTCTCTGAACATTGGTTCTCCGTCGGCAGTAGCCAGGATGACATCGTCAATATAAGGTCGATGTAAGTCTTCTGGTAAAACCTGATTCTTTCCTAACAATTTATTTGCGAGATCAATTTCTTTGACCAGTGTTTCTATGGAGTCGATACATTTTAGTTGTTCACCATCTTTGGTTCTCCAAATTGGTAACGGAATTCCCCAGAAGCGAGAACGAGATAAGTTCCAGTCCTGCAGGTTTTCCAACCACTTTCCAAAACGACCTTCCCCTGTGGAAGCGGGCTTCCAGTTAATCGTTTTGTTGAGTTCAGCCATTCGCTCTTTCATGGAAGAAGCCTTTATAAACCAACTGTCTAATGGATAGTATAATATTGGTTTATCTGTTCTCCAACAGTGCGGGTAACTGTGCGTATACTTAGCCACATTTAAGGCTTTGTTATCAGTCTTCAGTTTTATGACAATGTCAATATCAACTGGTTTGTAATCCACTTCTTCTTTGTAGTCTTTTACATAGCGACCTGAAAACGGCCCAGCGTTATCCTTGAATTTTCCTTTTTTGTCAACCAAGGTCAGTGCTCCAATTCCATTCGCCACTCCAGCCTTTCTATCATCCGCACCGAAAGAAGGAGCGGTGTGTACGACACCTGTACCATCTTCTGTTGTTACAAAATGATCTACAATTACCCTAAAGGCATCGGTTGCTCCGTTTAGTTCTTCAATCTCGTTACCAAAATCGAACAACTGTTCATAACGAACTCCTTCCAATTGCTTCCCAATAAAGGTTTCGCTTTGTTCTAAAATTTCCGGTTGGTTTTTGCCGCCGAACCATTTAGAAACCAATCCTTCTGCCAACACTACGCTTACAGGTGTATCTGTGTAAGGATTATTAGATTTTATTTTGACATACTTTATTTTAGGACCAACCGTCAAAGCAGTGTTAGAAGGCAGTGTCCAAGGCGTAGTCGTCCAGGCAGCTATTCGTACATCTTCTTCCTCATTTTCAAATAAGAAAGCAGTTTTATCGCTAGGTACTACTTTGAATAAGGCCGCTGCTGTTGTATCTTTTACATCTTTATAACAACCTGGCATATTCAACTCAGCGGTGCTTAAACCTGTACCTGCCGCAGGGGAATAGGGTTGAACGGATAGACCTTTGTAGAGCAAGCCTTTTTCGTTCAAGCGATTCAACAACCACCAGACAGATTCGATGTAGTTGTTTTCATAAGTGACGTAGGGATTTTCTAGATCTACCCAGTATCCCATTTTCCGGGTGATGTCGTCCCATACATCTTTGTATCGCATCACCACCTCACGGCATTTTGCGTTGTAGTCCTCTATTGTAATTTTTGTACCGATGTCTTCTTTGGTTATTCCCAATTCTTTTTCTACCGCCAATTCAATGGGAAGTCCGTGTGTATCCCAACCACCTTTTCGCTCTACTCGTTTTCCTTTCAATGTTTGATAGCGACAAAAGAGATCTTTGATCGTACGTCCCATTACGTGGTGTATCCCCGGCTTTCCGTTTGCAGAAGGCGGTCCTTCATAAAAGACAAAGGAATTCGATTTCTCTCTTTCTTCGATGCTCTTTTCAAATATTCCGTTGGCGTCCCAATAAGCTTGCATTTCCTTATCGATCTCAGGAAGATTGAGCATTTTTACCTCTTTGTACATAATCTAGATTATTTGTAATTATTCTGCAGTTGGCTTTTAGCAGATGGCAGTTGGCTTCCCACTAATGTACGTTATAGGGAAACCAACTGCTAACTGCCAATAGCTAACTGCCACATATTAGAGTTTATTCCAAAATAATTTGTATGTTCTCAAATGATGTTTTTATCCAGCACTTCAGCTTTTTGTTCGCCCGTAGCTAAGGCTACGAACTCAAAAAAGAGCTTCGTTCTGAAAAAAACATCTATTTGATTCCTATACAAAACATTTCAGCATAAACTCTACTGAACAGTTACGATTACTTAATTTATTCAAATCGCCCTAAAGCGTCGCAAATATACCTTAAACCATAGCATCAAAAAAGCTCTGGCAAAATTAATATCTGCCAGAGCTTCTCGATGATAAAAAATATCGCATCTCACAGATTTAAAACAATCTTTGAATAATAATAATGATGCTAATAATTATATTTGAGCGATTTTTCATGTTATTCGACCTCTGTGAATTAGGAATAGTTCTTCTTTTGTTCTTAAACCGATCCAAAAGTAAAAAGTTCCATTAATATTTCAAAGGATTTATAACATTTGCTGAAAGGCATAAGACAAAGGCATTATTTGTGCATTGTATTTTTCTTGAATATGTTATTCACACAATTTTCATTAACAACAAAAAATTAACTTAGACAACTGCAAGCTTTTAGTTAGAGCTAAACGACTATAAGGAGAGTGCTTTAGTTAAAAGCTTGAGTGTATAGTAGTCTAAATTATTTTTTGTGTCATAACTATATAAAACACAATCATTATGGGACCTATTTGGGGAATCGACTTAGGAGGAACAAAAATAGAAGGCGTCATCCTGGAAGACCGGGAAACCACCAATGTACTTAAAAGGCTTCGCATCCCGACAGAGGGAGATAAAGGCTATGAACATATTATCAATCAAATTGCAAGACTGGTAGAAGTACTCAGCGCCGAAGCAGGTATGAAACCATCGCATATTGGAATTGGTACACCTGGGGTTTTAGAACCTTCAACCCAAACCATGAAAAATTGCAATACCACTGCACTCAATGGTATGATGCTAAAAAGAGATTTAGAGCATGTTTTGGGCATCTCCGTTAATATGGCCAATGATGCCAATTGCTTTGCAGTAGCAGAGACCTTGATGGGGGTAGTCAGAGATGAAATGCCTGAGGCAAAAGTAGTCATGGGCGTTATCATGGGAACAGGTGTAGGTGGCGGTCTCGTTATAAATGGTCAGGTTATTACAGGTCTACAAGGTATCGCGGGTGAGTGGGGACACAACTTTCTGGACAACTCCGGTGGCGATTGTTACTGTGGAAAAAAAGGATGTGTAGAGACCGTTATCTCTGGACCAGCTTTGGAAAAATATTATGAAAATTTAATGGGTATACCATTACGTTTAGATGAAATCATCGAGCGGCATAAAGAAGGGGAGGATGAGGTTGCAACCAAAACGATACACCGATTGATTCAGTATTTTGGGAAGGCCATTGCCAATGTTATCAATATTGTAGATCCCGATGCAATAGTATTGGGTGGTGGACTTGGAAATATTGATTTACTATATACTGACGGTGTTTGGGAAGTAGAGAAACATGTGTTTAACCACCGTTTGGAAACCCCATTCTTGAAGCCTAAATTAGGCGACAGTGCTGGGGTCTTTGGCGCGGCTTTATTGTAAGTAACAGCGAAAAATTAAATCCTGATTTGGAAACGATTATGTAAATCAAAACGACCACAGGGAGAGTGATTTATATAATCGTTTCCACCAAAAAAATCGGGAAATTATTTTTTGTGTAATACTAAAATCTTATTTATATTTCTCAAAAAGACCATCAATTGCCTTTGCCAGTTGATGGTCTTTTGCTGTTACCGTATTACCGTCATCATGAGTTGTGAGTCGGAATTCTACTTTATTATAGACATTTGACCAATTGGGGTGATGGTTTAACTTTTCAGCTTCAAAAGCAACCTCTGTCATAAACGCAAAGGCTTCTCTAAAGTTTTTAAACTTGAGGCTAGCCTGCAAACTATTGTCTTTTTCAATCCACATATTATTCTTTATTTCTAATTACAACTTGATTCGTTTTTCGATAAGTCATATAACGCAAGTACAAACCACTACTCGCCAAAATAGTCCAACCAGTTACAAAAATACCATTTCGTAAAAGTTCTGTTTGTCTGCTATATTCCGGGAAAAACTTACTGATGATAAATATTTCTGTGGCGATAACACAGGCTGTCACTACAAAAAACAAGACACTTACAATCCTGGCTTTACAAACAGCTTTAGGCGGTTGTGCCCGCAAACATCTTTCAAAAAAGGAAACGACCTCTTCTTCTTTTGGATTCATTCGAATCAACTCGCGAAGGATTTTCTCACTTTGCTCATATTCCATTAAATGGTAAAGCGCAACTGCCTTTCGAAATAATAATTTATAATAAATATTTTCTCCTTCAAATTTATTTATGTTGAAATAAATCACCGATTCTATCACGTCATCACAGGAAGCAAGATAGCTCGTATAGGCTCCAACTTCAAATAGGGCAGCAATATAAGCCGCTGACATTTCAAAGTATTCTTCTACCGTCAATAGCTGAATATCCGATTCATATTCTTCATAGAAATGAACAATGCTTCGAAACTCTTGGGCGTCGATTTCTTTAAAATTTAGATAGACACTGGAACGGCGTGCCTCATGAGGAAGTTTCATGGCTATAATTCGTTTTACAGTTTATGTGAGCAACAACAAAGTATTAACTTCCCAATTGGGAAGTTATTTTTTGTGTCATACTAAATTATAGATGATGGGTTTACTTGGACTAGCATCCAATTCGAAACTGGCGACTAATAAATTTAACAAAAAATATCCGTCTTTTATAGTATTCTCCACAAAAATTAGCTCTGTAATGGTACAATTAATCCTTCCTTTTACAATCGTGTCGGGATATTGCCAAAAAGCATGGTGCGCCAGTATTTTCCCTCCGTCCTGCTCTCGGTCTACAGAAGGCAAATCAATTAATAAATGTTGGACGCCACAACCAACCAAGTAGGACATTGCTTCGTGATGTAAATAAGGAGGGTTGGTACCGGAGTAGTTTCGTCTCTTTTTTCCCTCCTCATTGGGTAAAGTTCTTATGATAATGGCTTCTGCCTGGTTTTTCGAAAAACAGTTTTCCATTTGTTCTTTAGTTATTACCAGGTCTCCGTTTTCCTGTTTTTCAGGATAAATCGAAACCAATTTCGCTACAAAATGAAACTCCTTCAGGCATTTATTTATCGTGAATACTTCTTTGGCAATATGCCCTACGCATTCGGTATGTGTTCCATTACCATGAGGATTGAGGCGAACATTTTTAAAATTCACGGGGCTGCCTTTAAGTGTCGAGCCTATGAAGTCACCTGATATAACCGGTTCGATTTCCATCAAAGGCGCATAAAAACAGTTAACCGTATTTGCACCGGCTTCTAATGGAATAGAAATATCAATAGGCTCACTGAGGTCTACCTGATATTCATTATTTTTTACCTGTAAATAAATTTTCATGTGTGTCGTTTTTATCCTTACCTCTCTTTTTATGGTGAAAATATAAATAGCAATTTAATTTTCTTCATCCTTTGGAATTGTTTTTGTCTTTTTTTTAAATATATTTGAAATACCAGACTACTACCATTTACCATTTGACCAACCCATTTTAAAAAATGACTAGAACCCTGCACTTGCAAGAGACCACTGCCGCAGCGTTACTAAATCCGGAAACAACTCTTGAGCGTAAGCTCCTGACGATCCCTGAATTTAGTAATGGACTACATTGGGGAACTCCGCGTTTCGGACATCCGGAAGGTAAGATTCTGTTTCATGTCAAAGACGTACTTGATAACGTAGATAAACTATCGCTGCCTTCTCAACAAGACAGAGAACGTCTTCGCGTTATTGCGATGGTTCATGACACTTTCAAATATCAAGAAGGTGGTGGCCGCCATCCAAGGGATTGGAATATGCACCACGCGGTGATTGCTCGTCGGTTTATGGAAAACCACAGTCAAGATCGCTCCCTACTAAATATCATCCAATGGCATGATGAAGCCTATTACTGTTGGCGCTTATCTGAAATTTATCGTAATCCTTCTGATGGAAAAGAACGACTGACAAAACTAATTGATCAAATAGGTCCAGACCTGCAGACCTATTATCATTTCTTTCTTTGTGATACACGGACGGACGGAAAAAATCAGGCACCTATCAAATGGATAGAAACACACTTTTCTGGTATTACTCCTACTAAAATATAAGACCTCGTTCAGAAGGCCAAAAAATATCATCTTTTTGAGTTTGGCTTAGCAAGCCGTCACCCAATTTCCAAACATTTCCCTGTCCTTTCCGTATTTTACTCTTCCACAACAATTCCAATTTTTGTGTAATTCTTACGTACCTTTGTCGCCCGCTTAAGCACAATGGCACATTAACATTAAGCATGAAACAAAAAATAATTTAATTTTGCCGCATGAACGCACAACTCACAGTACACAATAGTTTAACAAGACAAAAAGAAGTTTTCAAGTCCATCAGTGACGGATATGTCGGTATGTATGTTTGCGGACCTACCGTATACGATGACGTACACCTCGGTAATTGCAGAACCTTCACCAGTTTCGATATCATCTACAGACACCTTTTATACCTCGGTTATAAAGTGCGCTATGTTCGAAATATCACAGACGTAGGTCACTTGTTAGATGATGGAGAAGATAGAATTATGAAAGGTGCTCGATTGCAGCAAATAGAACCAATGGAAGTTGTACAAAAGTACACCCTTGGTTTTCACGATATGATGCGAATTTTCAATAATCATCCACCGAATATTGAGCCTCGGGCTTCTGGTCATATCTTGGAACAGATCGAAATGGTAGAAGAAATTTTGAAGAATGGTTTTGCTTACGAAAAGAATGGTTCTATTTATTTCGATACCACTAAATTTTCGAATGATACTGGCGTTTATGGAAAACTATCCGGCCGTGTCATAGATGAGTTGTTACAGGAAACGCGGGAATTGAAAAATCAAGGAGAGAAAAATCATCCGGCTGATTTTGCCATTTGGATGAAAGCATCTCCGGAACACATCATGCGATGGAATTCTCCTTGGGGAGAAGGTTTTCCTGGCTGGCACCTCGAATGTTCTGCAATGAGTACGAAATATCTAGGTAAGACTTTTGACATTCACGGAGGCGGTAACGACTTAAAATTCCCACACCACGAAAATGAAATTGCTCAAAATCACAGTGCTTGTGGTTGCCAACCAGCCAACTATTGGTTGCATACCAACATGTTGCTGATGCATGGAAAGAAAATGTCGAAGAGCGATGGTAATACCATTACTCCAGAACAATTGTTTACTGGCGAAAGCGAACACATCAGCAAGGCATACACGCCAATGATGCTCCGTTTTTTCATGCTCCAATCTCACTACCGAAGCACGCTAGATATTACAGATGAGGCTTTACTTGCAGCGGAAAAAGGATATCGTAGATTGATGGAAGGGAACAAAGTATTGAAAGGGTTGACACATCCTGGCGGTGGAACAGATGAAGAGTTAGGTCAGGAAATCAACAAATTAATAGACGCCGCTCATCAGCAAATGAACGACGACTTTAATACGCCAATGGCACTAGCTCGCCTTTTCGAAATGGTCTCGAAGGTAAACGGTTTGAAAGAAGGCCACTTGTCAATAACTGATTTAACCGCTGCTACTTTCGAACGCATGCAGTCTACTTTCCACGATTTCATCTACACCATCATGGGTTTAACCGATGAAACTGAAGGTGGAGGCAACAATGGTACTACAGAAGGTTTAATGAACCTAATTTTGGATATTCGTCAATCTTCACGTACCAATAAAGATTGGGGTACTTCTGATAAAATTCGCGATACACTCAAGGAATTAAAGATCGTTGTCAAAGACGGAAAAGACGGAACGAGTTGGGGAGTGGAGTAAAGTACAATGTTAATTTCCTTTTGCGAGCTGTATTCTTGGCTTCGCCAAAGGAAAGGTTTTTCACTGCAAAGGCGCAACGAAGCACAAAGGGAAAAAAGGTATTATGCTATTTTTTCTTTGTGAACCTTTGCGCCTTTGTTGTAAATTTTAAATTCTGCTAAAAAAGAAAAAATGTTCCTTCGAAAAAATAACTTCCTTCTCTCCGCTCTTCTTATCACTCTCTTTTCTCTGGCCGCTTGTAAAACAGATCCTAAGCCGCCTACTAAAAAAGACAATAAACCTACCGTTCAAAAAAAGCGCGTAAAGGTTCCTGCTTTCAATAAGGACTCTGCTTATGCCTATATAGCAAAACAAGTTTCTTTCGGTCCTCGGGTTCCAAACATGAAGTCGCATACTCAATGTAAGGAATGGCTCGCTGCCAAATTAGAAAGCTTTGGTGCAGAAGTCATTTTACAAGATTTTGAAGCAACTGCTTACACCGGTACCGTTTTAAAAGCAACCAATATCATTGGCCGAATCAATCCTGAAAACCCTAAACGAATCGTACTCGCCGGACATTGGGACACTAGACATATCGCGGATGAAGATGAGGATCCTAATAATCACGATAAACCGATACTTGGTGCGGATGATGCAGGAAGTGGTGTAGGGGTGTTGTTAGAATTAGCTCGATTGATACAAGAGAATCCTATTGATCTTGGGATTGATATTGTTTTCTTTGATGCGGAAGACCATGGTGATAGTCGAGAAGGAGTGAACGATCCTATGAGCTGGTGTAAGGGCGCGCAGTACTGGGCTAAGAATCATCATGTACCAAATTATACTGCTCAGTTTGGAATTCTACTCGATATGGTTGGTGGTAAA
>JBLHRR010000021.1:0-51281 GCA_047626155.1 Saprospiraceae bacterium | reverse complement strand
CTGATATTGCATTCCGAGGCGCGTATTTCTAAGGAAGAGCGTAAGGAGTTGGCGGATTGGTTTATGGCTTTGAGGAAGTGATGTTTAATGGGAAGATGAAGGTAAGTAAGGGCGCAAGAAAATTTCCTTAATTCGCATCAACTTACCCTTGTGAGAAGCCATTATTTGCCTTTTCAACCATAATCTACTTAGCCCACAGAATATGGCCAATAACTAATAATAAGTACTAGGGATTCACTCCTTCACCATCAATTCTTCCTCCGCTTTCCAGATATGTAACATTTCATTTACATAATCGATAGAGATCAGATCGGAAGATAGATAAGGAAAGCCAAGGAGGCCATCCAGTTGTACGTTTTTGCCTTCGTTTAGCAGCTTCATATCTATTACTACAAAGGACATTCCTTCTAGCTCTTTATTGGCAATGGTACATTTCGACACTTCTCCTACATCTGCCCCTACCCCTTTTTTGCTAACGCCTCTGATCTTGATGGTTTCTGTTAATTCGAAAAACTTAGCTGGAAGCCATTTCGCAACTTCTTTATCAATAATATTTACCTCAGCGCCTGTATCTAAACCAAAGTTAAAAGTTCGTTTTCCGATCTTGACTTCAAGTACGGCAAAGTGTTGTTGAAATTCTACTGGCACCGATTCTGATCGGTATAATCCTTTTTGGCTAGTTAAGGCTCCCCCATCTAGTAGGCGCATCAAACGGTTTTTATAATCCAAAAACAATTCATGTTCTTTTAATAAGCTGTAACCAACCATTCCTCTGAACTCCTGATTTTTCACTTTTTCCAGATGAGTCAAATTTGCCGAAAGGCAACTTACATCGGTATTTAAGCTCGGCCCCATTTCAAATGTATAGCCTGACTTTCGTTTAAACATCAAACCACCACTCACTCCAACCGCTGCAAAACTATTGTTATCTTCTTTCTTAACCGATTCGTTCAATAACAAACTAGGAGAGCCCGTGTCAAGCACAAAAGTGTCTGACACCCCATTCATTTTGGCTTTAAAAAATATAAGCCCGCCATTTAAGTGAAAAGGAATTGCATTTGATTTGAAAGGAATAGCCGTTTCCAGAAGCCCTTTTTCATACAGCTGTTCTCCAAGGACAACAGACAGAACCTCTCGATCCATTTGTGCCATAGACCATTGCCCTACCAGCAACAGCCCTAGCAGTAGTAGTGATTTTCTCATAGGACCAAACTCATTTGTTGCCTTCTCCGCACCGCGGATCCAAAAGGGTCTGCGGGCAGAAACGACTGTGTGTTTCTTTAGTATGTTTTATTCGTGGCCTGACAGACAGACCTATTTATTCGTACTCTTTATTTTTTGTTGTTACTTAGATAAGTATTACAACAAAAATAATTTCCCGATTTTTTTCGTGGAAACAATTATATAAACCACTCTCCCTGTGGTCATTTTGATTTACATAATCGTTTCCAAACCGGGACGTTAATTTTTCGTTGTCACTAAGCGCTGCCAAAAGCTCAAATGCTATGCTTACACAGTACCTGTCCACTGGACAACAACATTATCTAAATAATATATATAACTTAGTTATCAATGATTCTGCCAGAAAGGTTAGGAGAGGAGGAAATGAGCCTAGTGCTCCTTGAGAGATTCAGGGATTAGGCTAAAAAAAGACTTTTTGTTGAAAAGTTAAACCTTCAAAAAATACTAACTAGGAATTGAATTAGAAGGAATAGAGGAAACTATTCAGTATTAAAAAAAAGGATGTGATCGTACGCGAGATTAAATGTACCAAACGTATTTTTTACTCACGCAGAGACCCGTATTAGGTGCGACTATAAAACCTAAGCTAATGTCAAAACCTAAGCTAATGTCTTCGATAATCTATTATATTTTCAAAACTCGTTTAGTCAGCACCTGGTCCCCCTGGCTGAAAGTAATGAAATAGACGCCTACTGGCAGCGGGCTCAGATCGACTTGGAGGTTCAAAAGTCCGTTATGGAATCCTAGCGCTCGGGACTCTATTATTTGGCCATACGCATCATGTAAACGAAAAAGGAAATCTACGTTGGCTGGACCAACTAATTTCACGGAAGTAAAGCCAGTAGTAGGATTAGGCTGAAGCGAAATCTGACTGATTTGAGAAGGGCTGTTAGTGAGTAAAGGCGTCCCCCCATCGGAAATAAATTCTACGGAACAATCAGAAAGATGAACACGGAAGATCCAAAAGTGCTCATTAGAACAACCACCTGTACAATTTCCCCAACCATATTGATAGGTCAGATCGACGTAGTTTTGTGTCGTATTTAATTCATATTCAATATTCTTTTCTACCTCTCCTTGATAGTGTTCGGTCTCTGCTTTAAGAATACCATCCACCGCCAGAAATTCCTTGAGAAGCGGGGATAAGTTAAGATGCTGCTTAGTTTGGATTTGTACCTTAAGTAAAGATTGTCCTAAGACTTCATCAAAGATCATTTCAGGAGAATTAGGAAAGAACAACTCCAAAGAATCCACCCACATGTCTATGTTTTCTTCTTCTGTAAAAATCTCAGCAGCCAACCATTGCTTAGCCCATGAATGGGAGGTGTCCGCATACAAAACAAAACTATTGGTTACTGGTTCGGATAAGACATGGATGTTGTAAAAATCAACTACTTCATCGCGAGCAACCAGACCAATCGCCTGATGAACAGCTAAAAGCGGCTTTAACATTTCATCCGTGTATGTATTGTTAACTATAATGGAAGAAGTATCTTCCGAATTGGTTTTATACAATTCCCGAATGGCTAATTTTGTGGCATCAAAAATATAAAACTCCTTTAGCGAATCCCCCGCTTCACAAGAAGAACTTATCGTTTGCGCTTGAGCAAATGAAACAAAGAAGAGTATAAATAAAGAGCAGTATATTCTATTCATGGCTTTATTGTTAGTGACAACGAAAAATTAAATCCCGATTTGGAAACGATTATGTAAATCAAAACGACCACAGGAAGAGTGATTTATATAATCGTTTCCACCAAAGAAGTCGGGAAATTATTTTTTGTGTAATACTTAATTAGTTCTTGGGATTAATTCTTAATATTAAAATAATAAACCAAAGACCATTGCAAGGCTGCGCGAGTATCTGTTTGTTCAATGAATTTAGGGCTTGTTTTTGAAAGATCCGTAAATCCAAAAATATATCGAATATCTATTCCCAGATTTTTACGTGGAAACCAAGTCAATCCAGTCAAGGCAGAGATATTGTTTTTTCCAATTAAATTAGTAATTCGTCCGCTTTCACCTGAAGTATTATTTATGATCTTTTGCTCTTTAGCTTGAAGTAATTGTGAATACTCCATACCCATATTTACCCTCCAACTTCGACTCGGTTGATAGGTCAATAGTAAAGGGATAGAGAGCCAGGACGCTGAGCCAAACTGAATAGCATCCTCTTGATTGGCATCACTTGACTGATAAGTCAGTGTCAATTCTTCTTCGATACCAGAAGATTGATTTTGCTCTGGCTGATTGAAAGCTACTGCTGTAGGGCTATTGTTAATCATAACATTATTAAACTGAGTCATACTATAATTCAAACCTGTTTCCAAGGTGAAATTTCTAGCCATTTTCCGATTTACTAGAAAACCAATACTGAAACCACCAAAGCCTTGAGTCATCTTTTCCTGCTGAATACCGGCCGTTAATCCGTAAGTCCATCTCTTTGTATTCTTTATTGGAATTAGCAGTGATTTTGTTTTGAGTGACTCTCCCGTGATTTGTTCTTGGGTGGTATTCAATTCAAGCTTCTCATCAATTGTTCTTAAGTCGGTATTCGTTATTTCTGCTGGAACCGTTGGGATAGTAACTACTTTTAATTCGGAAGTGATGCTCTTTAGAACAGTGCTTGTTTCAGAAGCTGCCAATGGGCCATCTGTTCTTAACGTAGCTATACTAGACTGAGACAGCAAAACTTTAGTCCCCTTTGTTTTATTAGAAGAAGCACTTTTCGAAGGACCTCTCTGCGGAATCGTCATTGCCTCCGTAAACTTTTTCTTAGTAGAAATTTTCATCGATTCAATGCTTGCTTGATCGAGCACTTGCACCTCAATCGCTGTTTCTTCTTTTGTAATAATGACATCAGCTATAACATTCGTGTGTTCATTGTTGGATGTTGCCCATGCTACGTTAGTTTGAGCTGCTTCCGATGTTATACTACTTTCCTTCGTTCCAAGCCAAAGCCCCCCTCCTATCAAAATCAATAACAGTAGCAAAACCAGGTAACGGCCATCATTAGCGGCAGTTTGCTTTACAGGCGCAGCACCATCTGGCATTTCATCCTCCAACATCGCAGACATCTTCGCCCAACTGTCGTTGAGGAAAGCCGCTTCTTCCGGGTTGAAGCCTTCTTCTATATTTTCAAAATTATCCAGCATGAAGCGTGTAATTATTATTGTTACTAATAAGGCTCTGCAATTGTTTGCGAGCTGTTGACAAATGCCATTTGGAAGTTCCGATACTGATATTCACCTGTTTGGAGATTTCCATATGAGAGAAACCTTCAATGGCGTACAGTTCGAAAACTTGCCGGGTGGCCGGAGGCAGGGTGTCTACGAGTTTCATCACATCATCATAATACATTTGATGAAGTGCTGATTCCGCCCCGTTAGTAGCCGGTGCTTTTACTGATTCCTCAAAAACCAGTAATTGCGTGTACTTGTTGTGCTGTTTGAAATATTCCGAAAGGCTGTGAAAAACCAATTTGCGTAACCATCCCTCCAAGGAGCCCTGATGTGTAAAAGTATCCAGTTTTTTGAAGGCCCTGAGGAAACCATTGTTTATGATTTCCTGTGCCGCTTCCTGATCTTTAGTGTACCGTTGTACCATTCTCAACATGGCGCCGAAGTACTTCCGATAGAGTATTTCTTGGCTCTTCCGGTCGTTTTCCAAGCAACCCTTGATGAGGCTTTGGTCTGTATGTTTAACGGAGTCTGGCATTTATGGCATTGTCGATTAATGATATCCAACACTAATGTAATGAAAAACTCATGGCTATTCTTCTTGACTCCCTTAGTTTTAACATCTCCAAGGTATTTTGGCGTTGAGATGACTAAGTTTTAAATTAAAATCCATTCTTTTTTATCTCCCCTCAATAATTAAGACTAGCTATTTCTGGAAAAAGGTTGGGTTTCGGGGGAAATGAACTTTATATTAAAATTATACCAAATGCATAAATATTTGTAAATTAGCCCCTTTCAAGTCACTCTTGAAAACAAATAATACTTATTCTGTTGATCGTTTGTACTTCTCCTTAATATGAAGTATTTCGGAATAAAGCCTAATAACTTGATCAAAAACAACCCAATGATTTTTAAACACACCTTCGTCATTCTGTGCTGCTTAATCTGTAGCCTCTCCATCCAAGCACAATGTTGGGATTTAATCTGGGCAGATGAATTCAATGGTTCTTCTTTAAACGAAGACAATTGGAGCTATCAAATAGGAGCTGGTGGCTGGGGTAACAATGAATGGCAATACTACACCGACCTATCTTCAAATGTCAATGTAAGCAATGGAGTGCTTGAAATTACGGCCAAAGAAGAATCCTACATGGGAGCGGATTACACCTCTGCCCGAATTCGATCGATCAATAAAGGAGATTGGACTTATGGGAAAATGGAAGCTCGAATTAAATTACCAATTGGCCAAGGTATCTGGCCTGCCTACTGGATGATGCCAACAGATAGTGAATACGGTGGTTGGCCTGCCAGTGGCGAAATTGATATTATGGAATTTTTAGGACACCAGCCTGCAACATCTTATGGAACGCTCCATTATGGTTATGTAGGGGAACATCAATATATTGGCGACAGTTATACCTTACCATCAGGTATTTTTAGTGGAAGTTTTCACGACTTCTCCCTTGAATGGGAGGCAGATGAAATCAGATGGTATGTAGACGGTAATTTATATCATACCGTAACAGAGGCAGATTTAGGATCATATCCTTGGGTTTTTGATCAGGATTTTCATTTCATTTTAAATGTCGCTGTTGGAGGAAACTGGCCAGGGTATCCAGATGGATCAACCTCCTTTCCCCAAACCATGGAAGTAGACTATGTTAGGGTTTATCAATTATTCACCGACGTTTCAATTTCCGGAGACGACTACGTACAACCAGAGGATACAAAAGACTATACACTACCCTCCATTTCGGGAGCAAGCTATGACTGGTCTATTCCTAGTGGTGCTACCATTATCAACGGTCAAGGTACCAACGGAGTCAGTATTAGCTGGGGAACTAATTCCGGAAATATCACTTGTATTCTAACCACAAGTTGTGGAACAGAAACCATTGAGTTCCCCGTAACAGTAAGCCCTAATTTCTTCGAAAATCCAGCCTTTGAGTATGATTATAACAATTGGAATACAAGAACTTATAATGGTGCCGCCGCAGATTTCACTATCAGTACAGATAACCCTCAGCAAGGGGCTAAATCAGCAACCGTAGCGGTAAGCAATGGAGGATCTAACAATTGGGATATACAATTGCAACGTAGTGGTTTTTCTCTTGAAGAAGGGGAAGATTATACTTTGACTTTTTACGCAAAGGCTGCTACTGCTGGGGTACAAATACCAGTGTTCATCGTAAAGAATCAAAACCCTTGGACCTCCTATGGCAATATGACCGTTACCCTTTCGGAAGATTGGGCGCCTTATGAATTAAATTTTACGGCAAGTACTACAGACGATGTTCTGATGAACTTAGACTTAGGCAACAATGTAGAAGTATTCCATTTTGATGATTTTGTTTTTGGAAAAACATCAACTTTATTACCTGTTGAATTGGGTGCTTTTACGGCAAGAGAAACTACTGAAGAAGGTGTATTGTTAGAATGGACGACCTATAGCGAAATTGGAAATGCTTATTTTGATATTCTTCGTAAAGGGGCAGATGGTTCTTTCAAGGCTATTGGTCGGGTAATGGGCCAAGGGGATAAGACTCAGAACACAAATTACAAATTTGATGATTTCCCTGAAGTAGGGACCTATTATTATCAACTCAAACAAGTGGACATTGACGGACGATTTTCTTTATCAGCAATACGGTCCGTAAATCTACAAACAGAAGAGGAGATAGTCCTTTTTCCAAATCCAGTAAAAGAAGTACTTCAACTAAATGGTTGGAATGGAGGCCTATTACGACTTTATGATGTAAGTGGAAAAATCATGTTTGAGAAGCAGTTTGAGAAAAATCAATTAAACTATGACTTCTCATTAAGCACCTTTCCTAAGGGAATTTATTTCTTAAAATTAGAAGGAAAAAGCACATTGCTAAAGATAATCCACTGATAGTCTAATTGTTATGTTACTTCAGAAGGAGAGTCAAAGTTAAGGATTAGGCCTTTTGAGGAAGAATCCACATCCAGTAAAAGAGCCCGTTGCTAAAACAAAATTTATTTTTTCAACTATTTCCCCCTCTAGTCTTTCCTTTTTCGAAAAATAAATGTACATTTGCAATCGCATTTGGAAAACGGTGTGCTTCTTGCTTACCTTTTCTATGTAAATAAACCAGGAGGAATGGCAGAGCTGGTTTAATGCACTAGTCTTGAAAACTAGCGTGGGTTAACGCCTACCGGGGGTTCGAATCCCTCTTCCTCCGCTGTAAAAGCCGCCTTGATCTTTTGATCGAGGCGGTTTTTTTATTGGATGTCGTGATCATTTCAAAAAAACAGCCCCCCAACACAAATCAAAAAAACCGCCAGCCAATAACTCCCAAGAATAACCGCCTCCGAATAAATAAACCCACCCTTAAACTTTTCATAAGCAATCACCGCATCTGAAAACGTAAACAAGACAGCACCAATCGCAATTAAGAAAAAAGAAAATTGCGGATAAGCAATCGCCAAACTAATGGCTTGCCAATCCATCACAATAATGGCCATAAAATATAGCAACACCGGGAATGCCAGCGCTTTGAGGTCCGAATAAAGAAAACTAAAGTAACTCCCTCCTACTAGCAACAAGGCTACCATCACATAAGGATTCGTTTGAAAACCATGCAAGGAAGAAAAAGCGAAAACAAAAAGTAAGTGTGCAATTAAGAAGACTGCTAAGCCATAGACAAAATAAGACTCTTTCAATAACAATACATCTCCGAGGAGGCAAAACACCAAGGCCATCGTGATCATCGGTCCATATCCACTTTCCATATCGGGGGTAATCATAATCGACAACAATATAATTACAATCGTTGTCAACGGCTTAAAGCGCGCGTATAATTGGGAGTTATTTTTCAATCGAAAATAAATCGCAAGCGTGGCAAAGACAGAAATAACTATAGAAAGTGAGCCGATCATTTTAAGGCATTTAAATTAGTCGTCAGTAAATAATCTTGGAAAAGACAATATCCCTCAGCCGAACAATATTCGATTGAAGGATATTTAGGAGAACCTAGGTGAATGCTAAGTTAAAGGATACTTCCCCCTTCCAACTTCCTGCATATTACCAACCATCCCCATCTAACAAATCACCCAATCCCCCCAATATACTTCCTTCTCCTGTATTCGATTTGCGGCCATAGTTTTTAGAACTACGCAATACCCGGTCAGCTAATCGGCTAAATGGCAATGATTGAATCCATACCTTACCTGGCCCTTCAAGGCGTGCATAAAAAATACCTTCCCCTCCAAAGATCATATTCTTCACCCCTTTTATCATTTCAATATCATAATCTACATCTCGTGTAAAACCAACTAGGCAACCCGTATCAACGTGCAGGACTTCGCCAATGACTAAATCTCGCTCTACCACCGTACCGCCCGCATGCAAAAAGGCCATACCGTCTCCTTCAATCTTTTGCATAATAAAACCTTCTCCACCAAAAAAGCCACGACCAAGTTTTTTAGAAAATTCAATACCTACTTCCGCTCCTTTTGCAGCACAAAGGAAAGCATCTTTTTGACAGACAATTTTTCCCTCCAACGCTGAAAGATCTAATGGAATAATTCGCCCCGGATAAGGCGAGGCAAAGGAGACCTTACGTTTGCCACTACCGCCATGTGTAAAGGCGGTAAGAAACAAACTCTCCCCGGTAACAAGTCGCTTGCCGGCAGAGAGTACTTTGCCCCAGATACCTTTGTCGGCCTGTCGTTGGCTACCATCTCCGAAGATCGTGGTCATTTCAATTTCGCTATCTTTCATCATTAAACTACCAGATTCCGCTACTACTGTTTCAAAGGGATCCAATTCGATTTCTACAAATTGCATTTCTTCTCCGAAGATTTGGTAGTCAATTTCGTGTGCATTCATTTTATTGTTGTTTTAAGTGAGTAAATAATTACTTCACCTTAAAAGTACTGAATCGTAGATTAAACAAACTTCTTTTTTCGACAAAGTACAAAGAAATTAAAGCAAACAACCTTTTAACTCTTGAGGCCTACCTACAGAATGCCTGACTGATCCTGATCTCCAGTCTACATCTAATTAGTTGTAAGAATTCGCCTCTATGTATTACACAAAAAATAATTTCCCGATTTATTTGGTGGAAAGGGTTATATAAATCACTCTCCCTTTGGTCATTTTGATTTACATAATCGTTTCCAAATCGGGATTTAATTTTTTGTTGTTACTATGCACAATTTTTCAACCTTTCCTTTCCTAAAAGTTCCTCCAACTGTCTCCCTAAAAAACTAGCAATTTCAAACATTCCTTGCGCCTCATTTCCAAAGAGTTCTTCTGCCTTTGAGTTGTAATTTGTATTTGTATTGACATCATAAACCCAGCGAACTCCCGCCTCATCTTGGGCATATTCTAAAGCGCCAACTCCAATATCATTGGCTTTAAGAAATTGTTTGTACTTCTCGAGATCATCATTTTCGTAATCTTCCAAAATGCGAAATTTAGAGGTGTTCGCAGAGGTACCAACGGGACAGAAGGCATCGTCTATATTACAAGTATCTGCTGGGCACAATTGAAAGCCATTACTAGAATCAATACTGACGGCATACAGAAACTCTCCACCCACAAATTCTGCTCTGACAATCCTTCCATCCGCAGGTTGAATGTACTGCTGCACCAACCAGATCCCGTCCAGTGATTCTCCTATTCCGGCATCCTCAATAGTCTTTTTGAGACTTTCTTTACTTTGAAACAACTGAACCCCAGCTCCCTTCCCGCCCCTATTTGGTTTGATGATAAAGGGAAATTGATTCAACTTGTCAACTGCATTTAACAATAAACTTACATCGTTGGCAATAATTGTTTTGGGATGTTTTATATCAAATTCTTGTAAGGCAAGATACTGTTCCGACTTTCTAACTTCAAGTTGCAAAGCCCTCCGTCCATTAATCACTTTTCGGCCATGACGTTGTAACCAGGCCAATACATTTTCAGTGCCTTCAGGGGCATAACGATGAGACCTCGTATGCGCAGAGGCGCTCATCCGATTGTAAAAAATACCTTCAGGTGGAACCTCGCTTAAATCTAAACTAAGCTTATCAATAAACCATTCTTCATATGGCAAGCTTAAACTTTTAAAAGCGGCTCTTAATGGAATGACCCAATCTTCATTTTCGTGGATAACATAGATTTTTTTCATGGTTTATTATTTTAAAAATTAAAAAAGACGCTAGCTGATTTTCTTTGATGCTATATAGCAAATTAACGTTCCGCCAATTGTTTTCTTTCACCGAAAAGGCGCAAAGGTTCGCAAAGTTGAATTTCAAGAAAGCACCTTCATTGCCCTTCTTTGCGCACCTTTGCAGTAAAATATATACGTGGCGGAAAACCACTTTACTCACAATCATCAAATCAATTCACTTAAAACAAAAAAAAAGAGCCTCCTCGATACGAGAAGACTCTTTTTATATTTTTTAGAAATACAATTGTAGCGCTTATCACATAGGCCTTTCCTTTAGGAATTTTGTTCCCATACAGCAACAACAACAACAAGAAAAGGAATGTGAAAAATTGTACATGTAATTTTTTTTGATCACTATTTTAATGAAAGCCTCCAGTTTTAAATAGATTCTTTCAGTACTAATCAAACCAAAGGTATGGAGCTTCTATGTAAAGGTCAATAGGTGAATCGATAAATAACCCTTTAAGGGTACAACGTAACTCCGCTCCTCCTACAGCAGTAAAACCTATATTACTAGCAACTAATTTGATTTTCATGTAAATGTTGCGCAAACATCGAAAGGCATTTTACAAATTTCTAATCAGCTTGGGCAATTGATTTTTGAGGAACGAATTGAGTTTATGAAAGGAAAGAATAATTTGAATCGCTTTATGGTAAATTTAAACTTAGATAGTGGCTTCTGTTATGTGGCCTTTCTGTTAATAGGAGAGCGAATAAATGGACAGTTGTTGGTTTTTTAAGGACTAAACCTTAACCCTATCAAAAAAAACCGAAGCGCAGAAACTGCACTTCGGTTTTGTAATCCTGAATAATGATGATTCCGAAGAATCTTTTTTAAAACGTAAATCGGTTTTCGGCTGGGCTCGGTAGGCCCGAATTATCTAGCATGACTCAACACTTTTTTTATTTTTGTCATTACTAAATCACCAAGAGTAAAAATATTCTTCTAGATATTGTATTAATATAACTAATTCAATTACTCTTTCATTGCAACTCTGTATTCAGAGCTATCGTGCTGATTAACAGTCCAATAGTTGTAATCTCTCACCATTCTGTCCATGTTCCTATAAAGGAAATCTTTCTTCCCTAATCTACTGGTCAGTGCGGAATAATCAGTAAAGGTTGACATTACTGTTTTGCGGAAATTCTTTTCTTCCACCTTGGTAACATTTCCTTCCGAATCCCGAATCATGTAGTAATAGCGATACGGTTTTTTCGGATTGTTTCTCACTTCAATGTAGTAACAGAATAAAGCTACCGCCCCATCAACTTCTCGTTCTACAAAAACAGTGGTACTTCCAAAAGGCTTCGCGGGATAATCCACTTTCATTGTTTCGTAGTGAATCCATCTGTACTCATCGAAACCTAAGTCATCTTGTTCTCTTGCTTCGTAACCATAACCCAATAGGTCTCCCGGCTTGTATACGGACTTTTTCGATTTTCCTTTGGCATAGAATTGAATCTTCACCTCATTGTCTGTAATTGATCCTACTTTGATTTCACCTTCTTGGCGGCTGCCATCTTTCTTTAGAATGTAGGCGGAGACTTTTTCTCCTTTTTGCGATTGTGCATAAACTACGGTTGTAAAACAAACAAGTAGTAATAGTAAAATGTGGTTTTTTCTCATGGTATATAATGGTTTTAGTTCGCTAGTAATGGGGGTATCCTAGTAATTGAAAAAAATAATTCCGATTTCTTTTTTAAATACCTTCTAAAATTGTTGGAGGGAAATAAAATAGAGTCGGGGGGATACACTCACTGAACTAAACCATAAATCAAAAAGAAGTAGATCTGCCAGACTTCAAATTTGTCATAGTTTTTTTGTCTTTACTTTAACTCGTCTGAAAATCTAACAGATCTAAGCTTCCTACCGGTTAATTATGAGATGACCTCAGTCGCTTTGAATGCAATATAGACGCAGTGTTTTAAAATAAAGGGAGAAAATTATGGAGATTTGTGACAGGGTTCTTGCCACCGTAAAGGAGTGTTCTAATGTTAAAAATGCGAATTTCATGCCACAACAAAGTCTTTTAATTTGTGACTTACTTACGGAGCATAAAATGCCAAATAAAACTATCTTTGCGAGCAAATTAGGGGCTTTTAGCGGATAAAAGATGTAGGTCGTTTTGTATTTATGGTTGGAAGTGAATTTTTTCAGTCCTATTTCAATAAAAAAGCAAAGCAAATTTGCCGCTACTTATCTTTAAAAAGATAATATGCTCCATTTCATGTGTCAAATATCCAAAGGATAAAAATCAACTAGTAAATTAATTTCTCGTTGTTACTGAACACTGTTCTTATCCTGTTGTTTCTTTTTGTATAAAACTTTAATGACCAATAAATTATAAATAATGCAAGAAACGGTAAAACCATATAATAAGGAGGACGGAGGGAAAAAGCAACAGGTGTCTAAAATGTTTGATAATATTGCACCATACTATGATTTTCTGAATAGACTATTGACCCTTCGAATCGACGTGTTATGGCGTAAGAAAGCAATTAAGGAATTAGAAGCGACCCAACCGAAGCGGATTCTCGATGTTGCCACTGGTACCGCTGATGTAGCCATCATGATGGCCAAGCAGTTAAAAGTTGATAAAATAATTGGAATGGATATTTCTAAGGAGATGCTAGCAGTTGGTAGAAAAAAGGTTCTAAAAAAGGAGTTGGCTGATACCATCACGTTGGAACATGGCGATTCAGAGAATCTACCTTACGAAGACAATAGTTTTGATGCCGCTACCGTTGCATTTGGAGTGAGAAATTTCGAAGATCTTAAAAAGGGTCTCTCCGAAATAAAAAGAGTCATAAAGCCAGGTGGACAGCTAGTAGTACTAGAATTCTCAAAGCCAACCATGTTTCCCTTCAAGCAGGGATTCAATTTCTACTTTAAATATATTTTACCCCTTATAGGTCGAATCACTTCGAAAGACCCTAAAGCCTACGATTATTTATATCGCTCGGTACAAGTCTTTCCTGATGGTGACGCTTTTCTGGACATATTACAACAAACAGGATTTAATAATACGAAATGCAAGCAATTGTCACTCGGAATTTGTTCCATTTATACCGCTCAACGTTAATCGTTGCCGCTCTTTGCTTCTTGGTCAGCCACAGTAGCATCGCGCAATCATCAAAGGGCAACTATAACTTCCTCGAATTTCAGGCTAAACCCTATTATTTCGGGATAACCCTGGGCTATAACTCCAGCGATTTCAAAATTACTCATTCCAAGGATTTCATTGGTAATGACAGTATTGACAATGCCAGCTCCATCACCGGGCCGGGCTTTAACCTAGGTATCGTTAGTAATTTGAAGATCGGACAGTATTTCGATTTTCGATTCCTCCCTACCCTATCTTTTACAGAAAGAAATCTGAATTACATTTATCTCGAAAATGATAAACCAGTTAGTAATAGAAAGGTGGAATCTGTATTAGTAGAACTTCCGTTCCAAGCTAGATATAAATCCGCTCCATTTAATGACATTCGTTTGTTCATGATTATGGGTATCAAATATTCCTTTGACGTAGCCAGTGATTCTCGTGCTCGTCAAGCCGCTAGCATCGTTAAAATCTCCCCAACGGATTTTGCATTTGAATATGGCGCCGGTATCCAATTCTTCTTCCCTTACTTTATCTTCTCTCCGGAAATTAAGGTATCCAACGGTTTAGGAAATGTATTGATTTTTAATGAGAATGTGAAAGAGTCTAATGTTTTGGAGAAGATTCGTTCCAGGGCGCTAACAATTAGTTTACATTTCGAGGGGTAAGAACTTTAATATGTCTCCATTAATCTAGGTTAAGGATAATCTTTATTAATTCAGTGATTAAAGCTATTTAACACCCACAATGCTCATTCACAAACTCAATCACCTCAGGAAAGAATTGATTGAATTCCTCATTATAAGCTTCATAATCCATCAACAGACTTTTGGGTGCATCTGAAAAACGAGCACTGAACTTCGCGCGCTTTTCCATTTTATCAAAGACGAAACTCAATCCGCTAATGGTTCCATAGGCCGTTAGCCAATCGCCCTCAATCATTCCCGGTAGTTGCTTCTGTAATTTCAGTGGCATATCGTCCATTCTCCTTTCCAGGATTTCGTAGACATACTTAGTAAAACTAGAAAGCGTTTGTCCGGAATAGCGATCCCAGTTTTTTACCAGTAAGTAATCATAAAGTACATCAATAACTACCGGCGAGTACTTATGATGAACGGGCTGTAAACGATGTGTTCCTTGCCGTACTGTTGGGTGATTATCAGTATAGCTGTCAATCTGCCGATGTAATTGGATGCCCTTCTGTACCTCTCCCGAATAAGTAGCAACTTCTTTGTTACGAATGAAGTCCGCAATCATATTACCAATCAACAAATCTTCATTATCACAAGACAAATATAAGTGGGCTAAAAAGTTCATATAGTGTACGTTTATAAAATCTTACGGAGGGAATTTCAACTATAAAACCCAATAACAATACCCGAAGTCCCGCGTAATTAAGGGAATTGAGTCTGAAGTTGTATTTTAGGTTGAGATTGAAATTATCTTTGAGCGTCCAATCGAAGTTCTCTTTAGGTCTTTATAGCTAAAACCAAAAAAAGATTATCTTTGCGCTCCTAAAATTTAAATAATAAAAATTATGGCTCTTACTTGTGGAATAGTTGGATTACCCAACGTTGGCAAATCTACTCTTTTTAATGCACTTACCTCTGCGAAAGCGCTTGCCGCTAATTATCCTTTCGCGACAAAGGAACCGAATGTAGGTATTATCACCGTTCCGGATCCAAGGTTGGATAAATTGTCAGAACTTGTTAATCCTCAAAAGGTGCAACCAACTACTATTGAGATAGTTGACATCGCTGGTTTGATTAAAGGGGCAAGTAAAGGGGAAGGACTTGGTAACCAGTTTTTGGCTAACATCCGAGAGGTAACTGCCCTCGTGCATGTGGTTCGCTGCTTTAAGAATGACAATATTGTTCACGTGGATGGCGATGTGAATCCGGTAAGAGATAAGGAGACCATCGACATGGAATTGTTACTCAAGGATATGGAGACTTTAGAAAAGCGGATTGAGAAGTTGAAGAAACAAGCCAAGGGTGGAAAGAAGGAAGATCAGGCGAAAGTCGAAATGGGTCAGAAATTAATGGCTCACCTGGAGAGTGAAAAACCAGCGCGAAGCTATCCTGTAGAAACGGCTGATGAGGAGGAGTTATTAGAAGAATTGATGTTGCTGACTGCTAAGCCGATTCTATATGTTTGTAATGTAGATGAGGATTCTGTCTTAAGTGGTAATGAATACACCGAACAATTCAAAGCGGCTGTAGCTGCTGAAAAAGCGGAAGTAATATACATCTGTGCGGGTATTGAAGCGGACATCGCTGAGTTGGATACCAAGGAAGAACGAATGGAGTTTATTGAGGAAATGGGACTGACCGAACCAGGTGTAAACCGCGTCATTCGATCTTGCTACAACTTGCTACAACTCATTACTTACTTCACTGCAGGTGAAAAAGAAGTGCGGGCTTGGACAATTACAGAGGGGACAAAAGCACCTGGTGCAGCAGGCGTTATTCACACTGATTTCGAAAAAGGATTCATTCGTGCGGAGGTCATCAAATACAACGACTTTGTAAGTCTTGGTTCTGAAAGTGCGGTTAAAGAGGCTGGGAAAATGGGTGTTGAAGGAAAGGAATACGTGGTAGGTGATGGAGATGTTATGCACTTCCGCTTTAATGTTTAAAGTTTCAACTAAAACTATTAACTTTAATTGCACTACTAACGTAAGCATTGAGGGAAATACAAAGAAGCCCGATTAGATCAATTCGATCCAATCGGGCTTTCTTTATTGAACGCTATCAGCCCTACGGCTTGACTGTTAAGTTTGAATAATCGTTAACAGTAAACTCTATATCTCACCAAAGTGGGAAGTTAAAGTTTAGGTTAACAGTTTAAGTTAATCAATTCCCTTTCATGAATTTCACTACTTTGGAACTATTGCTTCCTGTTACCCGGATGAAGTAAGCGCCTGGAGTAGTTACATTCAGCTCACTGGCATTGGTTTGATACTGTCCGTTTTGGAACTCTACCTGTTGCTGATAAAGTTGCTTTCCTGACTGATCAAAGACCTCAACCGTTGCAGTAACATTCTGACCTACTTCGCCTGCATTAATCGTCATCACATCTACGACCGGATTAGGTGCGACCATGATAACAATATCAGCTCCAAAGGACATGGTTGCTACGTCTGAGTATTCGTAACTGCCATCGTAGTCTACTATTTTCAATCGGTAGTAATTTGAGCCACTGTTTGGCGAGATATCCATGAAATCATATTCCTTTAGTGTCTCAGAATCTCCATGGATTTTCACTGTTCCGATGTGCTCGAAGTTCATTCCGTCTGTAGATCTTTCAATTTCATATTGAACACTATTCTGCTCAGAAGCCGTTTTCCATTCGATGCTTGCTTTTCCATTGTCTTTCTTCACCTCGAATTTGATGAGTTCTACTGGTAATTCTGTTATCTTAGTTTCTCCCCTTCCTACAGCGAATTTGAACACCCCAAATGGTGGTGGGTCTCCTTCTCTACTAGTAACCGTTCCAGAATCTCCAGCTCCTACAGCACCTGTGGTGGCAGACTGTCCATAACTCATCCAAGTTGCAGAGGCCGTTCCTTCATCAGACAAACCGACAACAATGGTTTTTGCTAAACTTGTCAATCCACTAGCTGCTCCATCAGACCAGGCCAGCTGAATCGTAACATCATCACTTCCTGCTGTCTTGTTCAATTCCCAATGTTGTGTAGCGTCCACATCTAGTACTTGCTCTTGTGCAGAGTTTTCAAATACGCCGAATGGTGGTGGATCGCCTCTGTATTCAGCAGTGAAGCTGGAAGCACTTTTGTCTAGTTTTGAAATTTTCATTGGAGCATAAGTTGTAGCATCCCCAATTGGAAATTCAAATTCACTATTGGATCGGCCATTCTTAATTACCGGACCTTCAATATAAGCCAATTCACTACCACCAATAATGATGGCATTGTCCTCAATAATAACAGGATTTGCAGGAGAGGAAATAATATTTCCAGCGGTCAATTCCAAAACTCCTGCTACAACCAATGGAGCGGTCAAAGCTATGCCATTGTCATTTTCCAATATGATATTTCCTATATCGAAAGGCTCTCCTTCTATATTATTATCAGCAGGAATAGATTGTGCTCCGGTACCGTTGAGATGGAAATTTGTTCCAGCTTCCATAGTCAAAGAGCCGTAAGAATCAGGACGTAAAATATTTCCTTTCAATGCTAGTGTTGCACCACCGTTAACTTTAATACTCGTTAGACCAGAAGCAACCGAGTAATATTCAATATTTCCATTAACCTGAATCAGAGCTGATGAACCACTTAGTAATAGTTCTACAGATTGACCTGCAATAGGAGCTCTCAAAAGAAGATCGGTAGTGATATTAATAGTTACAGTAGTCGTAACTTGCAATGAAGCTTGTCCATTTATTGTAGTACCTGAGTTGATAATACTCAGTTTTGCTATATCAATAGCCCCAAAATCAGCATCTATGAGGGTACTTGAATTTATAGTCACGACATGTCCATCTATAATAACTTCATCGTTGATGGTTGGTACCACTCCTGAGCTCCAGGTACTTGCATCAGACCAGTTACCGTCATTAACGGAAGTAACTGTAATTGCATGAACCTCCGGTACATAGAATAATCCCAGGAATAGCAGGAATAATAGCGTTACTCTTTTTTTCATATGTTATGTAGTTATGCTAACAAAGAGGTTACCAAAGCAAGAGATACTCCTTGTTAGTTCGACAAAAGGCCGAGTGATTAAATAGGTCGAGTTGTGTGGTTAGAATAAGTTAAATGTGATACTAAAATAAATACAGGGAAGATTTTTTGGGGAGATTTAATTCACAGGAAAAGGCAGATACAAGTTAGTTTGAAGAATTCAAAGTTTGATTACTCTTGGAGGGAGAATTCCTTTTTTATTATATAACAACAATATTGCCAACTACCCTATTTAAGGCAAGAAATAAACTTATTTTCAAGAGGTAAGTTCCTGGGACGTTTACGTTTAAGGAAGAAGTGGGGTCAGTAGGTGTTCTTTTCAATGAAACGCTACTATTATTGTGAGAACTGTCAACATTTTTGCCACGTCCACTCATTTGTAAAAATTAAAAAACAATATAAACATATATTTATATTGTTTTTTTTTACTAAAACACTTCCATTTTTACTCCCATGGAATAATCTTTGCGAATATTAATTTGAATATTAAAATTTCATATGTGTTTGCCCCTAAGCAAGAAAGAATATTTTATAGGAGCCAGCGCAATTTTCCACTTTAGAAAAATGCATACTTTGAGGTTTTACCTACTATTGGCCATGGCTATTTTCTTATCAACGACAACAGTTTTAGCCGAACCTATTGATAGCTTATTGCAAGTTTTAGCCCAGAAAAGTGGTTCTTCGGACTACGCAACACTATATAGTATACATTCCAAGTTGGGTGAGTTATATGGTCATGAGGGTTCAGAAGAGTATGACAAAGCTATTGACCATTATTTAAAAGCCCATGAAGCTGCGAAACAATTAGAAGATCTTGAAAAGATCGCAGAATGCCTGTTCTATTTGGGTTATAGCAATGATCGTCAGAATAATTATCAGGATGCACTACTCTATTATGCGGATCTGATTGAAATGGACGATGGCTATTTTAAATCACCTTACAAACGCAAGGCTTATTCCCAAATGTCTTCCATTCATCAATCCATTGGCGATTATAAAGCAGCTTTTGAGCATCAAATGCAAGCCCTCTCCATATACGATATAGAAAATGATACACTTGGGAAAGTAAATGCACACTATAACATCGGTAATATCTTCTATTATCAGTCTCAATATCATAAAGCACTGGAGCATTATCAAAAGTCAAAAAGCTTTGCTGATAACCTTAAGAATGAAAGGGCTACCTACGCTTGCCTTGCGGCCCTTGGACCCGTTCATGAAAAATTAGGCAATTATCATAAAAGTATGGAGTATAATGAAAGGTCTTTAATCTTAGCAGAAGAACTCAATTATAAGACAGGCATCGCTTACGCCAAAGGGAACATTGCCACCAATTATAAAAAACAGGGGAAAATGGATTTGGCAGAACAGGCCATAAAGGAATCACTTGCCTTAAAAAATGAAGTCAATGATCGTGTAGGCACTATTGGGAGTAGTATTGATTTGTCAAATTTATACCTAGAATGGAACAAACCTAAGTTGGCCTTACCATACTTGGAACAAGCACTTGCTACCTCAATAAAAGTAGACGCAAAAGGCAGACAACCAGAGATTTATAATACATTAGCAGCGGTCTACGATAAAATGAATGACCCCGTAAAAGCTTTGTTTTACACTAAAAAATATATTACATTAAAAGATTCCCTTATCAGTGAAAAAACACTGGAAGAAATGGGGCAATCCAAACAACGATACCAAATTAGAGAGCAGGAGCATGAAATAGCCTTACTGAAAAAGAACAATGAAATCCGAAAACAGCAATTCTATATATTTGCCATCGCTTTCGTAGCCTTTCTGATGTTCTTATGGTGGTACAAATCTAAACTGGATTATCAGAACAAGGTCAATAGACTATTAGGGGAAAAGAATTCTTTGCTGGCGGATAAAAATGAGGAAATCCATATCAAGAATAAGCAATTGGAAAACTCAAACGAAGATCTAGCACAATTTGCTTACGTAGCTTCACACGATTTGAAAGAGCCACTCCGAATGATCAACTCCTATACCAATCTTTTGAGTAGAAGATATAATGATTTGTTCGACGAGTCCGGGAAAGAGTTTATGTTTTATGTAGTGGATGCCGTAAAAAGAATGGAAACACTACTTGACGACTTACTTGATTTTTCAAGAGCCGGAACCCAACCCGCTCCTACTAAATTCATTTCTTTAAAAGATGTATTGGTTATTGTGGAAGCAAACTTACGTCATCGTTTGCAAACGCTGAATGCTACACTAATCATAAAGGATGAGCATTTACCTAAAGTAAAAGCACACCGTACTATACTCATTCAGTTGTTACAAAACTTGGTGAGTAATGGCGTAAAATTCAAAGGAGAAAGAGACCCACAAGTTATTATAGATTGTAAAAGAGAAGAAAACCAATACGTTCTTTCAGTAGCAGATAATGGAATCGGGATTTCAAAAGAAAACCTGGTGAAGGTTTTTGAAATGTTCCGCCGCTTACACACTCGTGACGAATACGAAGGAACGGGTATCGGGCTTGCTACTTGTAAAAGGATTGTTACAACTTGGGGTGGTGACATCTGGGTTAAATCAACTGAAAATGTAGGCAGTACTTTTTTCTTTAGCTTTCCCATTTCTGTTGCAGAGATGGAAACGACGGTAAAAAAGGTAAGCTAATTTACGCCTTAAAAAAGATAGTATTTGTAAAAAAAGGATTTCAGCAAAATGCTGAAATCCTTTTTTTTTTAAAAGAATATTACAACGTTTAGAGTACTCCTTGTGCAATCATAGCGTCAGCTACTTTCACAAATCCGGCAATATTCGCTCCCTTCACATAATCAACGTATCCATCCTTGTCTGTACCATATTCCAAACATTGACTATGAATGCTTTTCATAATCCCCAACAGACGCTCGTCCACTTCTTCTCTTTTCCAGGAAATTCGCAAACTGTTTTGAGACATCTCTAAACCAGAAGTAGCGACACCACCTGCATTAGACGCTTTTCCTGGTGCGTAAAGAATTTTTGCCTTTTGGAATACCTCAATTCCTTCAATAGTTGTAGGCATATTTGCACCTTCAGAAATCAATTTACAGCCATTCTCTACTAAAGTTTGGGCATCTGTTTTATTGATTTCATTTTGTGTGGCAGAAGGGAAGGCAGCATCACAAGGAATACTCCAAGGATTTTGTCCTTCCATGTAGGCAACATTATAGTGATCCGCATATTCTTTGATACGTCCTCGTCTATTGTTTTTCAAATCCATAACAAAGGCCAGTTTTTCGGTTGTGATACCATTTTTGTCATAAATGGTTCCAGAGGAGTCAGAAAGGGAGTGAACAGTTCCTCCTAGTTCTAGAATCTTTTCCACAGTGTATTGCGCTACGTTACCGGAGCCAGAGACGATGCAACGTTTTCCTTTCAGACTATCTCCTTTTGTTTTCAGCATTTCATTGGCAAAGTATACCGAGCCATAGCCTGTTGCTTCCGGACGAATCAATGAACCACCAAAGGCATACCCTTTCCCAGTGAAAGTTCCTGTATGTTCGTTTTTCAATTTCTTGTACATGCCGTACATAAATCCAACTTCTCTCCCTCCTACTCCAATATCTCCCGCAGGCACATCTACATCAGGACCCATGTGGCGATAGAGTTCTCGAATGAAGGCCTGACAAAAACGCATAACCTCATTGTCTGATTTTCCTTTTGGGTTAAAATTAGCACCACCTTTACCTCCTCCCATTGGAAGCGTGGTCAAAGAATTCTTGAAAATTTGTTCGAAACCTAAAAATTTAAGAATGCTCAAATTCACAGAAGGATGGAATCGAAGTCCTCCTTTATATGGCCCGATGGCATTATTGAACTGAACTCGATAACCTTTGTTGACTTGTATCTCACCATTGTCATCCATCCAGGTTACTCGAAAAGAGATCGTTCTTTCTGGTTCGGTCATTCTTTCCAATAAACCAAAGTTCTGATATTTTGGATGTTCTTCAACGAAAGGAATAATAACTTCAGCAAATTCTTGAACCGCTTGATGGAATTCCGATTCGTTAGGGTTAATTTGTTTGACACGTTCCATGAACGTATCCAACTTAGCATGGTAAGTGCTCGTTAGAGTGGACATATTTTTTGATTAAATGGTTAAAAATCAAAAGCCGATTATTAATGGTTTATACGACTTTTGGTAGTACCGTAAATGTAAGATTTCTCCACAGCAATTTTCCCAATTTCAAAAATAATATTACTTAGACTAAGTATAAGTACGGACAATATTCATAAATATTAGGAAGATGCTAGCCTATCCCCTTACTATCTAGTATCTTTATTGATCTAATTTTACATATATACAAAAAGCTCTGATGAATAAAAAAACACTACTATTACCCGGATTGTTTTTCTTGATTTTCGCGACATACTTTCTTTCTCTTCCTGCTAAAAAGAAAAACGCATTCCATCCCCAACCTACCATCATAAAAGAAGGAGAGGAAGAAGGAAACCAGGATGCTCGTCAACAATGGTTTCACCTTATGCATAGTGCCGCTCCCGGTACCGATTGGAAAGCAATAGAATTGGGCAATAGTCAAAAAAGGCATCAGGAACGAATCAAGAAAGGAGCCACAGGATCTGTAGCTTTAAGAGGAGGAATAGAAGAAGAAATTATACCTGCTGCTCTTTTTGGGGAATGGAAAGAGAGAGGGAGTAAAAATCAAGCCGGTTGTATATTTGCAACAGAATACGACAGTATCAATAACAAGATACTTGCAATTTCTGGCGGTGGTACTTTATGGCAGGGAAATCTAGACGGCAGTGACTGGATCGTTATCAACCAAGATCTACAGTTCAATTCGCAACTCCTACAATTCATCCAAGGTCCAAACGGAAGACGATTGTTAGCACTTTCAGGCCGAGTACCTCATTATTCGGATGATGGCGGATATACTTGGACGGCATCCACCGGGATAAATTATACCGATAACTGGGGAGGAGCCCGCCACCCTATCGTTTTGAAAAACGAATCGCACTACATTTATATAATCGCGAAGCCTGATTATTGGACAGATGCTCGTTTGTATAAATCAATAGACAAAGGAGAGACTTTCAACCTCATTCAGACCTTGAATACTTCGACCTTTGATCGGTTTGCCTTATGCAATCCTCATGGAACGAATGAAGTTTACCTAGCTCATGATACAGGTAGTTCAACTAGGCTACAGCGGATCAATCAAAATACTGATGCACTTGAGATGCTAAGCAATAATGGTACTTTTAATTACTTTGAAAATAGAACCAATCTCGCCGGAATTCAGATAGATACCTTGACCCGTTTGTATGCTTATAACACAGAGAACCTTGTGTTTCAAACAGATGATTTTGGGCTCACGTGGACAGAAAAAGGAGACATTGGTGCTCAGCCTTGGGGCGTCGGGCTTTATGTCAGCCCGAGCAATCCTGATTTCTTAATTACCGGAGGATTCGAATGTTACTATAGTCATGATGGTGGAAATTTCTGGAATAAAGCCAATGACTGGGGGGATTATTATGGAGATATTGATTACAGCTTGCATGCTGACATGATGTACTTTGAAGAATTTTCGGAAGCAGGAACAGACAATCCTTTTATGCTAATTAGTAACCATGGAGGGCTTAGTATTTCCTGGGACGACATGGCAACTACTTTAAATATTGGAAAGGAAGGGTTGAACGTTGGTCAATTCTATGATGTCGATACTGATCCGCTGGATCCACGATTTATTTATGCTGGTAGTCAAGATCAAGGGTTCCAGAGAGGCTTTGCTTCTTCAGCTGATGAAGTTCTTGAAATGGATCAGATTATTTCTGGAGACTATGGTCATACTGTTTTTGCGCAAGGAGGAAGTCGTTTATGGACGGTTTATCCTGGTGGCTGGGTTACCTTATATAACAATCCGCAGACAAATGGCGGCCCCGTTGCTAGTTGGGAAGTCGATTCAGAAAACGAATCGGTTTGGATCCCACCTCTCCTTCCGGATCCCGACCCAACAAAGAACATTGTTTACCTCGCTGGAGGATCGGTAGATGGTGGCCCTGGTTCTTATATCATTGCCCTTGAAGGTGGTAGCAATACAGTCGTACCGGCTCAGTTATTCTACGATTTCAAAGCCGAGTCCGGTGGAGAAGTTTCGGCATTGGCCATTTCTCCACTTAATGAAAACCTATGGTATGCCGCTACAACGAATGGCCGTTTCTTCACTTCAACAGACCGAGGGGAAAACTGGGAACAAATGGTTAACTTTTTACCGGAAGGACATTATTTATATGGTTCTACCATTTATCCTTCAAGGGTTGATACAAACACGGTTTACTTTGGAGGGAGTGGCTATTCTAACCCCGCAGTTTACAAGAGTACCGATCAGGGAGATAATTGGAATTCTATGGCTGATGGGCTTCCAAATACGCTCGTTTTTGAGATTAGAGGAGATGAAAATGATTTGTTCTTATTTGCAGGCACAGAGAATGGTCCTTACGTTTATTATACTACCGAAGATAAATGGTACGACCTGGCAGGCACCTGTGCTCCAACCCAATCTTACTGGTCGGTGGAGTATTTAGAAGCCGAGCAAATTGCGCGTTTTGGAACCTATGGCCGAGGCGTGTGGGATTTTCAAATTACCCAGACTCCAGTTGCTACGGAAGAGCTGATAGCAAATGCTGCTTTGGATATTTATCCGAATCCATCAAAGGGCTTATGCTATATTAATTTAACTACTTCGACCAAGGATGCCGAACGAGTTCAGGTGACAGATATGACTGGTAAAGTAGTCTTCAATAAGGAGTTAAATCAAGTGCAATTGGAAGGGACGAAATTGGAATTAGATCTGACGCATTTGCCGAAAGGTGGTTATGTAGTTAGTTTGTTTTCTGAAGAAGGGATTAGTAGTAGGCAGATTGTTTTGCAGTAGGGTAATTAGTGACAACGAAAAATTAAATCCCGATTTGGAAACGATTATGTAAATCAAAACGACCACAGGAAGAGTGATTTATATAATCGTTTCCATGAAAAAAATCGGGAAATTATTTTTAGTGTAATACTTAAGTGTTGGGAGCCAATCTCTCTTTTGATTTGGAGATAGATTTCTCGACTCGTACCTCACTCGAAATACAATAAAATTCTGACTCGCTGCGCTCGCTCGGGATGACAGAGGACGTTTGTTCTTTTGTAGCCAAGTGCTGGGCTCAGTCGAATTGATGAGGAAGTCTACGATTAAGATATGACATATTCGGTGACGGGGAAGAGTGCGGGCAAAATATGTCATATCGATAGCTCCTGCATCGGTGCGCTTTATACGTTACAGACGTACCAATACGTACCGAATATTTTTCGAATTGTTCCTCCTTTGATATGACAAAATCCCTCAGCGATCTTCGATCACTGAGGGATTTGTCATATAGTTAGGTGCCCCAAATCTGCGAAAAAAACGTAGCGCTTTCCTTGCATCGTTGCCCTTACCTCTCGCAACGAGGTACGTCCAATCAATTTTTAATCATCTATTTTAAATTCTCTTTCCTTCCCTCCTCTTTAGCCGCCAATAACTTTTTCTGATATCTTCCCTGAACTAAATCTGTAACCACCAAAATAAAAATCACAAAATAAAAGGTCGCTTTACTCATCGGCGTAATTTCATGACCGAACAGTTCCAAATGAGCCAAGTGGCCGCCTTCAGAAATCAACATTACGCCTACAAGGAAAAGGATAAATAATCCGAGGACCTCATACATTCTGTTTTTTGCTAAAAAATTAGAGATTCCATCTGCTAAAACAATCATTAAGATACCTCCAATAACGATGGCCGTGGCCATTATCCAGAAAACATCTGTGAGGGCCATGGCGCTTAAAATAGAGTCGAAAGAAAAAACAAGATTCATTATTACGATCATCGTTATCACAGAACCTACGGATTTTGTCTTTGCTTCTTCTCCTCCATGCCCTGCTTCTTCTAAGGACAGCATATGCCAGATTTCTTTCATCGCAGTGTAGATGATGAAAATTCCCCCTAGCAAAACGATGATACTGTGAATATTGAAATTGCTATGAATAAATCCATCTAAGTTAAGACCGAAGATCGGGTCTTGAAAATATTGGATGAGTTGAACCAGAACAAACAAAAGAACAATTCTTAAGAGAACGGCCAAACCAATTCCCACCTTACGGACATAACTTCTACGGTCTGCTGGTGCATTTTTCGATTCTAAAGAAATGTACAATAGATTATCGAAACCAAGCACGGCCTGTAGAAGCACGAGCATGAGGAGGGTGAAAATATTTTCTAGCATGGCTGACTAAGTATTAGGCAAAAGTGAAAATAAATTTATAAAAACGGGAGAAAGTAGTACCTAAATTAACGATACATTACTTCTTTCACGGCCTTGATAATTTTAGCTGGATTTGGTAAAAACTCATCTACGAAAGGCGCTGCATATGGCAAACTGGTATCCGCAGAATTAACTCTGATAACCGGAGCATCTAAATAGTCAAAAGCATATTTCTGTATTTGATAAGTCACCTCAGAAGAGATACCAGCAAATGGCCAGGATTCATCAATGACAACGATGCGATTGGTCTTCTTTACTGATTCTACAATCGTTTCGTGATCTAATGGTCGGATGGTACGCAAGTCAATCACTTCAGCAGAGATTCCTTCCTTTGCCAATTCGTCAGCAGCTTTTAGCGCTTCCAAAACCATTTTATTATAAGAGACCAAGGTAATATCAGTTCCTTCCCGACGAACAGCAGCTTTACCAATTGGTACAAGGTATTCCCCTTCTGGAACCTCTCCTGTCATCCCGTAAAGGATTTCCGATTCCATTATACAAACCGGGTCATTGTCTCGAATGGCTGATTTGAGCAAACCTTTTGCATCATAAGGATCAATGCAGGATATTACTTTCAAGCCAGGGCAATTCGCCAACCAAGCTTCAAAAGTTTGAGAGTGCTGCTGGGCCAATTGACCTGCTGCGCCTGAAGGACCTCTAAACACGATTGGGCAATTGTATTCCCCCGCAGATTGCGAAAGGGTCTTAGCTGCATTGTTTATGATTTGGTCAAAAGCCAATACGGCAAAATTCCAAGTCATGAATTCTATAATTGGGCGTAGTCCGTTCATTGCTGCTCCTACTCCAATACCAGTAAAACCTAGTTCGGCAATAGGTGTATCTATTACACGGCGAGCGCCGAATTCATCCAGCATTCCTTTACTTACCTTATAGGCACCGTTATATTCTGCCACTTCTTCTCCCATAAGGAAAACGGAGTCGTCTCTTCTCATTTCTTCGGACATTCCTTCTCGGATGGCGTCTCTTAAAGCTAATTCTCTAGCCATAATTGTATATATTTTATTTTTTACCTTCTATGACAAATAACGTGGTTCCACGAAAAGGTTCTTCAACGCTCTCTTCGGTTGCGTTTGAAGAATCTTTTTGTGGAAAAAAAACACGGAATTCGTCATAGAACTATTTTTAATTAATTAAGCCTCAAAAGTAAGTTATTATACGCTATTGACAAAAGTTTTGAAATAATATGTGGTATCGATAATAAGGACTAGTTCACAGCGGTTGAATTTCACCTTGGTTATGGGAAGTAAAGTGGAATGAATAGCGATATGATTTAAACCGAAAAGTTAAAAATCTCTTAACAGCTAAACCTTTCCTTCCACGATCTAGTCAAACCACCATTACTTAATGAATATGAAATGTTCACCTTCTTTGATTTCAGGCTGATACTTAAGAGTATTATATTAAATGATCTGAAGAAGAATCAAAGACAAAAACTAAACACCATGAAGAATCTAATGTTAATTTTCGCCGCCTTATTTCTCGTACAAGTTTCTAATGCTCAGATCAAATTGGGCCTTCGAGCTGGTATTAGTACCGCTGATATTAATACAGACCAAATTAAGATTAAAAATGCGCAGGATTTAGATGCTCTTGGGATTTCTGTTGCAAATGCAAATTATGGTGTCCACTTCGGGGCAGTGGTTCAGGCTAGAATTGGTAAGCGATTTTTCCTTCAGCCTGAAGTTCTTTTGAGTAGCAATAGCGTGGATTATAAGATAGAGGAATTAGGAGAGGTGCAAACCTTTGAAAATATCGCCAGAGAGAGTTACCAGTATTTAGACATTCCTATTATGATGGGGCTTAAGTTTGGGCCTTTGCGTTTACAAGGTGGACCAGTAGCTCATAAATTTTTGAATAGTACTTCTGAATTGACCGACCTTGCGGGATACGACCCAGAGTTTAAAGATTGGACCTGGGGTTACCAAACAGGTATTGGACTTGATATCTGGAAATTCATGATTGATGTAAAATACGAAGGAACCTTCCAAGACCAGGGAGATCATTTCAACTTCTTTGGAAACAGCTACAACTTCGATACAAAACCGGGAAGGTTTGTGGCAACTCTTGGATATACTTTTTAAGAGATCGGTTTTATTTTATCGTTCAATTCATCGTTTAGTATTACACAAAAAAATAATTTCCCGATTTCTTTGGTGGAAACGATTATATAAATCACTCTCCCTGTGGTCGTTTTGATTTACATAATCGTTTCCAAATCGGGATTTAACTTTTCGTTGTCACTTACAATCGTTCACTCCGGCAAACGTACAGGATTAGAGCAATAGTTAATAGCCTGATAGAAAAGCCTTCATCTGCATGTCGCAGATGAAGGCTTTTCTGTTTTCATTATTTAAAACAATACTTTCACTAAAATTAAAGATCACAGCTTCAAAATTTGTATTGAAATCATTTAATATATACATTTGTCATTCCTTCATCCGATTCCCCAAATATTAACACGATTACAAGATATCAAACGAACTGTTTGCTAGACGATTGCAAACGATGTCCCCCCCTATTCCTGAAGGAGGAAGGCCGTCCAGTTTTAACACACCATGAGGCTCATCCCAAAACCGTTTTTGGGATACAGACAAAGAACTTACTGGAACATTAAATCAATGTTTTGGTGAGCTTCTTGGGGGGGTTAAGTAATCCTAATTCTAGGGTCAATTACTACATACAACAAATCCATTAATAAGTTGACCAATACAAAAACAGTGGCCGTAAAGAGTACAGCTCCTAAAACGACTGGGATGTCGTAATTTAGTAAAGCGTTGACGGTTACCTGCCCCAGGCCATTAAACTGGAATACATTTTCTACAAAAAAAGCTCCTGCTAATAAAGCGGCAAACCAACCACTAATAGCTGTGGCAACGGGGTTCAATGCATTGCGCAAAGCGTGCTTGAATAACACTGCTCTCGTCCCTAATCCTTTAGCTCTAGCTGTCCTGATATAATCTTGCGCCAGCACATCCAACATCGCGGAACGAGTGAGCTGAGTAATAATGGCCACCGGACGAATCCCCAAAGCAATGGCAGGTAAAATTAGGTTCTTCCAGAAAAAACGATCGTCTCCAAAATCATCCATTCCATATACGGAACCACTGACCTGAAGACCGGTATAACTTTGTAAAAAATAACCAAAGACCAAGGCCAGTAACATTGCACTTACATAACTCGGAATAGAGAAACCCAATACCGAACCGACCACTGCTACATTGTCCAAAAAGGAATGCTGTTTGATCGCGGCCATTACACCCAGAGGAATACCAATTAGGATGGCCAAGAGAATGGCAGCGCCCGCTAAAAGCAAAGTTCGGGGTACCGCTTCCGATAAAATAGCAGAGACTCGTTTGCCGCTCTGAAAGCTTTCCCTAAGATAAGGCCATTTCAATACCAACGCGCGTTCGCCCAAGGGAATCAAGCTAATAGCACTGTACTTTTCTTTATCTTTTATAATAGAAATGGGGCTTAAATCAGACAAGTAAGCCACTAATTGTGTAAACAGAGATTGGTCTAGTCCCAACTCTTTTCGCTTAGCTTCCAAGGAGGCCGTATCTGAACGCTGGCCAAAAGTAAGACGTGCCGGATCGACAGGTGCCAGGTAAATAACGGAAGAAATGGTAATGACCACTAGGATCAGAACCAGTATTCCGTAAGCTAATTTTCTTATGATGTAAGAGAGCATTTAGCTGATAAATTTTAGACTAAAGTAGATTTGTTTTTATGTTAACATTTGACTTTCCAGAAGCCTTGTTTCTAAAATTAAAACTTTCGGCAGGCCTTTGGCAAGCTACTTTTTCATTGGCAAAAAGTAGACAAAAGCCTAGGCAAATCAAAGGCCGTTGCACGCAGGCCGTCACCCGTTCCCTCATGATTTGCCATTCCCAACCCGCCACTATACCGTGGCCCTTTAACGCAGGCACCTCGATTTTAGGTCAAACTACGCTAACCAGCTTCTCCCCTCTTTCTACCATTTTTCCAATTGCTTCCAATTGTAAGCCCATTGTTAGAGCAAGCGCTTGAAATTCTGCTTCTTTCCCTTCTGTTACCGCAACCAATAAACCTCCACTTGTTTGCGGATCACAAAGAATGTGTTTTTGGTGTTCGGACAAACTTCCAATTTTATGACCATAGGAATCCCAGTTTCTATTGGTTCCGCCAGGGATACATTTTTCATTCAGATAATGCTGTAGCACATCTTTATCCAGCTGAGGTACCTTATCGAAATAAATATGAGCGGAAGCATCACTGGCTTCGCACATTTCTGAAAGGTGACCCAACAATCCAAACCCGGTGACATCGGTCATGGCTTGGATGTAACTTTGAAGTCCGAAAATGGCACCGGCTTTATTCAATGTGGTCATACTTTGGATGGCCATCATTTGATGTTCAGCTGTTAGCTTTCCTTGTTTCTGAGCGGTAGCTAAAATGCCAACGCCTAAAGGTTTGGAAAGAAAAAGCGTAGCTCCAGCTTTAGCTCCTCCATTCTTTTTTAGGTTTTTAATGTCTACTCGTCCCGTAACGGCTAATCCAAAAACGGGTTCCGGACAGTCAATACTGTGCCCACCAGCCAAGGGAATTCCAGCTTCTTCGCAAGCCAATCGACCTCCTTCGATCACTTTACCTGCTACTTCCGGCGGCAACTCTTTAATAGGCCAGCCTAAAATAGCGATGGCCATCATTGGCGTAGCCCCCATTGCGTAGATATCGGAAATGGCATTGGTCGCTGCGATCCTTCCAAAAGTGAGTGGATCGTCAACTATAGGCATAAAAAAATCGGTGGTACTGACTACTGCCGTACCATCTCCCATGTCCATTACTGCTGCATCATCTCGTTCTTTATTACCAACTAATAGGCTCGGGTACTCTTTGTTAGAAGCAGCCGAAGATCCTAATATCTTATCGAGAACGGCGGGAGCAATTTTGCAACCGCAACCAGCGCCGTGTGAGTATTGAGTGAGTTTGTATTCTTTTTCTAATTGTTCTTGCATTGTTATTTTTTGTAACTTTTAACTTTTAACTTTTCCCACTTACGAATTTACAGTGAGTGCTAGTCCAAAATCCATTCTCCTTTTGCTACTTCTTTTGAATAGCCGCCTACTCCTATTTCGTAAACTCCATCAGACTCTTTTCCATCTAGAAACAAATAAGAAGGTCTTCCCATTTGGAAGCCTTGTTCTACGTTTGCCTTTATCGTTTTATTTTTATGCTTTAATAAGTAAGCTAAAAAACAGCCATTCGCGGAACCAGTAGCTGCATCCTCTACGATCTTGTCATTTTCCAAAACGAACATTCGGGTATTAAAATCATTTCCGTCTTCATGAGTTTCTGAGGTATAAAAGAAAAGGGAGGTACTCAGTTCATCTGCACTGTTGCTTTTGTGCAATTTGTTTTTGATTAAAAAAGATTCAAATAAAGGTGGAGATGGTTTTAATGCCTCCATACTTTTCAAGTCTTTCAAAGGAATAATTAAGTAAGGCAGCCCTGTTGTAATTTCCTGAATAACCTGACTGTCTTTTATGCTGTCTTCAGCAATACCTAGGCCTTTGAAAATTTCTGATTTGGTAAAGGTAGCTCTAAAAGTTGGTTGTACCTGCTGCATCATAAAGAGACTATCTTCTAAATCTATTGCACTAGAAATGGAGACTTTGATATCACCTCCCTTCTCATTTAGAATGACTTCATTCACCCGTTCATCGATCAGATATTTAGCAATGATGTAACTGGAACCAATAGATGGATGCCCTGCAAAAGGAACTTCATACTCCGGGGTAAATATTCTGATCTGGTATTCATTAGGACCATTTTTCTTTTTGATAAAAGCAGATTCCGCAAAATTTATTTCTCTCGTTATTTTGAGCATTTGATCAGGAGAGAGCTGGTCCTCCAAATCAATTAAGACTGCTAACTGATTGCCTTGAAATTTTTGTTTTGCAAAAACGTCAAGAATGTAAAAGGGGATTTTTTGATTGTGACTCATTTGAGGTTATGCTGGAATGTTTTGTATAGGAATCAAATAGATGTTTTTTTTCAGAACGAAGCTCTTTTATGAGTTCGTAGCCTTAGCTACGGGCGAACAAAAAGCTGAAGTGCTGGATAAAAAGATCATTCGAAATAATACAAATTATTTTGGAATAAACTCTATTAATACTTTTGAATTTATAAAAAATATTTTCAGGCATTAAACATAGATTCATAAGTACGATCCGATAATTCTTTAGCAATCTCCCCCGCACTTTTTCCTTCAAATTTCAGCATCAAAATATTCGGAGCTAGATTCTTTTCAAGCAAACGCTGATAACTTTTATCGTAATAAGCCAGCGCTATTCCTGCCGCTGCCCCAATGTCATTTGCTTCTAAATGTTCCAAAGCAGCTGTCAAGTGCTGACCACCTAATCTCTTTTTTATTTTCTCGAAAGCGGTAATCAATAAAGAAGAATCATAGCCGCCATACATTTCCACCAATATCTCAATCCGCTCTTCGTGAGGCAGATCGATATTAATTAATGGCGCCGCTTTTAATTGATCCCAGAACTGTTGAGGCAACCAAACAGAACCGATATTTTTGCTTTCATTTTCTACCCATAGCCTTTTAGTTTGATCGAATTTACGCCACAATTCAAAAAGGTCATTTTCAAACTGCTCTACAGAAGGTTGCTCCTCCTCGCCGATCCAACCAAAAGCAGAACCCTTATGATTCGCCATTCCTTCCAAGTCTATAACCTGCTCTTCTAAATGAGCCAGCTCTTTAAGAATCGCCGTTTTTCCACAACCCGTTCGGCCACCAAGTACCAATATTTTTTGCTTAATGGTTTCGAACCCAATCAGTACTTCACTGCGATAAGCCTTATAGCCTCCTTCTAAAGTTTGCACTTCAAAACCAGCGATCCCCAGCAGCCAGGCCAGACTAAAACTTCGCTTGCCTCCCCTCCAACAATGAACGGTCACCTTTTTATTAGGCGCCATACTTTTTGCTTGCCGAATAAAACCAGACATTTTTGGCCCCACAAAATCTAATCCTTCTAACAATGCTTTTTCAGGGCTTTTTTTCTTATAGGTTGTGCCCACCACTACTCGCTCTTCATCCGTAAACAAAGGCAGGTTCACAGCTCCGGGGATGTGACCCTTTGCGTATTCCGCGGGTGTCCGTACGTCTATGAGCACGGGGCTTTCCTCGTCTTGCCAATGTTGTTGAATGCTTATTTTTTTTGACATAAATTTTGATAATGAAGTTGGCGTTCCGCCAAATATATTTTTTACCGCAAAGGCGCAACGAGCGCAAAAGTTTGCAACGTTAATCCCCTTCTAATCTTTCTCCCAATCCATTACGCGGCTAACGGCCTTCTGCCACTTCTTGTATCTCTTGTTCCGTTCCTTTGCTTTCATGGCCGGTTTGAAGCGCCGTTCCAGATTCCAGTTTTCCTCTAAGTCTTTTGTTTTCCAAAATCCTGTACCTAGCCCGGCGAGATAAGCCGCACCCAATGCGGTGGTCTCGATTATTCCTGGTCGCTCTACTGCAGTTGCCAGCATGTCTGCCTGAAATTGCATCAATAAATTATTCGCACAAGCTCCTCCATCTACCCGAAGCGCCTTCAATTTTATTTTTGCATCCTTTTCCATCGCGTCCAAAACGTCCTTCGATTGAAAGGCTAATGACTCTAGTGTCGCTCTGATGATGTGCGATCTATTCGTTCCTCGAGTCAGCCCGAAGATGGCTCCCCGAGCGTACATATCCCAATATGGGGCACCCAAACCAGCAAAGGCAGGGACTACATAAACACCATCAGAATCTGTATTTTTTCCAGCCAGGTATTCAGAATCTGGCGCATCGTCTAATATTTTTAAACCATCGCGTAGCCATTGAATGGCAGCGCCTGCTATGAAAACGGAGCCTTCTAAAGCGTAGGTTACTTTTCCATCCAAGCCCCAGGCAATCGTTGTCAATAAACCATTTTTGGAATAAACCAAATCGGAACCGGTGTTCATCAACATGAAGCAACCTGTACCGTACGTATTTTTTGCCATCCCTTTTTTGTAACAGCCTTGTCCGAACAAAGCTGCCTGCTGATCGCCTGCGATTCCTGCAATTGGAATCTCATCTCCAAACCATTCTTTCAGACAATGCCCGTATACTTCGCTTGATGATTTTACGGTTGGAAGCATATTGTTAGGAATATTGAGGACCTTAAGCATTTTAGCATCCCATTTCAACTTTTTAATATTGTACAACAACGTTCTGCTTGCATTGGAATAATCGGTTACATGCACAGCACCTCCAGTCAACTTCCAAATGAGCCAACTATCCACTGTTCCGAATAAGAGCTGACCTTTTTTTGCTTTTGCTCTCGCTCCTTTTACGTTATCCAGAATCCATTTCACTTTAGTACCTGAAAAATAAGCATCGATGACCAATCCTGTGTTTTTTCTGACGTAATTGGTCAGGCCGTCTTTGGTCATTTGATCACAGATCGAGGCCGTTCGTCTATCTTGCCAAACAATCGCTTTGTGAATTGGTTCACCCGTTTTTTTATCCCAAACGATGGTCGTCTCTCGTTGGTTTGTGATACCGATTCCTGCAATTTGCCCAGCTTTGATTCTTTTCTTTTTCAATAACTTTTGAGTCACCCTCAATTGGGACTCCCATATTTCATTGGCATCATGCTCTACCCAACCCGCTTGAGGATAATACTGGGTTAACTCTTGTTGTTCCGTGGCGACCATTTCACCTTTTTCATTGAACAAAATGGCGCGGGAGGATGTTGTTCCCTGGTCGAGTGCAAGTATGTATTTTTTCATTTTAAAAAGGTATTTGCTTAAAAATGCATGGACTAATTTTTTTGAAATCCTCGAAAAATAAAATCAGGTCCTTTCGAATGTTTCTTCACTTTTAGAATCCGAAAATAATGATTGTTCTTAAGCTCCCCAATTAAGTAGCTATTCATTTTATAAATGTTGGTAAATAAGTAGTTACTTTGGGCCATTCAAGTAACTGTTCAACATAATCAGTATAAAACCTGTCAAACTACCATGAGTCTCCCCCTTACTAAAATACCGTTATCTGACATTCCTCAGTTTTCAAAAAGAGACCTTGCTTATATCAGAGAAGAGGCGGAATTAAAGGAATTTTATAAATATCCTGTTGAAGTAGGGCAATTTGAGAATGTCATTGCGGACAAAGCAAAAGATCAAACCAATCGGGAGATTCTGGTTCAAGTTCTAAAAGAGCAATACCATCCTCTTTCGGAAAATGAAAAGGTAAACAACAATATCAAGTCCTTAGCGCAAAACAATTGTTATACAGTCATTACCGCCCACCAACCTACAATTTTTACGGGTCCGCTTTATTACATTTATAAAATACTATCGACGATCAAACTTGCGGAAGAATTGAGTAAGCAATATCCTGCTCAACAATTTGTACCCGTGTTTGTATCTGGTGCCGAAGATCATGACTTTGAGGAGGTGCAACAAACACTGATTTTCGGAAAATCAATAACTTGGGAGAATGAGGAAAAAGGTTCTGTTGGTAAAATGAGTACGAAATCATTAAGCTCGATTTTAGAACAACTAGTAGCATTGATTGGTGATAAAAACGAGGCTTCAAAGATGGTGGCCATTATCAAAAAGGCTTACCAGGGGAATGCGACTTATGGCAGCGCCACCGTTGAACTGGTACATGAACTCTTCAAAAAATTTGGTCTAGTGGTTTTGGATATGAGTGCTGCCGATTTAAAACGAGCTGCCATTCCACTTTTCAAAAAAGAATTATTGTCTTCCCCTTCAGTTGGTCTGGTAGAAGAAACGCAGCAACGACTGAATGAAAAAGGATACAAGGCTCAGGCAATGGCTCGGGACATCAACCTGTTTTATGTTGGAGATCAATACCGGGAGCGCATTGTTAGAGATGGCGGTATTTTCAAGGTATTAAATACCCAAACTGAATTTTCGGAAACAGAAATGATCGCAGAATTGGAAACACATCCGGAGCGATTCAGCCCTAATGTGATTATGAGACCGCTTTATCAGGAGTTGATCTTGCCTAATCTTGCTTACATCGGCGGTGGCGGAGAAATTGCTTACTGGCTGGAGCGCAAGACTCAGTTTAAACACTTTGGGATAAATTTCCCTATGCTTATTCGCCGTTGCTCTGCTTTGATTGTTACCGCAGCGGATCGGAAAAAAATTAATAAACTGAGTTTAAATACTTCTGATTTATTCACAGATCCTCATCAACTCATCAAGCAGTTTTTGCATGACAATGCAGATAGCAATCTCAATCTGACTAAAGAAAAGGAAGCTGTAAGTGAATTGTTTCAGGGTATTTTGGCGAAAGCTAAGGCTATAGATGTAACCCTCGAAGGCGCCGTCAAAGCAGAGGAAAGCAAACAGCTCAAAAGCTTGCAGCAGATGGAAGGGCGTTTTATGAAGGCGGAAAAGAGAAATCAGGAATTGAAGGTTTCTCAGATTAATAAGTTGCAGGATAAGCTGTTTCCTGGTAATTCTTTACAGGAGCGAAAAGTGAATTTTCTGTCTTTTTATGGGAATTTTGGAGCTACCTTTTTTGAGGAGATGAAGGAGGGGCTGAATCCGTTGGAGAAGATGTTTGTTGTTTTTGAGGAGGGAAATGGTATGTAGAACCGGCTTCCTTTGTAGAAAGCTTGTTTCGACCTTGTGTAGCAAAAACATATCTAATTACAGGAAGAGCCTTTAGATCCGGCACTGTTAACGTCTCCAGGTTTAACGGTGCCGGATCTAAAGGCCCTGTTAATATTTCATCTTGAAAATTGCTACAAGCAGAGCAGCACCTAAAAGCGCTCTGACTTTGCTTGCGCCTTTTACCTCTTATTTGTCAGTTAATCAATTGAAATCAAAAAAAGCAATGATTTCGTGATCTTAAGAATTCTTAATCGTCAACCCTTCCTGAAACATAGATAATAAGTCATCCAGTCTTTTTTTCAAATCTGCACGATCCACGATAAAATCAAGGAAGCCGTGCTCCAATAGAAATTCAGAAGTTTGGAAACCTTCTGGTAGATCCATTTTGATTGTTTCTTTGATAACTCTTGGTCCTGCAAAACCGATTAAGGCTTCTGGCTCTGCGAAGTTGATATCTCCCAACATAGCAAAAGAAGCGGTCACTCCTCCAGTTGTCGGATCCGTCATCATGGAAAAGTAAGGAACTCCAGCTTTGGCCAGTTGAGATAACTTAGCAGAAGACTTCGCCATTTGCATCAAACTAAAAGCAGATTCCATCATTCGAGCTCCTCCGGATTTGGAGATAATCAAAAGCGGTACTCGGTTTTCTAAAGAGTAATCAATGGCTCGGGAGATCTTCTCTCCTACCACTGATCCCATAGAACCACCAATAAAAGAGAAATCCATAGCAGCGATAACCAGTTCTTTACGACCTACTTTACCAACGGCAACAGACATAGCGTCGTCTAATTCTGTTTTGGCTTTAGCCGCAACAAGACGATCGCTGTACTTCTTCAAGTCAGAAAATTCAAGAAAGTCTTTAGATAATAAATCTGTTATTATTTCGGTGTGCTTACCATCAAAGATGAGATCGAAGTAGTCGTAAGAACCGATTCTGATGTGATAATTACATTTTGGACATTTATGAGAAGCTTCTCTAACCTCTTTCAAGGTACTCGCCTCTTTACATTTCTCACATTTGTACCAAAGACCGTCAGGAGCTTCCTTCTTGTCTTTTGTTGCTGTGATAATACCGTCCTTAAGTCTTTTAAACCACCCCATGTGTATGTGTATAATTTTCTAATAGATTCTAGTTAGTCTTCAAAGGTAAGATACTACTTTGAAATTTCTAATCTAATTCGAGAATTTTATTGTCAATTTCAATTTAAGTATCACACAAAAAATAATTTTCCGATTTCTTTGGTGGAAACGATTATATAAATCACTCTCCCTTTGGTCGTTTTGATTTACATAATCGTTTCCAAATCGGGATTTAATTTTTCGTTGTCACTAAGCATCGAATACCCCAAATCAGATATTAAATTAAGCTAATGACTGCTCGCTTTCACCGTATTTACAAAACATTTCACCGCATCCAAAGGTGTATCCGGGTAAACTCCGTGGCCTAGATTCGCAATTTGAGCACCACCGAAACCTGCTAACATTTGCTTGGTTGTTTCTTCCACTACTTTCATTGGCGAATACAAAACAGCAGGGTCTAAATTACCTTGAATGACTCTATTGCCGTATTTAGCTCGGAATTCCTGTGGTTTAAAGTGCCAATCCAAGCCAAGTACGTTACAATCCAGTTTGTCCAGTTCATCCATTGCATACCAAGCTCCTTTTGCAAAAACAATAACAGGAACCTCATCGATGGCGTCACAAATCTGTTTTAGGTAAGGAATTCCAAATTCCTGATATAGCGCAGGAGATAGGACACCTGCCCAAGAATCAAAGACCTGAACAATGTCAACACCAGCTTTAATTTGATTTTTCAAATAAGCAATGGTCGTATCAGTTATCTTCTGCATCAGCTGATGAGCGCCCTCTGGTGATTCGTATAACCAACGTCTTGCTTTAGAGAAAGTCTTCGATCCACCTCCTTCGATCATATAGCTCATGATGGTCCAAGGTGCTCCGGCAAAACCGATCAGCGGTACCCGACCATCCAATTCTTTTTTCATAATCTCAATGGCCTCGTAAACGTAACCAAGGTTATCCGCTGCAGAGGTGCCACTGCCCATGCGCTCAATATCCGCTAAAGATTTAATGGTTTCCGGAAAGCGAGGGCCTACTTTTTCAATCAATTCATAATGCAATCCCATAGATTCCGGTACTACCAAAATATCAGAGAACATAATAGCCGCATCTACCCCAAGCTCATCAACTGGCTGGATGGTAACTTCCGCAGCTAAATGTGGCGTGCTTACCAATTCCTTGAAACCAGAGAGGCTACCTCGTAAAGCTTTGTATTGAGGCAAAATACGTCCTGCTTGACGCATCAACCAAACAGGGGCACGCTCTGTAGATTCTCCACGAGCAGCTCTTAGCAATAGATCGTTTTTCAAATTCATGGCGCAATGATACGGGAAAGGGGGTGAAAAACGATAAAGAGTTGGAAGGAAATGACTTTAATTTGACGGGATGGATCAGAGTGGACAGGACTTCCCTCAAACGTAGATGACGCGAACTAAGGGAAACCCTTATCTGCCGTCATCTACCCTGATCCGCCGTTATCCACCCTCTAAAAATAAAAAACCGGAAGCGACACAATGGCCACTTCCGGAATTTCTTATTTTTCAGCAATCAGAATTTACTTCTTCTTTTTAGCCGTTGTTTTTTTAGCTGCTGCTTTTTTCTTAGGAGCTGCTTTCTTAGCTACTGCCTTCTTAGGAGCCGCCTTTTTAGCTACTGCCTTTTTCTTAGGAGCCGCCTTTTTAGCTACTGCCTTCTTAGGAGCCGCCTTTTTAGCTGCTGCTTTTTTCTTAGGAGCTGCTTTCTTAGCTACTGCCTTCTTAGGAGCCGCCTTTTTAGCTACTGCCTTTTTCTTAGGAGCTGCTTTCTTTGCTGCTGCCTTCTTAGGAGCCGCCTTTTTAGCTACTGCCTTTTTCTTAGGAGCCGCTTTTTTCTTAGGAGCTGGTGCTTTCTTTTCCTTTTTAACTAAAGGCACCGCAATCATTTTTCCTAACTTCTCTTTCTTCGGCTTATGCTTACCAATTGGGTTCAACTTACCTTCCTCACCGTAAAGCTCAACTGATTTGTCGTTGTAAGCTTTTGCGGCAGCTTCAGCAGATTTGAACATACCGATATGTACTGATTTTCTGTTGATAGAAATAACTGCTCTGTAACGGCCATTCTCTTCGTATACACCAGTGTATCCAGTTCTACTTGAAGTAGCACGTTGACGAGAGGCAGTTGCTCTTGTTCTGTACATGATGTTGTCAACACGGCAATCTAGTTTATTACCATTTTTGGCACCAACTAACTTTCTTTTACCTTTCTTGTTAGATTTGTGGAATTTTTCGGCAACCAACTTGTGCAGGTAGATGGTTTCTGTTTTGTAACCACCAGTTTTTTGAGAGTGGGTTTTTTGAAAAACAGCACAACCAGAAGAGTGGCGTCTGAGGTTGTTAATGATGTCAATCTTTTTAAGATGTGCATCTGTTGTTAGATACTTGTAAACTTTATCGTCTACGACGACCTCCTCTGAGGAGTTCTTGAGCTTAATTTTGTATAACACGCGCTAAAATTTTAGGTGAAAAAATAAGGTTTAATTAAAATGTAACAATTAACCCAACGATTCTGGAAGAGAATTGTTATGCTATTATAACAAAAATATAAATAATTTTGACAATGTGAAACATTTTGCCAGTTTTATTTGCTTTTTTATCAAAAAAACTAACAATTCTTTTTCATTTACTCCCAATTACGACTTCCAAACGCAGTAAAGACATATTTAACATGGAAAAAAAGTTATATCTCCAACGTTGTTTCGATCTTGCACAACAAGGTGTTGCCGACGCGCCTCCAAATCCGATGGTGGGTGCAGTATTAGTCCACCAAGATGAGATTATCGGAGAAGGGTTTCACGCAAAATTTGGCGAAGGACATGCTGAAGTAGCTGCGCTTAAATCAGTAACGAATGCCAACAAAGAGAAGATAAAAAAAAGCACGCTTTACGTCTCACTTGAGCCTTGCTGTATTGTAGGGAATACCCCTGCTTGTTCGGATTTGATCATCAGACAAAACATCAAAAATATTGTATACTCGGTATCAGATCCTACACCAGCGGTAAACGGTTCTAGTAAAAAAATACTCAAATCTGCCGGATGTACAGTTGAATCTGATTTACTCCCGAATATCGGAAATAACATTATTAAAACGAGGGCTGTCTGGGTAAATAAACAAAGACCTTACATTATCCTTAAATACGCCGAATCTGCGGATGGTTTTATTGGAAAAAGAGATAAACAAGTGTGGCTTAGTAATAATATCTCGAAAATAGTAAGTCATAAGTGGCGATCGGAAGTTAGTGCTATTTTAGTGGGTACCAATACCGTAAAAACTGACGATCCGGCGCTGACTAATCGGCTCTATTCTGGCAAGTCACCAACGCGCATTTTCATTGATAAACAGCTGAAATTAACAACAAAATTACAGGTTTTCAATCAAGAAGAAAACACTTGGGTTTTTACAGAACAAAAAGCAGTAGAATCAAAACCTAATTTACAATACATTCCCGTCGAAAAAGGCAAAGATTTCATAACGGCAATTTGTCAAAAAATGCATGCTAATAACAAAGGTGTTTTACTGGTGGAAGGTGGCCAAAAATTACTGCAAAGCTTCATTGATGCTGACTGTTGGGATGAAGCTAGAATCTTTAAAACGCCTGTTGTTTTAGGGACTGGGATTGCTGCTCCTCGGTTTTCTGGTCGAATGATTAAACAGATACGATTAAAGGACAATGTTTTGCAGCAATGGTTGCGAGAGGAGTGGCGGTGACTATTAAGTAAAGTAAGTGAGAAGATCTTTTCTTAGAATGGAGGTAGAATTTGACTCCTACCCATTCGACAAGTTCAGGGTAAACTCTGATGGAATAGAAAAAGAGATGACATGACATCTTGGTTCCTCGGCTCCCTCCTATGTTACTCGCTCGGAATGACAGGTTGAAAATAGCTGTATCATATCGATAGCTAAAATAAAAGAACCAATCGCACCAAATGCATTACGAATTGTTCCTCCTTTGATATGACATCTCTCCATGCGGTCTTCGATCTTTTGGCTTAGATGTGCCATATCCTTAGATTCACTCAATCCGTAAGAAGAACCTTGTACTTCGTCATCGTTCTAAAACAACGTTATCGTTGCGCTCGTTGCGCTCGTTGCGCTCGTTGCACCGTTGCGGTGAAAATTTTTAATATTGGCGGAACGCCAACTTCCTATATTCCACCAAATGAAACCATCCTAATTCCCCCCTTTTAGGTATCTACATTTTTTAAAACTTGCTTTAAAGGTTAAAAATCTATTAAAGTAACCCATTCTTCCACTACAACATTTGTTTATTCCCTTTTATAGGCAGTACTTTGCGGTACAGAATAACCAACCAATGCCAATTGAGCAATCACTTATATTGATCATGCTCCAATTTGAAAAAAGGATGAAGAATACAAAGATCCTATGCTTTAGTACATTATTGTTACTGCTGATTAGCGCCTTCTCTAGTGGTGGTCAGCATCAGGCTTCTGCGATTACCACAGAATCGGCAGACGGCATTGCTTGGATAACCTGGAATGAAGCGATGGCTAAGAATGAAGTGGAAAAGAAAAAAATCATTGTCGATTTATACACGGACTGGTGTGGCTGGTGCAAACGAATGGATCAGACCACTTTTCAGGATAAGGATATAATAGCTTATATCAATGCGAATTACTATGCTATAAAATTCAACGGTGAGCAGGAACAAAGCATTACCGTTGGAGATAAGACCTATGAATTTGTAAAATCTCAAGACACTAAGGGGGTAAAAGGTTATCACGAACTCGCTCAAGCGCTTGCTATGGGCCGTTTGACCTACCCTACTGTCGTATTCTTAAATGAAGACGGTAAGATCTTGCAGCCACTCTCTGGCTATAAAGATGCTGCTACTTTTGAAATGATTATGACCTATTTTGGAGGCAACTTCTACCAATCGACTCCTTGGGCTATGTATCAAGAGGGCTATGTTCCGTTGAGTAAGCAGAAGTGAGAGAACTATTAACTTTTACCCTATCATTCCGAGCACTACAAGGTAGATATTTATTCAATCAACCCTTTAGCCAACTTCTTCAAATCCAATCCAGAAAACGTCCCACTACTCATCATCAAGAGTTTTTTGTCTTTCCAATTGAATCGCTTTAAGGCGGCGACCATTTTATCATTTTCGGTAAAAACCCGTATATTTTTATGTGCAAAAGCTTTTGCCACTTCTTCCTTTGTAATGGGTTTCAACTTCTTCATCTTCAGCGTATGCTCACTAAAATAAACGAAAGCTTTATCTGCCGCATCCAAACTTCCCTTGTACTGTCCTAGAAATTTTTTGTTCAAGCTGGAGAAGGTATGTAATTCCAAACAAGCGATTACCGGTTGCTTTCCTGCTCTGGAACGCATCGCATTTGTTGTGGCTTTTACTTTGGATGGCGCATGCGCAAAATCCAGAAAGGCCTCCCCTCCTGTTTTGTTTTTCTTTAATAATTCCAAACGTTTGGCTGCTCCTTTAAATGATTTTATAGCTTTTAAAAAATCGGCTGTTTCTATCCCGGTTTGCTGACAAGCCAAATGAGCTGCCTTCAAATTCTCCATGTTGTGTAGGCCGAAAATCGGTAACGTAACTCCCTTATTCTTTTCATTTCTAACAATGGTCTTCCCTCCTTCTACCTCATAGGGAAAAGCTTCATATGCCTCTGTTTTTAAAGTGCCTTTATACCCCTTCATAATCTTCTTCAAATGTGGATCATTCGCATAATAAAATAGTTGCCCCTTTTCCTGCATGCTTTCTATAAAGGTCTGAAATTGAGACACATAGCCTTTAAAAGTTGGGAAAACATTGATGTGGTCCCAGGCGATTCCGGTGATGATCGCAATGTGCGGTTTGTAGTGCAAAAACTTGGGACGCAAGTCAATTGGAGAGGACAAATATTCATCTCCTTCTATGACTATCAACGGCGCATCGGATAGGTGAACCATCTGATCAAAACCTTCTAATTGAGCACCAACCATGTAGTCGAAATCCTTTTTGAGGTAACGCAAAACATGCATAATCATGGAAGTGGTACTCGTTTTCCCATGACTACCGGCTACCACCAATCTGGTTTTATCTTTTGCATGTAAGTACAAAAATTCAGGGTAAGAAAAGATCTTGATTTTTAGTTTTTTAGCCCGTTTCAATTCAGGGTTATCGGGGCGGGCGTGCATACCCAATATGATGAGGTCAAGATCCTTTGTAATCCGATTTGGGTTCCAGCCCATTTCTTCAGGGAGCAATCCATGTTTTGCCAAACGCTCTTTGGCAGGATTATAGATTTCATCATCGGAACCGCTGACGGTATGATGATTGCAATGTAAGGCTATAGCTAAATTGTGCATGGCACTGCCACCGGTGGCAATAAGATGGATACGCATTTACGTTGTTTTAAAAGCGGTAGAGAAATGGCCAAAGATAGAAAAAAGCCGGAATCTGTAGGTTTATGTCTTGTTAGCTTACGAATACAAAACTTTGAATGTTTTTAGTAAATGTTCTGAAACCATAAATTGCCGTAATTTTATGTCCATTTGAATTCATTAAACTTTAAAAAAGCCTCTTAATCAACCAAATATCATAAAACTCAAGAATATCCCAACAGATTTATCTAATTTTGTGTTATAACATATCAATGACTATTATGACATAAAAAACAATCTAGATCACTATACACTCAATCTATTAGCTAAACCAGTCTTCCTATAGTCGTTTAGCTTTAACTAATAGCTTGCAGCGATCCAAGTTAATTTTTTGTCGTTAATAAAACACCTTAAGTAATGAAATTTAAAATGCTAAAGAAACTTATCCCCGCCATTGCAGTTCTTGCTTTATTGGTAACGCTGTCTTCTTGTAACCGAGGAATGGGCTGTCCAAATAACTTTTCTATTGGTGAAGCTGTCGGCCAGGTGGTTGACGTGATGCCTACTGTTTTTGGAAAAGAGTAGTAATAAATAATGAACCCGCCTGCTCCGCAACGGGCAGGTATCCAATTTTGAATAATGAATGAGCCTTCTAATGCAACTTTAAACGAATGGAAGGCCATACTTTAATCACTACTGCTGATGGTTCTCATTCCTTAGTCTCTGAGCAATTCAAGGTGGCTTATCACAGTCACCATGGTGCCATCCAGGAAACAAATCATGTTTTTATCGAAGCTGGTATGCTGTTTCAAATCAAAAGAAATCAGCCGCTCCGGATATTAGAGCTCGGTCTTGGTACTGGGCTTAATACGTTGGTGACCTATCTGAAGGCTGCCGAAAGCGCTATTCCAGTTTCTTATACTTCCTTAGAGCAGTTTCCCATTCCCTGGGAACTGGCTGAGCAATGCAACTTTTTGGAGCAATTAGATGCTCCAGAGGCCTTGCCTAGTTTTCAAAAAATACATTGTGGCTCCTTTGAGGATTGGCATTCGCTAAGTCCTGATTTCCGCTTTCGCAAAATACAGGAGGACGCGGCGGCTTTTTCTTCCGATGATCGCTTTACTTTGATTTACTACGATGCTTTCGCTCCGGAATCTCAACCTAAGTTGTGGACTGAGGAGATCTTTAGAACGATGTATGGCTTATTAGAGGATGGAGGTGTTTTGGTGACTTACTGTGCGAAGGGTGTGGTGAAGCGGGCTTTGAAGGCGGTGGGTTTTACAATTGAGTCGATTCCGGGGCCTCCTGGAAAAAGGGAAATGACGAGGGCTATTAAACTATAACCGTTAACTTTCCCACTATTGTTCATTCATCGCGCTACCCCAGCTCTAAAGGGGAGCCGCCGCTCGCTCATCGTTCCTAACAACATTTCGGTTTCCTTAAGTTTTTCTTTATCAAAGGCTTCTTTGGTTCTAAAGCAGGTCATTTCAGCTGACATGACTAATAAGCAGGTTTGTCTTAGTCAAAATCCAACAACGCATTTACAGTCTTTCCATTTCTGTTTGTAATCTTCATTTTTAAATTTCATAGTCTTGAAGACGAGAACAGGCTTCTTCGAGTCCAGCTACGTTTGTACGTTAGTGGGAAACCCTGACCTCAGTCAAAACCCAACAAAGCTATTACAGACTTCCAATTCCTAGCCGTGATCTTCACTTTCAGGTTTCTTTCTACAAAATTGCTATTTAGCTTTGTTCTTCCGTAGCCGTTTACAGCGTTTAAGTAGGCTTCTTTTCCTTTGAGTTCGAATTGTTCTGGCCAGTCTTCTATTTTTTCTAACAATTTATTTACATTAATGGAATCTGGTTCTTCTTGGAGGAACATAACGTAGCGTTGCTTCTCCTCCCCTGCTGCCTTTATTGGAAATGGATTGTTGCCGACTAGGGTTTCGAAGTCTTTCTTTGTTCTGATTAGGAGGGCGATGTCGTGGCCGAAGGTTTCTTTGATTTTTTCAGCGATTAGGATTTCCAACTTTTGTTGGCTTTTCTTTTTAGAGTCGAAAATTACGTTGCCGGATTGGATGTAGGTTTTTACGTTTTTGAAGTCTAGGGATTCGTATAGGGCTTTGAGGTCGGCCATTTTGATTTTGTTGTTTCCTCCGACGTTGATGGCGCGGAGGAGGGAGATGTAGGTGGGCATGGTGTGTTTTTTGGTAAAATTACTGTTTAGGGTTGGAATATTGATAATCTTTGAATAAAAAAATGCAGCTGTCTTGTTAGAAGGAGAGGCTCCAAGACTCAGGTTCCAAAGCCATGGTCATACACCGTACCCCGTTATAGATACAGGGCTTCCTCCATAAATTGCAATTTTCGTACATTTGCCCCCTCTAGCTTAGGGATTCAGTATGAATAACTAGCCAGACCTGACTCAGCAATAAAACATCACTATGTCAACAGTAGAAACCGCCCCCCACACAGACCACTCCGACCACGACCACAGCCACGACCAAGCCGCCGGATGGCAAGCCTACCTCCCCGCAGTCATCAGCTCCATCCTATTACTCTCCGGCCTAGCATTAGAACACTTCTTCCTGGCCCCTTTTTTCAAAGCTCCCGTAGACATCATTTGGTACAGCCTCGCTTTTCTCCCCGTTGGCTGGCCCGTCCTTAAAGAAGCTTTTCACAATCTCCTCAAATGGCAAATTTTCACAGAGTTTTTCCTAATGAGCATCGCAACCATTGGCGCTTTCTATATTGGAGAATACCCGGAGGGCGTTACGGTGATGTTGTTTTATGCCATCGGGGAGTTGTTTCAATCTGCGGCGGTTTCTAAAGCGAAGGGGAATATTCAGGAGCTATTGGACGTTCGGCCAAAGGTGGCTACAGTTTTTAGAAATAACAATTATGCTACAATAAATCCAGAGGAGGTTATTGTTGGGGAAAAGATTCAGATTAGGGTTGGGGAGAAGGTTCCTTTGGATGGGAAGTTACTGTCGAAACAAGCGTCACTGAACAGGGCGGCGCTGACGGGGGAAAGCAAACCTGCTACACTTTTGACTGGGGAATCTGTTCTGGCAGGTTCCATCAATCTTGGAGGAGTTATAGAAGTTGAGGTGGATAAGTTATTTAATAACAGTTCAATTGCGCGGATTCTGGAATTGGTGCAAAATGCGACTTCGCGGAAATCAGAGACAGAATTATTGATTCGGCGACTGGCCAAAATCTATACGCCGATCGTTGTTGGATTGGCTGTTCTTATTTTGATACTCCCCTACTTTATCGTGGCGGATTATGATTTTAATGATTGGTTGTATCGTTCTCTGATCTTTCTGGTTATCTCTTGTCCTTGTGCTTTAGTCATCTCAATTCCATTGGGCTATTTTGGTGGCTTGGGCGCAGCTTCTCAGGAAGGTTTGTTGTTTAAAGGCGCTACCTTTTTAGATCAAATTACTAAAGCGAACACCTTGGTGATGGACAAAACAGGGACCGTCACTAAAGGCGTTTTCAAAATTAATAACATTGTAACTACAGATTCATTTTCCGAAAGGGAATTCATGGAATTATTGATGGCTTTGGAGAAAAAATCCACGCATCCTATTGCGAAGGCCATTTTGGAATACTCCTTGGGAAAAGAACTGCAGGAGGCGACAGCTATTTCTGAAGTTTCTGGTAAAGGAATGAAAGGAATGGTAGACGGAAAAGAATTGTTAGTGGGTAATAAAAAGCTAATGACTCAATTCGGCGTGGACGTTCCTGCGGAGGCAGACGGGATTGTAGAAACTATTGTTATGGTGGCGATTGATAAAGCCTTTGCTGGTTATGTAACCATCGCTGATGAACTGAAGGAAGATGTCATGAACAGTATTGCCCGCATCAGAAAAGTTGGTATCCGAAACATCATTATGCTTTCCGGCGACAAGGATGCGATTACGCAACAAGTAGCTGCTACGCTTAAACTGGACAAAGCAAAAGGGGATCTCCTCCCCGAAGACAAACTGAATGAAGTCGAACGTTTAAAGAAGGCAGACCCTAACAGTGTAATTGTATTTGTAGGAGATGGCATCAATGACGCCCCCGTTTTGGCAGCTAGTGATATTGGAATTGCCATGGGTGGCCTGGGATCAGACGTAGCCATTGAAACGGCGGATGTCATTATCCAAACAGATCAACCTTCCAAAATAGCTACCGCTATTAAGATCGGAAAAGCAACTCAGCGGATCATCTGGCAGAATATCGCGATGGCTTTTGGTGTGAAATTCATCGTTATGATTCTTGGCGCTTGTGGGCTGGCAACGATGTGGGAAGCTGTTTTTGCTGATGTCGGAGTGGCTTTGCTTGCGATTCTAAATGCGGTCAGATTGCAGCGTATGAAGTGGGATGATTAGAATTTATCCTATTCCTGGTTCTCCTTTATTTCCAATCTCTCATCTTCAAACTCAATATTTTTTCCTTCAATTTTAAACTAGATTAGTGTGAAATGGTGTCTTATGAAAAGGAAGAAGGAAATCCTTTTAGAACGGGCCATGACCTAGAGTGGAGTGTGGGCTTGGATGGAAAAATTGGAGTGACTAGCGATTTGACTCTAGACTTTACCATCAATCCGGATTTTGGTCAGGTGGAGGCAGATCCTTCTGCACTGGCATTGGATGGCTTCCAGGTTTTCTTCCCTGAACAAAGGCCTTTTTTTATTGAGGGTCGGAATATTTTCGATTATCGAATGACCACAAGTGAGGCAGGTGGGCCTTACACTTCTGATGTTTTGTTTTACTCTCGGCGAATTGGTGGCTCACCACATGGCTATCCCAATCTCTCCGATGATATGCATGCAAATATCCCGAGCAATACCAGCATTTTAGGCGCTGCTAAGTTTTCGGGTAAAACCCAAAAAGGTACTTCTATCGGAATTTTGGAGTCGGTTACCCAAAGAGAATTTGCACAGGTTGATTCTCTGGGTGATAGAACAAAAGAAGTGGTGGAGCCATTGACCAATTATTTCGTCAGTCGATTACAGCAAGGTTTTCGAGGTGGTAATACTGTTGTTGGCGGAATGTTCACGGCTGTAAATCGTGATAAGAATGACTTTGATAATATTGACTTTTTGCATGAGTCTGCTTACACTGGTGGCTTTGATTTTATACATCGCTCAAAAGAACAGACATGGTTTACGGCAGGTAATTTAGCGGTTAGTAAAGTGAATGGCCATGCAACCTTTAAAAATAGCTCAGGAATAGGAACCGGGTTTAATTTTGTGCCTTGGGACATTGGTACCAAAACGCTACGTGGTGGTCCAAATCTAAGAATGGGTTCTTCCATAAATAACTGGGCCTATTACGAATCTGATCAACGTAAAAAAATCCAAGGAAGCATTAATATCTGGCATCAATGGGGACTGGACAACGGTAGCCGAGCAAACAATTATCGTGCTTGGTTAAGCTACAGACCGACACAGGCTTTTCAGGTTTCTGTTGGTCCTAGTTTTGGCACCAATCAAGAAGTCCTACAGTATGTCGAGAATGTTGAATTGAACGAAACTGAAATCCGGTACATCAATGCAACGCTTGATCAAAAAACGCTGGACGTCACTATTCGATTGAATTATACCATTAATCCAAACTTATCCATTCAGTATTATGGCTCTCCATTTATTACAACGGGGCAATACTCTGATTTTAAATACATTAGCGATAATCCGATGGACAATAACTTCCACAACCGTTTCCATCAATATTCCAACAAACAAATTACATATAACGAAGAGTCGGAGGAATATTCCTTTGATGAAGAGATGGATGGCGAAAGCGATTATGCTATTGGCGATCCGGATTTTAACTTTATGCAATTCCGGAGTAACCTGGTCGTCCGTTGGGAGTATATTCCGGGGTCTGAGTTGTTCCTGGTTTGGTCACAGGGGAATACTAATTTTGGCAATCCACAAGAAGCATTGATACCTGGTTTGGTGAATGATTTATTTTCTGAAAAAGGAGAGAATATATTTTTGGTGAAGGCTACCTATCGGTTTATTAAATAAATATTAAGGGATTTATTATCTTGGCATTCCAATATTAATAAATTACCTAAATTCTCAAACCATGGCGCTCTCAAAATCAAAAGACTACATTCTCGGAACTGATCGAGCGGAACTACATCGACTTGGACTTCAGCACCAGGTCTGGTCATCAGAGACCCGACATGGTTGGAAACTGGCCGAATTCAGTTCTGGACAACATCTGCTTGACCTCGGTTGTGGCCCTGGTTATTGCACCATGGAAATGGCCTATATGGTAGGTGAACATGGAAAAGTAATCGGTGTAGATAAGTCAAAAGCCTATATTGATTTCCTAAAGAGAAATGCAAAACTTCACGATTTACCAATAGAAGCTCAATGTACTGATTTCATGAATATGAAATTAAAGGATGAGAGC
>JBLHRR010000020.1:0-53128 GCA_047626155.1 Saprospiraceae bacterium | reverse complement strand
CTTTCTTCTCTACTCAGATCCCAGCTGGTACGCACAGTATCAAGTGGACTGTTGAAGATGGTTGTGGAAATATCACTGTATGTGAGTACTTATTCACTGCTGCTGACCTTGACGGTCCTACTGTATATGCTCTTAACGGTATCGCTGTAGACTTGGCTCAAGCTGACCAAGCTGATGTATGGGCTTCTGACCTAAACACTGGTTCTTACGATAACTGTTCTGACATTTGTGATATGAGAATTGGAGTTCCTTCACAGGGACCTGGGCAAACTGCTCCTCCAACTGCTGATCACTATGTATTTGACTGTGATGACTTAGAATTATTAGGTTCTAACATTCCTGTTGACCTTTGGGTTAAGGATTGTGCAAACAACTGGTCTTATGCTTCTACTTATGTATTGTTAGAAGATAACTCTAATGCTTGTGGACCAACAGCTACTAACAGCATCTCTGGTACTGTTTCTACGGAAATGACTGAGTCTGTTGAATCTGTTGAGATTGCTATCACTGGAAACGCTCCTGGTATTCCTGCTTCTGCTTACACCAACAATGCTGGTGCTTACGGAACTATTGGTTTACCAGTTGGTTACAACTACGAGGTTACTCCTAGTTTGAACTTGGAACCATTGAACGGTGTATCTACTTATGACCTTGTTTTGATCTCTAAGCACATCTTAGGAATCACTGCATTAGATTCTCCTTACAAGCAGATCGCTGCTGACGTAAACAACTCTGGAAGTATCACTACTTTCGATATGGTTGAACTACGTAAGTTGATCCTTTTCATTGACACTGAATTCCAGAACAATGAGTCTTGGAGATTCGTTGAAGCTAACTACGTATTCGATAACGCTAACAATCCTTTCGCAACTGTATTCCCTGAATTGACTGCAATCAATAACTTGACTGCTAGTGAAATCGCGAACTACGTAGGTGTGAAGGTTGGAGACGTTAACGGTTCTGCAATTCCTAACAGCCTAGTAGGTGGTGAAGATCGTACAACTGTTGCTGACTTAGTATTCAACATTGACAACCAGACAATGGTTGCTGGTGAAGAGTATACAGTTGACTTCAAAGCTACTGATTTTGACAACATCATGGGATACCAGTTCACAATGTCTTTCGATACAGACGCTGTTGAATTTGTTGACATGACTGCTGGTAACTTGACTAAGTTGTCTGAAGGTAACTTCGGATTGAACAAAGTAAACGAAGGTGTTATTACTACTTCTTGGAACAACACTGACGCTACTGCATTGAACAACAACGAAGTTGTATTCTCTGTAACGTTCATGGCTAAGTCTGCTGCTCAGGTAAGTGACGTAATCACTGTTAACTCTCGTTACACTGCTGCTGAAGCTTACAACGCTGAGTTGGAGCTTATGGGAGTTGCTGTTGAGTATAACAACGAAAACGGAACTGTAGCTGCTGGATTCGACCTTTACCAAAACACTCCTAACCCATTCAAAGCAGAAACTGTAATTGGTTTCAACTTACCAGTTGCTGGTAACGCTTCTTTGAAGGTTTATGATGTTGCAGGTAGAGTATTGAAGATGGTAGAAGGTGACTTCGCAAAAGGTTACAATGAAGTTTCATTGAACCGTAGCGAATTAACTGCAACTGGTGTGTTATACTACACATTGGAAACAGCTACTGACTCTGCTACTAAGAAGATGATCATTGTTGAGTAATCAATAAGAATTCATTATAACTCAAAAGCCTGTTTATGGGTAGCGCAGTAAAATGTTGCTGTGCTACCTTTAACAAAGACATGCTTTGAAATCGGTTTTTGGGATGGCCTCTTCCGCACTTCGGTGTGGAGGGGGCTTTTTTATTGTTAGAAAAGAGTTCGTCCGGCAGCCTTCAAAAGCTGTCGGGCGAACTCTATTTTGAGATAGACTTTAATGAACAATCTTAAAAATGATTACTTTTATAAAAAATAATAGTTTCACTGTAACCATAGACCGATTCAACCGTCTCCAACCGAAATGACCAAAGAACACTTCCAAACGCAGGTACTAAGTTTTCAAAACAAATTCTTTCGATATGCCTTGAGCATCGTAAAGGAGCGGGAATTGGCGAGGGATGTAGTGCAAGAGGTTTTATTGAAATTATGGGATCAGAGAGCAAAGCTAGAGGAGGTTCAAAGTATAGAGGCCTGGTGCATTCGGATGATTCGGAATAAAGCTTATGATAAATTAAAACTGCATTCGAATAAAGTGGTTTCGCTGCAATTGGCTCATGCCGAACAAAGCTATGGGGATGTACCGGACAAAATCGCAGAAGATCAGGACCTGATAGAAACCGTACATCGGTTACTGCATCTCTTACCCGAGAAACAAAGAGAAATATTCAGGCTTAGAGACTTAATGGGATATGCCAACAAGGAGATCGAAGAGATACTAGAATTGGATGCTTCTCAGGTAAAAGTAAACCTGTTTCGTGCCCGTAAAAAAATTAGATTAAAATTAAATCAATTGATAGATTATGGACTGGAAAATGAAAAAACAGCTTCTTGATAAATACTGGAAAGGAGAGACCTCTCTGGAAGAAGAACAATGGCTGAAGGCTAATATTTCTTCCATAGAAGGAGAGCTAACAAAAGAAGAACGAGCGTACTTTGAGCAATTAAGTGCTTTTACTGCACTGTCCTCGGAAGAGGCTTTTGATATGACTTTATTTGAAGAGCCATCAGCGGAAGAGGCGAAAGTTGTCTCTATTTCTTTTTATCAAAAAATTAGTAAGATTGCTGTTGTTGCTTTATTGTTGCTGGTGGTTGGCGGTGGAACTTATTTCATGAACCTTTCTGATAATAGCCCAATAGCAAGAGTAGTCGAAGAGGAGGAAGATCCTCAAAAAGCTTTTGAAGTGGCCAAAGCTTCTTTGTTGTTGATTTCTCAAAAGATGAATAAAGGGGTGACGCATGTAAACGCTTTGGAGAAGTTTGATTTGGCTCATGGAAAAATAAATTCTAATTCTAAAATAAATTAATTCTAAAACTAAATAACATGAAAAGAATCACACTATTATTTACATTGGCTTGTTTTTGTAACATTACATTTGCACAAAGCAATTTCATCAGTGAGTACTTTGCTGATTATGAAAAAGATCTCACATTCAATACCTTGAATGTGAGTAGCAAAACGTTCTCTTTGTTTACGGATATTGAAACCGCTGACGTGGATGAACAAAGGGTGCTGGGGGCTATTGCTAAACTGGATGGCGTAAAAATCATCAATAAACAAAAAGCAGAAAATAGCTTAGCGCTTTATGAAGAAGCCGAAGAAACAATAGCAAACGATGATCGCTATGAAGAGTTGATTCGGGTAAATACACAAGATGAAAACTTTGTCTTTATGATTCGGGAAGAGGAGGAGATGGTGAAGGAGTTGACCATTATAGCGGGTAATTCAAAGCAATTTTTGATTGCAACGCTTTATGGCGAAATAGATCTGAAAAACATATCCCGATTGACGAAAGTCATTCAGAAACAAGGAGACAAATGGTTTGAGGTTTTTGAAAATATTGACTCGGAAGAACTGGTTTTTACTGGAGCTAAAATTAAAGGGAAAACTAAAGCCATAAAAGAATCAAACCCAAATCAAAAAATAGCAATCAATGTATTCCCAAACCCAGTAAGCGATTACGTTCGCTTGGAAGCTAAAGATGGGAAGAACGAAAATTATACTGTTCAGTTTTTCTCCATTATCGGAGAGCCAATTAAGAATGTAGGTGAAGTGAATTTGCCTTTTGAAATTCGGTTGGAAGATTTACCTTCTGGAGCCTATTTCGTACGATTGACAAATGCCGCAGGAGACTTTAAGAACTATCGAATTGTGAAGCCATAGGAATAAGGGCAGATCAGGTTTTTCCACTAATTTAGGTTTCGCGAATTAAGAAAACCATTATCTACCGACTTAATATTTGACGAAGAACGAGCCATTTAGTGTAATACTTACCATCATTTCAAAATTAAACAATTAAATAAAAATACCTATAATGAAAAAAATATCAATATTATTAGTAGCCATTTTGATTTCTAGTTTTACTTTTGCGCAAGACAATGCTGTTGTAAAACACTTTTCTGAATATCAAAAAAATAAAGATTTTACCAAAGTCTCTGTCACCAGTAAAATGTTTTCCTTGATGACAGAAATTGATGCCGACGATCCAAACGAAAAAGAACTGTTGGAAGCGATGGCTAAATTGAAAGGCATTAAAGCAGTAGTGAATGAAAAATCGGAGAACAGCTCAGAAATGTACTACAAAGCTATTGAGACCATTTCTAAAGATCAACGTTACGAAGAATTAATGTCCATTGAAGATGCAGAGGAGAACATTATGTTTTTAGTGCGGGACAATGGGGGAGTGATCAATGAGCTGTTAATGATCGTAGGGGGAAATAAAAACTTTATGGTGATGACTGTATTTGGCGAAATTGACTTGAGCCAGATTGCAAAGTTGTCAAGAGTGATGAATATTAAAGGGATGGAGCAATTCCAGGCGCTGGAGAAGAAAAAAAAATAATACATAGCGCGGCAGAGCCGCAAATTAAAATGAAAATTGAAATCAAAATCAAAACCCAATATGCGGGGCACTGTGGTTTCATCTGAAACTTTGTTTCCCTCCACAAGGTCGGAACAAGCTTTCAGCAAACTTCTATAAGCTTGTAATACATTAGGATGAAGCAATACTTTTTTTGTACACTACTTATTGTAACAATACTTATGCTTGCGGCATCTTGCCGCAAGCCTTCTTCGTTATATGAAGAGCTGAAGTCAGCAGACAAAGTGGAAGCCGAGTATCATTTTACTCCAAGCACTTTGCGTATGTTGAATTTTCAAAACGATTCTTCCATCAATAAACTAGTGAGGGATGTTCGTAAAATGACCTTGCTGTCTATAAAGCCATCCGCTATGAATAAGGCGGATATAAGTGCTTATGTCGAGGAATTTCAATCGTCGGGTAAATATGAATTGTATTTGGAAATTGATGGTCCGGAAAACCTATGTTACATTCTGGGAGATGAAGCTTCCGAAAAGACAATAGCTCTCTATGGGCAGGAGGAACATTGTTATATAGTAGATATTTCCGGAAAGGTAAATTTTATGCAATTGCCAAGAGCCTTCCGTTCTTTGTCCGATAGAGACAGTACGACAATTGATGGTTTTTCCCTGCTTTTTGACGCTATGAAAAGCGATGCTGGAAATGAGAAGAGGAGGAGGGAATGGAAGGAGAAAAGAGCTACTGAGAAAGCAGAAAAGGAAATGAAAGTAGATTCAATTTTGTTGGACTAAAGAAGATTTAGGTAATAACAAGAAATAACCCGAGCCTTGAATAAATGAAAATACTAGAAACAGAAAACCTCACTAAAAAATACCGGAAAATCACCGCACTGGATCATCTCAATTTTGAAATCGAAGAAGGGATGGTTTTTGGCTTGTTGGGCCCCAACGGATCAGGGAAGACAACGACGCTTGGCCTCTTGCTAAACGTACTAACTCCCACTGAAGGTTCTTTCAAATGGTTTGGCGAAGCACCCTCTACCGCCAGTCGAAAAAAGATAGGAGCCATTCTGGAAATTCCTTGTTTCTTTCCTTACCTCACCGCCGCTCAAAATTTATTGGTTATTTCTAAAGTAAAAGAATGCGACCCTAAATCTATCGACCGAGTCTTAGAAAGAGTTGGATTGTATGAACGCAGAAATGATCCCTTTAAAACGTACTCTCTTGGGATGAAGCAACGATTGGCCATCGGAGGAGCTTTGTTATCGAATCCTCCCGTTTTAATTTTAGATGAACCTACGAATGGATTAGACCCACAAGGAATTGTAGAAATGAGGGAGCTGATCCGAGATATCGCCTCTAGTGGGAAAACGATTATTTTAGCCAGTCATTTACTAGACGAAGTACAGAAGTTATGTACTGACTTTATGGTCTTACAAAAAGGAAAGAAACGTTTCCAAGGCTCTGTTGAAGAAGCATTGTTACAACATCGCAGACTGGAAGTGTCTGCCACAGATGTAACCGCATTGGAGACTGCTTTGTCAGAGTTTAAAGGTATTGATGGAATGGAGCGAGAGGAGGCCGTTTTTAAGCTGAGCACCGCCGATGGTGTGACCGCTTCAGACCTTAGCCAGTTTCTATTTGATCGAAAGGTAGTCGTCAATCACCTGGTAGAAAAGGAGGGGAGTTTGGAAAAAGAATTTTTAACAATACTTCAAGAACATGATTAGACTGATTCAAATAGAATGGTATAAGTTGAAGCATTATCGTCCATTTTGGTTCTTGATCGGAATGTATGGACTGCTGGCAACCGTACTTTGTTCTAGCCTGATGTTCTTTATGGAATTCATAAAAAGCAAAGGCGCTGACTTCAAAGGTTTTTCTCCTACGATGCTCCCGCTCTATGACTTTCCGGACATCTGGCAAAACCTAAGCTTTATTGCTTCGAACTTAAAAGTGATTCTGGCCTTCATCGTAGTCATGTCCATCTTTAATGAAATTAATAGTCGCATCGTTCGTCAAAATATTATTGATGGTTTGAGTAAAAAGGAGTGGTTGGGCTCGAAGTTGTTTTTTATCGCAGCCATTGCTTTCTGCGCCAGTTTATTGTTATTTCTAAACGGTTTACTCTTAGGCTTTATATATGGTCATCCGGATGCTTATGGTGCTGTTTTTCAACGAACAGAGTTTATACTTGCTTATTTTTTAGATGTATTTACCTACCTCACCTTTGCAATGATGCTTACCCTATTGATACGGAAAGGAGGCTTGGTCATCGTAGGATTGTTGATGTATACCTTGCTTTTTGAACCCTTTGTAACATTAATCTTGTATGCTGGTCCGGAAGAAATACCTGAATACTTAAAAGCGCTCCCCGACTTCTTCCCTGTCCAATCATTACGGAATCTAATTGAATTCCCTTTCAAACGATATTTGTTTTTTCATACTGTTGATTATGTTCCTTTACGTTCGTTCCTTATCGTTTTGGGCTGGTTGACTTTTAATATCGGAACCAGTTATTTGTTGTTGACGAAACGGGATGTATAGCAAAATAATATTCTTTACAAAATTCGTATTTTTGAAGAATATTTGTTTAATAAGTATTACACTAAAATAATTTCCCGATTTTTTTCGTGGAAACGATTATATAAACCACTCTCCCTGTGGTCGTTTTGATTTACATAATCGTTTCCAAATTGGGATTTAATTTTTTGTTGTTACTAAGTATCCAAGAATATGCCTTCAAAATATCTTCTTCTCTCCTTTCTTTTCTGCTTTTCATTGCAGCCTACCACCGCGCAGGATTACATCACGCTCGGAAAACCAGGCACGGAGACCTTCCAGGATATAACCGTATTGTCTAACGGGGATTTTACCATAGCGGGAAAGACTCGTGCGCAGGGAGCAGGTAGTGATGATATGAGCTTAACTTTTTTTAGTACTGATGGAAAACTGAAGTATTGCAATACCTATGGAAAGGAAAAATCGGATATCCCTTTTGCGCTGCATACGGCCAAAAACGGAGATGTCCTAATGGTGGGGCAGGGCTTCGAAAAAGTGGATAATAATGGAAGTTCTGTTATCCTCTATCGGCTGGATAAATTCGGCAAACAAATTTGGAAACAGGTACTTAAAGGGCGAAGCGGTTATGCTGTTACGGAATTGGAAAATGGAAATATAGCAGTGGGCGGTTATTTGAATAGTGACTTTTCACTGGCAATAGTTAGTGAAAACGGAAATATATTGTTAGAAGGATCTTATGGAACTGATTATAAAGATTACGCATTTGGATTGTTAGAAACCAGCGATAATGGCTACTTGATAGGCGGTATTAAAGCAGGCTTTCACTCTCCGGAAGGACACGATATGAATATTCCGGACAGTGATTTATTGTTTATAAAAGTTAGAGAAGATGGCGTAGAGCAGTGGCGAAAAGAAGAAGGGGAGGCAGGTCACGATTTTTTTAGTCAAATGATGACAGACGGAAATGGAAATATCTATGTGGTCGGTTCCACCCAAGGAGATGGTAAGCAATCTTTTGATGCCTTTTTAATGAAAATGGACGAAGAGGCCAATATCATATGGAAAGAACTGGTAGGGGGAACTGACTTCGAATATGGCCTCGACCTAGCAATGGATGCCAACGGAAATATTTACATTTGCGGTGCAACCAACAGTAATACCACTAATGAAAATCCTGATCTTTTTGCTGCAAAGTTTGACCCCTTAGGCAATGAACTTTGGTACAAGCAACTGGGCTCCTCTGCCTCCGAATATGCCAACGGAATTGCCATCAGTAATACTCAAGAGGTCTTAGTTATTGGTTCTTCCAGTGAAAATAACGAAACGGAGTACTTAATGGCTAAACTAGATACAGAAGGTGATTTGTTATCCGTAAATCCACTTTCCTCAGAAGGACAACTTTTACTGCTCTCTCCAAACCCAACACCTGGCATAGTAGTGTTAGGAGTGGTGACCAATCTTTTTTGCCAGGATTTTACCTATACTTTATATAATATGGAAGGCCAGCTACTGAGTCATCAAAAGGCTCAGGGAACTACTGTTCTTGATTTGAGTCATTTGCCTTCGGGAATGTATATTGTAGTTGTATTGTTGGAGGATGGGACGGAATTGTCGGAGAAGATCATGAGGCAGTGATTAACTCTCCTGGTTAATGTGGGGTCGACTCCTCTATAGTCTTGCGTATTGAGGGTATCAGTTAACGAATATACCAATACCCAACTCACTCCTCATACAACTCATCCAAAGACAAATACTCCCACCACAATTTCTTTTGCTTCGGAATATGCCTGATCACTAAGATTTCATCTGCACTAGCTTCGAAGGCGACAGGGTTGTCATCGTAGACGGTGGCATTGATTCCGGAAGCCATAAACCAGATGCCCTCGCTGGTTTGCTTTGCCGTTGGGTCTCCCCAACCGGCATCTCCCATAATGTTGATGACTTGGACGCCTCTCTCTTGGACACTTATGAGTTTCGGGTACATGGTGTTATGGAATAGGGCATTGGTCGAGTCACAATTCATAGCATAGTATTCTATGACCCCGTGGGAGCCGATTTCTTGGGGACTTATCTCCGGAAGTTTAGACCAAATGAAATGATGGTTCAAAATAATTAAGTGTGATGACTCTTGTATGGTATCACAGACATTGCTGATCATTTGGTATTGCTTATTGAGGTTTTCGCAATCCGAAGGGTTGAGGTTGGTATTTAGAACCATTACTGTAATTCCATCCTGATGGCTGGTATAGTAATCATTACGCTGAGTGAATTCTTCAATCCATTCCATGTTTCCATTTCTATGATCATGGTTGCCCAAAGTCCAATGATTCTTAGGGTTCGCTAAGTGAAATATCGAGTCCAGATATTGTAGCGTAGTGTAACTCTGAGCTGTTTCAGAACAATTATCTCCACCCAGCCAAAATTGATCATAAGGACTTTTATCTATGGCTTCCAGTCTGAAATCTACCTTTTGAACAGCAGACTTCCATTGATAAGTATGGCCCAGAAATAAATAGTTTAAAGTGTCTTCTTGGGCAAAACAAGCTGCCATCGAAAAAGAGAAAAATAGAGAAAGTAAGGTTCGTAGCTGCATTTTGTTGCTCTTGGTACAAATTTTGAAAAAAGAAATATGTAATGGTCTGTTCTTTTGAGCAGACGGGGGTTTTTGTATAGGCTTTATAACAAAAATAGCACATTTTATACAGCTTACAAACCATTCGGCTTCTTAGAACATAAAAGTTAAACGTGATCTAAGAAGCTTTCACGCCATGATTTCACCAAACCAAATCCAGTAATCCAAATTCTTTTGGCTTATTCAGATCGTCGTATGTACTTCATATGCGGGTCTGCTAAGCTCAAAGATTATAATTGATTGACAAAGCAGAATCTATGAACTTTCAAGCAACTCGACATTTCAAAGACCTTATTCTGAACAGTATTTTCGTGGCCCTTTTTGGCTTTGTTATACCTAGCAATATCTATGCGCAATGCAACACGGGAGATGTAGGAGGTACTGTCTTTCAGGATGTGCCGGCAGCTAATGCTAGTACGGCTAATGTTTACGGAACCCTGAATTCTAATGAAAATGGGCAGCCCGGAATTATCGTTACGGTGGTAGATGCACATGGCGATGTATTGGTAGATACGACCGATGGCGCAGGATCCTGGTCCCTTACTCCGGCACTTTACCCGGTAAGGGTAGAATACAGCTGGGAGGATCGTTGGCTTGAAATAAGTCCTGGCAACAATATTAATACAGATGTACAAGTCTATACGGCTTCTTCTTGTAATGCTCGTTTGGGATTATACTATCCAGACGAGTATTGTCAGATGGTACCTAATATAACAACTTCTTGTTTTGTAAACGGTGATCCCACAGTGGGAGGAACAGCAGGTACGCTAGATGCCATTGTTTCTTTTCCATATGATCGAACAGGTGATGCAACTGCTCCAACACACGACGCTATTATGTCTGAAGTAGGAGCCGTTTGGGGTGCTGCTTATAATGGTTACAATCAACAAGCTTTCTATAGCGCAGTCATGAAACGGCATGTAGGTGTAGGCCCTGCCGGAATCGGAGGAATTTATAGAATTGATTATTCTGGCTCAGCGCCAATCGTTTCTACCTTTGCGAACCTAGCGGGACTTGGTGTTAACTTAGGAACGGAACCAGTTAGAACCCTTGATGGTGATTGGGAAAACGCTGCTTCCGATTCGCTGATGTTTGATGCGTCAGGGAAAATGGGTTTAGGAGATATTGAAATCACAGATGACGGCAACACCTTGTTTGCTGTTAATCTTTTTGAAAGGTCTATTGTTGCTGTTAATCTCACAAATTATAATCAAAACGGAACGCTGCCAACGATTTCAGACGTAAGTACCTTACCGGCCATTCCAACAGTGAATTGTACCAATGGAGTGAGTCGTCCTTTCGCTTTAGAGTATCGAAGAGATAAGTTATATATCGGAATGGTTTGTACCGCTGAAAATGGCGGTACCATTGCTGACCTTTCGGCCAAAGTGGTGGTTTATGATTTCAGTACAGGACTTTGGTCTGATGCGGTTTCTTCTTTTCCGTTAGATTATACTAAAGGAGGTGCATTAGATAACACTTGTACTACATGGAATCCATGGATAGATACTTATGACGATGTGAATATCAGCTGCCGTCCTACACCCATGTTGACAGATATTGAATTTGATTCAGATAATACCATTGTTTTGGGTTTTGCAGATCGATATGCCTTTCAGAAGTTTACTTTTATGCAGGATAATACGGGTGCAAATTCTGAGAGCATCGTAAATGGTGGTGACATCCTTCGCGGATATTTTAATGGAACCAACTATTCCTTAGAAAATAATGGAATCATCCCTGATGGCGGAGGCTGTGGTCTTAATGGCCAGGGTATTGGTGGCGGTGAATTTTTCTGTGGTGATTCTCTTGGATCAGACCATAGCGAAATAAGTCTTGGTGCTTTGTCCCTTTTGCGAGGAACAAATGAAGTAATGGCTTCGGTTATCAATCCTGTGAATTTCAACTCAGGAGGAGTGCGTCGTTTTAATTTAATGACAGGTATTTCTAACACCACTGATGGCTATCAATTATATCAAACGGTTTCCTTCCCTGGAGGAAATGGTAATGCTGCTAAAGGTGGAGGAGTAGGAGATGTGGAGTTGCTTTGTGATGCTCCGCCAATCGAATTGCTGAGTTACCTTTGGAGAGATGAAGATCAAGATGGCGTTCAAGGACCAGCTGAAATTGGTTTGGAAGGAGTACAGGTTTCTTTATTTGATGCTGCTGGAAATTTATTGTGGCTGGATACTACAGACATAAATGGACTCTATTCCTTTTCTGACACATTGGAGCCGCAAACAGATTATCTTATTGCCATCGGTAAAAACGGAGCCTTTAATACGGCTACTAATTTGCTAAATGACTCACTGGATCTAACTATGCTTGACGTGGGATTTGGTGCCAACTCAGAAAAAAATGATTCTGATATTTCCATTCCATCAGGGCTGAATGCTGCGGTGGATGGTTATCCACATATGGCTTTTACTACAGGTAATTCCGGACAATTAATTCATGAAATGGATGCTGGTTTTTTCCCACCTTGTATAACTCCTGAGCTGGTAAGTATCGATACGGTTATTTGTCAGGGCACAACAGTAGGCTTAAAAGAAATGGTTTATGATGCAGAACCGCTGACTGAGTTCACCGGGATTTGCTATTACTTTGCTTCTTTAAATGATGCGAACCTCGAACAAGCATTCTTGGGAGAGTCGCAAACGCCGCTAGTAACGACCACCTATTATGTGCGGAAAAATACAAACGATGTAACTTGCTTTGATATTGATAGTATTCAGGTAACCATAAACCCTGACCTCAATTTAATCACTAGTGATTTGACGATATGTAATGGAGATACAACGTCTTTAGCGGCTTGGGTCGTAGAAATTACAGGACAACCGGCTACTTTAAATTACTATCCAACTCTTGCAGATGCCGATGCAGAAAGCAATGTGCTGACTAGCCCTGTTGTTTTTCCTTCCGTTACTACAGAATATTATATTAGAGCAAACGCTACTACGGTTGCAGGTTGCTCTGCTATAGACAGTCTGACGATTACTGTTGAAAATTGTGTATTTGATTTGGCTATGAAAATGGTTTTGGATAACAATAGTCCTGCAAACCCTGGAGATACTGTAGCCCATACTGTTTGGGTATACAATCAAGGAACCTATCCTGCTTATGACATCGAATTGTTGACCTTCTTGTCTCCAGGAGTTATATTTGATAACAATATAAATGGAAATGGAATTTGGACGCCTTCTACTAATACTTTAACGACGACAATTAACGGCCCTATAACTGCTGGCGATTCTGTTTCGATCTCGCTCAATTTAGTGGTGGATGAATTTTATACGGGAGGGGCTATTTCTAACTTTATAGAAATAACAGCTTACGACGATGATACCGACAATGGTAATGCAGACCCTTCTGATAATGATTCTGTAACGGATGGTAATGTTTTCAACGATTTAGTTATAGACAATGAGACCAACAATAATCCAGATAATCCAAATGATGATGATGATCATGACTCGGAAACCATCTTTGTTAATCAAGTTTTCGACTTAGCTCTTCTGGTAAATGGCCCACCTAACAATGTGAGCCCCTGCGATACGGTAACCTTCGCAATGGAATTGTACAATCAAGGGAACATGGCTGCTTTTGACGTAGTCATCACCGATTTCCTCCCAACGGGATTAGCCTTTGATCCGACACTGCCTAATAATAGCGATTGGGAATTGGTGAGTGGTTTACCAACCGATAGTATTGACCTTATTGGCTCTGGCGACTTTGTAGTCGTTTATTTAGACTTAGTTGTTGACTGTGCTTACGCAAACACGACTTTAAACAACTTCTTTGAAATAACAGGATACGATAATGATACTGACGATTTCAATTTGCCTCCAACTGATGACGATTCCGTTACTGATTTTGACGGTACCAATGATTTGAATATTGATAATGAAATAAATAATAATCCAGATAATCCGAATGATGACGATGACCATGATGGTTTTACATTGACGGTTTATCAGGGCGTACCACCAACGACCAGCACCCTTAATTTTACTACAATAGAAGGTGTACCCTTGATGGACCTCTGTATGTTGACCAACGAACTGAGTGGAGCAGTAGCTTCTGTTTCTTCCTGCGGCGACCCAGTCAACGGAATGTTAATTGTTACGACTCCAGATGTTTGTGTAGATTATGTTCCTGACATGAATTTTACAGGACAGGATACGGCCTGTGTTTTAGTTTGTGATGTGAATGGCCTTTGCGATACTACCTTCCTGGTCTTTACCGTAAACCCTTTACCTACAACGGTAACAGATACAATATTTGCCACTACAATCCAGGGTGTTTCTATTCTGAATTTATGTGCAGATATTTCTGAATTGATTGCTCCGGTAAACACCGTTGCTTCTTGTGGTGATCCAGCTAATGGTACATTAGTGATTACACCGGGTGATGAATGTGTTGATTATATTCCTAACGTGGGGTACTCAGGGCCAGATACTGCTTGTGTGGTTGTTTGTGATATGAATGGCCTTTGTGATACTACTGTATTTGTATTTACGGTCAACGCATTGCCAACACTTGATACCATATACATCACTTCTGTAGTAGATGCTGCTTTGCCGAATATATGTATGGACATCACACAATTGAGTGGCGCAGTTTCTACCACGGCTAGTTGTGGAGATCCAGTAAACGGATCAATGGCGATAAACTCACCGAGTGAATGTGTGGGCTACTTTCCGAACGCAGGATACATCGGTCCAGATACGGCCTGCGTAGTTCTTTGCGATATTAATGCAATTTGTGATACCACGATCATTGTCTTTAATATAACACCGGACTGTTCTGGTATTATGGCAGAGACTGATTTGATAGTGCCTTTAGCAGCATGTGGCGACACCGCAAAAGTTTGTCTGGGTGTGCCTTTAGTCTCTATTGGGAATTATAGAATTTATGATAATGGAACGCTTTATACCGGACCAACACTGGATTGTGATTTTGATACTAGTTATGCCTTTAATTATTCCACTTTACCAGGGGGCGGTCTTACAGGCCCCTACATCATTACGGACTGGATGGTTAATGGAGTAATTTATGGCGGAACGGTAATCAGTATGCAAGCTCTGGTTGACTCAATGAATACCTGGAACCCTACCGGTGCTTGGATACTTGATGCGCCTATCAGTTCTATACTTGGTGGCAGTCCTTCAGATGTATTCAGTGGAATTGTAGTAAACGCAGTACCGAATCCTGTTACGCTAATGGCGTCGATGAACATCAACCCGAATGGAAATGGAATTGAAATCGAATTGCTCAATGGCCAGCATGAGGTGGTGCTCGAAGATATTTTCTTGAATTGTTTTGATACCTTGAGTGTGAGCGTCAGTTGTTGTACGGATTTATTTACAGCACCAGTAGCACTAGATGCTACAAGTTGTAGTAGCACTGTTAATTTCTGTACACAAATTCTGTCTACAGATATTACAAATTATACAATTACAGATAATGGAGTAGCTTATGCAGGTGCTTTCGGTGCATGTTTGACGAATGCTTCTATGCCGTTGGACACTGGCTATCACGAGGTGATATTTAATGATGTAATCAATGGTTGCCTAGATACTGCGTTTGTAACGGTGTCTTGTACTACTTGTCCTGATTTCATCGCAGATGCAAACGTAATGGCTGCTGATTGTTCTGCCCTGGCAGACTTCTGTCTAGGGGTTGATCCAAATAACCCCGCAGATTATGAAATCAGAGATAATGGGATGATTTTCGGTGGACCCTTTATAGGTTGTGACTTTGATACGTTACCTAGCTACTTTACCATTGGATTCAACTTAGATGGAAATTATATATTAGACGAATGGGTGGTTAGTGGCGTCAATTATGGTGGTGGAGTTACCTTTGGTAATACAATGGAATTAGTAGACTCGATGAACGTTTGGGTGCCTTCGGGTAACTGGGTACTTTCAGGATTGCTAATTATTGGAGAAGGGGATATCAATAACTTAGGACCATTAGTAATTACTAACGTAAATTCAGGAGCCAACTTTGATACAGCTGTTACACCGCAAATTCAACCAAATGGTATTTCTATACAAATCGATACGGGTATGCATGTAATAACAGTGTTGGAAATTGCAAGTGGATGTGTTGATACCGCTATGGTGAATGTAATCTGTCCACCACCTGCAGATAATTGTGACTTAATAGGAGCTGCGGTTCAAAACCTCAATATTGCGGATTGCAACCTGTCAGCAGAGCTTTGTTTGAACATTACATCTACAAATTCTTCAGAATACGAAATATTCCAAAACGGAACGGCTTACGCTGGTACAACGGTGGTCTGCGGATCAATGGAATTGCCAACCTATCCATACGGCTTACTAGTCGGAGGAGGTATCCTTGGACCCTACCAATTGGGTAGCTGGATAGTAGATGGAATATCTTTTACAAGTACTTTCGCAGATGTTGATGAATTAGTAGATTCGATGAATGTATGGAACCCTACGGGTAACTGGACGAATGATGCCGCCAACGATCTTATTCGCGGTGCAGATACTGGACAGGCTTATGGCGCAATGCAAATTACGCATATCCCAACTTCTACACCAACGACCATCGATATGATTGCGGAAGCATCCGTTACCAATATTTCAATTTTATTACCTGCAGGAAATCATGAAATCATCGTGAATGACCTGATCAATAACTGCTCAGATACAGCAACGGTACAAGCGGCTTGTATCAGTACAGAAATTTGGATAGAATTTACGGAAGTAACCCAGACGGACACCATCTGTTTCGATGCCAGTGAATTGCCTGGGATACCAATAAGTATGAGTTTCTGCAATATGCCTGCAGGAGAGATTGCGATCTTTACTCTGCTAACAGGAGCATATTGCCTAGCGATTGAAGGGGTGGAAATAGGATTGGATACGGCCTGCATTCTAATATGCGATGACATGGGCTTCTGTGATACAACACTTGTTTATGTCAGTGTGGTAGACAATGCGGACCTTCCTGACGCCAATCAAGATTCGATTTACATGACAATCAATACGCCTATCAGTTACGACTTAACGGCGAACGATAATATGAGAGGAGCGGAGGATATCATATTTGTTATTACACTTCCAGATTTTGGAGAACTCATTGTCAATCAAAATGGAGTAATCGATTATGTACCAAATGTAGATTATTGTGATTCGGATACTCCGGACAAAATGACCTATGCTATTTGTAATGACATTGGTTGTGATACCACAGAAGTTTTCTTCTTTGTGCCTTGTGATACGATTCCGGGTGAATTGAGCTTCGTCTCCGGTTTCTCTCCAAATGGGGATGCCGTTAATCAGTATTTCACCATTAATGGACTACAGAACTTCCCGAATCATACACTGTCTATTTTCAATAGATGGGGGAATCAGGTTTATAATACTAAGAATTATCAAAATAACTGGAGCGGTACTTTCAACCTTGGTGGTGTTGATTTACCAGATGGTACCTATTTCTACCTCTTCGATACGGGGACGGGAGAACAGCGATCCGGTTATTTGCAGATACACAGATAATTAAAAAACTTCCTTCTTTGGAAGAATAGACTTTATGCTGAAATATTTTGTATAGAAATCAAATAGATAATTTTTGTCAGAACGAAGCTCTTTTTTGAGTTCGTAGCCTTAGCTACGGGCGAACATCAAAGAGCGATCCCAAAGGGTGACTGTTCAGTGAACAGTCAAGTGATTTAACCGCAAAGCGGAAGGGATGAGAAGTGCTGGCGAGAATTAACATTTGAGGACATACAAACTATTTTGGAGTAAAGTCTAATATACTATGAGAGACTAAAATTTAATCAATTATTGGATTAATAGCAGCAGTACTGGCGGAGATCGCTGGTACTGCTTTTTTCTTTTTTCGAGTCCCGAGTTGCTACTTGGGGTGAACGTGGGGTCGACTTCTCCAGAGTCTTGCGTATTGAGCGCACCAATTAACTATTTAACGAATTACTATTTTACTAACCCAAAAAGTACCTTCATCATGGTATGAAAAAGGCAGCAAAAATCCTTACCTTTATGCTATAATCTTGAGAATACTTAGAGTACATCCCGTCAAGGTTCTCCTTTTTCAAACACCAACTTTACTTAAAACCATTACTATCCGATTATCATTTGACGCAGTATTAACTGTGCATCGGAAGGTATGCTTCTTTTGGAAACTCATACTTATATATTGAATCTGTGTCCGGCCATTTGCAGGTCTGGGCACGATACTTAAATCTTTTTTCAACCTTCCGCTGGTTAATTCCTAGCGGAAGGTTTTTTTGATTTGATCCTGAATATCTCCTCTTATTGTTAATTAATGCGCACAAGTGACTAATAAAGGGGTTTTAATCATGTATGAAATTTAAACTAAGTAATAATTTATACCAAATGGGTTATACAGTTTTTTAAACATTTGGCTTACCTTTGTTAGGTTGTTTAGCAGACAGCCCTGATTGCCCTCCTTAAAGAATACCGTTTTAAAAATTAATCCGATTAATAACTATTGATAAGTCTTTGCTTGTCAATGGCTTATTGTACCCTACGTCTCCCGTCTAAGATTGATCAATCTTAGACGAGCGTTTTATTCGCGGATTTATTCTTTAACTAAATTTGCTACGTTTTTATCCATCGTAGTCTTTTTCAATGTGTAATCAGTCTGTATCTGCAATAATTTTACAACTTTAACCACAAACCACATCCCATGAAAAAATTGATACTACTAATTTTAGGTGTCATATGTTCTTCCTTTGTAGCCGATGCTCAGCAGTTGCCGCTATTTACTCAATATCGCGAAAACACTAGCCTTATCAACCCAGCCTCTTTTAGTCATGATTTTTTGACTAATGAACACAATATCTCTTTTGGCGCTTCCTATCGTCGACAATGGACGGATTTGGCTTCAGGGCCACGTACCCAAACCATTCGGGGAGAGTACATCTTTTCTGAATTAGGTTCCTTTGCTATGGTTGCTGGAGGATATTTATTGAATGATAAAACAGGCCCAACCGGAATGACCGGTGTATATGGTCGGTTTGCCGGTATCATTACAGATGATCCGACTTATAGCGGATTGTCAATAGGATTGAGTGCTGGTATGGTCCAATACCGAGTAGATGTCCAAGAAATTAGATTGCGCGAACCTGGTGATGTTTTAGGAATGGACGATCAGAGCCAGATCTACCCTGATGTTGGATTAGGCGTTTATTTCTACAAATTTTTAGATGGTGGAGGATTCCTTGATGAAAGTCATTTCTATACTGGTATTTCTATTCCGCAGGTAATGGGGCTGGACTTAGAGTTTAAGGATGAAGCGGGAGAGTTTCACACAAAGAGAGTACAACACGTCTATGGCCAAATCGGGCTATATAAATACATAGGAGACGGCTACATTCAACCTTCCGCTTGGATAAAGTACGCCCCCAATGCTCCCGTCAATGTTGATTTTAATCTGCGCTATCAAATGGAAGGTAATCTTTGGTTAGGAGCAGGAGCTTCTACCGGAGGCACCGTTCATTTGGAGACCGGTCTTTTGCTTGGTGAAAATGCTGGGTTTGACAGTAACTTCAAATTGGGCTACGGCTTTGATTACTCCTTCAGCTCCTATGGCCCATTTGCCGGAAGTACCCATGAAATTAATTTGTCTTACTCTTTTGGTAATTAAGCATTACAGGAAAGGTGGGTTGAGCATTTACAGGCGCCCACAAATTTCCTGTTCGTAATAATTATAATCTCCTCCCGGTTAATTTTTTGATTTTCTACTTAGAGGTAACACACGTAAATAATCATTCCATGAACTTACTGAATAGCTTATCGCTTTTTCTTATCGCTTGCCTGCTATGTTGTTTTTCAGCTACAGCTAATGCAACGGTTTCGGATTGTACAGATCCAACTCCAATTCCAACAATACTTCCACAAACGTTAACTGGAGGCTTTTCTTTGACGGCAGGTTCTGCTTCTGCGGCACCCGGACAACTTTATTGTGTAGCGGTTACTTGCACCGGTTTTGATAGCTTGGTGGCTATCCAGTTTTCCATGGTTTGGGATACTGCGGTCATTCAGTATGCTTATCATAACGTTCTTCTGGGTATGCCTGATCCGGTTAATTTTGGCGCGAACGCTTTGCCTTCCGGCCAAATGCCCATATCCTGGAACGCCAGTCAAATTAGTGATCCTGCAAACGGTATTTATCCTTGGGAATCTGTTCCGGACGGTACCGAACTTTATGAAGTTTGTTTTACGGTGGTTGGAGAAGTAGGGGAGTCCTCTCCATTTAGTTTTGAGGGAGCACCAATTAATATTGAAGTCATATCTGCCAACTCGGATGGGATGGATATAGGAATTTGTAACCCAATCAACGGAATGATTACGGTCATTGAAGCCATTGAACTAGCTAATGAAACCATCTCAAATATAAATTGTGCAAGTGTCGACCAAGGATCTATTGATATTGACTATACAGGAGGAACGCCACCTTATGAATATCTATGGGACGGGCCTAATATGTTTTTTGCCGATACGGAGGATATTTCAAACCTGGAAGAGGGTATTTACTATGTAACCATGACCGATAATTCATTGGTGTCGCAAATCATTTTGGATACGTTTGAAGTGGCAGGAAACTTTGCAGTAGCTATTGCTGATGCCGGAGTTGATACGGTTCTAAACTGTTATAACAATGCACTGATAGAATTGGATGGTTCTATTGATCCCGATGATAGTGATTCGTTTTATGAGTGGTATACCAATGATGGAAATTTCGTTACTAGTCCTTTGACGCTAAGTCCGGATATAGATCAGGCCGGAACTTATTATTTAGTAGCGACCAATATATTTAGCAATTGTGCTGATACAGCGGAGGTTGTTGTTCTTGATAACTCTAGTTTACCTGCTGCTGATGCAGGAATGAATGATGAATTGAATTGTTTTCAATCCATGATTAACTTGAATGGAACGAACTCTGCTCAAGGTGATAACGTGGAATATAGCTGGACGACTCTTGATGGGAATATCTTAAATGGCGATAATACGCAGACTCCATTAATTGATATGCCAGGTGTATATGAACTTGTCATTTTCGATGGAGAGACTGGCTGTTCCAATTCAAGCACGGTCAACATCATTCAGGACAGTGCTTTGCCAATGGCCGTTGCGGGAGAAGATACGACCCTGACTTGTTTGGTTATGCAAATCACTTTAGATGGAACGGATTCTTCTTCCGGAAGTGATTTTTCTTACAACTGGACGACAGACGATGGTGGAGATATTCTGAACCCGACCACGCTGATGCCAACGATAACTGATCCCGGTACTTATTTTTTGATTGTTACCGACGATGTCAACACCTGTTCAGATACTTCGATAGTTGTTGTTTCTGAATCTGAATTGCCACCGTCAGTAGACGCTGGAGATGAATTGACCTTATCTTGTGATCTCTTTGCCGCTCAGTTAGATGGGACGAATACGGTTCAAGGAACCAATTATGAATACCTTTGGACAACAACAAATGGAAATATCTTTGATGAAGAAACTACGCTAACACCTACCGTTGACGATTGCGGAGTCTATACTTTGCAGGTAACCAATACAGCTGATGGCTGCACCAGTATCGCTACGGTAGAGGTGTTTTGCGACACGCTTACTCCTGACGTAAACTTTGGTCCTGCTCCGATTATCACCTGCATAGAAACAGAAGTAGGCATTGATGGATCGGCTTCTTCAACGGGTCCAGATTATATCTATACCTGGAATTCTGCTCTTGGAAATATTGTAAGTGGAAATGGAACAACTGCGATTACGGTGGATGTTTCTGCGAACTATGGATTGCTGATACAAGATACGACTAATGGCTGTATAGCTTTGAGTTCAATTTTTGTGGTGGCCAACACTGCACCCCCGATTGCTGAAGCTGGTGACCCGGTCACGATTGAGTGTGGAGATCCTGTTCCCCTAAATGGAACAGGCACGACTATAGGAGACACCATCTCTTACTTTTGGACAACATCAAATGGAAATATTCTCATGGATGGTAATGAAGGAACGTTGATGCCAATTGTTGATGTAGGAGGAGAGTATTATATTTTTGTAACCAACAACGTCAATGGCTGTACAGCGGAAGATTTTGTCTTGATCGATGGAGGTATAGCGCTGGAAACTTCGGCTCCTGAACTTTCTGATGCTACAATTTGCGGAACAGAACTTTTGATAACAGCAAACTTACCACTGGCTTCCTCTGGTGTTTGGACTTCTAATAATCCAGTTGATTTCTTTGAGAACCCAATGACAGATACGACAATGGTCTTCGATTTAGAACCGGGTCTACATGCCTTTACCTGGACTTTATCTACTGTAGAATGTCCGGATTATGATAGTGAATCTATTGAGGTTTATGTAGAAGGAATGCCAGATGCTATAGAAGATGAATTTGACTTGTCAGGCTATATTACTGATCATGTAATTGATGTGTTGGAAAATGACGACACTTCAGCGGTTTCCGGCTGGACACTCGAGTTGGTGAACACTCCGGATGCAGGTTTGTTAAGTGACGCAGGTACAGGATTGCTCGATTTTAGTTTCCTAGAAGGATACTTTGGAAGTACTTCTTTTGACTATGCGCTGTGCAACGAAAATTGCCCGGATCAATGTGATACTACTGCAGTAATCCTGAATATATCAGAACCATTGGATACCATCACCACCATTCCAAATGGAATTACGCCAAACGGTGACGGACTGAATGACGAGTTTATTATTCCTGAAATAAAATTAAATCCAGAGCTTTACCCTGATAACGAATTCATCGTTTTCAACAGATGGGGAGATATCGTTTACCAAGCTAAACCTTATAATAACGACTGGACAGGAACAGCAACCGGGGGAGGAAAAGATCTTCCGGCAGGAACTTACTACTTTGTTATTCGCCTTGATATAGGAAAGGGAGAAGGGTATAAGGGAGATGTGACGATATTGAGATAAAATGACCACGGAGGAGTCAAACCCCAATTGGCCAAGAGTCGCAACTTCTGGCCAATTGGGGTTTTTTTATTTATAAAAAATACCCTATACGAGGTATAAGGAGCTAGTTTACATCCTGTATATTTGTTAAGTGTTTGGAAACATTCCATTAACCGATAATTCACTCCCATGATGCTTTTGCAGCGCTACTCAAGGCGTTCGCCCGAAAGTATCATTTCACTTAAATTAAGTTGGGGTCTGGTTATGATTGGTTAATTGTTATCCAGCAAAGGCCATTTGTTTGTCTGGTAAAAAGGATTGAAGCATGCATTGGTTTTATCGGGTCATGACTCAAGTTAATGGTGCCGTTTCAAGAAGAAAAATAAATAACGAAAAAGATATTTGAGTATGTTGGGAAATTATTTTTTGTGTAATACTTATTTATTAAAAATTTAGTTTAGAGATTCTCATAGATATTTGTACAACCCTTGTTGTTTTTTCAGCAAGGGTTTTTTGATGGAATTAAGAGACCCTTTTTCATAAAAAAAAGCGACCATTTTAAAATGGTCGCTTTTTTTCGATTTGTTTTGTTTCGCTAGAAACTACCAGCTCATGTCATCATCCTTAGTAACGTCAATATCACCAGTGATGTCTTCGGTGTCTGATTCTTCTGTTTCGGTAGTCGTTGTCTCCTCAGTGCTTGCTCCTCCTTCTGCCGCTTTAGCAGCTTCGGCATCTTCCAATGCACGTTGAGCTTCCCACTCTATGTGTCTTTTAGTAAATTCATCGTAATCGTAATCAGGAAGCAATTCAGTCTTCACATAGTCAATAGCCTCTGTTAAGCCATCTAAGAAACGATTAAAGTCTTCTTTATACAAAAAGATTTTATGGCGTTCGTAAGAATCCGTTTCAAACTTTTTGGTACTTTCAGTAAGGGTGAGGTAGTAGTCCTCTCCTTTAGTTTGTCTGACATCAAAGAAGTAAGTTCTTCTCTTCCCAGCTCTAACTTTCTTGGAAAAAACGCTCTCGAATCTTCTAGAATTATTATCGTAATCCACGTTTAAAAAATTTGATGAAAAAATAATTTATCCTGTTGTGCTGTACAAATGTACTTATTTGTTTACAATATCATAAAGAAACAGGAATAAATTTGGACAAAATCAAGCCTCCTCTTCCTTTTCTCTTTGTTGTAACTCAAATAATTCAGAATAATAGCCCTTTTGTTGGAGCAGAGATTCGTGGGTGCCCTGCTCAATCATTTCTCCATCATCGAGAACGATAATCTGGTCAAAATCCAATAGGCCATAAATTCGGTGGGTAATAATAATAGAAGTAGTATTTGCTAACGCATTGTTGAGATAGCCTAGAATCTTCTGTTCAGTATTGGTATCCACTGCGGAAAGACAGTCGTCCAACAAGACTATGTCGGGCTGTTTAATGAAAGCCCGGGCAATGGAAACACGTTGTTTTTGTCCACCAGATAAAGTAACGCCTCGTTCCCCAACGGTTGTTTTAAAGCCCATAGGTAGGCCCTTGATGTCTTCATACACAGCTGCGTGGCGGGCATGTTGTTCTACCTCTTCCTGAGAGGCTGCTTTGTTGCCGAATTTTATATTTCCGGAAACGGTATCTGAAAAAAGAAAAACATCCTGAGGCACATAGCCAACCTTACTTCGAAGGTTAGATAGATTCAGGGCTTTGATATTCTGATCATCAATCAAAATTTTTCCATCGCTTACATCATAAAGGCGCACAAGCAAATCTGCAATTGTTGTCTTTCCAGAACCGGTTCGACCAATGATGGCCATTTTCTGTCCGGATTTTAAATGAAAGGAAATATTTTTAAGTGCTTTGATGCCAGTGTCCGGATAGGTGAAAGAAACATCGTCAAAGCGGATGTCTCCCTCCAGTGATTGCTCGGTCTCTTCTTCAACAGGATTGGTAATTTTAGGTTCTGTTCCTAGGAACTCATTAATCCGTTTTTGAGAGGCTTCCGCTTGCTGAACGATAGAGGCGATCCAGCCAATGGCCGTCACTGGCCAAGTCAGCATATTAACATACAGCACAAATTCCGCGATGTTTCCAGCGGTGATGGCACCACTAATAACTTGTAAGCCACCGACATATACAACAATAATGTTACTGGCTCCGATGAGCAATAACATCACTGGATAAAACATAGCATTTACTTTGGCCAGCCCCATGGAGGCGTCTTTATAGTGGTTGGCTTCTTTATCAAAATGCTTACTGGTTGGTTCTTCCTGCACATAGGATTTTACAACCCGGATTCCGGAAAAAACCTCCTGTGCGATACTATTTAATCTGGCCAGTTGGGTTTGAATAATAGTACTCTTTCTATTAATTAAGGTACTAACGTAATATATGGAGACAGACAGAATAGGTAGGGGAATCAGCGTGTACATTGTTAGGGTAGGGCTCACTGCAATCATAGAAGAGATGACCATGATAAACAAAGACACGAGGTTGATGGCATACAAGACACCCGGACCGACGTACATTCTTACCTTTGAAACGTCTTCTGTTATTCGAGACATCAGATCGCCAGTATTATTTCTTTTATAAAAAGAGCGATCCAGCTTTTCGTAATGAGCAAAAATTTCCTTTCGTAAATCATACTCAATTAATCGGGACATTACAACAATGGTCTGCCGCATGAAATACATGAAAACGCCCATCATCAGAGCAAGTGCGATAACCAGCAAGCCAAAGAACAATAAGACCTTCCCCAGCTCTCTGTATAATATGCCCTGGCTTTCGAAACCATTGAACATTTGGTAGAGATTGATATTCTCTACCACCATATCTAAAGCTTGGCGGACAATCTGTGGTTGTAAAACACTGAAAGCGTTCGAGACGAATACAAAGAAGATACCCAGCAACAGGTGCCAGCGATATTTTATGAAATATTTATTGATGTGTAAAAGATCTTTCAAAAGAGGATGGCTGTTGATTGGTTGAAAAGTATTATTACAAAAAAAATAACATGCTTGACCGGAACCAGTCCGAATGTCGCAGACAGGCGGGCGGATTACTTTAGAATACGATACACTCAATCCTTTAACTAAAGCATTCTCCTTGTAGTCGTTTAGCTTTAACTAAAAGATTTCAGCGGTCTAAAAGTTAATTTTTTGTTGTGTAAAGAGCAAAAAAGAATAACCGTTTTTAGTGGAAATTGTTTGGTGAAGGTAGGAAAAGTTTGAACAAGCATAACAAAAGATTTTTTGATGAATTCCGTGTTTTACAGTCTCAATAAAATTTTCAACACTCTTGCTAATGCACTACAGTCCTTTTGAAATTCAATTTGAGGAATCACGTCATTCTGTCAAAGAAGGGATAAAACAAAGCGCTTCCCTCTCCGTAAAGGTTAGTATTCCTATTTATACCTTATTGCTACAAAAAAAAATAATACCTTTGTTCCACCATTTTTAATAGTGAACCGGCCGTACCAAAGGCCTAAACCATTTTCAACCAACCACTCAAAACATGAATCGAATTATCACATTAGATGAGTTTATTATCCATCGGCAAAAAGATTTTTCCTACGCATCTGGTGAATTGACCGGATTGCTTAGAGATATTGGAGTTGCGGCCAAGATTGTTAACAGAGAAGTCAACAAAGCCGGACTTGTCAATATACTTGGAGTAGAAGGCGTCGAGAACTCAACAGGGGATACCGTTCAGAAACTGGACATGTATGCCAATGAGAAACTTATTGACTGCCTCAAGAACAGCGGAGAATGCTGCGGAATTGCCTCAGAAGAAAATGAGGATTTTATCCCTATTCAGAGCGTTTCTTCCAAAAGCGCAAAGTATGTTGTTGTTTTTGATCCATTGGATGGTTCTTCCAATATTGATGTAAATGTAAGTGTCGGTACCATCTTCGGAATCTACCGCCGGAAAAGTAATCCAAAGGAACCTTGTGATATTAACGATTTCCTCCAAAAAGGGACAGAACTCGTTGCGGCCGGATATGTGATTTATGGAACTTCTACCATTTTGGTCTACTCGACAGGAAGAGGGGTGAATGCTTTTACGCTTGATCCGTCTATCGGAGAATTTTGCTTATCGCATAGAGATATAAAAATTCCAAATAGAGGTCAGTACTATTCTGTAAACCAAGGATACTATTTGAAGTTCGATGTAGAGATGCGTCGGTATATTGATTACTGTTCTGATCTTAATCTTCGTTTGAGGTATATTGGTTCTATGGTTTCTGATATTCATAGAACCCTTTTCCATGGTGGGATTTTCCTTTATCCAAATACGCGGAAGTATCCTCAGGGAAAACTACGGATGTTGTATGAATGTAACCCATTATCTTACATTGTTGAGCAAGCGGGAGGTAAGGCGATTACCTGCCAGCTGGAGCGAATCCTAGATGTGGAATTGACGGATCTGCATCAACGTGCAACTGTTGTTATAGGATCGCCTGATATGGTTGATGAAATGAAGGAGTTTGTGCAGCGATATACGACGCCGGCTATGAGCCAGAACGGGAATGGGCCGACGAAGTAGAGAGAGAGCTAACCACAAAGGGCGCAAAGATGCACAAAGTTTAATAGTATTAACTAAGAACTTTGTGCATCTTAGTGCCCTTTGTGATTAAAAAATACACTAAAAGAGTAAACTACCTACTCAACAGTCAGATAAGGTTTTATCCTTTTAAAAACCTCCTCGCTTAAATTTCCAATCTCCATCAAATCTTCTACTTTTTCATAGGGCCCATGCTGCTTTCTGTAAGCAATGATGGTATTGGCCAACTGATACTTAATATAAGGATGATCCGATAGGGCTTTTGCATCGCAGGAATTCAGCTGAATTTTTTGGAGGATGGGAGAGGGTAGTAGTGACGCTTTGATTTTCTGGAAGGTACTGTCCGGAATGCCGTAAGTTTCCGCCACCTGTTTGATATTGGAAAAGCCGCCAAGCTTAGCGCGAAAGTTGGTAATCCTTTTCGCATAGGCGGGCCCGATACCATATAGACTTTGCCAGTCTTCTGGGGTAGCTTTGTTGATGTCGATTTTGATGGGCTTTTTAAGATTGACTTCCGAGGAGTTTGCTATTCTGTCGGAGGGCTTATTATAACTTGTAGGAATATTGTTTTCTGCAAATTGTTTTTGAGGGATATTGATGTAAGTTTCAAGTTGTTGGTATTGGTTTTCGGAGAGGCCATAAACTTTTTTGAGGTCTTCTTTTTTGTAAAACTTCCCACCTTTGCTTCTGAATTTTATCAAAGTAGTACTCGTTTTTTTGCTCAGCCCTAGTTGTTGTAACTCTTCGAGCGTGGCCTGGTTTGGGTCGAATAAATATAGCTTTATTGTTTTCGGCGTACTTTCTTTTTTGTCAAATTTTTTGACAAATTGTGGTTTGGATTTTCCATTTGCTTTTATGGTTATGTAGGGTTTTAGTTTTTGATAGAGCTCAGGAGAAAGTGTATACATTTTTTTAAAGCTTTCGGGTTTGTAAAACTGCCCACCTTTATTTCTATAGTTGGCAATGATGTTGGCTGTCTTTTGAGGAATGCCTAGTAAAAGCATGCTGTCTTTAGAAATGTTGTTTGGATCGAAGGGGAAGAGGCTGATGTTTTCAATCGGCACGTTTGTATTTTGATTGTTATTTCGATTTGAATTTTTATAGCTTTTAGTGCCAGCGTTATTTTTATCAAGCAAAGTAATCGCCTGGTCAAATGTGGAAAAGTCAGCGATTTCTTCCGTTTGGAAAAAGGAATAAACACGAGGAGCCAGGATGAACCCAAAGAGAATAGTCAGCAATACAGCTACACCGATACGCTCACGCTTTGAAAAAAAGAAGAAGGTACGGATGACTTTATTCATTGCTTGGTTTGATTTGGGGTGAAAATGAAAGCGCCTGACTTAGAAATGCTGTAATGGTTTTTGCCTGAGGCTTTGCAGTCGTCTATCCATCGCTCGGTCTGCTTCCTAGTATTGGAACTGCCAATTATTAAGGTGTCAAAATCGAAGTATTCGAGTAGCGTAGAAAGTTTGAGTTGAGGATTGTTATAAAGCAATAAAAAATCGACCTCAATAGGGGCTTCTGGTTTTTGGAAGGGGAGTTGATCTATCAAAGCAAAACGATGTTCATGGAACTGAACAAAAGGCTTTTGGTATTTTAATGGCCCTTTCTCAAAAGTAGTATCTGTTTGTAACAAGAATTCTTCAACGTTATCAATGCCAATGGAAGCTTGGTGATTTCCCGCTGCCCGGTTTTTCTTTTTTTGCGAAAGCGATTCATTTTTAAAAGTGACAACAGATTGCCCATCTATAAAATCAATCAGCGTATTTTTAGGACTGTGATAGAAAACGACTGATGTCTGTTGTTGCTGTTGAATGTCAGTGAAGGAGCTAATGCCTATTGCCAAAACGAAGAAGCCCAAAGCGTACATCGCCCAGCGGGATTGCTTACTGTTGATTGCTATAACAGAAGTGGAAATGACGAGGTATAACAATATAAATACAGCGAAGCCAATCCAAATGCCATCAATCAAACCCGCAGGCAGTTTTCGAATTAAAAAGATCATTCCGTTCATTAGCGTAATGACCCACCACAATGTTTTCCCAACAAAAATACTAAGGAAAGGAAGGTAATAATGACTTAGAAAAAGCAGAGCACCAAGTCCAATTATAAAAGTCGCTGCTGGAACGACAATCAAACCCGAGAGCCAGAAATAAACGGGGAATTGATGGAAATAAAAAATGCTCAAAGGAAAAGTAATCAACTGAGCAGCCAAACCCACGCTTGCCATTTGCCAGAGATAGTTGCCAATTTTATTTTCAATGAACCACAGTTTATAAATTTTCGGTTGGAAATAAACAATGCCGGTCACCGCCAAATAGGAGAGTTGAAAACCCACTTCCATCAATAAAAAAGGATTGTAAATCAACAAACAAAAGGCAGAAGAAGCCAGTGTATTGTAAATGCTTCCTTCCCGGTTTAAGGATTGTGAGACAATAATGAGGCTGAACATAAAGGCTGCCCGCATAGCTGATGGCGAAGCGCCGGAGAGCAAAGCAAAGAGCCAGATCCCGGTGAGCATGATACAAGGTTTGAAAAAACGCATGAATTTATTTCGCCAAAGTAGCAACCGCAATAACAAACCCAGACCGAGAAAAACCAAACCGATATGTAAACCAGAGACCGCCATAACGTGGGTAGCACCGGTACCTGCGTAGGCATTTTTGATTTCCTCATTCATGCCATCTCGAAAGCCAAGGAGCATAGCGGCACCAACGGCATATTCGTTTTCTGTCGGTAAATAAAGGCGGAGGGTTTTTAGTAGTTCAGCTCTAAGCGTTCCGGTCCAGGCAAGGAGTGGATTTCCAGTACCTGTTTCGATTTTCGCCCACCGTTCTCCCTTCACAAAAGCCTGATGATAAATTCCTTTCATTCTTAAAAACAAGCGATAATCGAAAGCTGCGGGGTTTTTAGGCCCTTCCAGTTCTTTGATATATGCTGAAACAATAAGTCGATCTCCATATTCCGGCGCCTCCTTTAATTCTGCCTGATCAATGGATAACATAATGTTTCCGCAACGGTGTAGAATAGTATCGTTTCCTGATTTAATTTGTTCAACCGCAAGGTTTGTATTCAAAAAACGCCCGGAACTTTTAACGCTTGTGACCGTGCCAATGATGGTGTTTTCTTTTGATAAAGAATGACGGAAATGCTGCGCTTTATGAAAGTCGTTTTGATAAATGGTCAGTTGATAACCCACCAATAATAAGATGAGGTGAACCAAAATACTGAAAAGGTCTTTGATGCCGGTTTCTAGTTTACGGTTTGCCAAAAAGATAATGGCAATAAAAAACAATAAAATTACAATGTTTAAAAAGTGAAGTGGAATATTGACATACAAGGCTACTGCAATGCCAAGAAGCAGCGGCATCAACAAACGTACGAAAGGGACTTCGCGCCAGTTGAACATGGTGTTTTCGTTTAGTATGTTTTGGACAATAAGAGACCTATTGTCAGAACCAAGATAGGAAAGAATTGTTTATTGCCAAAAGAAATACTCAATATTATTAGTTTTACATTGTAATGTGTTTTAAAAATAAGTTGATATGAAAAAGGAAAAGACTGATTATAAACCGATAGACTGCAATCTTTACGACGAGGTGGTGCTGCTCATTATGCGTAAGCAAAAAATCAAAATTGATTATCAAAATGAAGCTGGAAAAGACTTGGAAGCAGAGACGATATTAAAAGACGTTTTTGCTAAAGAAGGGGAGGAGTTTATTCTTTTGGAAAATGGGGAGAGGGTTCGGTTAGATCGTTTGTCGAAAATTGATGGGAGGGAATTTGAGGGGTATTGTGGGGTATAGTGTGGGGGTAACGGCTACAGTACAACGAGGGCGCAACGTTTTTTCTGCGAGCTGAGCGAAATCTAAGGATATGGCATACCCAAGCCAAAGATCGTTTGGAGATATGTCATATCAAAGGAGGAACAATAGCTATGCATTTGGTACATTAGGACGTCCAAAGGAGAGTATCCTCCCGGTTCGTAGACCCATTAAATGAAGTTAGAAAGATAATCGTTATTATTCCCGAAGAGTTTACGGTAGTGATTTAAAGTAATATTCACTCCCTCAATCCCCAAGTAATATAAACCGCCATCCCTCCATAATAAACAACCGTTCCATAAGCCAGCGCCTTTACCCATAGTGGAATGATTGGATAATAATAAATACTCAACAAGACCATTACAAAAAAGAGAGCGGTCATAGCAATCGTTGTTTTGAAGAAGCGGGCGTTCTGACTAGGGTATACGAATTTGATGGGGACGAAATGCAAGATCGCGAAAAAGAAGACCATTGCAGTTTGTAGCATCGGGATTTGGGGGAAAATAAAGACCATGAAAAAGACCACCATATTCCACATCACCGGAAAGCCAATGAAATAGTTATCATCGGAAACCATGCCTTCCTTGCCGTAGTATAATGCAGAAACCAACAATATAATCGCCACGCAAGGGAGCCGCCAAACATCTGCTACGAGTTCGGCCATGTAAAAAAAGTAGGCGGGGATAATAGCGTAGGTCGCAAAGTCGATGACATAGTCGATGGTTTTTCCATCTACATTTGGCAACACTTCTTTTACATTGAAAATTCGGGCGAAGGTTCCATCTATTCCGTCAATAAATAAACAGAGTAAAAGCCAGAGCATCGCTTGTGGCCAGTCGTGTTCATTGATGGCGAGGATGGCCATAAAACCAGACAACAAACCAGTGGCGGTGAAAAGGTGGACGGACCAGGCTAATGATTTTTGGACAAAGGTTGGTTGTGGTATGGACAAGTTGTTTGTTTTTAGTTAATAGTATTAACGCAGTAGTTCTTGTTTTAGGTTCAAAAGGAGATGTTAATGTTTTTGAATGCGCTGGTTCTTCTGAGCGGTGAAAAAGGCGATTTTTCTTTTGATCGTCTAAGTTTCCTAAACACAATTAAGCCTCCGCTCAAAGAAAAGGAAATCATCCTGTAAACACAAAGATTCTTACGTATCTTTCCGCAAAGCAACCAACGCATGCAAAACACAAGTCTTCCGTCACTGCTCCGAAGCAGGTACTTTCTTTTCGTGGTATTTTTCCTTCTGGCGATTCTATCTACCTACTATTTAGCAGCCGGTGACGTCTTCTGGCCCGGCTTCATTTCTATGATGATTTTTTATGCCGCTGTCTTTTATATAGGAAGTTATATTGCGAAAAAGAAGCAAGGGGATGAAGGTAGCGATTGGTTATTGGCAGGTCGTTCTATGCCGCTTTTTGTTGCTGTTTTTACGATGAGTGCCACCTGGGTGGGTGGTGGCTATATCAATGGAACAGCAGAGTACACCGCTTCCTCTGGTCTGGTCTGGGTGCAAGCGCCCTGGGGATATGCACTCAGTCTCATCATCGGAGGTATTTTCTTTGCCCGTCCGATGCGCCGCCGTAAATATACCACGATGCTCGATCCTATCGCGGATCGTTTTGGCAAAAAAGCTGCGGCTCTATTTTTTATTCCGGCGCTGACCGGAGAGATCTTTTGGTCTGCCGCTATACTCACGGCATTAGGAACTACCTTCGGAACCGTACTGGGTTTAGATACCGACACTTCTATCGTTTTATCTGCAATTATCGCGGTGGCTTATACTGCGATTGGTGGGCTCTGGGCTGTTGCCCTAACAGATGTATTACAATTGTTATTGTTAGCGATAGGTTTATTGATCGTTTTGCCATATGCCTTTCAGAATGTGGGCGGTATGGAAGCTGCTTGGGCAGCCTACGTGGAAAAGAAAGGCGCTGCGGCTACCTTGATTCCAAGCAGAGAAGCCCTCGGTTCCTATTATTGGAATTGGTGGGATTACGCATTGCTGCTAACTTTTGGCGGCATTCCCTGGCAGGTTTATTTTCAGCGGGTGCTTAGCGCAAAAAATGAAAAGACCGCGATGTGGTTATCTATTGTTGCTGGATTTGTTTGTCTGTTGATGGCTATTCCTGCCATTATGATTGGGGTTATTGGTGATGTTGCAAACTGGGAAGCGATGGGGCTCGTCGCACCTCCGGATGGAGCGTCTACTTTGCCTTACGTTGTTCGTTATTTGACCAATCCCTGGGTAGCAACTATTGGTCTTGGGGCCATTGCTGCCGCAGTGATGTCTTCTGTAGATTCGTCTATTCTTTCTGCTTCTTCGATGGCGGGTTGGAATATTTACCGACCGCTTATTAAGCCGGATGTTAGTCCTGAAAACTTACGTAAAGTGATTCAAAAGTGTATCTGGTTGATTGGTATGGCGGCGACTTTGTTGGCTTTGAAAGTAAGTAGTATTTACGCGCTTTGGTTTCTTTGTAGTGACTTCGTATATTGTTTGTTATTCCCGGCGCTGGTTTGTGCACTTTTTGATCCTAAGGCGAATACGGTAGGGGCGATTTCTGGTTTTGCAGTTGCTTTTATTTTGCGTTTTGGTGGTGGGGAGCCGACCTTGGGTATTCCGATTATGATTGATTATCCGATGATTGAGGATGGGGTGGTGTTGTTTCCTTTTCGGACCTTGGCGATGGTGAGCGGCTTGGTGACGATGGTAGTGGTTTCGCGGGTGGTGGGGAGGTTTGGGAATGGATAAATGTAGGAGCAATTACCGGAGCGAACGCGGGGGCATTGAGGTGAGAGTAGGGGTAGTAGTTTGCTTTTGTTCAATCTGAAGAAATGAATTGTTCTTTAAATTAACAGATGTTTATGTTGAAGAATTGGCATGTATTATTAGTGGTGTTTTTAGGACTTTCTTTCTTGTTTGTTAAAGTGCAGGAGAGGAATGAGTTGATGGAAGAAAATGGAGTACTAGGGATTGCTCATGTTTATCAAATAAAAAAAGATGTTGTTGTCTCAAAAGTTGGCCGGAGAGATATTGTATATTTAGAGTATTTTGCTTCTGGGAGGAGAGTTGAATTTATAAGAGACGTTCTAAATGATGATATCTTGGTTAATGCCTGTTATGAAATACGCTATGTTCCTCAAAATGTGAAGGTAGTGGATGTGTTTTTTGGAGACGTAAAAATGTGCCCTTCTGAATTTTTAAAATAATGGATTGTGAATGGGGTAACATTAAAATTAATATTTTCTATCGAGCGCAGTACGTCAGAGCGATATGTGCACTATTTTGCTTAGACAAAACAAGAAACAGATGTTTAAAAAATTCAACTTTGAAGATTTTTTACCGCAGGTATTTAGCATGATCCAGGTGATGATAGAAACCCCTTTTTTCATAAAAGAAAATAAGTTATGGAATGGTTTCTTCGAATATAAATGGATCGGAATGATGATGATCATGATCTCCGTTCTATTTTCCTGGTATTTGTTAGGTGATCTTTGGGGGCACTTATCCTGGGATAATATAGAACAGCTAGCCCCCGCAAATACCTCCACAGACATGAGCGCAATGCCCAATGTTATAGACGAAGGTAGTAAGCATACCATGTTTTCAGGAGGAACTAAATACCTATTGTTGATTTTACTCGAAGTCATTATTTTTTATTTTTGTATAAAAACGCTGTCTATTCTTACTAAAGAAAAAAGTAATCCAACCTTTAAGGAATTTTATAAAGCAGAGATACGAATGATTAAATTAATGGGATGGACTTTTGTAAAAGGGATCGCTGTTCAAGTGATGATTAGTTTGGCTTTGTCTCTTCTCGGTTTCAAAGAACTAACCGCAACAGCAATGTTTTTTGTATATGCTTATTTCATTGGCTATGCTTTTTTAGATAATTATAACGAACAGTTTTCTTTTAAACTCAAGCAAAGCCAGACGATTATACGACAGCATTTAGGCGCAGCCTTTATATTAGGATTAGTTGTCACACTATTGTTATATATTCCATTGGTGGGGCCATTGTTAGCTCCTGTCTTTGGAGGAATAGCTGCTTCGATATATGGTTTTAGATATTCTCTTGAAACAACGGAAGTAGAAAATGTCAAAATGGCTTGAGAGAATGACAGAAGATAAAAGATCAAAAAACACAATGCAGATTAAAAAATTAGTCACGCTGGGAGACAGCCTAACCGAAGGGTATAACATTGACAAGTTGAAGAGATGGACTAAGCTCCTCCATCAAAAACACAATTTGGAAATCATCAATAGCGGCATCTCTGGTGATACAACTACCGGTATGCTCTCCAGGTTTTCAGAAGATGTCCTTGCGCATAAGCCAAGTCATCTTTTTATAATGGGAGGGACAAATGACCTCTGGCTTAACCTAAGTATCTCCCAGGTAATCGCAAACATTCATGCGATGACCAGACAAGCAAAATTTCATGGTATTGCTTCTATAGTTGGAATTCCTACTCCGATTATTACCAGAGAAAATTACTCTTTGGATACTTATTTTGTAGATGACTTAAACTTGACTAAGAAAATGGTGAAATATCAAAAGGAGTTAAAACGATATGCTTTAGAGGATGGTAAAGAGATCGTAGATTTTTCTGGAATGGATGAAGCATTATTGTTAGAGGATGGGGTGCATCCTGGGGAGGAGGGACAGGTTTGGATGATGGAGCAGTGGGGGCGGGATGGTGCAAGATAAATATGAAATCAACGCGTATTTGGAGACTCAACAATCTAATGTTGCTGAGTTAAAAAGAATACTGATTGAAAGAGGTGTTCACGCCTCTCAATTAACCCCTAAATTAGGATTAGATTTTAATAATCGTTTTCCGAAAGGAATTAATACTAGTAACTTAATTGCGATCTTAAAATAAGGAAAAAAGGAACTCATCAGGTCTCCACCGCCAACCATCACCGCGCCAGCTAAAAACCTGATACACAAGAATCAGGTTAGAAGGTTTTGCCCCGCCCACCGACGCAGTCGGGCTAGTTTTAATTCACATTTTAATTTTGATTAAAAAAACCAACCATTCTCAATCAGGACTAATGCCCCCTCTCCCTACTCCCCACAAAAATACCGCTCCATCTCAGCCGCCTTCTCATAGCCCAAGGATTTACTCGTCCCCAAATCAGCACAAGCAGAAACTCGATTATACAATTGAAAGTTAGCGATAGCCCGGTTAAAATAAGCTTCAGCATATTCAGCATCCAGTTCGATTGCTCTGCTGTAATCGTCAATTGCTTTTCGTTGCAAACCAAAAATCAATTGCAGATTCCCTCTGTTTTTATATAAGGCAGGTTGGTTCGGGAAATCATCAATGGCTTTGTCAATATCGACCATGGCACCGTTGTAGTCGCCAAGTGTTTTCTTTGTAAGACCTCTGTTAGCGTAAGCCTCCATATAGCCACTTCCATTCTGTTTGATAATTTGTTCGTAGTCTGCGAGTGCTTCTTCATGGTTGCCCATTTTCTTGGAGATCGTTGCTCTTTCAAAATATGCCTTTGTCAAATTTTCTTGTAACGAAATGGCTTTATCCAAATATGTTTTTGCTTTTTCAATATGCCCAAAGCTACGTTCCACCTGAGCGAGATTGTACCAGGCAATGGCGAACTCCGGTTCAATAAGGACTGCTTTTGAAAATTCATCTAAAGCTAGTAATACGTTGTTTTGCCCAAAATAAATGGTGCCCATTAAGTCGTGCGCAATGGCAGAGGCTGGGAAATTTAATAATATGGTATCAAGTAAATCTTTAGCCTCTGATTCCTCATCGACCTCCATATGTTGAAGGACGCGGTCTATCTGTTTCATCTCTTCCGCAGTGTTTCCCTTCTCCAAAACCATATTGTCAAGTGCGTAATAATAGTAGTTGAGTTTTTGATCGGTCGTAAGGTTTTGAACGGCTTGCTGTGGCTCCATTTCCATCAAGGTTACCACGCTACTGTTGACAGGGTATCCGTACAAGTTTCCGACATATGGGTTTATCCGATAGGCCAATTTGAAATCATCTTTTGATTCGGTTGCCATACCCATCAATTTCTTCACCCGTGCTCGTAATAAAAGCGCTTCTGCTGAATTTGGATTCTGAGCAACCGCATTGTCTAAAGTCAAAAGAGCTTCCATATATTGATAGGCCCGAATTTGACGATCTGCCTGGCGTAGAATCGGCAAGTTGGTATGCTCTCTGTTTTCAACGGTGTACTCCTGTGAGGTATGAGCGTTATCCATCCTCTTCGTTTGAGCGGTCAAAGTCGTTGACAAGAAGAGGAGTAAGAATAGATTATATAGATGGTATTTTTTCATATGACTTCGTTTTGTGGAAAATGACATACGTTTAATTGTTTCCTTCGTTAGTTAAACAAGGAAAAACGGAAAATGTTGCAATGCTTTCGTATTTAATAGTAAAGCTATTAACGATGAAAATCATCTCTATGATCAGCTCTAAAATTAGGGGTGATAAGTGCCTTTCGCAGGCTAATTACGAATTCCCCAAGATGCTCTAAGGGTGCCTCCTAAGAAATCATTCTTTTTGATGTTATCACTTTTAACGTTCAGTTGTGGCAAAGATGACGACGATAGAATGGAAGAAGAGGAACAGGGCTGTCTGGCAGATCTTGCTGTAACGGTTGCAGAAAACATTATAGGAACCTGGATTATTGATGGAGCTGCTAGCGAAACCGTAACTTTTAATACTGACGGATCAGGATCTTCTGCTGAAGGTGCCTTCGACTTCGCAACCAGTAATGAGGGAAACAGCTACAACAAATTTAACTGGGAAATGGAATCGGATACCATCGTAGTGGTGACTTATGATTATAGCTCCGATACGCCAGTTGTGCCTTATATTATTTCAGAAGATTATACCGTACTTAGTAATGAGTGTGATAAGATTGAGATGAATAGTGGTTTTGGGAACGCGACTACGTTGATTAAGTAAGTGTATTGTTATTGGAAAAATAAGGCCCGTATTCTTCTAAAGGATACGGGCTTTATTGTATCTTGTCGGTACGGCATTTAACCGGAGGATAAAAGAAAAGATAAATGGAGACTAGATTTTCGATTTCTAAATTACTTTTTCTACTGTTTATAACATCATGCACCTAATTCCACGAAAAATAAATCATAAGCTGTTTTTTCTCTCAGGAAGCGAAACTGCTAACTTTAGTATCTTTATAGCAAAGAGTAATTAAAGCAACAGATTCTCTATTAACCACCCCATTCGTTTTGCTCGATTCTGATGCTTGCCAAGATCCATGTCCCGATCCTTTAACTGCTAGTTTTGATGCCAGTAATATTAGTATTCTGGCTGGAGGAACGGTTAACTTTAACAATACAAGTACAAATACGAATAATTGGGATTGGCAGATAGATGGACTCAGCTTTGCAAACAGTCAAAATGCAAATTACACCTTTAATACAATTGGAAATTTTGACATCACACTAGTAGCGGCTAATAGTACTCCGAATTGTTTTGATGATTATACCATAACAATAGAAGTGCTTTGTAATACCGTAGCTGATTTTACGGCCAGTGCTGGTATTGTAGAAGTGGGGCAAAGCGTGAGTTTTACGAACAGCAGTACTGGAGCCAATACTTATGAATGGTTTTTAGATGGAACGGCGCAATCAACGGCTGTAGATTTTACGAATTCATTTCTTGCGACTGGCGTCTACACCATTTGCCTCGAAGCCACCGGAGATATTTGTACAGATGAAATTTGTTTTGGATTAGTGGTTAACAATATAGCTACAGATTGCGAACAAACCTTTATCAAAACCTTCGGCACCACAAATGCCGATGAGAAAGGATATACCCTTTGCTCCAGTGAAGATGGAAATCTGTATTTGGCCAGCAGTCGACAAGATAGTGCCTTGCTGATAAAATTCACACCGGAAGGCGACCGAATATGGGAACGTACTTTCCTCTTCAACTCAACTGGTGTTAATATAATTTCCGATTTGAATTTGGACTCAGACAATCAGTTGGTTGGCTGTGGTTTCGGAAATGGTGGTGCGCTCAATCGTATTGGTTTTGCATTTCGTTACGATCCAGTCGCTGACAACTTTCATTGGATTCAAAATCATCAACCCGGCACTTCCAGTCTTACCAATGCCGACATCAATGAAATAAACCCCGGTGGAAATTACCTTTTGACCGGACAATTAAATTCAGGCAACAGCTTTGGTTGTGATGGCAGTTTATTCGAACTCGATCGAAATACAGGAGCTATTTCTAACTTGAATGAGCGCTACCATATAGGATCTTGCGAAACTTTTCAATCTGCTCAGATTTATAACGGGGACTTATATGTGTCCGGAAGATATAACTTTGCAGGAGGTGGAACTAATAAAATGAGAGGGGCTGTTTCGCGTTTTGATTTATCGGGAACGGAAATTTGGACTCGATTGTACCTGGTCGATGTTGCGGATAATGCCCGTTTGTATGCCCCAGGAATGTTAGTTGAAAACGACGAGATTGTAGTGGTTCAACAAGGAGACAAAAACGGAACAAGTGCCACTAACCCCGAGGTATTTCTTACAAAGTCTAATTTGGATGGCAACTTTATGTGGGCAAAGAATTATGGTGGTACAGCCGATTTTCAAACGGGTAGCTCAGGTGTAGAACTATTGTTAGATGATGTGTATTTGTACTTTACAGGATGGACATCGAACCTGGGTGGGGGAGATGAAGATATTTTATTGGGGAAAGTGAACCTGCTTGATGGAACTATTAATGATGCTTGCCTATTCGTAGAAGACCTCACTTTTAATGTCAGTGATTTTCCTAACCCTTATGAAGGGGTACATAGTCTCAGTCCCTTCCAAAACAATATTACTTCTACTCATCCCGTAGTCTCTTCAACCATAAGTCCTTTAACGGAAGCCACCCTTTGCTCTTCAAGTTGTAATGAAATTTGTGACAACGGAATTGATGATGACCTGGATGGTTATGTAGATTGCTATGATAGTACCTGTGATTGCGAAATAGACAACTGTGTTATTACAGAACTTGAAACCAATTTTGCGGTACGACTAGCCTGGGAAAGCCAGGTCGACCTTGCAGCTGTTGATGCGACGCCCATCGTAGCTAACCTTAACCCACAGGTGGATGATATTCCCGAAATTATCTGTGGGATTTCCACTTCAGGTATAACCAATTCCACTTCGAATCGCTTACTGATATTTAGAGGGGACGGATTAAATAATGTGGCACCAAAAGAATTATTGATTCAAAACAATTACGATATGTACCCCGACGCTAAACCTGTTGTGGGTGATGTCAACGCTGATGGGATCCCGGAACTATTAATTATTTCAACAGATAGAAGAATCAGAGTCTACAGCAATTATAGTGAAACGAGCACCAACGTGATGGATCAAATTGCAGTGTCTACTCAAACCGTAGCAAACCGGGATTATGTGGCTTATTTAGCAGACTTTGATCAGGATGGAATATCGGAAGTATATTGTGGGAATGAAGTTTTTAAATTCGATTTTTCAGGTCCAACCGTTACCTTGAACCGCGTGCTATTGGGTACCGGAAGTATCGGAAGACTGGCTAGAAAAAACTATGAGTTCAATTCCTGTTCACCGGTAGCTGCAGAACTCCTGAGTCAAAGTGATTGCGCAGGTGATCCAGATTGCAATGGCTTAGAGATCGCTGCCGGAAATATGATTTACTCTATAGATATGGACCCCAATGACGGAGATGGTCTGGAGATAAAAATACAAAGAGACCTGAATGTTTTACAAAATCAATATAATTATCGGGATGGCTATACCGTAGTTGCGGATATGAATTTAGATGGAGTTATGGATGTGGTGGTGGCCGCTCGCCGGGATCAGAAATACGGCTTGTATGTTTGGGATAAAAATGGAGTTATTGAATTTTTCCCTAAACCCGTTTCGGATATTGATGATCTTTTTGGTGCTTTGCCTTGTGTCGCCAACGTCTATGACGATACCCAGAATGGAGCTGCCGAAGATTGGCCGGAGATTATTATTACTTCCCGGTACGAATTGCTTTGTTGGAACCTCAATGCCGCTCAACTGACACCTGCTACCCCTGCTTGGTGGGATCTTCCGACAACAGATGCTTCAGGTTTGACAGGAGTAACTGTTTTTGATTTTAATGGAGATGGTACTCAAGAGATCGTTTATCGGGATGAAGATAATTTAAGAATCATGTATGGCGGTAATGTCCCTTTTCCCACTGGAGTAGATGCCAACCGAAATTGGGAAACCTTTGTTGCAGGCTCTGGTACTTTTGATGAACACCCTGTGGTTGCAGATATTGATAATGACAAACAAGCGGAGATCATTGTCACGAGTTATATTGTTGCAGGTACCAATAATCCTGCGGCTGATTACAGAGGTCGACTTCGGGTATTTGAATCAGATCCACAGGCTGGTGGCCCCTGGTTGTCCGCAAGAAACATATGGAACCAATACAATTATCATGTGGTCAATGTCAATGATGACCTCAGTATACCTTTGGAACAGCAACAGCATCACCTGGAATTTCCGGAACCCGGCTCTGGGTATAGACCCTTCAATAATTTCCTGGCCCAGGCACCGATTTTAAATGATGATTATATTCCTTATTTACCTTTACCGGATGCGACGGTAGAAGTCATTGATTTGGAATGTGGTGTTGACTCCTTTTCCATTACCCTTATGATTTGTAATGTTGGAGATGCATTGTTACCAATTGGAACTCCAGTGGCTTTTTATGAGGATGATCCACAAAATGGAGCAGCCGTTTTACACAGTATTGACTTGACTTCAGTAGAGGTTTTGCCGACTAGTTGTACAAATATTACTTTTACGATTATTAATTCCTTAGCTACAACCTTGCATTTGATCGTCAATGATAACAATACTTTGCCGACGCCTTATAGTCTTCTGGATGACTTTCCATCAACCTCTATTTTAGAATGTGATTACACCAACAATATCAGTTTCTTTGATCTAGAAAGTAACCCCTTGAGTTTAGACCTAGGACCTGATATTATCCTTTGCGAAAATGGAGTAGTAGCTCTGGACGCAGGCCAGGGCTTTGATTCTTATAGTTGGCAAAATGGAGAAACGAGTTCTGCCTTTACGGCCTATGAACCAGGTACTTATTGGGTGGAAGTCTCTGGAGCTTGTGAAACCCTGCTAAGTGACACCATCACTATAACCTTGGATAACACAACAGTTGCAGACCTTGGTCCTGATACCGTTCTTTGCGATGGAGGTAGCATAACCTTTTCCTTATCGGGTTTTGATGAGTACCAATGGTATCCTGTAACCGACTTGGATTGTTCGGATTGCGGAATGGTTACGGCTAACCCCGTAAGCAGTCAAACTTATACCGTCGTGGCAAGTACCAACGCTGGCTGTATCTCTGTTGACTCGGTTACCATTACGATTGGAGCGATTACGATGACAAGTGTAGATACTGTTATCTGTGATGGGGACATTTTCGATTATAATGGAACAATGATTCCTACAGACAGTACGATGACTTTTGATTTTGTAACGGTAGAAGGTTGTGACTCAACCGTGGCGGTTACGGTGATCGCTTCTCCTTTTAGTTCTTCTTTGGTAGAAATTGACACTGCAATCTGTGAAGGGACAACGGTGTTTTTAGAAAACACCAACTTATCCCCTAACAATTCTTTCACATTCGATTACTTTACAATTGCAGGATGTGATTCTACAATTATTATCAATGTGTTGCAACTGGATACTGCACTCATTCAGGAAATTATTCTGATATGCGCTGGAGATTCTGCGCTGGTTTTTGGTCAATATGAAAATGCAGCAGGAATCTATTCCAATACTTATACTGCTTTTAATACTTGTGATTCTATTTATGAAATCACATTATCTATACTAGCCGAGCTACAATATGAGGCAGCGATAATGCCTACTTGTCCGGATGAACAAACGGGTTCTATAGACATCTTGGTCAATGGAGGATTAGCGCCTTATAATTTTGACTGGGGCTTTTCTTCCGACGATACGAATTACCAATCCAACCTATCTGAAGGTCTCTACGACCTTACCATATCAGATGCAAATGATTGTTTCTTAGCTACAAGTATTGAGGTGCTATCGATTGAAGAAATAACGGTAGGTACCGAAATCATTGACCCAACGTGCTTTGGCTATTCCGATGGTCAATTAATGATTGACAGTAGTTTTCTGGGATGGTCTTTCAGCTTAGATGGCCTTAATTTTCAAGAAGGTTTAAGCTTTGGAAGCTTAGCGCCAGGAAGCTATACCTTGTCTATTCAAAATGCGGAGGATTGTATTTTTTCGCAAGAACTTATCCTAACGAACCCTGTAGAACTAGTTGTCCAATTGCCAAGAGACACTACTTTACAATTAGGTTGTCCTATCGAAATCAAAGCCTTTGTCAATACTTTCGATTCTTTAAGCTATAGCTGGTCACCTGGTACTTATTTGGATTGTACAGATTGCCCGGTTGTCAATGCCTTGCCTTGGTACACGACCACTTATGCGGTCAATGTCATTGATGCCAATGATTGCCAAGCGACGGATACGATTAATATCACAATCGAAAAACCGAGACAAGTTTACATTCCAAATGCCTTCAGTCCTAATGGAGATGGTCAGAATGATCGTTTTCAGATTTATGCAGGCAAGGAGGTGGAGTCGATTTTATACTTCCGAATTTATGATCGCTGGGGTGAGCTGGTTTTTGAAAAAGTGAACTTCCCACCAAATGACCCTGTTTATGGTTGGGATGGTTCTTTCAAGAGAAAAAATATGAATAATTCGGTATTTGTATATATTGCTGAGCTGCAATTTTTGGATGGTGTAAGGACTTTGTATAAGGGGGATGTTACGATTATGAAGTAGTAAGAGAAGTCATATCTTTCGTGGAAGGTAACCGCAACGGCGCAACGAGAACGCTACGCTTTTTGGTGCTACAAACGCTGGTGTTAACAGGAACTGCTCGAAGTGTTTATGATGAATTCTATTTTAAATATAAAGAGTGAATCCATAAAATAACAATGAAGAAAATCAATAGAACAATAGCCGTCTTTCATAAAACGGGCTCGGAATTTTTATTAGCAGAACTAATGTTGCCTGATGTAGCTATTAATGATTTAGTTAGGATAATAAACCCTGCTAGCGATGATCCAACATTGTATCGATGTTACCAATTATCCTTTGATCAGTTAGCTGAAATTTTCAATCTTATTCCGGATAGTTACCATCTTATTTTAAATATAGATTTTACTATCTACGAATATCATTTAGAAGTTTCAGTTTGATTTAGTGCTCCAACTTAAAGCCTCGTTCGTGTGGTAAAAGTGTTTTCTTTATTTATAAATCATTTCCCCTGCTCAATAATAACAATCTTAGCAACATACTTCTCCCCAAGCTCATTCTCTGCCTGCAAAAAATAAGTTCCTGCGATCAAACCCTCCGGAGCCCATAACAATTCATTCGTGCCAGAAGAAAATTTTTTATCGGCTAAAACGCCCAACGGCCTTCCCAGAAGATCATGTAGTGTCAATGTTATATACTGATCCCTATTACTAAAAATACTTAGCGTCGTCTCCGCTTCAATTGGATTTGGATAAACAGAGACTGTCAATCCATTCACTGAAGAGGACGGCAAATCAGCAATCCCAGAAAGAGGCACTTCAGCCGCTTCAATAAAGCTATAGTAAACATCCTGCTCCTCATTGAAGGTAGCCGCCCAAGCTAAGTGCGCTCCCTCATTATCAGAAATCATATGATTATAATCGCCGATTTTATTTTGGTTGGGCCATCCTAAGTGCGGATCAAAAGCATCAGACAATCGCTCATTTTCCGTCCAGGTCAAACCACCATCGAAGGAGGAAGCATAGTACAAAGAAGAGAGCACCGTCCCCGGATCATCACGGGTGTCGAGCCAGGTGACATCTATCCGGCCATTGGGCGCCACACTCATGGAACCGAACCATTGCCAGTTGGAACTATTATCGTCTGTGTTAATTTGAATAGCCTCAGACCAAGTAAGTCCTCCATCCGTAGAGCGGGAAAACATCATACCTGCAGGATCATTGTTATCATAACCTCTGCTTGGACCATCCGAATGATCGGTAGCTACCCAGACCTTCCCAAGCATTCCATTAGGATTAGGCCCAGCATAAAGCGCCTGTTCGCCTTTCATGTCTACCGTTACATTCGCTTCAATATTGAAAAAATGCTGAGTAGGATTTGGGAAGAGACTAAATGTATAATCATTGTTATTTATTTCTTTGGTAGGGGTGGTAGTGACAGTAATAATACCGAAACAGCCATTTACATCGGTAGCAGTGATACTGTATTCTCCAGGTGGAAGGTCGGTTGCGATAGAATCATTGGAGACATCTGGGTTCCATTGGTAATTAATATCGCCGAAAGCGCCTCCCGTTGTGTGAACACTAGGGTAACACTCAGGGGGCTAAGTCAGCTAAGGGTAAAAAACAACCATTTCCTTCGTAATTCCCTCTTTTTTTCGTATAATATGGCAAACGTATTATACAATAAATGACTATAACCAAACTGTTAGAACAAACTATAACCCTTCATAGCCTGGAGCTATACCTTATAAACCTACCCCAAGTTGGCGCTTTTAAATCCAGTATCGGAGCACGAAAATCTCGTGAGGCACTTATTATCAAATGGATAGATGCTGATGGCAGAGTCGGCTATGGTGAATGCGCCTGTCGGCCAGATCCTTATTACTCAGTAGAGTATAGAGACGGGGCGGCGGATGTCATTCAACGTTTCGTGGCTCCATTTCTGAAAAAGGAACAAAGCTATGGAGATATATTGAAGCTGCTAAAGAAGGTTAGAGGCTGGAACTTTACCAAAGGAGCGCTGGAAGCAGCCGTTTTTCAAATTGCCCGCCAACAGGGGGATTTCGATATGACGGAGATGATAGATGTGGATCCAATCGAGAAAATTCCAGTGGGAATTTCACTGGGTATTTATAGTGATAAAGTAGAATGCTACGAAGCGGTACAACAAGCGATTGCAGATGGTTTCCAACGATTGAAATTTAAAATAGCACCGAATGTGGATACTGCCGTCTTCGATCACATCAATCCTTTGCTGTTTGATAACAATATACATACGGGGTTTGATGCAAATGGTAGTTTCCAAGAAAAAGACCTGGACGGCTTCGCTTATTTCGCGAATACTTATCAGACGGTCATGGAACAACCTTTTCCACCAGACCGCTTCGATGTATTACTTGAAGCAAAGCGACGTTTTCCAACGCTTCAGATCTGTGCGGATGAAGAAGTGAAGAATCTAGGTGATGTTATGAAACTTCACAAACTGAATGCCATTGATGAACTCAACCTGAAAGTGGGAAGGGTAGGGGGAATTACAAATAGTATAGAAATACTGAATTATTGCAACCGCCAAAATATCCCCTGCTGGATTGGCGGCATGTTCGAAACAGGCATTGGACGTTTGGTAAACCTGGAATTTGCTTCCTTCTTGCCAAACGCTAAAGCACACGACCTAAGTCCTTCCGCTCGCTATTTTATAGAAGACATTATTAGTCCGGAAGTAACTATGAATAAAGGTTTTGTCGAAATGGAAACCTTGAAGGAATGTGCAGTTGTAGGAGAGTTGTTGAAAAAATATACGGAGGAGGTTAGAGTGATGAAGGTTGATCAGGGTTGATAACGGTTGATCAGGATTTCTCACTAACGCACATTTGATGCGAATTAAGGGAAACCCTGATCTGTCCTTTTGAAAAAGTAATTAGACAAAAAGAAAAATAATAAATGTTCAGTTATATCATAAAAAACGCTAAAGTCTGTACCGGTATTTTAGAAGAAGCCACCGTGCGCGACATTGGAATTTCCGGAGATAAAATAGTATGCCTAACCGCTGGTGAAGAGCTTCCTCCCGCTAAAGAAATAATAGACGGAACAGGAATGATCTTAGCTCCCGGTTTCATAGACCCTCATGCCTCCACCGGCTTTGGATACTTCTTCCCCAATGCCGCCGATCATAAATTATTTCAAGGAATTACCACAGAAATTTTTGGAAACTGTGGCACCTCTCCAGCACCGATCGGTCCACATTTGATGGAGACGATGGACAAGCTGTCAGAGAGCATCGGCTTTCCTTTTGACTGGACGACGATGGAGGAATACTTTGAGCGCATCGAGAAAAAGCTACAATTTAATATCGCAACATTGATCGGCCATAGCACTTTGCGTGGTGGAAATATGGAGGATTGGAAAACGCTAAAACCAGGGCAGCTGGAGCAGATGGAACTGGCATTGGAAAAAGCGATGGACGAAGGAGGAATTGGTTTGTCTACCGGTTTGATTTATGCGCCTGGTTGCTTTGCGGAAATGGAAGAGATCGTAACATTGGCAAAAGCTACGGCTAAAAAAGGAGGCGTTTATGCTTCACATATTCGAGATGAACGCAACGGGATAGAGGAAGCGGTAACCGAAGCCTTGACCATCAGTGAGCGCGCCAATATTAGAACGCTCATCAGTCACCTTAAAGCGGCGGAGCAACAGAACTGGGGTAAGATTCCTAAAATTCTAAAACAGATTGAAGCTTTTAATGAAGCGCATCCAGACCTGCAAGCTGCCGTAGATGTTTATCCTTACACGGCTATTTCCACCAAGCTGCGCGCCTTCGTTCCCAACTATATTTTAAAAGATGGAATTGAAAATATTCCAGAAAAATTAAAAGATGCAAAAGTTCGTCAGGACATTGCCGATTGGATTATAGAACGCGATTACGACCTCAATCAGATGATGATTATCTCTGACGAATTTGAACAGTATTTTGGAAAAACCGTTGCAGATATTTCCAAAGAACAAGGTATTTCAGAAGCAGAGACCATGGCGCAGATTCTGTCAAAAAGTACGGAGACTTGGATCGTGTATCACTGCATCAGTCAGGAGGATATCGATGCGGCGATCCTGTGGCCCAAGGCAATGATTTGTACCGACTCCTGGAGCTATCCAGTGAACGCACCTGAATCTATTGGGCAACCACATCCTCGGTCTTTTGGAGCCTTCACTACTTTCTTAGAACGCTACGTCAAAGATCTGAAAGCGCTGAGTTGGGAAGAGGCGATCCATAAAATCACTTATCTACCCGCAGCGTTTTTCCAATTGGCAAACCGTGGACAAATTGCAGAAAATTATCAGGCAGACTTAGTTTTGCTAAACCCGGAAACGCTAAAAGCAAATGCCACTTACACCGCTCCCAGAAGCATCTCGGATGGCGTAACTCATTTATGGGTCAATGGAAAATTAGTGATCAAAGAAGGAGCGATTCAGGATGGAAATCCAGGAAGGGTGTTGACACTGAAAAAGCAAGAGGCGAATTTTATTTAAAATCAAAGTGATAAAACGATGCAAATATTAAATGCGACTCCTGAAGATTATTCCACCATCGCGGCTATTTACAATGAGTACATTTCGCTCGGTAACGCTACGATGGAAGAAAAAATACACGACGAAAAAGATATTGTTACCTGGGTGAAAAAATTTAATGAAAGAGAAAAGCTCTATGTGATGAAGACGGAAGAAGGCGTGATTGGATGGGGCATTATAAAAAGATACAGTGATAGAAACGGCTATCGCTTCGCAGGAGAAACCGCGGTTTATCTCACGGATGCTCAAATCGGAAAAGGCTATGGCAGCCAGATGAAAAGGTTTTTGATTGAGGAGTGTAGAAAATTAGAATACGGACATTTGGTCGCTAAAATTTTCGCAAAGAATGAAGCAAGTATTCAGTATAATTTGAAATTAGGGTACACCATAGTAGGAACGCAGGACCGAATTGGGTTCAGAAATAACGAGTGGCAAGGGGTGACGATTTTGCAATTGTTGCTGTGAAAAGGAGAGGTAACCGCAACGGCGCAACGAAGACGCAACGGGTGATTCGAATATATCACGGACTCTGGAGGAGTCAACGCCACATTCGCTAGGAGTCGCAACTCCTGGCGAACGTGCGAAAAAACGCATAACGCATATAACGAGCATAAAACGCATAAGAAGAAATAAATAAAATAAAACAATAATATTATGAAAGTTCAAACCTTGTCGAAAGGATTAGATTTATTAGTTGAAAAGCTAAGCACTGCAGTAGCAACAGAAGGAAATTTGTCACCCTTACGTGCTGGCGAAATTGTTTCAGCGGCTAATATTACCGCTGAAGACTTGGCGCCATACGCTGATTTTGACCATCCGGTAGCAGATTGTTATGGTCGTAAGTTGGTAGTAGATAATGGTAGCTTCGAAGTAATGGTGATGTCCTGGAACCCGAGGCATTATTCTTCCATTCACAACCATGGTTATACGCAGTGGGGAGTGGTTCAGGTGTTCGGAAATACGCACCATATGATTTTTCATGAGAAAGACAATGAGCTTCGTTTTTCCAGAAAGGAAATATTGACACCAGGTGGAGTCGTGAAGGTAAATAATAAATTTATCCATCAGATGGGTAACGCAACAAGTGATCGGTATATGACACTACACGTCTATGGTTGCAACGATCGAGATAAAGATGTTACCGCTGATGCTAAAAATTATGACTTAGAATTTAATCGTGTTTCTCGTACTACAGGTGGCGCCTTTTTTAATTTGCCAAAGGAAGAAATTTACGATTTTCAAACGGGGCCAAGGCCGACTAATGAAGTGCTTCTTCATTATTCTAATTTAGTACTGAATTATTATGACCGCCAACCTAGTTCGGTAGCAATTCAGGAACTGCAGCAGAATATATTGGATCGAATAGGAAAGCAAATTTTTGAAAATAATAAGCAATCCGGAGTGACGGTGGTGAATGATACTTTTAGTCCTTCGTAGCGAACGGGTAACCGCGATGGCGCAACGAAGACGCTACGTATAATTACTGTTATAATGTCCGACTTGAGTTGATTTACTCAAGCCGGACATTTTACTTATGCTTCACTTCTAAGTGAGCTCAGCTCTCGTTCAAAAAAGGCTTTCTGTCGTTCATTCGTTGAAAGAATCTCATAGCTCTTCACAACCCAATAAATTACGAAGGCGGCGATTCCAGCGAGGATTTGGAAAGACATTTACACGCTTTTGATTTGAAGTAATGATATTGTTATACTTGTCGTTACGCTCCGATGTAGGATCAATGTTTTCTATATAAGTCAGACAAAGTTGAGGTGCGCCCTCAGGGTTTCCATCATAAGAATTACACTTATATCCACCGTCTTTTGAGCAGGCCTTCTTTCATTTTCTGATTCCAGTCCGATGGCGACCAAGGGACACTGGCTTCTGTTTTTGTTCGATTGGAAATGTTAAACAGCGCGCTTGAAAAAGGTAGTGGATTGTTATTTATTTCACCGTAAATATTTAGCAGGCAAGGATTCTGATTGTCCGTTTGGTCAGCTGTAAATTGAATGTTATATTCCTGGATGTTGGCATTTTTAGGAATGCCTAATTGGAGAAAACGTAGACCAATAATCTGCTCATTACCATCCATTACCATTTCTAAATCAGAGCTGCCCAAGTTCATAGATCCCGTTGCCTTTTCCTCTGCATCATCGGAGGAGTTGCTGATGCTTGCGCAGATCTGAACTATTGCATTACAGGCAGTTTCAACGGCATTTGTACTTTCACAACCAAGGCAACCAAGGGCATTGTTTGAAATGTCAGTATCATGCCCTGATGGTTGGGAACCTGAACCGCTTCTACCCGATACGTATAAAAGTGAAATTTTGTGTTATGAAAATAGCTCTTTTCCTGATGATCTATGGGATGAGTTTAAAGGTAGCTATGAAGGCTTAGCCCTGAAAGGACTCAAATTTATTGAAATATATGATTCCGAGCTGGATTCATAAAATACCAAACTATCCCTCCATTCTAAAATTGATTGGAAGTTTAAAAACTAACCTTGGCGCGTTCTCATAGTTGCGATCAAAATTCTTCACGTATGTTGATATGTTTTTCAATACCATTTTATCTAAGAAAGGATCAATCGACTTTACGATCTCTATACTTTCAAACCCTTTATTGTAAACGACACGTACAATCATTTCTCCTTCTATGCAATGGTCTTTAACCTGCTCAGGGTATTCAAATTCATTAGCTGCATAATCCGTAAAGCGTTTGATTTCTTCTTGTAAAATAGCTTGCATTTTATCATCAGGAACTTGTTTTGACCCTTCACTTAGTTTAGTCACTTCTTGATTATTGGTTAATAAACAACAGTGATCTTGAGCTTGGGCTCCTGTAACAGAAAATAAAAAAAGGAAGGCGAATAATAGATTTTGCTTTTTCATAATGACTTTTTTTGAGATTAATTTAAATATGATGTAACTGTTCAGATGGAAGTCCGAAGTTTCCATCGAACGTAAAACACAGAGACTAAGGATTGTCAAATTCAAGGTTTGCATTAGTGAGAAACTTCCGTCTTCGGTCTTTACTCCTATCTACAACTAAACTATACCCCGTTGAACAGTTACAATATGATTTATGTTTTCAATTTAAAAGGAAACAAGAGCTAATCCCAGAAGAAATAAATGAACTGGTTATGTATAAGGATGAACTGTACGGTTGGAGCTGTATTAGAAACTAGGACGATTGTAAAATCGTATCAAATGCATAGGTAGGGTGTTCTTTGTCGTGCGCGTCGCTCGTTCTTTTCCCCCTCTGTTCGAAGACTTGTTTGCTTCTGCGCCCGTTTATGTTCTTTAGCATTTTCGGAGCGAACGTATAAGGTAATGTCTTCACTAAATCGGAAAGAACGTTTACTGAGAATATTTTTTATTCTTTATTAGAGTTTATTCCAAATAGAATGGTACGGTCGGCCGGAAACCGGAAACCGAACACCGAATAACCTCTATTATATAGCGTTCAGCTGATTTTATTTAAGGTTATTTTAACTATAAAAGTGCAACTAAAATCCAGTTTTAATTTACGCTGTTTCAATATTTATTTAAATAAATCAAAACACATTTTATCTAAACAAACCAAGAATAGTAGTGTTAAAAAGGTATTATTAATAACACAAAATAAATAGTATTAAAATGAAAAAATTATTTGCTCTTTTATTCGTAGCTGCCTTTGCAGTCAATTCAACTTTTGCTAATATTCTTCCAGTAGATTCAGACCCACCAACAATTGTAGGTGTAGCTGCAGCGAATGAAAATTTCTCTACTTTAGTGGCTGCTGTAAAAGCTGCTGACTTGGTTACAGTGTTGAACAGTGACGGACCGTTTACTGTATTTGCTCCAACAAATGCTGCGTTTGAAAAATTAGCTGAAGGAACGGTAGCAACTTTATTGAAGCCAGAAAGTAAAGAAACTTTAACGGCGGTATTGACTTACCACGTTGTTGCAGGAAAATTTAAAGCAGCCGATGTATTGGCAGCCATTAAGAAGAACGAAGGAAGCTTTACTATCCCAACTGTGCAAGGTGGAACCTTAACGGCTTCTCTCAAAGACGGGAATGTGATTCTTACTGATGCAGTAGGTAATATTTCTACAATCGTTATTACTGATGTTGAAGCTTCGAATGGTATTATCCATGCGATTGATACCGTAGTAATGCCTAAATAAGGATACTTAAAACTTATTTTGTATAATCGAAAACGCTACCTGGATTTCTCTAGGTAGCGTTTTTTTATTTATTGAAGATCGTATTGAAATTGGCGGCATTAGGCGAAGAATCAATTGTATAGCACTGGATAAAACGAAAAATACAGTCCTTTGATTATTTGCTAACTTTGACAATAGGGAATCGACGATTTTAGGAGTGGCACAAGATGGCTGGTATATACAATTTAAGCTACATTCACGAACTATCCGGGACTCATCACAGATTATCCAAGGGATAAATCACAGGATATCATTGCTTCAATCTACATTTATAGGTAATTTTTATAACCTTTAAATTGTCAATAAATGAACCGATTTTACCCCAGTCTTACGCTTAACTCTATTTTATTTTTTCTACTACTTATTATTTTATTGAACAATTTATTTCTTTAATACGTAATTCTCATAATCCAAAGGGTTTAGCTTATTAGCCACCCATTCAGAGACCCTTAAAAATTCGATGCAGAACTCTGAAAAAAAGAAAACCTTATCCAATAACAATTCGCACCC
>JBLHRR010000019.1:0-57104 GCA_047626155.1 Saprospiraceae bacterium | reverse complement strand
AACCGTTAACTGCCAATAGCTAAAAGCCATTACATTTCTACCTCCATGCTAAAGATCGCCTTCTCCCCTATTTACAAATACAGCCTCCCTCCCGGTCATCGCTTCCCGATGGACAAATACGAGTTACTACCCGAGCAGCTACTCTACGAAGGCACCATCGAAGAAAAGCAATTTTTCCACCCGGAGGCATTATCAGAAGAGCTCATCCTTTTGACACACGACGAAGCTTACTGGCAAAAATTAAAGAACCTGGAACTCACGACTAAGGAAATAAGAAAGATCGGATTTCCGCTTTCAGATAATTTGGTACAGCGTGGCAGGCACATTTCTCAGGGCACCATAGACTGTGCTTTACAGGCACGTGTACATGGTGTTGCCATGAATATCGCAGGAGGAACACATCACTCTTTCACAGACCATGGAGAAGGATTTTGCTTACTAAATGATTTCGCCATTGCCGCTAATTATTTACTTAAAGAAAAGCTTTCGAAAAAAATTCTGATCGTAGATTTGGATGTGCATCAGGGAAATGGAACTGCCCAAATTTTTAACGGTGATGATCGTGTTTTCACCTTCAGCATGCACGGCGCAAAGAATTATCCGCATCGGAAAGAACAATCAAATCTGGATATCGGACTGCCTGATAAAACGGAGGATGCTTATTATTTAAAAACCTTGAAATACACTTTACCCCGATTGATTGAGCAGGTAGAACCGGATAGTATTTTTTACTTAGCCGGTGTGGATGTGCTGGCTTCTGATAAATTGGGCCGCTTGGCACTCACCAGGGAGGGCTGCAAAGAGCGGGATCGATTTGTGTTTGAAACTTGTAAAAAGAACAATATCCCTGTGACGGTGAGTATGGGTGGTGGTTATTCGGAGCGCATTGCGGATATTGTGGAGGCGCATGCGAATACTTTTCGGATGGCGCAGGAGGTGTTTTTTTGAGTTGGTTTATTGGTTAATTTGTTGAATGGTTTATTAGTTAACGGGTACGCTTAGTTCGAAAAAAAACTTTGTGTTTCTTCGTGTTCTTTGTGGTTAAAAAAAACTTCAAACGAAGTGAGAAACAAAACTCGCCAATATGTAAAATTGAGTGTTTCTCCTTTGATTTGACGTATCTGCACTATTGCCTTATCACTTTTCGAGTCCAGAACTTCCCTCCTTTCCAAAGCCGCAACACATACACCCCCGACGGTAGTCCTTCCATTGTAATCTCTTTGTTATAATGAGCAACATTCACCACCTGACCTGTCATGTCCAGCAACTCCACTTTATCCCAAATGGGTATTTCTTCACTCTCAATGTGAAGAATATGCCGCGCTGGATTGGGATAGACTTTGAGATCAGGGCTTGCTAGTTCATTGGTTGCAATCATAATGTTAGGAAAACTTGTCGGGATACAATCTATCGTATCCATACAACCGTGTTGATTTACTTTGATTAGCAGACCGTGATCGACATAGCCAAAACCTTTGAAATAACCTGCTGCTATGATACTACCGCTTGGCAACTCTACGGCGGAGTGAAAGAATAACTGTTGTCCTGCTGCTGTATCTGGAAACGCAATATCAATTCTAGTCCATAAACTATCTCCTAAGGAAGTAACACCATCTGCCCCATTTGAAACCCGAGCTAAATGACCCTAATTATGACCGAATGGCGGATTCGAATTTGCCACTTCTTCTAGACTTACTCCAAGTCCCAACCAATCTCCGTCACTTAGCGGTACTAAGTTGAGAAAATGATTCTGCTGCCCATCGGCTTCGTCATAAACCCTTTCTGTAATTAAATTAAAATTACTATCGCGGACAACAAATATCCCTTGAACAAACCACACCCCTACCGTTTGATTTACATTTCTCCTCGTCGCGTATGCCCAATTTCCTTCCTCATCCTGATTTAAACCAAAGCAGCCTATGTTTTCATAAGTGCCAGGTTCAAGAGGGGTATTACTTTGCCAATACCATTTCTCTTCTCCCAGACTATCTACCGCAAATATTTGTACTTCTGTATTTTCCTGCGTCCCTCCAGCTCCCTTCAAACCTCCCAATACATATTCGTTATTATTCTTTTTTAACAAAGAATTCAAGAGATCTCCATTCCAGGTCTCTCCGTACTGCTGCTCCCATTGGACATCCCCTTGCTTGTCTGTCTTTATTAGAGATATATCAATAGTAGAGCTTGCTGTAATTGGTATTTGTTTGTGAGCTCCAATTAAAAAACCGCTTTCTGTTTCCAATAGCGAATGATAGAACCCTTGCAACGAAGTAGAATCTTCTAATCGCTTCACCCAAACTAAATTACCCTCTAAATCCCACTTGGATAAAAATCCATCTGCTCCTTGAAATACAGTTCCCGTGAACAGATAGCCCGAATTATCTTCTAATTTTATCAAGCCGCCAGGATTTGCTCCAGGCACATAACTATAACCTAAAGAATCATGGTAGGTCGTGAAATTCAATACTTCTCCCAGCGTATCTATCTTCGAAAAAAATATCCCAGTTTGGTAGGGTGGAACACTGTCATTTATAAATCCACATACTATTAATTCTGAATCATCCAATAGCATGGCATTGAATCTTACTGCTGTGGGATTGTCAAAATCATAAGCTTTTATGAAGCCTTCCTGAGCTAATAATTGTGAAAGATGAATGAATACATAAAATATAGTAATAACTTTTTTCATACTAATTGATTAATTCCGCCAGCACAAAATAGCACTGACGGAACGTTTAGAATTATTTGCTTAAAATCACTTTGCCACTTTGCACTTCTCCCTCATTTGATAAGAACCTGTAGAAGTAGACACCACTTGGCAGGTCTTTAGTATGCCAAATAATCGACTGGCCTCCTCTTATTTCAGTATAACTTTTAATAATGCGACCATTCATATCTAGTATCTCTAAACTACTTGTTGTCCTTTTTCCATGATCCTCTACCCTAAAGTTAACAAAATCTTTTGCAGGGTTTGAAGGAACAGATACGGACTGTCTGGTCTGCTCTATTTCTATCTGCTCTTCTGATTTTTTCTTGGCTTTAGGAGCCGCAAAAACATATTCGGGGGAATAGTGCTCCCCATAAAAACTTAGAACGTTTTTAACCCAAGCCTCGGTCTGCCCACCGGACTGGTCGTAATTTCTTAAAGAGTTAAGTGTCCCTGCATTCAAATTACTCAGATCTTCATTCGTTAATAACACTGCAACCTCTTTAAAACGTATTACATCGTTTGCCTCTTGGTTAGATAAGCTAAATTTAGCAGGCATATCATCCAATATACTAAGGGCAATCGTAGTCTCTCCTAAAGCCAGCTGTTCTTTGGCTAGCCAAAGTTCGGCACCCATATTATCCATATTTCTAACCCAGAGATATAAACTATCCTGATTAAAATTAATCGTATCATTCATCTCGTGCAGAACAACCTGATAAGCTGCTCTATCCATTTTCGATCTATAACCAGCCAGTAAGGTAACTGCTGTAGGATTCGTGTTAAATGAAGCGGTATAAGCAGCTTTGTTTTGATAATAATCTGATTTGAACCCTTCTTTCACCCCACCTTCACAGCAAGGGGGAATGAATAAAGCTATACCGCAGTTATTCTCGGTACTCGCTTGGGGTACTACAGCTCCTTCAACCCCCGGTATTTCAAAAAGAGCATGCGATTACAAATAATATGTCCTCCATATGACCATGTAAATTTTGCACCATTACTAATTGCAACTTTTGCATTTTCGATAATTGCAGGTGGCATACCAAAAAATTTTCCTTTCACAAGGCTACTTGTTTGTGGTTGCAAATTACCTAAAACCTCTACCCCTTTCCAGGTTTGATCCCCTAAGTCAGTAAGTTTACCATTTAGATAAAGCGTACTACCTGGTTCAATAATCAATTTGGAATTAGCGCCACAAAACCGGAGCGTCATTTCAGTACCGATTACTACAAGTGCATTATTTTCAATAACCATATCTCCCGAAATCACAATTTCCTCGTCATAGCCGTTTCCGACTGTAATTTGGTGGTTTGAGCTGATTGTAAAACCTTGCATTATTTCAAATACCTCCACCTCTTTTTCTGTTGTTATCACCTCTCCATTTAGTTCAAAGCTATGCTTAACAAGGTGAGGCCCTTTTACAGAAAAATCATGTGTAAAACTAACACCGTTTTGGCCTGTAATTAAATTTCCATCAACGTACCAACTATGCGTACCTGGAAAATTAAGCATTGCAGTAAATGTCATTTGAAGACTGACACCACAAGTATAATCACTTTTGAAGTCAGAAAGCTTGTGACACTTACTTGTTCCTGCCTCTTCTCCTACCGGTAATGTAAATGTTATTTCACCAGAAGGATTACCAGATGCTAGCACTGTAAGTTCAATCTCTTTCTCTAGTCTATCTGGGGAAGAAATACAAACCTCATGATTGCTTTCATCGTAAAGTAATGCGCAGGGGGGCCATCTACTGTCAATTCTAAAGGATTGTTCGTTTGATTGGCCATATCTCCTACGTTTATTGAGGGAGAAGGAAAGGAGCCATCTGGAAAATATACAATGCCTGCTAAATCATCGCTTCCTGTCCCTTTTTTTCTCGCTGCGAGTATATCGTTATTACCTGGTAGCAACTCGGTAATAGGATTGACGTTATCAAAATAATTGCCTTCAGGCTGGCCTGGAGCAATGATATAGTAATAGGAGTCTGCATTCGCACCTGCCGTATGATTAATGAATCCTTTAAACACCATTCCGGAAGCAGGACAGTCATCATTAGAATTATTAGGATTGCAATCGTCATCAATCAAATTCCATCCACCTGTTCTGTTTTCAGAATAAAAATCCCATGACTGATTGTTTGGTAGAATATAGGTAATACCATCGTGCTTTACGTATTGTGTTCCACCATTAGTCATAGGTCCCATATGCGAACCAGCATAGAGTGATTGGTTTATTGTTGTATGGAGATCAGTACTGCCTGAGATGTCATCTCCCAAGGTTCTATTAGAACACATTTTAATAGTAGAAAAATAATTAGCGTCGTGGTGAGTGACATAATCAGATTTCCAAAAATATTTATTTCCCTCGAAAAGATCCACCTCATATTGTGGCTCTGTATTGAAAATACTGGTTCTCATCTTTCCCAACTCAGTAAACTGTACAGAAGACGGATCTGCCATTCCTATGATCCAATCCACTACTTTTAAAGGTACTGCTGTATTATTTTCGGGGTATCTGCGCACTATGTTTCTGCCATTCGCACTATAGTCTGTGGCGTTAGCAATTGTCATTCTACGGGTTCCTTCCAATACAAAATCACATAATCTCTCCTTACTTTCTTCCTCAAATGCATAGGGAGTTCCACTTACTATTGTTCCCCACAAACCAGTAGCCTCAAGAAAGCTAATACCATAACCACCATTGTATAATAATGGACCATGTTGATGGATTGAAAAATCACGCTGAATCCCTTCGTTTTCTGGATAAGGAGCAAATTCCAAAGCACTTTGCATTGCATTTCTTCCTCTACGAATTAGCCCTGAACTTGGTACGTCCACATAGTATTCTATTAATCTAACCACTCTTTCCAGATGATCTTGCGGCTCCCATCCACTATTAGAAATGTCCTCATAATTAATATTAGTCCAATACCTAAATCCACTCTGTGGGTGAAACTGAAAACTACTTGAAGTTGACCAACTATTACTGATTGGTAGGTCTCTACAACCTTCAAACGTTTCGTATGCTTGCGTCCGTAAGGTTCCTATCTGACTCTTAGCCATAATGCTAAAGAGAAGAAGAAATGAAATTAGGAAATATCTTTTTTTAAGTTTCATAAAATAAAGTTTTATAAAGGTTAATAAAATCGGTTATATTAAAATTCTTTAAAAGCAAATCATAAAACGCCCACTCTAACCGCAGGAATCACTTCCAGCAGACTTCAATAAAAGCCATAAACGTCCAGCCTCACCAAGCAACAACTCGATGAATCCGTAACACGGCTATTATAAAAAGATCATCGGAATACCAGCTCGATACAAACACGGTTTAAAAACCGGTGCATCAAGATAAAAGAGCTTTATTACTATCGTAATCAAAGCTTTCATTTCCGTCCTTGCTTCGCATAACTATACGACAAGTCTACATTACCTAGCCTCTCCAGCGAAGTAATAAGTCATTTGTATAAGTAATGTTACAAGCAGTTAACATTTCAGCAAAAGCATACGCTTTTAATACAGCAAAGTTTAAAACGCAATAGATAAGTTAGGTCTTGTTCTTACAGAACAAGTAAAATCGATTCTTTTTCAATCGAGTGTTATAAGCTAGGACTAAAAGAAGCGAGTAAATCGGTTTCTTAGGTAGTTTTAGTTTTATAGAAATAGGATTTACACTTTTCCCAAAAAAAATACTTTACGAAGCTCAATATATATATAGTTTTTTTTTATAACATAATTTTTCCAAAAAAAACTATCTAAATATCACTCCATGTAAACTCATTGTTAATTAAAATAGTTGTAATATAACGAACAGACCAATTGCATAATGAGTTGCCCTTAGATAACGCTATTCAACAGCTGGCTTTAGCTTCCCACTATTGAGTTATGAGGAAGTCCAATTGTCCAATAACCACAAGTAGGACAATTTAGAACGTGTTAGGCTACTGCTATAAATCTGATTAAAAGTTTCCCGCTGAATAGCTTCCTTTTGTTTACCTTTGACTCTTTTCAAAAGTGAATGGCCAAGAATAAGAAATAACGTTTACCCTGCCAGCGCGGCTCAACAGGTCCATACCAAATGGTACGATCGACCGGAAACCAAAAACCGAATCCACACTAATTAAACTAAACTAACCACCAACCTTGAGTAACTCCTTTTTCCCAGAAGAACAACCCGGCAACTACATCAATGTCATTCTCCCCATCGCGATTCCGAAGGCTTATACCTACTTGGTACCTGCAGCTTTGGAGAGCAGTCCGCTGCGCCCTGGCATGCGCGTAGAAGTTCCTTTCGGAAAAACCAAGATATACGCGGCCATGGTGACCGAGGTACATGACCGGGCGCCGGAAGTTTATAAAGCCAAACCCATTCTTTCGGTTATTGATGAAGAACCCATTGTTTTTCCAATGCAACTCAAACTGTGGGAATGGATGGCGACTTATTATGCCTGTTCCCTGGGGGAGGTCATGAATGCCGCCCTTCCGAATGGCTTCAAACTTTCGAGCGAAACTATCTTAATGCTGAGCCCGGTTTATGATGATAATTATACGGGATTAAAGGATAAGGAGTTTATGATTGCCGAAGCGTTGTACCACCAGAAGGAATTGACCATTGGAGATGTACGGAAAATACTGGGGCAGAAGAGCGTGGGAAATGTCATAAAACGGTTGTTAGAGAATAGAGTCATTTACATTAAAGAAGAACTCAAAGAAAAATACGCCCCGAAGAAAGTCATCTGCATTCGTTTTCAGGAACCTTATGTTTCTAATCCGGAAAAATTGGAAGATGCTTTTGAATTACTTAGTCGCTCCACCCGACAGGTAGAAGCTTTGATGGCGATGATCCAACTGAATCGGGAACAGAAGTTTGTTAAAAGAATTGACTTAGTAAAGGCTGCAAGTACAGATGTTTCGGTGATCACTGCCTTGGAAAAAAAGAAAATCATAGAAAAATATGAACGAGAGGTCAGCCGACTGGGCGCTTATGAAGATGTCGTTGTAGATAGTCAACCTCTGACCGATCAACAGGTACGGGCTTTGAAGGAATTGAAAGAATGCTTTACTGAAAAAAATGTAGCCTTATTGTTTGGAGTAACAGGAAGTGGGAAGACGAGAGTCTACATGGAGTTGATTCAGGAGGCAATTGATCGAGGAGAACAAATTCTATACCTCTTGCCAGAAATTGCGCTTACCACTCAATTGGTTGGTAGGCTTCAACGTATTTTTGGAGATGCGGTCACCGTTTTTCACTCCCGCCTCAGTAATAACGAACGGGTAGAAATGTGGAATTCAGTCCATGCTGGTAAATCTATTGTTATGGGAGCTCGCTCCAGTCTTTTCATGCCTTTTAATAATCTTCGCCTCATCATTGTAGACGAAGAACACGACCCCTCCTTCAAACAAAATGAACCTGCGCCCCGCTACAATGCACGCGATACCGCCATCTTTTATGGACATATAAGTGGTGCTAAAGTTATACTCGGAACAGCCACTCCATCTCTTGAGACCTATTTCAACGCGCACCAAAAGAAATATGGATTGGTGATGATGGAAGAACGTTTCGGCGGAATAGAAATGCCGCAGATCGAAATTGTGGATATGAGAACGGAAACACTGGCCGGGACTAAAAGATCACATTTCAGTTCGGTCTTACTAAAAGAATTAGAGGAGGCCCTCGGAAGGGACGAACAAGCGATCTTATTTCAAAACAGAAGAGGTTACTCCCCTACTGTAATGTGCGGTACCTGTGGCTGGAGTAGCGAGTGTATCAATTGCGATGTAACATTGACCTACCACAAATTTTCTCATAATCTTCGCTGCCATTACTGTTCTTATAACACTACTATTCCGCGCGCCTGCCCGGCCTGCGGAGAAACGCCTTTAACGGAGCGAGGATTCGGTACGGAAAAAATTGAAGACGAGTTGCAGATCTATTTGCCCGACGCAAAAATTGCAAGAATGGATTTCGATACGGTGAAAGGGAAAAATGCTTTTGCAAAATTGATCAATGATTTTGAAGAAAAGCGGATTGATGTTTTAGTAGGAACACAGATGGTGACTAAGGGTTTAGACTTTGATAATGTGGGACTAGTGGGCGTATTGAGTGCCGATCAATTGGTACAGTTCCCAGATTTCCGTTCCAGCGAAAGAGCTTTCCAACTCATCACGCAGGTTAGTGGAAGGGCGGGTAGAAAACGCAAACAAGGTAAGGTGGTCATTCAGGCATTCAACACAGCGCTTCCCATTCTGGATGAAATTTTCCATTATGATTACCCTCGTTTTTTCGAAAGAGAAATAGAAGAACGCCATTTATTTATGTACCCTCCTTATTCGCGATTGATCGGTATTACACTGAAGTATAAAAAAATGGACTTGCTAAATGAAGCTACCAAGGTTTTTGCTCGTGTGGTAAAAAGTAAATTGGGAGAACGCGTTTTAGGACCTACCATTCCAGGGGTAAGTCGCATCCGAGGACAGTATCTTTTAACGATGTTGATTAAGCTGGAGCGAAATAATGAGCTCATTCACGGAGCCAAAAGGGTGATTGCTGAGGCTACGGAAATTATGAAATCGGAGAAAGGGTTTTCGGGGGTTCGGGTTATTGTGGATGTTGATCCGGTGTGATATTCCGCGCGCACCCTTAAATCCCTAAAGGGAAATCAGCCCGCCTCCTGAGGCTGAATCATTAGGCTTGCTAAGCATTCATCATCTTTAAAACCTTTTTCACTTCCTCCACATCCGTCTCCCAAAAAGTGCTGGCAAACAATTTCGGCCGATCATTATCCAATGCTTTTTGAATGGTCTTTTTTCCCGAAAGGTGAAAACTACTTGCTCCCGTCAAATCCGCTAATGGTTTTATATTCAAAGAATGAATACCTGCACCTGGCATGATGTCAATCCGACCTGCAGACTTTTCCACCAATTGTCTAAGCAAATGCTGGCCGTCAAAAGCAGAGGTCGCCTGACCAGAACTAAGAATGGTATCGAATCCAAGATCAATCAATTGTTCAAGTGCTTCGAATGGCTTTGGAATCAGATCGAAAGCACGGTGAAAGGTCAGAGACATTCCTTCGGCTAATTTGGCAAGCTCACGGGTATTCCGTATATCAATGCTTCCATCGGGGTTTAGCAAGCCTATGGCCAAGCCATCCGCACCGCATTCCTTCGACATCAGCATGTTACGACGCATGATTCCCAACTCTATAGTTGAATAACAAAAGTCTCCCGAACGGGGCCTGATTAGTACATGTACCTTTGTAAGGTGATCATTGTAAGCTTTATGTAAAGTTTCGCAGGTCAGTTGAATCGTGGCAGCAGAAGGGGTTATTCCACCCGTTTCTAAACTAGCACATAGCTCTACCCGATGAGCACCGGCCAATTGCGCCTTCATCGCTGAAGTAAAACTATTTGCACATATTTCTAATAACATTGACTTGGACTTAGTTGGTTTCTTAGTTTAAAACAATACTTTTGCTGGGCGTATATCTTTTTGAATAGCAGGAAGAGAAGCGCCCTTCAAAGATGAAGGTAAGAATAAGCAAGATGTTTTTATTTTAAATTGTTGCTTTGACATATTTTCTATACCCCGCTACCGTTCAAATTGTAGTTCAAGACTAAAAAAAATATTTATGCGTCCTTTAAGTTTAATAATCTGTCTTCTATTCCTTTTTTCTGCTTGTGAAAAAAGTCCAAAAAACAATTACAAGCCGCTTAGTCTACTACCATATGGGCTTCCGGTCACTGTTCAGTCGCCTGAAAATCCGGAAATCAAACTGACGGATATGACGGTAATGAAGGATCTTACAATTAAAAAAGGAACAGATTACAATATCCAAATCTATAGTAGTACCGCTAATACTACTAATTTCCAACAGGTAAAAAACGAACACCTTACCGAAGTGAAAGGCAATCCCTATTTCAAAAAAGTAATAACTGACAATCCAAACGGCTTCGTTTACGAAAAGCAGATTGACAGTACCATGACTTATGGCTTCAAGTATGTACACATACAAGGAGACCGCGAGTTTATATTTCAGAACGGTATTCTAGGTATTTACACCTTAGAAGAGATAAATGGAATGTATGAGGCTGTTCAGCAGAAGTAAGGGGAAAAGAACTGGAATTGCCCTACCAATAGCACTCTTTTAAGCAAAAAAATAGGCCACTAACTTTCGTTAGTGGCCTATTTTCTTTTCGAAGTTCTAAGGTTTTATGCCTGTTTTCCGGTAATTTCATAGCTAAAAAGACATAGGATCACTAAAAAAATACTTAAAATAATCATGGTGATATGGTATTTGTTAATTAATATGTTCAGTAGTATAACGTAAGTTAGCACTAAATTGTTTGCTTTAAAAGATCTACATTTCACAATGCCTTATTAAAGACATAATTCGTGATCAAATCTCCTATTGCTGTTACAAAGATAATGGCCTAGAATATAAGTGTTTTACATTAATATATTAACTACCCGTAAAGGATGATAATAGTCCAGTAATACCATAGAACCTGACATTACTCCCTTTCCTGCTATGCTTAAACCCCATAGAAAAAGGGAACCCGAATGAATCGAATCCCCTTTTTAGATATTAGACTTTATTGCTTTAAAAATGGAGCATTTCCAATTTTAAATCTCTGTTCTTACTTCTTCAAAGCCTTCGTATAATTACGAGACACATTAGGCCAGTCGATTACATTGAAAAAAGCAGCGATGTAATCAGGTCTTTTGTTTTGGTACTTCAGGTAGTAAGCGTGCTCCCAAACGTCCAAGCCCATAATTGGTGTTCCTTTTTTATCAGCCACATCCATCAATGGGTTGTCCTGGTTTGGTGTAGAAGTCACAAATAATTTTCCTTTGCTGTTTACACAAAGCCAAGCCCAACCGGAACCGAAACGAGTACCTGCTGCTGCTGTAAATTCTGCTAAGAATTTATCGTAGCTACCGAAGTCTGCGTCGATTACTTTCGCAAATTTTCCTTTTGGTAATCCACCACCCTTTGGTGAAATAATTCTCCAGAACATATCGTGGTTGTAATATCCACCAGCGTTGTTCCGTACAGCAGCACCGTGCTTACCAGCATTTTCCAGGATCTCTCCGATCTTTTGTTTTGCCAAAGGACCGCCTGCAATTGCATTGTTAAGCTTATCAGTATAACCTTGATGATGCTTGGTGTGATGAATTTTCATCGTTCGCTTATCAAAGTGTGGTTGTAGAGCGTCGTACTCGTAGCCAAGTTTAGGAAGTTTAAAAGCCATGGTAAATGTTTAGTTTGTTAGTGAAAAATTTTAATAGAATCCGTAATTCATCTATTAAACAATGGCTCAAATATAAAGTTTATATTTTGCATTGCAAAGGTTATTTTTATTTGACAAATTTCGTGCAAAATCGATTGAAGATTTAGGCGTTCAAAATCGGCGAATTTGCTTTGTACTTTTTATAACAATGTGTTTTCAAAATTGTGATTTTAATCCATTGAAGGTAAATAGCGAGCTGTACAAATCGTGCTTTTATGAAGCCATTGCTTTACTACGCCTATTCAAATGGGCTCTCAGCTCCCCACTAATTCGGTTTTAAACAAAAAAAGTAATACGTCAAAAGGGCAACCCGCTCAAAGAAAATAGATTTACTAAATTTTGAAAATTTAGCAAATCTAGTGACGCACCTTTTGCACGGTTATCATAGGGCCATCGGTTTACATTTTTTCCTTTCAGTTTGTATAAAATAGAATTACCTTTGCGCCGTAAATTTCAACGCTCGATGGCTCAAATCACAGTATAAAACCCAAAGGGCTCATTCATTCAACTTTCATTATAATATTGATATGAGTAAATTCAGAAAAGAAAAAGACAGCATCGGATACATCAAAGTACCTGCTGATAAATACTGGGCCGCACAAACGCAGCGCTCTGTGGAAAATTTCAAAATCGGCGGACAGAAGATGCCTCTCGAAATTGTCCAAGCTTTTGCCATTCTAAAAAAGGCAGCTGCCTTAACTAACGCAGAGTTAAAAGTTTTACCAAAAGCGAAAGCAACACTCATCGGAAAAGTTTGTGATGAAATACTTGCTGGAAAATTGGACGATCAGTTTCCATTGGTGGTTTGGCAAACAGGTTCGGGGACACAGTCCAACATGAACGTCAACGAAGTGGTTGCCAATCGAGGCCATGTCATCAAAGGTGGAAAATTGAGCGATGAGAAAAAATACTTACATCCGAATGATGATGTGAACAAATCTCAATCTTCTAACGATACTTTTCCAACAGCTATGCACATTGCGGCATACACGATGTTGTTGGAAAACACGCTTCCGGGTATTGCTGCTTTGCGCAAAACATTGGATGCTAAATCAAAGAAGTATATGAAGGTGGTGAAAATCGGAAGAACACACTTCATGGATGCAACTCCGGTAACGGTTGGTCAGGAATTGTCTGGCTATGTAACGCAGTTGGATTTCGGAATGGCGACTATTAAGAATAGTTTGAAGCACTTGGCTCAATTGGCTTTAGGTGGAACGGCAGTTGGTACCGGTTTGAATACGCCAAAAGGATATGATAAAAAAGTAGCGAAGCACATCGCCAAGTTAACGGACATTCCTTTCGTTACCGCAAAAAATAAATTTGAAGCATTGGCTGCTCACGATGCTATCGTTGAATCTCATGGGGCGCTGAAAACGGTTGCTGTTTCTTTGATGAAAATCGGAAACGACATTCGTATGTTGGCTTCCGGCCCAAGATCTGGTATTGGAGAATTAATCATTCCTGCGAATGAGCCTGGCTCTTCCATCATGCCGGGTAAAGTAAACCCAACGCAATCAGAGGCTTTAACAATGGCTTGTGCTCAGGTTCTTGGAAACGATGTAGCCATCAACATTGGTGGTGCTACGGGCCATTTTGAATTGAATGTTTTCAAACCAATGATGATTTTCAATTTCCTAATGTCTGCCCGATTGATTGGAGATGCTTGCCGTAGTTTTGATACCAACTGTGCGCAAGGTATCGAACCGAATTATCCAGTGATCAAGGATATGTTGAACAACTCCTTGATGTTGGTGACGGCTTTGAATACTAAGATTGGTTATGATAAAGCGGCGAAGATTGCGAAGAAGGCTTACGCGGAAGGGACGAGCTTGAAGGAGGCGGCGGTTGCTTTGGAGTATTTGACGGAGAAGGAGTTTGATGCTTGGGTGAGGCCGGAGAAGATGGTGTAAGATTAATCTTGTAAAATAATACAATTACGAAATAGAGAAGCTGCTGTCCTTTTGGATGGTGGCTTTTTGTTTATTATTTAGAAAGAACGTCTTTTAACCTATACGAAGTTTTTCAAACATGCTACTGAACTAATGAACGCCCTATCTTAACTTTCCTGTAAATTCATTCCTAATTCTATATCTGACGGTATCTATGCTTTGGGGGTACTTACCGCCAAACATAAACACAAAAAGCAGCCACCTCAAACGAGGTAACTGCTTTTCATTTTAAGAACTTTAGATCAAATCTACCCCTTCATCATCTCCCCCGCCTTCTCCATCGCCCGATCCAAGCCACTCGCATCTTTCCCTCCTGCCGTTGCAAAGAAAGGTTGTCCGCCACCGCCGCCCTTGATTTCTTTGGCTAATTCACGAACCATATTTCCAGCGTGCAAACCTTTTTCCTTCGTCAAGTTCTCACTAATGGCCACCATGACTTGTGGTTTATCATTAACCTCTACTCCGAAGACAATAACCGCATCTCCGATCTCATCTTTCAGTTGAAAAGCCAAGCTCTTCAATGCTTTAGAATCTGTGATGCTTACCCGCGAAGCAAGGAAGTTGACGCCATTGATATTTTCTACCTGCTTCTTCAAGTCCTCTTTTAACGAACCAGCTTGTGCCGCCTGCATCTTTTCCATTTGCTTACGCAATGTCTTATTCTCTTCTTGCAAATCAGAAACAGACTTACCCGGATTCTTTGTATTTTTAAACAAAGCGCGCACGTTGTTCAATTGCTCCAACTCATTCATTACATAAGCCTCTGCTTTTCCTGCTGTGACCGCTTCTATACGTCGCACTCCCGCAGCAACACCGGATTCCGAAAGAATTTTAAACAATCCAATTTCACCAGTAGCTGCTACATGCGTTCCTCCGCACAATTCACTAGAGAAGTTTTTATCGAAAGTAATAACCCGAACTGTCTCTCCGTATTTCTCACCAAAAAGCATCGTTGCGCCAGAGTTCTTCGCTTCTGCTATTGGCATGTTACGAACTTCATCTAACAATATATTTTCACGAATCTTTTTATTCACTAATAGCTCTACTTTCTGCACTTCTTCCTCTGTCATTTTTGAAAAGTGAGAAAAGTCAAAACGCAATCGCTTTGGATCTACCAACTGTCCTTTTTGTAAAGCGTGCTCGCCGATTACTTCGTGCAATGCTGCATGCATCAAGTGAACTGCCGTGTGATTTTGAGAAGTCGCTTTTCTATTATTTACGTTTACTTCCGCTTTCACTGGGGTAGAAAAGTCTTTTGGCAATTCTTTTAAAATATGAATCGTCAAATCATTTTCCTTCAAGGTATTGATTACTGGAATCTTTTCATCACCAATCCAAAGAAGCCCAGTGTCGCCAACCTGCCCCCCACTCTCTGCGTAGAATGGTGTCTTATCTAGAACAACCTGATATTGTGGTTTATCTTTTACTTTTACCGTACGGTGTCTAACAATATGTGCACCTTCTACAGTCAATTGATCGAAACCAAGGAATTCCACACCGCTATCTTCCTTAATGTGTATCCAATCACCAGTCACCTTTTTAGCATCAGCTCTACCACGCTCTTTTTGTGCTAGAAGTGCAGCATCAAAAGCAGCATCATCAACGGTCCAACCCTTTTCCTCCCCGATTAGTCGAGTCAAGTCAATTGGAAAACCAAAAGTATCGTACAATTCAAAGGCCGCATTCCCATCCAACTGATTGTTTGTAATCTCAATGTTATCCAAACGCTTCAATCCGCCTTCCAGTGTTTGTAAGAAAGACTTTTCCTCTTGCATAATCACTTTAGCAATGAAGTCCTTCTGCTTATCCAATTCAGGAAAGACATCCACAAATTCAGAAGCCAATAAAGGAACCATCTTTGTCAAGAAGGGTTCCTTTATATCGAGGAAAGAATAATAGTACCGCACGGCACGTCGCAAAATTCGTCGGATAACATAGCCCGCTCCTGTATTCGATGGCAACTCTCCATCTGCAATCGCAAAACTTACTGCACGAATATGATCAACAATGACTCGCATCGAGATGTCCACCATTGCCGTTCGCTCATAAGAACCTGTGTATTTTTTACCACTTGCTTTTTCTACAAAAGAAATAAACGGCGTGAAAATATCTGTATCGTAATTAGAGGTCTTCCCTTGCAAAGCCATGCAGAGGCGCTCGAATCCCATCCCCGTATCAATGTGCGCGTTTGGCAATTTTTCTAAGGAACCATCTGCTTTTCTATTGAATTGAATGAAAACCAAATTCCAGATTTCAACTACTTGCGGGTGGTCCATGTTAACCAGACCTCTACCATCTACTTTTGCACGCTCCTCATCCGTACGGAGATCGACGTGAATTTCAGAGCAAGGGCCACAAGGGCCGGTCTCTCCCATTTCCCAAAAATTGTCCTTTCTATCGAATGGTAAGATGTGGTCTGCTTTAGTCCATTTTTTCCAGAACTCCTCCGCCTCAGAATCCTTCTCCAACTTGTCCTTTTTATCCCCTTCAAAAATAGTGATGTATAAACGGTCAGGAGAAAGACCATATTCCTTGGTCAATAACTCCCAAGCCCAGGCGATGGCTTCTTCTTTAAAGTAATCTCCGAAAGACCAGTTCCCCAACATCTCGAATAAGGTGTGGTGATAGCTGTCAATACCTACTTCCTCTAAATCATTCTGCTTCCCAGATACCCGAAGACATTTTTGTGTATCCGTTATTCTAGGATTATCTGGCTTAGAATTACCGAGAAAATAATCTTTAAATTGATTCATTCCCGCGTTGATGAACATCAAAGTTGGGTCATCTTTATTAACCAATGGAGCAGAGGGAACGACCTTATGGCCTTTGTTTTCAAAAAAGGAAAGGAATTTTTGTCTGATTTCTGATGATTTCATACTAGTATATAAGGTGTATTTATGATTTTTCAATACGCTTATCCCTTAAGAATAAGAAAGCTGATCCTTAGACGGATTCCATGTTTATAAAGTTTCTCGAAAAGACTTCTAATATCACCATATTGTTTAAAACCCAACATCTATATGGCAAATAATTAAAATGCCAAAACATCATTTTTAAACTATTTACTTATACTTTCGTAAAAATGTGGAGAAATAATAGCGATGAGAATCAAATTAAGCCCCGGAATCTTTGAATTTCTAAGATTAGGAGGCTAATTTTGTCTCTTCATACTATAGAAAATAAACTGGACCACTAAATTAGTCTTGATTAGCGCCCCAAAAGTACTGATTTTTAGTTCAAACAACATTAAGTCATTTTTGAGAATGATGAAAAAAGAAAAATTCGTTTATAATACTTCGACGCTTCGCTACGAAAAAGTAGTTGAACCATTAAGAGTACGTTTACTAAAGATATTTGGTTTCGTATCTGCCGTTGTGTTAGCCGCCTTCATAATAATTTCCATTGCATTTACTTTCTTCCCCTCTCCTAAGGAGCAGGCGCTGATTCGGGAGATCGAACAGATGAAGATGCAGACTGCCGCTATTAATAGCGAAATGGAGAACATGTCTAAAGTTCTTGGTAATATCCAGGATAGAGACGCCAGTGTACACCGGATGATGTTCGGTATGGATCCTATCGATCAGGATGTATGGGAAGGTGGTGTTGGAGGATCTGAGAAATACGAAGACCTCTCCAATTTCAAATACTCTGGTGAGTTGCTTATTACCACTAGACAGAAATTAGAAAAATTAAAGCGCCAATTGACTTTACAGTCCAAATCGTTGGATGAAGTCGTCAAAAACGCAGAAGATAAAGAAGTGATGCTGGCTTGCGTTCCTGCGATCAAACCCGTTCGTTCGGATAGGTTGAAAAGAAACATTCGCTCGCTCTCTGGTTTTGGTATGCGTTTTCATCCTATTTGGAAAAGAAGAAAGATGCACTACGGTATTGATTTCACTTGCCCTAGCGGTACACCAATACAAGCAACTGGAGATGGAAAGATTTCTCGCATCGAAAGAAGAAAGAGTGGCTACGGAAATAACGTCATCATCGATCATGGCTACGGGTTCAAAACGCTCTATGCACATATGAAGAATATTGATGTAAAGCTGGGACAGAAAGTAACACGTGGACAACAAATCGGGACCGTTGGTACTTCCGGTACGTCCACTGCTCCACACCTTCATTACGAAGTACACAACAAAGGAAAAAAAGTAGATCCTATCCATTATTGCATGGATGGTTTATCAGTAGAAGAATATCAGGAATTGGCAAATATGGCTGCTACGACGAATCAATCTTTTGATTAATACTAATTTTAAACAGTTTTAGCCTTTCACTAAAACCCCGCTTTTCATTGAATTGGAAAGCGGGGTTTTTAGTACCAACGAAATTTACACATTGCACCACAGCTTTGCGTTTATATTGTTAGGCATACTTACGCTACTTTGTAATTTTTTCTATATTGACGAAAACATCTTCTGGTTAGGCCTTATCGCCATAGCCTTATATTTGTTCTTTGCAATGAAACAGGTTTACAAACAAAACGTAGGAAAAACTATATTAAAGTTTCTATTCCTAAGTATCGGTTATTTGATCGTAATTTCTCTATTATAGCAACCATTATTAGCTTTCTTACATTCTAACAAATCATGTCGGACATAAATACGATCTACGAAACAGTCATCGGCCTTGAAGTGCACGTACAACTAGCCACCAACAGCAAAGCCTTCTGTGGTGATGACAGCCGGTTTGGCAGCGCTCCAAATACCCACATCAGCGCTATCTCTCTGGCTCATCCCGGCACCCTACCTCGACTGAATGAGCGACAGGTGGAGTATGCTGTCCGACTGGGCTTAGCGCTGGGATGTAGCATCAACCACCATAACATCTTCGATAGAAAAAGTTACTTCTACGCTGATTTACCAAAAGGATATCAAATCACGCAGGATCAAAAACCTTTTTGTAGCGGAGGCTCGCTCACCATTAAAGGAGAGGGCTTTGACAGAACAATACGTTTACATCACATTCATATGGAGGAAGACGCGGGGAAATCCATTCATGATGCTGATCCAAAGTATACTTTGATAGATTTGAATCGCGCCGGAGTACCCTTGTTAGAAATTGTAACAGAACCCGACTTTCGTTCTGCGGATGAGGTAGCTACCTTTATGACAAAAATGCGCCAGCTCGTCCGCTACCTTGCTGTGTCTGATGGCAACATGGAGGAGGGTTCTTTGCGTTGTGATGTAAATATTTCCTTACGAAAAAAAGGTACAGAACCTTATGGGGAAAGATGCGAAGTCAAAAATCTAAATTCTATGCGCTTCGCCCGACAAGCCATCGCTTACGAGGTAAAGCGTCAAGCTAAAATTTTGGAGAGTGGAGGTGTTATTAAAAGAAACACACTCAACTTCGACTCCACCACCGGCACCACTTCTCCTTTAAGGGAAAAAGAAGATGCACACGATTACCGCTACTTTCCTGATCCGGATTTACCACCCTTGCAACTAACTCAGGAGTATGTAGACAACATCAAAAATAGCCTACCTCCTTTGCCCGATGAATTAAAAGAGGAATTAATAACAACATATGCACTCAGTGAATATAATGCTGATTTATTAACACAGGAGAAAACAACCGCCGATTATTTCTTAAGCCTAGCTAAAGAAACAAAACACCATAAGGCATTAGCCAACCTTCTCATCAACAAAGTCATTCCTACCGCTAACGAGCAACAAAAGGACTTAACAGGTCTCGATTTATCTAGCGCTCAAATCACTGAATTCATCGAACTCATTGCAAGTAATCAGATCAGTTCTTCGATGGCTTACCAGAGTCTTTTTCCATTATTATTGTTAGAATCGGGTGCTTCTCCTATGGCACTTGCAAAAAGAGAAAACCTACTACAGGAAAGTGACGGGGACTTTTTAAGTGAATTGGTTGAGCAAGTTTTAGCTAAACACCCAAAGGAAGTGGCTGCTTACAAAGGGGGAAAAAAACAACTGATGGGCTTCTTTATGGGGCAGGTGATGAAAAGCTCTAAAGGAAAGGCTGATCCGAAGAAGACAACGAGGTTGTTGGGGGAGGCACTGAAATAGAAATATTTTGTTTTCCCCCACGATTCACCTACATTTACAAAACCAAACCCGCTATCTATGTCCATGTTCGATAACGATACCACCAAGCTCTATTACTCCATCGGAGAAATAGCAACCCAATTCAAAGTTTCCAAATCTTTAATTCGATTTTGGGAAGCGGAGTTTGATTTGTTGAAACCACACAAAAATAGCAAAGGGGATCGCCGGTTTACAAAACAAAATATCGATCAATTTCAAATTATTTACACCCTCGTTAAAGAAAGAGGTTTTACCCTAGACGGTGCCAAAAAGGAGATTAAAAACAATAAGGAGAATCTGGTGAAAAAGCTAAAGACGGTTAATACATTGAAAAACGTGAGAGCAATGTTAGTGAGGATGACAGAAGAGAAGTGAACATTATAATCGTCATCCGGAAGTGATCCTCCTGACGCGGTTTTAATCATTTTCTTGATTTCTTAAAATCGCCCATCTCAATTCGCTCCTCACAAAAACCATAATCCAATTCTACATTAGAGGCCACAATAATCAGTCGCCCCTTCCCTAGCCCAAAGCGATCAATCAAAGACCGGTACCATTCAAAGCCTTGCTGATCCAAGTTTGTGGTCGGCTCATCCAACAATAAAATAGGTGTATCCGTACAAATGGAAAGCACCAACTTCAATCGCTGCTTCATTCCGGAGGAGAAATTTCGGATCTGTTTATCTGTTGATTTTTCAAAACTTAACAATGCTATTACATCCTTATCCGTCGGTAAATCCGCTACGAAGGATTTGAAGCGACGATGAAAAGCAATTGCCTCTTTCAGGGTAAGTTCTTCAATGATATCTATATAGGGAGCGGCATAACTGATGTAGTGATAAACCTCATCAATAGAAATATTTTTTCCGTCTTTTTCAAAAGTGATCTTTCCTCTACTTGGCGTAAGGTGTCCCGAGAGGACACGCATGAGCGTAGATTTCCCAGAGCCGTTTGGCCCCAGAATGGCATAAGAATGCCCTGCCTTAAAGTGGTAATCCAGGTTGCGATAAATCCAATCGTAGCGGTATCGCTTAGCTATCTGAGTGAGATGTATGTCCATTGTTAGATCGGTGGCCATTTATTTGGCGAAAGCCTCTAATAATACCTCGGTCGGCTTGATCGATAAATGTAAGAATTTTGTCGCGCTCGGCAGTTTGGTCAAAGTCCGCTTTTATTTTTTGGACCGCCTGAGTCGTATTATAACCTTTCACGAAGAGGACCCGATAAATATCTTGAATGTTGTGAATTTGATCCATACTGTAGCTCCTTCTATTCAAACCTATCCTGTTAACACCAGCATAGCACAACGGTTCACGTGCCGCTTTGATGAACGGTGGAACATCTTTCCGAACCAAAGAACCACCACCAACAAAGGCATGCTCTCCAATTCTTACAAACTGATGAACCGCAGAATTCCCTCCAAGAATCGTTTTATCTCCTATTGTAATATGTCCTGCGAGGTTTACGCTATTCGCTAAGATCACTCCATTTCCGAGCACACAATCATGAGCAATATGCACATAAGCCATTATCAGACAATGATTGCCAATGACTGTTTTATAATTCGCTTTTGTCCCACGATTAATGGTGCAATACTCCCGAATGATGACGTTGTTTCCTATTTCCAAAGTGGAAAGTTCCCCTTCAAATTTAAGATCCTGCGGAACAGAACCTACAATCGCTCCTGGAAAAATCCGACAGTTGTTACCCATTCGGGTTCCATTCAGGATGCAGGCATTAGGTCCAATTTCACAATTGTCACCAATCACAACATCTCCTTCGATTGTAGCGAAGGGAGCAATCTTAACGTTATTCCCAATTTGCGCATCAGGATGTATGTTCCTAAGTTCTTTAATCATTCGATTCAGGTCTTCGGACAATTTGAGCAGTCAATTCTCCTGATGAAACAATACGATTACCAACATATGCAGTTCCTTTCATATGAATAATCCCTCTTCTGATGGGCGATAACAATTCCATTTTAAGAATTAGTGCATCGCCGGGAGCTACTTTAGCTTTGAATTTTGCATTGTCAATTTTCAAAAAATAAGTATCCCAATTTTCAGGGTCAGGAACTGTCGATAAGGCTAGGATTCCACCTGTTTGTGCCAACGCTTCCATTTGAAGCACTCCTGGAAAAACCGGATTGCCTGGAAAATGACCTTGAAAGAATGATTCGTTGAAGGTTATATTTTTAATACCAGCCACATGGGTTTCCGATAATTCGAAGATTTTATCAACCATTACAAATGGAAAACGATGTGGAAGCATCTTTTGTATGGCAACAGTATCAAATAAAGGCTCTGCCGTAGGGTCGTACTTTGGCATTCCCTTTAATTTGCGTTGTTCCACTAAATTTTTTTTTAATAGTTTGGCAAATTCAATATTCGCCGTATGTCCTGGTTTGGTTGCTACTATTCTTCCTTTAATCGGTTTGCCAATCAAAGCAATATCTCCGATGATATCTAGTAGCTTATGACGGGCTGGTTCATTTTCGAAGTGGAGTTTGGTGGTATTCAAAATCCCCCCCTTGTCTATTTTCATCTTTGGCTTATTCAAGCGCTTAGCCAAAGCATCTAATTTTCTTTGCCCCATTGCCTTATCTGCAATTACGATGGCATTATCTAAATCGCCTCCTTTAATGAGGTTTTGATCCAACAAAAATTCCAATTCACGTAAGAAAACAAAGGTTCGAGAAGCTGCGATCTCTTTTTTGTAATCATCCATGCTGTCAAGAGAAGCATATTGGTGACCCAAAATATCAGAGTTAAAATCAATCATCGTAGTGATCTGAAAATCACTAGCTGGTAAGGCTATTAATTCTGCGCCACTTTCTTCATCACGATAAGAAATAGGTTCTGTTATGGTGAAGTACTCCCGTTCGTTGGCCTGCTCTTCTATTCCTGCTTTTTCCAAGCTCTTCAAAAACGGCATTGCACTACCATCCATGATAGGTGCTTCGGGACCGTCGATTTCAATGAGTACATTATCGATGTGCAATCCCATCAGAGCAGAAAGGACGTGCTCAACAGTACTAATGGTAGCCTCTCCACTTTGCAGCGTGGTTCCTCTATTGGTAGAAACAACTTTATTTACGTCAGCAGTTATTACAGGTTTGGATTCCAAATCTATTCGCTGAAATTTGAAGCCGTGGTTTTCAGGTGCCGGCTTAAATGTCAATTTCACCTTTTCGCCGGTATGCAAACCGACGCCTTTAACGCTAACTGATTTTTTTATGGTGTGTTGTTTCATTTCTCCTTATTTGTGTAAGATGCCTGAGCGTTTAGGGGCATTTCCCGCAAAGGTATATATTTTTAGGATATGACTAGGCATTTTAACCCTGCTCTAAATCCTTTAACCGCTTTTCTAAGTCTCTGACCTTTTTCATCAAGTCTGGTAAATTTTTAAAAACCGCATAAGAGCGCAAATATTCGCTGTAACCGATGGCGGGTGAACCATATACTGCTGTGTTCTCTTTTTTAATTGCTGCTGCCACCCCACTCTGTGCTTGCACTTTCGCTCCATCTGCTACTTTGATGTGCCCAACAAATCCTACCTGTCCTCCTATCTGGCAATGCGCTCCGATTTGCGTACTACCTGCGACTCCAGTCTGAGCAGCAATAACAGTGTGTTTACCAATGTCCACATTATGAGCTATTTGGATCAGGTTATCCAATTTGACACCTTGACGAATAATGGTGGATCCCATTGTTCCTCTATCTATTACCGTGTTGGAACCAACTTCTACGTCCGACTCCAATACCACGTTTCCAATTTGCGCTATCTTTTCAAAATGCCCTTCTACCGTAGGTGTAAAACCAAAACCATCACTACCAATAATCGCATTGGCATGCAAAATACAACGATCCCCTACTTGGCATTGGTGGTAAATTTTAACGCCAGGGTACAAGGTCACCCCATCTCCTAATGCGACATCTTTACCGATGTATACCTGTGGGTAAATCAAGCAGTTATCTCCTACTTTTGCGCCAGCTTCTATGATGCTAAACATCCCAATACTAGCATTGGAACCAATAGTAGCACTTGGATGAATGAAGGCATTAGTAGCAATTCCTGAAGACGGTTTGGATTGACCTTGATAATGATCGAGAAGGATGGCAAGAGCAGCATAGACATTTTCTACTCTAATCAGACTTGTATTTGTTGGTGTTTTTGTATCGAAATCAGCCCCTACCAAAAGAACAGAAGCCTTGGTAGTTATAGCGAAGTTTTCATATTTAGGGTTTGCAATGAAACTGATATTTCCTTCCTGGGCTTCTTCTATCTTCGCCGGAGAAGTTATAGCAACATTCTCGTCACCTTCCACCGTGCCATTCACCAGTAAAGCAATTTCTTTTGCTGTAAATTCCATAGGGCGAAGATAAGGATTTAGTTCGTGATTTGGGAATTGTATTTATAGTAGCTCTTTGACGAACCTGTCGGACCGCTAGGTAGTATTCCCTGTTCCTATAGCTCATCAATAAGGTTTTCAACGCTCAGTCCATTATTCTAAGACCGTTTTTGAAAAATCCTTTTGGGGAACCACTTCATTTATCAAAGAGGGTTTATCGTTTGAACAAGCCGCCTATTAGCGTAAGCGCTGTGTCAAAGGTTTCAAAATACAAATACGCAAATCGTCAATCACTCCAAAAAAAACTATCTTTGCCGCAAATAACAACTATGTCAGAAGCGCAAACAACAATAGTAAAAATCGGAACTCGAGGAAGTAAATTAGCCCTTTGGCAAGCTCATTTCTTACAGGCTCAATTGAAGAAATTAAGCTATAAATCCGAGTTGACCATCATAAAGACAAAAGGCGACCGGATTCAACATCTGAGCTTTGATAAAATGGAAGGTAAAGGTTTCTTTACTAAAGAAATCGAAGACTCCTTATTAAGAGGCGATGTGGATTTGGCCGTTCACTCTATGAAAGATTTACCAACGACCTCCCCGGAAGGGTTGGCCATCTCCGGAGTTTCTTATAGAGCTAATCCTGCTGATTGGATGCTGATCCGGAAAGAGGCTGTCGTTGAAGGAGCAGATTTATTTTTGAGCGAAGGAGCTTTAGTGGGGACTTCCTCTGCTAGACGAAAAGCACAGCTTTTGGACTTCCGTCCCGATCTTAAAATGTCAGACATCCGTGGCAATGTTCCAACTCGGATACGAAAATTACAAGAGGGAAATTTTGATGCTATTTTATTAGCTGCTGCTGGTTTGGAGCGATTGGAAATTGACCTGAGCGATTTGAAAGTGATTCGTTTTCATCCAAAAGAATTTGTACCGGCTCCTGCGCAAGGTGTCCTCGCTTTCCAAACAAGAAAAGATGATATTCCTACTCGGCGAATTGTAAAGCAATTACACGACAGTGATGTGGCGGAGAAAACGAATGTAGAACGAACGATTCTGAAACTCTTAGATGGTGGTTGTCAATTACCGATGGGTGCTTATTGTGAAAAAGATGGAGACGGTAATTACCATATTTGGGCTGCTATGGCAAAATCCTGGGATGGAGAATTGACAAAAGTTCAAATGTCTTCAAGTACGTCTCATCAATTAGCAGAGCGAGTTGTAGAGCAACTGTTAGGAAAAAAATCATAGCTTTTTATTATGCTCCACGAGAATCTAAGCTTTCCTATTGGTCGTTTTACTGAACCAGCTACTTATAGCTCCGAAACCATTGCAAGCTACATTGCTCAAATAGCTTCTCTGCCACAACGCTTAGAAGCCATTACTGCTGAAATGACGGAGGAACAATTGGGTACGCCTTATCGGCCTGATGGTTGGACCGCGCGACAAGTAGTTCACCACATTGCAGATAGTCACATCAATAGTTATACTCGTTTTAAGTTAGCACTAACGGAAGATAACCCCGCTATCAGGCCTTATGATGAAGTGGCCTGGGCGAAATTACCTGATGGCAAATCAGCCCCCATTGAGTCATCGCTTAATTTAATTAGCGCTTTACATAAACGCTGGGCTCTGGTTTTACAACAACTTGATTCCGTACAATGGCAGCGCACTTTTTTTCATCCAGCAAGTAAAGACATTTGGCGATTGGAATACGCGCTGGCCTTTTATGCCTGGCATGGAGAGCATCATTTGAACCATATCAAAATATCAGCTCAGTAGATTAAATCCTTTCTTTGACAAACGACCTGGTTCCTCATAACATAAAATTTTCAAGGAACCATTAAAATATAACATATGCATTTTTTCTTCGACATAGAAACGGCAGGTATGCCGAAAAAGTACAAAGCTCCACATACTGAAATTTCTAGCTGGCCACGGATCACTCAGATCGCTTGGATTGCTTTTGATATGAATAAAAAACTGGTGGACCACCAAACGTACATCATAAAACCTGATGGTTTTGAAATCCCTGTTGAATCGGCGAATCGGAATGGCATTACTACTGAAATTGCAATGGAACAAGGAGTACCTGTAGAAGAAATGTTGGAAAAATTCGCAGCAGCGATCCGTCCGGCAAAATATCTAGTAGCGCACAACATGAACGGTCAAGAAAAAATAATTGCTGCTGAATTTTTCCGTAAGCAAATAAAGCATGTCCTTTTTGATACAGAACGAATTTGTGTGATGCAAGAAAGCACTCACTATTGTAAAATACCAGGTTCACATGGTCGCTACAAATGGCCTTCTCAAAAAGAGCTCTATTTAAAGCTTTATAAAAAAACGCCACAAGGCCTCCATAATGCGGCCCTGGATGTAAAGGTTACTGCAAATTGCTTTTATACCCTAGTGAAGATTGGAGCTATTGATGAATTTGAATAACACTTTCACATGAAAAAAGTATTCATTACTCGCGACCTTGAAGAAGACAGCTCTCTTGTAGAAGAATTGTTAGAAAAAAACCTATTACTTCATGGTCAGTCGCTTATTGAATTCACCCGTCTTCCGTTTACCAAAGTTCCGCAATCTGATTGGATTTTTTTCTATAGCAAGCAAGGCATTCGTCATTACTTCGATGGACTGGATGACCCTGCCTGTTGGACAGGCGTTCGTATGGGCATGCTACGCAAAGTAAAACAATTGAAATATGCCACCTTCGGGAAAGGGAGTGCAGGCTTTTTAAAAAGCTGTCGCAATATTAACCCTGATTTTGAAGGAACAGGAAAGGCCGAGACAACGGCCCAAACTTTCCTCAAAAAAGCAAAAAATAAAAAGGTCCTGTTTGTTCGTGGTAAAAATTCACTACAATCTGTTCAGCATTTACTGAAGGAAAACAAGATGGATCAAATTGACTTTGTGGTGTATGACAATCAACCTATGACAAAGTTTTCGGTACCCCAATGTCACTTCCTACTCTTCACCAGTCCACTCAATGCTCAAGCTTACTATCAACGCTATGCTATAAAAAGATGGCAAAAGGTTTTCGCTATTGGGGAGACAACTGCAGAAGCCTTATTATCTTTAGGTTTGAAAGATATACGGATAGCATCAAGCCCTTCTATCTCTGCTATGATTGAATTGGTGCTACTCGAATCAAATAGCTGAGTTTCCCGTAGATAACTAGCAGATTTGAGCGGACGGATAAGTATGATTAATAATTAATACTTTTCCACCCCTCCCCTCTACTTTCCAAGCCCATAATAACAACTTCCTTCTTATGTCCAAGAAAAAGACGCCTAAAGCAGCTAAGAAACATAAAGCGAAACATAAAAGCCCGATCTCCAAGTCTTTTTGGAGTCAGCCTTCGTTATATGTACCGGCCCTGCTTATTTTATTGGTAACAGCCATTGCCTTCTCCCCTACCCTAGATAATAAGTTTGTCAATTGGGATGATGATGTCAATATTCTTGAGAATGAAAACCTACGTGAGTTTTCTGCGGAGAACATTAAAAACATTTTCAGCTTTGAAAAAGGAACCATAATCGGTAACTATAACCCCCTTCCTATTTTCACCTTTTTGATTGACAAAGAAATACTAGGCGGTCACGATGGCCAGCAATACAAACCCTGGATTTTCCACTTCAATAATTTGCTACTGCATCTCTTTTGCGTTTTCATGGTGTATCGCATTATGCTGCTGCTCAATTTGAGTCGAGAAGCTGCTATCGTAGCTGCATTGTTATTCGGTATTCATCCAATGCGAGTAGAGTCGGTAGCCTGGGTAACTGAGCGGAAGGATGTACTATTGGGTGCGTTTTACTTTCCTGCTATTTACTATTACATTAAATCTTTGAAAGCACCGGACAAGAAAAGTTATTACCAGATAATTACACTGGTGCTTTTCGTTCTTGCTCTGTTCTCAAAAATACAAGCGGTTGCATTACCACTTTCTATGCTGGCTATTGATTATTACTTTAAACGCCCTTTGAATTTAAAGTTAATTATAGAAAAATGGCCTTATTGGTTATTGGCTTTGGCTTTTGGTCTAGCCGGTATTTATTTTCTATCCGCGGAAGGAAGTATAAACGTCAATGAGGAAATAACCAGCTATGGCATTCACCATCGTCTAGCGGTAGGAGCATTTTCTTATTGTATCTACTTGATCAAATTTGTATTTCCTTATGAGATGTCTCCTTTGTATCCTTATGTATCCCAATTAACATGGGACTACTGGGCTTGCTTGGCCGCGACCCCTGTGATTGGTTTCTTTTTATTCAAAGCTTTCCAGCAAAAAAAACATGCAATTATCTTCGCTTTTTCTTTTTTCACCTTCAATGTAATGTTCTTGTTACAAATACTGGGTGCTGGTCAAGGATTGAAAGCCGATCGTTTCACCTACATCCCTTACATGGGTTTATTTTTCCTAGTGGCCTGGGCTTATGATACCTGGCGAAAAAAGAATCCAAGCCATACGATGTTTCTGAATATAGGTTTCGGCGCTTACCTTTTGGTTTTTGCAGGTATGACTTATCAGCAATGCAAAATTTGGGAAAACGGTGGCACCTTATGGACACATGTACTCAAGTATTACGATCGTTCTACGCTACCTTGGGGTAATCGTGCACGATACTATAGAGAGACTGAAAAGAACAATGCCAAAGCCGAAATCGATTATAAACAGGCGATCAGCATACAACCCACCGGGGAGTTGCACAACAGTTTAGGCAAGACTTACTTTGATAGTAAACGTACCGATTTGGCCATTGCTGAATACAGCAAAGCCATCGCTATGAAGCAAACAGAGGCTGAATTCTTTGTCAATAGAGGTGCAGCATATGGTTCCAAAGGAAATCTTCAGGCAGCCTTGCAAGATTTAAATGACGGAATTAAAGTAGAACCGGACTTTGCAAATGCTTATCTGAATCGCTCTCTGGTTTTCACCGGCTTACAACAATACGACAAGGCGCTGCAAGACCACGGTACTTACCTTAAATTAAAGCCTTTCAATGCTGACATTTGGTATGAGAAAGGAATTACAAACCATCGTTTGGGTAATCTGCAGCAGGCCCTTAGTGATATTGACCGTGCCATTCAGATTAAAAATACGCAGCCTATTTACTTTGTAGAACGCGGAAAAATTCACGTAAGTAGTGGAAATAAAGCGCTAGCTAAACAGGATTTCCAGCAGGCGCAGGCCTTAGGCTACGAGATTGATCCGGCGATTTTGGAACGTGTGAAATAAACTAGATCATCTTTTAATTTGTATAAAAAAAGAGCGCAAAATCAATTGTTGATTTTGCGCTCTTTTTTATAAATTTCTTAAACCAATATCTTACTCCTGTACCAATATCCTCGTATTTACCACTACCCCCTGCGACTCTACCTTCACGATATACATCCCTACCTGTAACTATTATAGGTTAAACAAATATGGAAGGCACTCCGATTCTGGCAAAAAGCAGCAAACCAAGCTATTTTGGCATTACTGAACGGATATAATTCTCTACCGTTTCTCCTTTAAAATAAACTTTATCCAACAATACATTTCCGTTAAGAATTCTAGCATCTACATAGACAAAAACAGAGTCTCTGTTAGCCCTTTCCGTATTAAATTGACGATAAAGACGTTCAGCTTCTGGGGCAATAGATTCATTAAGGAAATACTTATTCATGTTTTCTGGTATCTGAAACCGTAGTTTTCCTTTTCTGTAATTCAAACATGTTGTCAGTAAGAAGTCTCCTGAGGAAGGAGCATTCGTTAAAAGTTCAGAGAAGTAAGCATAGCCTGCAGAATCCTTTGCTAAAGTAGCATAGACTTGCTGCCCATACTGGAATTCATTTGAATCCTCAGCATAGTCAAGCTCAAAGTTATCGTAGCCTAAGATAATATAACGCCCACGAAAGGCATCCACCGGATCAATTGGTCTGGTTTTAAAACGGTAAGCTACTCCTTCCTGTAATATCTCCTCCTGCTCTTGAATCATAGTATACGGATACCACAAATAAAGTAGCATGACAATTCCGAAGATAGTAGGACGGAGATAGCTCATTGGTGATTGTTTAATAAAAAATTTAGCCTAGCAATTTAAAGCGCCGCAAACACTGATGGTCTGGCCAGAAATATATGCCGACATATCAGAGCCAAGGAAAACACAGGCATCTGCTACCTCCTCTCCCTTACCTAAACGCTTCATTGGAATACCTGCTAGAAATGCCTCTTTTGTCTTTTCATCCAACTCTTGTGTCATATCTGTTTCTATAAACCCTGGAGCAATTGCATTGCATCGTATAGAGCGACTCCCTACCTCTTTAGCTATAGACTTGGTAAATCCAAAAATTCCTGCCTTTGACGCTGCATAATTTGCCTGACCTGCGTTTCCAAAAACTCCTACTACAGAACTCATATTAATAATAGATCCGCTTCTGTTTTTCAACATAGGCCTCAGGATATGCTTTGTTAAATTAAATACGGACTTCAGGTTCGTGTGAATAACCTGATCCCATTGCTCTTCACTCATTCTCAGCATTAGCGTGTCTCTGGTGATCCCTGCATTGTTGATCAGTACATCTACCCGTTCAAAATCAGCCAACACTGTTTTTACGAGTTCCTCTGCTTGTTCATAAGAACTTGCATCAGATTTGTAAGCTTTCACCTTCCCTCCAGCAGCATTTAATTCAGAACAGATGGTCTCCGCTCGTTCACTGGAAGAAACATAGGTGAAAGCCACGGCAGCTCCTTCAGTTACATAACGACGTACAATGGCTTCTCCAATTCCTCTTGAACCTCCAGTGATAAGGGCTACTTTATTTTCGAGCAATTTCATAGTATTTGTTTTAATGGTTGATATTTGAATATAAGTACCTGTTCAAAATCAGAAAAATCAACATAATCCTGCCTTCTCAGTACTTTCGGTTACAAAATTCTAAAATTTATTGAGGAATTCACTATTTATATTACACAAAAATAATTTCATCTGCCTTTTTCTCATCTAGTCTGACCCAATATAAACTACAAAAGGAGGATTATCCTTTCAGATAAACCTCCTTTTAGTTTAGTGACTCGTTGACGAATTCCGTGTTTTCATAGTTCCCCTAATAGATTTTCGACTCTCATTCTGTTGCGCTACAATCACTTTTGAAAAATCTTTTGATGAACCACCTCATCTATCAAAGAAGGCGTTTTGCTAAACACGATCCTTTTTAGTCACATGCTGCTGAAATCTCTTTGATTTCTACTTGGTCTGGTAGTTCCGGGCTGACCTCGGTCAGATTCCGGTCTCCATACCAACCTCCTCCCTTACATCCATTGCTGGAGCCACAAGAACTCAAGCAAACCAGAGATAAGAGTAGTGCGAATGCAGACGCATACTTAGTCATAACTAGGTTAATTTAAAAGTTAATAAAATGTGTGTGGGGGGATGTTGGTTGGTTATATTGCTGCGTAATCTAAAATTCAGAAAAAGTAAAGCATAAACGAATGCTTTGATACACAAATTGCGAAAAGAGGGGATTAGAATTAGCCTTATGGGAGGTGAATTAGTAAAGCTACTGTTATATGCTTTGCAAAAGAGAGGCCAAAATTAAAAAGTCCGGTTCTTGGTGAGAACCGGACTTTTTAATTTTGAGAAGAAACTTGTTAATATGACCACAAATCATGTTCGTAATTAAATATCTCCTGCTTGATTTTATCTGCTTCCAAAAGTAAGTCTACACCACTTAGGTAATCCTGTAAGCGCAAATCGTGTACGTTAGACTCTTTATAGATATAACTGGAGAAGAAACGCATTTCCATTAAATCTTCCCAAGTGTTTAACGAAGCATCATTGCCTACATTGAATACCTTGTGACGAGCAAGGATTTCGCGACACTCTGGGTAGTATACCCAAAACATTGGCTTTTCATAACGGAAGTTTCCGTTCTCATCTTTTACATCAATAAGTGGAGCGATACCTAAAATACGCACTTCCATTGTAGAGGTTTGCGTATTGAAGAACCAAACTTCTTTAATACGGAAACGCTTTACATCTTCAGGGTTTAGTTCATTACGAACAACCTGAATTTGCTCTTCATACGTTTCTGGGTCAAAAGTGATAACCGTATCTACAGTAGCTCCCATAGAAGCAACCTCATCGGCGCCAAGGGAAGAAGAGAATTTATCGTCTTCTGTACTGTATACTGTAATGTCACCATTAACTGCTGCATCCATTAAGATAGAGAAGAAAGGCATTTCGGGGTAGGCAAAAGGAAGATTCATTTTCTCCCGGATGTCTATTACTCTCCAAATACGTTTTTCCCACAAAACGTCTGCTTCACGTAATGGTTGGTATTTGAGTACCATTCGATCGTCAATAATCCTTTTTTCAACGATATCATCTAAGGGGCGATCCGCATCAGGATCACTAGATTCAGTTTGTATTGGATTATCCGTTTTTACTGTTTCAGGAGCTTGACTGAATGCCGAGCTAGCGCTAATCAAGATAATCACCAAACAGCTGCAAATTAAATTAAGAACGATCTTCATGACTTTTACATTTAAAATTTGTGTAGTATAAATATTAGCTTCTCTCATTTACCCCGTAGCTCCAATATATTCAGAACTACGGGATAGATTAAGGTTTCTTACTTAATTTTGAATACCATAGAATTGATCTTACGACCAGCAGAGTCTCCAGGACATTTTGCTTTTACATTGTCAAAGTAGAAAATATCACCAGGCTTCGCTTGTTTAACTAGTCGTCTAGACTTTTCATTGTAACGAGGACCACCATTAATTGATTCTACAGGATCTTGTCGCTTAGCAACATAAGTCAGGTTGTATCCCTGAATCCTACATTTAGCATCAAAGTCAAAGTCATCAAGAAATGCACCTACACCACCCTGTGCTTTGAATTCTCCATTCCCCATTGCACCACCATTAGATTTACTAAGTCTGGCCATTGGATCAGGAATTCGCTTCACACGAAATTTGAAAGGAGTGTTAGGTAAACCACCACCAGAGACATTAATAGTCGCCTCACCTGGCTTAGAAACAGTAGCTATATAGCTTCCTCCTTTTACTTTTTTCAAACTTACATTAGTACCTTTCGCAGTAACTTCATTACTAGAAGCTCCAGCAACAATTACGGTAACAGGATTTTCTACACCAATGTAGAAAACGTTCATTTTATCAGCAGAAACAGTAGCTGAACGAACACCTACTTCATATTCGAAAGTTGAATTCTCGTTGTATACTTCATCTGTAATAGGATTAATAACGTTAGACGTTAGCTTTAAAATACGTTTCCCGGTAGTAGATGCTGTTTCAGAATATTCACCAACACCATCCTTTAAGGTGATACGCTTACCGTTTACAGTAATAGTAGAGTTTTCACCAAATTCTGAAGAGTAAGCTCCAATTTGTACCGTTGCTTCAAATTTTTCACCTTTAATGACATAACCTTTCTTGGCATTGATTACAGGGAAGAATTTATTTAACTTGATTTCTCTACCTCCTACTAATTCCGCTAATTTATTAACGATAGTAGCTTCGGAGTTACGTGCATCTGTTTGCAGTTTAGTCAAAGCAGGAAGTACTGCCGCCAAAGGCATTTGCTTAAACTTGTATTCAGACCAGGTCTTTTGTTTACCATCTTTAGAAGACGCAAGAATTTGTTCTGGTGTTTCTACCTGAAGTGGCAAAGTTGCAACGATATCGCTGATACGCTTATCGACCTCTTCCTGACTAAGCTTTCCTTCAGTCATTACGTCTTCATTCTTAATGGTATTACTGAAGATTTCGACTAGTTTAGATTTAAGCTCAGCAACCATACCTTCTACAATAGGGCCTTGAGCCTCTTGAGTACCATCTTTAGACCCCGTCACTAACATTCGGGTGGTGATGTCTTTATTCTTCTTTCCTTTCGGCTTATTCTTCATATCCTTCTTAATATAATCTCCTTCATCGCGGATACCATTTTTGTCACCGGATCCATCAATGAGGTTATCTTTAAGAGTTTCAATAAACGCTACGAAAGTTCCTACTTCTGAATTTACATTATTAATCCCATCATTTAGGGGAGCCTGTAGTTTAGGCTTTTTCTCCAACAGTGGTTGAATACCAGCCTTTGTTGCTTCAACACCTTGCTTTGTAAGCTTATTAGACGTTTGCAAACTTTTATCAAGGTCAAAAAAGGCATTCATTACCTCTGCGGAAACATTTAAGGCCAACAGTGCTGTCAAAACCAAATACATGAGGTTGATCATCAGCTGCCGGGGTTCCTTAGGAATTGACATATTGAATAATTATTTTAGTTAATTAATGAGTGTGTTTACTAAAAGTGGTTCCTAGTTCTTTCCTCCGATGTTAGACATTGCTGAAAGAACGTTACCGTATACATTATTCAAAGAACCTAAGTTTTTGTTTAACGCAGAAAGCTGCTCACCATATTGCTTAGTATCTTCTAAAGAATCATTTAATGTTCCCATTGCTTCGTTCATTCTTGTATAGAAGTTACCCATTGATTTCATTTGATCACTCGTTTGAGAGAAATCAACTTCTTGAAGTGCTTTCAAAGAACCAAGGCTAGAAGACATTCCTTGTAACTCATTTAACATTCCACCAAGCTGCTGCTCAACTACTTCTCCGTCTAATTCTGGTTTTTTATTACTCATATCACCACCACCAAGAGGAGCGATATTAGAGTGATAATCACTTAATCCTGGGTATAATTTGTCCCAGTAGTAATCTGGTTCAGGACCAATTAATCCTAAGAACAAGAAGATAAATGCTTCGATACAAAGACCTGCTGTTAACATTTCAGATGCATATGGCAAACTTTCTAGTTTGAAAAGTGCACCAATCAATACAACAGCGGCACCAGCACCGATAAGAAGATTTTTTAGATACTTAAACCATTTTGACTTTAGGAAACTCATTTTGATAAATCTTTAAGGTTAATTAATTTTATTTCAATCGGGTATTTACATAGTAAACACATCCTGATAACTTAACGCTACCACGGGAAAAAGTTACATATTTTACGTAGGTATTTGCAAGCGAAAAAGTATAGGAAGTAGTTTTTAAATAAAGAGGAAGGAATCTATTTGAATAATGTTCCTTCCTCTTTATTTAAAAATGATTTAGAAGTCGTTGATAGATCGACCTAAGAAGGTAAGCGCACATCGGAATCCAATATAAGATTTAGTAGTATCTTGATATTCCCAGTGCCGAGTACCTGTCTGTAAGAAGAAAGCTACATCTTTCCACGAACCACCTCTGATTACTTTACGCTTTTGCGCTTCGGAATCATCTTCAGTAGCATCATATCTTAAATCAGGATTTAAATCGTGTAAGAATGCATAAGCATTTTCGTGAAAGGCAGTGGAAGTCCACTCAGAAACGTTACCAGCCATATTGTACAGACCGTAATCGTTAGGGAAGTAAGCATCTGCTTTTACAGTATACAAACCACCATCTTCAGGATAGTTACCACGCCCAGGTTTGAAGTTAGCTAACAAACAACCTTTAGCGTTACGTAGGTAATACCCACCCCAAGGATAAGGAGCTAAGGCATGCCCACCTCTTGAAGCATATTCCCATTCGTGTTCTGTTGGTAAACGGAAATCCTCAGAGTTGATACCGTCACCTCTGTAGCTTTGGTAAGAGTTCCAAAGTTTGGTTCTCCAATAAGAAAAAGCACTGGCCATTTTCCAATCGATACCAACTACTGGGTAGTCATCGAAGGCAGGGTGCCAGAAATAGTTACGAGTCATTGGCTCATTGTAAGAATAAGCAAAGTCACGAATCCAAACTAAAGTATCAGGATAGATAAATGCTTTATCTTTTTTGATATGAACAGTACGGTTGGATTCTTTATCATGAGCGGCAGCTTGCCAATCATACCATTCATATTCATATGATAATTTACTAACGTCTAATTCACGTTTACCAGCAAATTTGTCATCGCCTCCATAATAAAGTTCATCAAGTACCTCATCTTCCCAGTCGATTTCGTAGTCCCAGTCAATACGCTGGTCTCCGTTATCATCTTCAAGAAAGTGGTCCTGATAGCTATGTGCCAAGGAGTCACGAACCCAGTAAACAAACTGTCTCCATTCGTTATTAGTAATTTCAGTGTCATCCATATAGAATCCCTGAATAGAGATGGATTTGGTTCTTTGAACCATTGTGCTGGTAATATCCTGGTCACTACCACCTATGTGTAAAGTTCCAGAAGGTATATAAACCATACCATAAGGATTGATACCTTTCCAGGTAGGTCGATCCGGAGCACCGATTAATTGGCCATTTTGCTTAGTTCCACATGCGGTAAAGACCACGGCAAAAACCAGCGCGACGAGAAGAGTTTTGAATAGTTTTTTCATTTTAACACCCGAGTTTTCCTTCGTTTTTAAGAAATGCTGTAAAGCGAACGTAAATATAGTTCGTTTGATAGTGAATTCAAAAATTAATTTTTTCTTTTTGCCCAGAAATAGGCAAAGTTAGTGCTTATGTCTTACATAACTGCCGAAAAGTAAAAGAATTACAAATAATATTTTGGCAAAACACCAAGTAGCAAATACAAAAGCTTGAGTTCCCTTTTCTTTTGGGAAACCTTTTGCGATTTCGTTTTTCTCTGAAGACCTTTTTGCTACAGTTTCAATAAATGGTCAAAGAAGAAAGGTACTATTGTTTTGTTAGTAATGGTACGTCTTTGCAGAAAAATTAGGCTACTTTTTGTCATATCCCGTAATTCTTGTGGTTTTGACAATTCTCACGGAAAGTCTAAAAGTCCACTACAAAAAGCGTGGATTATGAATCACTGGTGGAAGCACTCCTCCACCAACTGATTTATTGAGGTTATATCGAATTGTAATTTCATGTGACCCATTACTGACCGAATTTAAATCCGATAACGTAAGGTCGTATGCATAGGCGAGGGTAGTTCTCTCATTCAGGTTAAAACCTGCTATCAAAACAACTGCGTCCAAAGTGTTTTTATTGTACCCTCTCATTCCTGCTCCCCCAAATATATTGCCATTGTATCTGAACAATGTTGTCAATTCTGCCTGTGTTTGCTGCAAGTCTGACTGAACCATTAACGAAGGCATCCACTCAATAATTTTCCCAATATCGAATCTTCCTGCTGCAAAACCATAGAAATGCCTATTTTCAGTCAATTTGCTAGTAGCGTTTACTAATTTGTAGGCTGCCTCTGCTTCGAGTATATTCTTAACGGAAATTCCAAAATCCAGATGTTCACTTTGGTAAAAGGCTCCAGCATTAATGACAGGAACCATCGCCGTTTCCAAGCCTTCCGGTAATAAATCATCGTTATGGTTTATTACCGGAAAGTCAGGATCATTATAATCGCCTTCTGGTGCTCTAAGCTTCGTTCCATCAAGCCTTCGTTGGGCAACCCCTGCCCCTATTCCGAGAGACAGTATACTTTTACTGGACAACTTTAGCCAGTAATTATAAGACAAAGTTGCCGATGTTCTTTGTTGAGCTCCTGTAATATCGTTTTCCACATTCAAACCAATACCTCCTCCTAAAATATACAAAGGCATATGCGCACTCACCTGCTGACTCAAAGGAGCACCTTCCAAACCTGTCCATTGCATTCGCACCAAGCCGTTTAATACAATCGCATTATCCAGCCCTGCATAAGCGGGGTTCACCTGATGTTGGTTGTACATGTAAAGGCTGTATTGGGGTAGTTGTTGTGCAGACAAGGTTAATACCATTCCAATAGTGAAGAAAGAGATCAGGTATAGTTGTCGCATAGCATTAGTTTTAATAGATTTTAAGGAAAAGTTCCTCAAGTAATAAACTACGAAATTAGTGTCAGATTGTTTAAATAACTTTGTTATTACTGTCGAGGTACCGACTTTGTTTTATACTTCTCCCTGATTTAGTCCTATATTCCTGAATGCCCTCCCTTAGCCTTCCTCCTCCGGGAATTCAAGTGTCAATCCATCATAAGCTAATTCGACCCCTTCTGGCAATTGATCATTTATGGCTTTATGGCAACCCATTTTATGACTAAGATGGAGGAGGTATGCTCTTTCTGGAGCTATTCTTTTTATCCACTCTAGCGCTTCCGAAAGGCTAAGATGGGTATGATGTATATTGTGATGCAATGCATTTAACACCAATGTTTTTGTTCCCTTTAGCTTTGCCAATTCTGATTCTGTGATTGTTTTTGCATCTGTAATGTAAGTAAAATCGTCAAATCGGAAGCCAAGTACGGGTAAACGTCCGTGAAGTACTTCCATTGGTTTTACTTTAATACCCTTTACCCAGAAATCTTTGTCTTTACTGATCGTATGCAATTCCAGTCGAGGTGCGCCGGGATATGGGTTTGCAGCAAAAACATATGCAAATCTCGCTTTAATTTTCTTTTGCACCTCTTCTGTTGCGTAGATGGACATATTGGTACCGCTACTAAAATTGAACGGCCGCACATCATCCATCCCTATTACGTGATCGTTATGTTCATGGGTCAATAGTACCGCATTGAGATGATCTACTTTAGCTCGAAGCATTTGCTGACGAAAATCCGGACCACAATCTATCGCAATATTCACCGGGCCTTTTGAGAGTAGAATAGACGTTCTTAGTCTATTGTCTTTAGGGTCTGCCGATTGACAAACTTCGCAAGTACAACCAATAACGGGGATACCTTGGGAGGTACCGGTACCTAAGAAGGTGACTTTCAAGGTATATCGTTTTTTTTTTATGATGGAAAATACCAAAAGTGCCAGACCGTTTGTATCTGGTGTTTTTTAGACTTTCTTTTACTCTACTTCTTCAGTCTTTGTTTCTTCTATTTCCGTCGATGTCTCCTCACTTTCTTCCTTTTGCTCCTCAATTCCTTCGTTAACTGCCTCTGTTGTATCCGTCTCTTTTCCCTTCGTTTTTGCCGCGGCCTTCATCAAAGCCTTATAGTGACTGGCCGTTCCTTCCTTCAATTTGGCAACATCCACTTCAATGACATTCAGAATTTCTATTAAAGTATTAATACGGGCTTCTGTATCGAAGAACTTATTGATGACGGCTATTTTCCGATCTTCCACGATACAGTACCCTGATTTAAAAGAACCTCTTTCATAACGAATAACATATTTGACTTCAGCAAAAAGGTCTTCAGTCTTTTTCAGAAAATGTTTTGTGTATTTAAACATGTTGCTTTTCTATTTTCATTCTAGATAAGAATTAACCTTCAGACTTTCGGATTGCATTCTTCGTTATAAATACGGAAACAAACGTATCTTTGTAGCCACCTTAATACTGAAGTAAGAGCAAATATCGTAAAATTTATCGGGTTTAGATGTGCTTCTTTCTATTCTCTTTTCCAAACTGTAATTCAAATTCAGATGCCCTACAAATATTATTTTTCACTTCTTGCCTTCCTTTTTCTTTTTCAAAACGGAGAAGCTCAGGAGCGTAGATTCAACGCCGGTTTTTTATTGGGAACTAATGCTTCACAAATCCAGGGAGATCGGGAAGCTCGCTTCAATAAACTCGGTTTATATGCTGGAATTACTGCACAGGTTTTATTTACAGAGAAGTCAGAACTGGGGCTTGAAATAGCTTTCAGTCAACTCGGCAGTCGATCTGTGAGCACTAACATTGGCACCTTACCCTTTAAATCAAAGTTGAATTACGTCATGGTTCCGGTCTACTTCAAATTCAAAGACTGGCTCATGGAAGACGAGCAGTATTACAGGCTTCACTTCCTGGGAGGCCTTTCCTACGGTCGTCTGTTTAGCACAAAAATGGAAGGAGAACCCTTTGAATCAATTGATGGTTTTCTGCGAGACAACTATTTTGGTTTTTTAGTTGGTGCCGTTTATTTTGTTAATAGTAAAATCGGAATAGGTGCTCGTTTTGAGCGCAGCCTTATTGACATTTACAATAACGATCTGGACAATGGAGGACCTCCAGTAGAGACTAACATTTGGAGTAAACACCTTACCTTTTACGTTACCTACTCTTTATTGTAACAATAAAAATACATTAGATAAAGCCTTCTTTATATTCAAAACAAAACGCTATGATTCGCCATACTTTACTTTACTTTTTCCTCCTAACTATATTAGGATGTTCGAACAGTAATAACACACCTCCTCCACCGCCAGTTACTGAGACTGCTCCTCCACCAAAAGGGACGCCACTCCCCTACCCCTCTTTACCTAATAACATTGCAGAGGACTTATTCAATCGTTGTGATTTTGTAGATTATATATTTTATGATCCATCTATCCCTATGAGTATAAGCCTAAATGAACAAGGGAGTATCCGAACAACTTTCAGACATATCGCCAACCAAACACCGACTACAAACGGTAACTGTAAAGCTACTGGTCGTGTTATGTATCAAGCAAAGGGTGAATACATTATAGAGGCGGATTTTTATTTACAAAATGAATGTACCTATTACATTTTCATGGTTGATGGTAAACCAACTTATGCAAATGCAATGAGTCCTGATGGAGTTAAATTCTTTAGTAATAACATCAACCAGGCAAAAGCTTCCCTCAGACAAAAACTACAAGGACAGTAACCTAGATTGTCATGCAAAAAAGTGCTGTAATAGACTTAGGAACAAATACCTTCCACCTACTTATCGTGGCTCCTTCCGAAAGTGATACCTTCCTGGAATTATGTAGGGAGCGTATCTTTGTAAAACTGGCGGAAGAAGGAATTGAACGCATTGGCGCCGCTCCTTTTGAGAGAGGACTTGCTGCTATGCGACGTTTTAAAACCATCCTTGACGAACAAGAGGTGAAACAGCTAAAAGCCTTTGGTACTGCTGCTTTACGCACTGCTTCAAATGCAGGATTATTTATCCAAAGAATAAAAGAAGAAACCAATATTGAGGTTGCTATTATCGATGGAGATGAAGAGGCTCTTTTGATTTACCAAGGCGTTCGACAAGTAGTGAATTTCGGAGTAGAAAAGGGATTAATAATGGACATCGGTGGTGGAAGTGTCGAGTTTATTTTAGCCAATCAAAATGGCGTAATCTGGGCTCAAAGTTTTCCGATAGGCGTTGCAGTGCTCACTCGGAAATTCCATCAGGAAGACCCTATTTCGGAAACGGCGATTACTGCGCTTCATCATTTCCTGGATAATATTTTACAACCACTTCACGAGATACTAAGACAACACAACGTAGACAACCTTATTGGAGCCTCTGGCACCTTTGACGTATTGGAAGCCACCTTAGTCAAACCTACCAAAAAGGTACTTAGCTCCTCTTTTCCTACGCATCATTTCGCTCCACTTTATAAACGATTGATCCACACCTCCTTGGAAGAACGGTTTCAAATGTCCGATATCCCCGACTCCCGGGCAGAACTGATTATTACAGCCCTAATACTTATCCAATACATTATTGACCTGACAAAGACTCCAGAAATAATCGTTTCTTCCTATGCATTGAAGGAAGGTGCTATTGCTCAATTTAACCGTTAAAGACTCATTATTTCAAATTTTTAGGCTAATCTAAAAATATATTTTGCCTATTATAAAAATTCTGCTACATTTGTAATACAATGATTGGCCAATAAGCTGCCACTTCTACAAAGTCGCATTCCTAAGGAGCCGACAAATAAGAATCGCATTCAACTACACATACTCATTCATATTATGGAAGAACTACTTCAAGTATTACAATCCGAATGGGCCATTCGTGCCTTGATAGCTTCCTCATTGGTTGGAACAATGTGCGGAGTGCTTGGTTGTTTTATTGTATTGAGAAATATGGCTCTGATTGGAGATGCTTTGTCTCATGCCATACTACCGGGAGTCGTTGTTGCCTTTATGGTACTAGGGACCTATAGCGCTCTGGGCTTTTTTGTAGGATCTGTGTTAGCCGGATTAATTACCGCTACTGGGATTACCTGGCTACAACACAATGTGAATACCAAAAATGATGCAGCTATTGGTATTGTTTTTACCGCGATGTTCGGCTTAGGAGTAATGGGTATTTCTGCAATCAGCCAACAGGAAGGAGTACATCTTGATTTGAAAGATTTTTTGTTTGGAAATATATTGGGGGTTTCTAATGAGGACTTATACATCACAGCGGCTACTACTCTTTATGTTTTGGTGAGTGTGGTTGTATTTTATCGTTACCTCTTTATCAGTACGTTCCAGCCTGTGATTGCACAAACCATGGGAATCAACACCAAAGTCATCCATTACTTTCTGATGCTCTTACTTTCTTTTGCAGTGGTCGCTTCACTGCAAACTGTTGGGGTAATACTTGTAGTAGCAATGCTGGTAACTCCTGCCTCTACAGCTTTATTATTGTCCAATGAATTGAATAAAGTCATTTGGATATCCGGGGTCGTTGGCTTGCTCTCTGCCATTCTTGGATTTTTATTGGCGGTACAATTGGATACGACTCCTGGGCCTGCCATGGCTGTAACCGCTACGCTACTTTATTTAATCGCTGTTTTCTTTGCTCCGGAAAGTGGTTTGGTTTTCCGGTTCTTCCAAAAGCGAAAATTAAGATCTAAAATACAACTAGAAGACACCTTAAAACAAGCCATCCGTCTTCAGGAAAAAGAACAACTCACTTTTGAAAAACTTAGCGAGCGATTGGGCTTTACTAAAGCGACCTTGCAAAGCCATTTAAAAAAGCTTAGCGCTAAAGACTACTTCACCAATTTAAATAATGTACTTACCATTACGCCATCCGGCCAGGAGGTCGCGAACAAGCTCGTACGTGCGCATCGTCTTTGGGAAACCTATCTGGTGCAACAAGCAGGAATGACAGAAGATCAAATTCACGACGAGGCAGAGAAATATGAACACCTCCTTACTGAAGAAATGCTGCATGAAGTTGATCGCGAACTAGGGTTCCCAACAAAAGATCCACATGGCTCTCCGATTCCTACAAATCGAAACTTTGACATCGATCCTTTATTCAATTTAGATATTACTCAGGAGGCAAAAATTGCTGGTGATCAAATTAGTGAACACATCACGAACAAACTTTGGGAACTTGGGCTCACACCAGGGATGATTGTTCGTGTACTTCGGAAAGATAAAAAAGAGTTATTTGTAAAAACAGAAGATGGAGAACTTGCTTTGACCGCTTTGTTAGCAAAAGAAATTAATATGGATCTTTAACGCGACTATTGACCTCTCAGATTCAATAAAAAATCGGCAAACGTTTTCAATACGTTTGCCGATTTTTTATTCTTCTAAATGCCGCCCAGAATTCCTTAGTAACAACGAAAAATTAAATCCCGATTTGGAAACAATTATGTAAATCAAAACGACCACAGGAAGAGTGGTTTATAGAATTGTTTCCACCAAAGAAATCGGGGAATTATTTTTTGTATAATACTAATTGTTCTATATTCTAACATCCAAAATAGTAACCTTTAAGCTCGTCCTATTTGGTCGTTTTATACTTTACTCCTCTTCACTCCTATCTCCCATTTGTTTATTCTCGTCCATTGTTTTGAACAAGCTATTTAGGCGATACATTTCATCCAGCGTATCATCAAGGTAAAGATGAATGGTTGGAATTCGACGTACCTGTTTTTTGATACGGTGAGCCAAACCTTGTTTTAGTGCATGTATCTGGTCGTGAAGTTGTAACAATACCCCTTGCTTATTATCTGTGTTGTACACACTGAGATAAATTTTTGCCATGCTTTGATCGGGGGTAATCTTAACCGTGGTAACGGTTACCAAAGGTTCCATCCCATAAATGTAATTCCCTTGCTGTTGTAAAACAATTCCAAAATTCCTTCTGATCACTTCAGCAACTTGCTTCTGTCTTTTTGATTCCATAATTTTTTATAATATTTACAAGTTTGCAAAGGTACCGATATTAGAGGACAATTGTTTACTTTTGTGAACGGAGATACATACAGTTTGAAAGAGAAAGCTTTCAGTAGAAAGTGCAATTTTGAACACTCCTTTTAGACCGACCTAAAGAATAACCAAAAATGCCCGCAGCCCGCCATATACTTGACAGCCCTATAGAATATCTCAAAGGAGTAGGCCCTATTCGCGGTGACATGCTTAAAAAAGAGCTGAGCATTTTCACCTTCCGGGATCTGTTATTGAGTTTTCCTTTTCGCTATGTAGATAAAACAAAATTTCATAAAATTAGGGAATTAACCCAAGATAGTGATCAGGTGCAATTACGTGGCGTTTTACGTAGAATTAATGTTATCGGATCAGGACGTGCCAATCGATTAGTAGCTACTTTCAGGGATGATACGGGCATGATTGAATTTGTTTGGTTCAAGGGAATTCACTGGCTACAACAAAATCTGGTCGTAGGTTCGGAATACATTGCCTTTGGTAAAGTCAATCACTTCAATGGACAGTTGAATATTTCGCATCCCGACTTAGAGGCAGTCACAGAAGCCAATACAAAAAAGGCCTTGACCTTTTCTCCGGTGTATCCTAGTACCGACAAACTAAACGCTAAGGGACTGGACGCCAAACAACGGGGGAAGCTGTTGTCTGTATTATTCGAAAAACTAGCCGCCAAAGATCTTCCAGAGAATTTACCGGAGTACATCATTCAAAAATTTCATTTCTGTTCTCATTATGAAGCCATTCGGAACATTCATTTCCCTACTGACCAAAAGGGACTAGACGATGCTCGTAATCGTTTAAAATTTGAAGAGCTTTTCTTTCTCCAACTTCGACTGCTACAAATCAGACGGACGCGAAAAGACACTGTCCTGGGGCACCTCTTCCCCAATATCGGTAGCTACTTTAATGATTTCTATAACAATAATCTTCCGTTTGAATTAACCGGTGCTCAAAAACGAGTTTTAAAAGAAATTCGTATTGACTTAAAAGTCGGAAAACAAATGAACCGCCTTTTGCAAGGAGATGTTGGTTCTGGTAAAACCATTGTTGGATTGATGACCATGCTGATGGCGATGGATAATGGTTTTCAATCTTGCTTGATGGCTCCTACTGAGATATTAGCACAACAACATTTCGAATCCATTTCTGAATATGTAGAAGGTCTGGACGTAAACGTTGCTTTTCTTTCTGGTTCTATAAAAGGAAAAAAACGAAAAGCCGTATTAGAAAAACTGGAAGCCGGAGAAGTTCACATTCTAATCGGCACCCATGCTTTGATTGAAGATTGGGTGGTCTTTAAAAACCTGGGGATTGCTATTATTGATGAACAACATCGCTTTGGTGTAAAACAAAGAGCCAGACTTTGGAAAAAAGGAGTTGGGCATCCTCCTCATATTTTGGTAATGACTGCTACACCAATTCCGCGAACTCTCGCTATGACACTTTATGGCGATTTAGATGTCTCTGTCATTGATGAATTACCGCCAGGTAGAAAAGAGATAAAAACTGTTCATAAAACAGAGAATAACCGATTGCGCGTTATTGGATTTATGAAAGAAGAAATTGCAAAGGGGCGACAGGTTTATATTGTTTATCCTTTAATTGAGGAATCTGAGAAGTTAGATTTAAAAAACCTGGAAACTGGATACGAACTATTATTACGCGATTTTCCAATGCCGGAATATCAGATCAGCATCCTGCATGGTAGAATGAAAGCAAAGGATAAAGACTTCGAAATGCAGCGCTTCATTAAGGCTGAAACGCAGATTATGGTTGCAACGACCGTAATTGAAGTAGGGGTAAATGTTCCTAATGCATCAGTGATGATTATCGAAAACACAGAGCGTTTCGGGCTTTCTCAATTACACCAGTTGCGCGGAAGAGTTGGTCGAGGAGCCGAACAGTCATTTTGTATTTTGATGGCGAGTTTCAAACTTAGTAAAGAAGGTAAGGAGCGAATCAATACAATGGTTCGAACCAATGATGGTTTCCAAATTGCGGAAGCTGACCTGAAACTACGAGGACCTGGCACTATTGAAGGGACCCAACAAAGTGGTATTTTAAATTTTAGAATAGCAGAATTGGCTCGGGATGGTGCTATATTGCAGACTGCTCGGGAAATAGCATCACGGATTTTGGATGATGATCCTACGTTTATGCAACCTGAGCATGTTACCATTCGGTATTATATGGAGGCACATGGAAAGAAGATTAAGGGGTGGAGCCGAATTAGCTAATGTAATAAACCTCACTCTTTTACAAGTTGATTATTCTCTTATCCAAAACTAATTAGCAAAATAGGCTAATGTGAGTATCTCTTCTTACAATCGTGCTGATAATTATAACACAAAAAATAAACCGCCTGACCGGAACGGGCTGGTTTAGTCCACTATACACTCAATTTTTTAGCTAAAGCACCCTCTCTGCGACCGTTTATCTCTAAAAAAAATTACAGCGGTCTAAATTTGCTTTTTGTTGTTACTAAGTTAAATTTATCTGTCTTAAAGAGGGGCTTCCGTTAATAACCTGTTACCACCTTTTACCTATTCGTTATTAAAGCATCTTAGTATCAAGGGATAAGACAACTATTTTTGAGAAAACCGCCTAACTACTGTCTCTGTGCAAAATACCTGTTTTTTCGGCAGTTTGTTTGCAACGTAAATACCATCTATTAAACCTGGGACGTTAGTAAAGCTAATAAAATCAAACCGATGGGCACCTATCATAAAAATATTACTTCGGGCATCTTCTATGCATTAGCCTGTATCTTCATGGGGATGCCTCTACTGGCTAACACTCCCCCTAGTATCTATCCGGATGATAAAACTGGTTTATCTATCGACGGTCCGTATATCTTCTATAAGGGGGGCAAGGCAATTGTCAAAACCATTCAATTGGATAAAGGTAATTTGGAACTAGTAGAGGAAACCTACCCTTCTCGGCAAGATATTCCAGTATTGAAATGTGTACTCGACTCTGAATTGTCTTTCAACATTGACATTAAAGAAAAGATTACCATAATGCCTTCGGATATCCCTGAACCAAGCCGCTTATTTGCTATTTCAGATATAGAAGGAAATTTTAATGCTTTTTCAAAAACACTAATGGGCAATGGCGTAATAGACCATTCTTTTAATTGGAGTTATGGTGACGGACATTTGGTTTTGGTCGGTGACTTTTTTGACCGTGGCTTAAATGTTACTGCATGTCTTTGGCTAATTTATCAACTGGAAAATCAGGCAGAAGAAGCTGGTGGAATGGTTCACTTCGTTTTAGGTAACCACGAAGAGATGAACTTAAGTGGCGATTTCAGGTATGTTCGGAATAAGTATATGGAAGTCGCGAAGAAGATGAAATGTGACTATGCCGATTTATTTTCCGATCAAACGGAGTTGGGCCAATGGTTGCGCAGCAAGAACATGATGGTGAAAATCGGAAAAACACTTTATGTGCATGGTGGTTTAAGCCCACAAATGGCGAGTGCTAATATTAATATTGATCGAATAAATAAAATATGCCGTGCTCACATTGGAAAAAAAGCGGATATACTTCAGGAGAAAGGAGGAAATGTTTCTATGGTCTTCGCCAAGAGTGGCCCCTTTTGGTACAGAGGTTTTTTCAATGATTTAACCTCTGATGTTGTTCGAAGAATATTGACACAATTTGGAGCAACGCGAGTAGTGGTTGGCCATACCATAGTAGATGACATTTCTACTTTACAGGACGGGATGGTTTATGCCATTGATGTAAAGCATTCTGAAAAAGTAAAGGATGCTAAATACAACGCGATGCTCGTAGAGGACGGACGTTATTTTAAAGTGAACTACAGAGGCAAACGGGAACCGATCGATGCGGTCCGAAAATCAGCTGATGATGGATCTAGTATCATATTCAGAGCCATTAAAGAAGATAATCTAAAAATTGTGAATGTTTTACTAAAGGAAGGCTATAAAGTAAATGATTCTTATTCAAAAGACAAATATCATTTACTGCATTACGCCATTCAGAATGGAAATATTAAAACGGTACAATTCTTACTGGAACGAGGTGCTGATCCGGAACTTTTCCAGGGTGGAAAAACTGCTTTAATGCTGGCTATTAAACATAGGAACTCGGAAGCTGTAATACTGCTATTAACAAGGCCTATAGATATAAACCTAGTCAACCATAAAAAACAAACTGCTTTATTTTATGCTGCAAGGTATGGAGACGAAGCCATCGCAAAACTATTGTTAGATAGAGGAGCCAGATTAGATGCGATTGATCAGGCAGGGCTTTCTCCTTTTCAATATGCAGTAAGAAAGAAGAATATACCAGTTGCGAAATTACTAAAAGCAACAGAGGGGGAACAAAAGCAGAAATAGAGAATAAGGATTCCAACTAAGAGAAGGATCATAATTCTTAAAATAGAAAAACCTGCATGGCAAGCCATGCAGGTTTTTCTATTTTAAGGGTAAAGTGTAATACCCAGTCTATAATGAAAGTGCAAAATCAATCACTTCTTCTATTTCTGTAACGTAATGAAACCGGACTCCTTTGATGTAGGCTTCATTAATTTCTGCTACGTTTTTTTCATTTTCTTTACAGAGAATAATATCTTTAATACCTGCTCTTTTCGCTGCTAGAATTTTGGCCTTAATTCCTCCAACTGGCAATACTTTTCCACGTAATGTAATTTCTCCACTCATCGCTAAGAAAGGCTTCACTCGTTTTTTTATAAAGATAGATGTAATCGCAGAGATCATTGTAATCCCTGCAGATGGACCATCTTTAGGGATAGCACCTTCAGGAACATGGATGTGAATATCATTGTTACTAAAGTCCTCCTTAGACAGATTATACTTAGTCCCATTCGCCTTCAGATAACTCAGTGCTGCTGTTGCCGATTCCTTCATTACGTCTCCAAGGTTCCCTGTCAGAATTAGGTTTCCTTTCCCAGGGTGTAGGCTTGCCTCTACAAAAAGAATGTCGCCACCTACGGGAGTCCAGGCCAATCCAACAGCCACCCCAGACACCTTTTGTTCCAGGTATCGCTCACGGGAGAACTTTGTTGGGCCGAGCTTATCTTTCAGCTCCTCTTTCTTCACCGAAACGTTATAATCAATTTCCATGGCTACATTTTTAGCCGTATTTCTCATTACAGATGCAATTTGTCTACTAAGGGAACGAACACCTGATTCTCTGGTATACCCTTGAATGATTTTCTCAATGACTCTATCACCAAGTTTTATCTGCCCTGCTTTCAAACCATGTTCTTTACGTTGGCTTGGAATCAGGTGGCGCTTTGCAATTTCAATTTTTTCTTCTATGGAATAACCACTGATTTCGATGACTTCCATCCTATCTAAGAGGGCGGGTTGAATAGTGCCCAGCGAATTAGAAGTCGCAATAAACATCACCTTCGATAGATCATATTCCATATCGAGATAGTTATCGTGGAAGGTGCTGTTTTGTTCCGGATCTAAAACTTCGAGTAATGCAGAAGAAGGATCTCCTCTAAAGTCTTTTCCAAGTTTATCAATCTCATCCAGAATAAAAACAGGATTCGATGACTTTGCCTTTTTTAGTGATTGTAAAATTCGGCCAGGCATTGCTCCGATATATGTCTTTCGGTGCCCTCTGATTTCCGATTCATCACGCAATCCACCCAAAGACATTCGTATGAATTCTCGATTCAATGCTTTCGCAATAGATTTCCCCAAAGATGTTTTTCCGACTCCCGGAGGGCCGACTAAGCAGATGATGGGCGCCTTCATGTCTCCTTTCAATTTGAGTACCGCAAGGTGTTCCAATATTCTTTCTTTAACATCTTCAAGCCCATAATGGTCTTTATCTAAAATCGCTTTAACCGATTTAAGATCGAAGTTATCTTCCGTGAATTCGTCCCAAGGAAGATCAAGCATCAGCTCCAGATAATTGAGCATCACAGAATATTCTGCGACCTGTGGATTGATTCTTTTGACCTTAGCGATCTCTTTTAAGAATACCTTTTCTACAGTCTCATTCCATGACTTTGTTTTAGCCCTTGCCATCAGTTTCTTGATCTCTTCCTCTTGCGGATTTTGCCCCAATTCCTCTTGGATGGTCTTTAACTGCTGATTAAGAAAATAGTCTTTTTGTTGCTTTTCAATATCACCACGAACTTTATTTTCAATCTTATCTCTTAACTCAAGGATTCTTAGCTCTCCATCCATCTGCTTCATCACCGATTCCGCCTTTGCATTAAGATCATTTTCCTCTAGGATTTTCTGTTTTCCTTCTACATTAACACTGAGGTTGGATGCGATGAAATGAAGTAAGAATGTTTTATGCTTAATATTTGAAAGCATGACATTCGCTTCTGAGGGGATGTTTGGAGACAAGTCGATTATCTCTTTAGCCATATCTTTTATGGAAGCCACCAAAGCATCAAACTCCAGTGAATCGCTAACCGATTCGGTATCCATTACATCAATTTTTCCATAAAGGAATGGCGTTTCATAAGTCATCTCGCGGAGTAGGCACCTTCTACGACCATGAAGGATAGCAGTAGCAGTACCGTCAGGCATTCGAAGCAATTTTATAATTTTTGCAACAGTGCCCACTTCATACAAATTATCTGCCTGTGGGTTTTCTGCTTTATCGTCCTTTTGTGCCATTACCGCAATCAGACGATTTTCTTCATAAGCTTTGTTGATCGCTTTAATTGATTTATCTCGACCAACAGTAATTGGTGTAATCACTCCTGGAAAGAGCACTGTGTTTTTCAAAGCCAATACCGGAAGACTCTCCGGATAGGTTTCATTTTCATCTACTCCCCCATCGTCTTCAATGGAAAAAATCGGCATAAATTCCGCATCATTTTCTATACCTTTTGGGTAAAATAATTCTTCAAACATGTATTGGATTAATTTGTTAGCTCGTGCGTTAGTATATATTAGTATTACACAAAAAATAATTTCCCGATTTCTTCCGTGGAAACGATTACATAAACCACTCTCCCTATGGTCGTTTTGATTTACATAATTGTTTCCAAATCGGGGTTTAATCTTTCGTTGTTACTAAGTGCACTGTAAACTAAGTTCTATCCGTTTTGAATGCTTCTTTTGAAATTACTCTTCGTTAGAAACTCCTTAAATAGCTAAGGCTATTCGCGTCCTCTCTGCCTCGATTAATTCCAAAATAACCTATTCTAATTCGGACGAACCTTAATTTCCAGTGCACTTAGACTTTATTCCTTCTTGTCAATCTGACAGCAAAAATAGGTTATTTTCAGTTTGTTGTTTTAGCCAAGGTTTTGTGCCACGAGGTAATGTAGTCCTTTTATCGCCCTTTTGTCAGAAAGTTAGGCAAATAATCGGAGTTTGATGGCTTTGTTCGGACAAAAAGTCTAATTTATAAAACCAGCCTTCACAGCAGCATTCCTAAAACAAAAACACCGAAGTGGTTGTTAATCCTCCGGTGTCTCTCTTTATTTTATATTTTTTAAAGTAGCGTTTCCTTATCCTCTTTTCGATTTGCTCAAACTTGACAAGTTCAATCTAAACCATTTCTTTTACGCCCTCTTTTGCGCTTTCTTTATTATCCAACAATGTATCTTCATTATCCTCAACCTCGTCAATTTCGACTTTTAGATTGTCAATAATAAAATCCTGCCGTTGTGGGGTGTTTTTCCCCATGTAATAAGAGAGAACGTGTTCGATGTTAGTCTCTGCTTGAAGGTGTACTGGCTCAAGGCGAATATCTTCTCCAATAAAATCACTGAATTCATCTGGTGAAATCTCTCCTAAACCTTTGAAACGAGTAATTTCTGGCTTGCCCCTCAATTTATCAATGGCCTTCAATCTTTCTTTATCACTATAACAGTAAAAGGTTTGTTTCTTATCTCTGACTCGGAAAAGCGGTGTCTCTAAAATATACAAGTGACCTGCTCTCACGATATCTGGGAAGAACTGTAGAAAGAATGTTAGCAACAACAATCTAATGTGCATCCCATCAATATCGGCATCTGTTGCAATTACGATTTTATTGAAACGAAGGCCTTCTATTCCGTCTTCAATATTGAGGGCATGTTGTAGCAGATTGAATTCCTCATTTTGATAAACTACTCTTTTGGTCTGCCCAAAACAGTTGAGTGGCTTCCCTCTGAGGCTAAAAACAGCTTGTGTTTGTACATCACGTGCTTTAGTAATAGATCCTGAAGCGGAGTCTCCCTCCGTGATAAACAAGGTTGATTTCGCTATGGCTTCCTGGTCTACTTTTTTTCCAGTATCCGAAAAGTGTAATCTACAATCTCTAAGTTTCTTGTTATGAACGTTAGCAACTTTAGCTCGCTGATTGGCTATCTTTTTAATTCCTGCAATCTCCTTTCGCTCTCGTTCCGATTGCATGATTCTACTTTGAAGGGCAGTAGCTATTTCTGCATTTCGGTGTAGGAAATTATCCAAGTGTTTTGTAACAAAGTCATTGATAAAGGTACGTACGGTTGGACCTTTAGGGCCCATATTTAAAGAACCCAATTTTGTTTTTGTTTGCGATTCAAAAATAGGCTCTTCTACCCGTACAGATACCGCTGCGATAATCGAACTCCTTATATCTTTAGCATCATAACTTTTACCATAGAATTTACGAACCGTATTTACTACGGCCTCCCGAAATGCCTGAAGGTGTGTCCCTCCCTGGGTGGTATTCTGACCGTTTACAAAAGATTGGTAATTTTCTCCATATTGCTGACCGTGAGTCATCGCTATCTCGATGTCTTCGCCTTGCAAGTGAATAATCGGATACTTCAACACTTCACCACTCGTTTTTCTGGATAACAAATCCAGCAATCCATTTTTAGAGTAAAGCGTTTTGTTGTTGAAGTTAATGCGCAGACCTGCGTTAAGATAGGCGTAGTTCCACAACTGCTCTTCTACGATCTCTGAACGGTATTTATACTTTTTGAATATGCTTGCATCTGGTCTAAAAATGGTGATGGTTCCGTTTTCTTCAGCTGTTTTCACAATGTTCTTATTCGCAGTCAGCTCTCCTCTATTGAACTCGGCCACTTTACATTTCTTTTCCCGGATGGATTCTACCCGAAAGAAATCGGAGAGTGCGTTCACTGCTTTTGTTCCTACTCCGTTTAACCCTACGGACTTTTTAAAGGCTTTGGAGTCGTACTTTCCTCCTGTGTTTATTTTGGAAACACAATCAATCACTTTTCCCAATGGAATTCCTCTACCATAATCACGAACGATCACTTCTCCATCTTCGATTTCCACTTCGATATTTTTGCCATGCCCCATTACGTATTCGTCTATAGAGTTGTCAAAGACTTCTTTGAGGAGTATATAGATTCCGTCATCGGGAGAAGAACCGTCGCCAAGTTTACCGATATACATACCGGGACGGAGACGGATGTGCTCTTTCCAATCGAGGGAGCGGATGTTACTTTCTGTATAATTGGTTTGCTTAGCCATATTTGTGTTTTTAGATTCTTTGACGAATTCCGTGTTTTTTAGTTGCTCAAATAGATTTTCAACAACCTTTCGCTACACTACAGTCGTTTTTGAATAATCTTTTTGACCAACCAGGTCATTTGTTAAAGAAGGTGTTTTTATTGTGTTTCTAGTGCTTTTGTATTACTAATCTTCGTTTCGAAGCAATTTCTAAATGGGCTGGGAATCCACATTTATAATTTCTGCCTTCTCTTTAACGGTTGAGGGCTTTGAAATGTTGATGTCCGCCTTTCGTAACTTTCGGTAGATTTCCTTTATTTCCGAAAGGGACAAAATTAACGAGCTTGGGTCACAAATAAAAACTTGATTGGAATGGATGTGCATAAATTTTCTTTTTTCGCCCGAGTTGCCCGGAGTTGCAACTGGGCAAATGGAGGTTGGACTCCTCCAGAGTCCTTCGTGAAGCTCATGGGCTACGCGTGTTTAATATATAATCTAAGGTCATTTCTTCTTTTTCTTCGAGGACCGTTGACTCCTCCCAACTATTTCGCGAGGACTCTGGAGGAGTCAAACTCCCATTAGCCTGGAGTCGCAACTCCAGGCGCTCCACGCGCCAATGAGGTTTATATCGCCAACGGCAGCGTTGTTCGCCCAGGCTCGAGTGTGCGTACTTTATTAACCAGATCCATATTTATATTACCAGTATTAAATGGAATGGAGGTATTCCGGTCGTCCCAAATTTCGACTTTAAGTTCGCGGGCTAAAAATTTGGCTAGGTCTCCCATATTTTTGGCAAAGGCTTCGCTTCTGCCTAGGGCGACAAACAAATCGATGACAGCCATACGGATGACTTCGTACTTGTCTAGCTGTAATAACATCATTCTCAGGTTCTTGCCTTGGAAATTATTGCCGATCTCACTCATCTTTCCTCTTAGTTCCGACACGGAATACCCCAACAGCTTCGCGCGGTATTGCCACCAGCGAAAGTTGTATCCATTATTTTCTTCAAATTGTTTAAGGTGTATTTTTTCTGCGCTGTGTTGGCAGGACATAAGGCCCATGACTTTCGTCAATTCAATCACAGCTATAACCTGATCTTTGGTCATTAGCTCGGCATCGCGACCTTTTTCCTGAAGGGATTGCAGATAGCGAGCATATTTTTGCTTGACTTCACTTTCTGTATTTAAAGTGATGAGCTGAGCAAACTCGAGAGATATATAAAAGTCTTGTAGTTTACTTAGCTTCATATGCCGTTGAGCAAAGTCTTTGAGGGGGACTGGTTTGCGGACATCCTCGCGAAAAGCGTAGAAGTCACTCAACCATTTGCTTACATTTCTAGTGTATTCGTGGTCTGGCAACTTGAGTGCTTGGTGCAAATTAGAGGTCGTTACCACATTTGTTCCTTTTTTGCTGGTCAAGATTCGTAGATCCATTTTAAAACATTTTTTATTAAATATTGCTGTATTAGCTTATTTTACTACAAACTTAATACAGATTTTCTTAAAAAGCAACTAAATGTTTTAAAATATTTTGTTTTAAAAGTGTTTTCGATGATTTCAAACCCGATTTAAATATTTATCATCTTTTTGATTATACTTAAATCTAAAGCATTATATATGCTCGGAGGTCCTACTTGGAATAAATATGCCTTGGGGGTCTCTAGGCCTAATATATCTTAGACTCATAATTATCAACTACCTTGTGCAACCTCAAGCGCTTTTTACGTTTACATCACAGTGAAGCAGTTCTTACTCCTCATATCATTTCTTTGTTTTGGTCTTTTTGCTTTCGGGCAAACGGAAGGGCTCTCGAATAAGCGAACCAAAATCATGACTTTTTCTGAATTGAGCGGAGAGATTGACACCTTATATATAGCCTCCGAATCGGTTGTTTTGAAATGGGCCGCAACTAATGAAATCATAGATAGCTCCTTATATAAAGTATTTGCAAAGACATTTGCATGGAATATTGACAGTCTGAGCTTATTGCAAAAACGGCCAAAGTCTGCTGATGCTGCCAACCCTCGCTTTCTCCTTTCCTACCGCATTTATCGATTTAACTGGAATGAGTCTTACTCGCACTTAGATTCGACCTTGATGCAACAATCCATTAACGGTGATTATATTGGATTTGATTTCAGCCCTTATGAACCGGTGGATAATTTGACAGACTTTCAAGGACTAGATTATAGCGGGAGTTTTTCGCGGGGCGTGTCTTTTGGGAATGCTCAAAATTTGGTTTTAAACTCCCAATTCAACTTACAACTTGCAGGAAAGATTGGAAATGATATTGAAATATTAGCGGCGATTACGGACCAAAATATTCCTTTACAACCTGAAGGAAATACCCAACAATTGCAGGAGTTTGATAAAATATTCATTCAATTGAAAAAAGACAATAACAAGCTGATTGCCGGAGATTATGAACTGGCGAAACCCAATAGCTATTTTATGAATTATTTTAAAAAACTACAGGGAGCTACCTTCACTAATTTAACAGAAGTAGGAAAGAAAAAAAACATACTGAACACAAGAGTAAGTGGCGCAATTGCCCGGGGAAAATTTGCCCGAAATACGATACCACAACAGGAGGGTAACCAAGGCCCTTACCGCCTTCGCGGAAACAACGGCGAACGCTTCATCATCATTGAATCCGGAACTGAAAAGGTATATCTCGACGGACAACTTTTAAAGCGGGGTCTTGAAGAAGATTATGTTATTGATTACAACCAAGCCGACGTAACCTTCACTACTAACAGATTGATTACAAAAGACACCCGAATCATTGTGGAGTTTGAATACAGCGATCAAAATTTCTTGCGATCTTCTTACTCTTTCGACAGCGAATATAAAGTCAAAAAAGGCCGACTGTACTTTAATTTATTTTCCGAACAGGATAGTAAATCTTCTGGAAACATTCAGGATTTGGATTCACTCCAACTGGCAGCCATTCGGGAATCTGGCAATAATGTTAACAACGTGTTTGCACCTGGTATTGACACCGTGGAAACCTTTGATGAATTTCAAGTAAAATACAAACTCATAGATACCACTTACCAAGTTTTTCAAAACGGCGTAAGCCTCCTGATACAAGATACTATTCTGGTATACAGCACCAATCCCGACAGCGCCAAATATGTTTCAAGCTGGACCGACCTGGGCGCCGGAAATGGTGATTACATCCTCGATGCTTCTATCCCCGCCAATGGACGCGCCTATCGCTGGATCACTCCGGATGAGTTGGGAAATCACCAAGGTCAATTCGCCCCCCTGATAAAACTAAACGTACCGAACCAACAACAACTTTACACGATGGGAATGGAATGGGAAGTGGGGAAAAACTCCGTGGTTCAAATCGAAGGGGCAATGAGTAACAATGACTTAAACCGCTTATCGAAAGAAGGTAATTCTCAAAACCAGGGCTTCGCAGCTATGGCTCGTTACGCCTTTAAAAAGAAAACAAAAAAGAACTGGACTATAGAAACAAATTT
>JBLHRR010000018.1:0-59011 GCA_047626155.1 Saprospiraceae bacterium | reverse complement strand
TGCAGTTGTAGATTTTGTCCCCAAGTATGTAGAACCATTGTTGCCGAAGTTTGAGCGCCCAGCCACGTTGGATCATTTGCAAAAGTTTTTAAGACATACCAAGCTGCATCGAAAAGCAGATTATACATAAAGTGTACGCTTTTATTTGATGGATGGTACAATCTTCGGGCAGCCGATCCAAGGTGATCATTAAATGCCGGACGCCTCGGATGTAGTTGACCTGAGTTGCAGGAGCATTGTTAGCGAGAGACATGTGGTTCTCCATGTTTTGGAGGGCGCTGTCAAAAGAGGCGTTACCTGTGCTTTTCCATTTTTTTTTGCATGATGTATTGTTTAATGATTATTAAAGGAAAGAAAGTACGAAAATTTGGGGAGAGTTTTGTATTTTTAGGGGTGGATTTTCACGTTGGGGGGTAGGGGGAGAAGTTGCGACGTAGGAGCTTTGTTCAATAATGAGTGACCATGTCAGACTTCCTACGGTCGGCCGCTAGTTACTCTTGGACGTTAGCAGTAATTATGAAATTCAAAATTATAATAATAATTTTCTTGACTGTGTTGTACACATGCAATACAGATTCCAAAAAAGGAGAGAAAAAAGAAATCACCACTAATCAGCAAGACGAATCAGTGATTAGTATCTCACGAGACGAATACTCTAATCAATTGTATGGTTTTTGGTTGGGCCAATGTATTGCCAATTGGACAGGGTTGGTTACCGAGATGGATAAAATAGGCAATATTGGAGAAATTAAAACAGGAGACTTTTACACTAGAGAGGATTGGGGAAAACCTGATCAACCCAGTATATGGGGGAAAGGTATTCCGAGTGATTTATCACCAACCATTGATTTTGTATTTAGAGGTACAAACGAAATATGGGGATCAGATGATGATACGGATATAGAATATATGTACCAGCACCTTCTCTACACAAACAAAACTAGCATTTTATCTCCACAGCAAATTCAAAACGGCTGGTTAAAACATATAATACTTGAAGAGGAAAATTATTTATGGGTATCCAATCAAAAAGCGTTTGATTTAATGAACCAAGGAGTTCTTCCGCCTGAAACTGGAAGTCCAAATAACAATGAACATTTTGAAATGATTGATGCTCAATTAACTACAGAGATATTTGGACTGTTCTCACCTGCCAGACCTGATGTAGCAATAAAGATGGCGCATATACCAATTCAAACCACAGCGCGAGAAGAAGCTGAATATATTTCAAAGTTTTATGTTTCAATGTATGCTTTGGCTTCCAATACGGATTCTAACAAAACCTTGAGTCAGCAATTAAATTGGATGGCAAATAAAGCAAGAAAGGTTTTTCCGGACAGTTCATATGCCGCTCATATGTTTGATTACACTAAAAAATTGTATGAATCGGGTATCCCCTGGGAACAGACGAGAGATTCAGTTTATTTCAGATACCAGATTAACCAAGAAGATGGTTATGATATTACATCGAAAAATTTATACTGCAATGGTTGCTTTGCAGCCGGAATAAATTTTGCAGCAAGTTTAGTAAGTCTTTTTTATGGAGAAGGCGATTTAAAAGATACCATAAAAATCGGAACACTTACAGGCTGGGATTCAGATAACCCAACGGCAACTTGGGGTGGTTTAATTGGTTTTATGATTGGAAAAGAAGGGATAGAAAATACTTTTGGTAGAACATTTTCAAATCGATTTAACATTCATAGGACTCGACAAAACTTTCCCGATAATGGTATTGATACATTTGAAAATATGGCAAAAAAAGGATTAATCATAGTTGATATGGTTGTTAAAGAGGAATTAGGCGGAACAATTGATTTAGAAAATAATATGTGGGTTATTCCATTAATATTGAAGAATGAATAAATTTAATATTTTTGAACAAAGCTCTAGTGCAATAAAAAAAGCGGTTAAAATACTGTAAATAATTCAAAAAAAATGAAAAGTTTTAAACTCATATTAATCTTAACATGTATATCTTTAGTTGTTTCAAAAAGTTTTGCTCAAACTAAAATTATGTCTTTCAACATTAGGTATGACACACCAAATGATAATGAGAATTGGTGGGAACTGAGGAAGGATGAAGTTGTAGAAATGCTGAAATACTATTCTCCAGACTTTATTGGAGTACAAGAAGCTATGCCCAAACAGTTAAATTTCATTTCCAATAATCTAGACATTTACGATTATATTGGTCACGGTAGAGACGGTTTAGTTACTGATAGTGAAGGAATTCCTATTTTTTACAACAGTGCTAAATATGAGCTATTAGAAAAAAAGATATTTTGGCTATCAGAGACTCCTGAAAAAGTATCGAGAGGTTGGGATGCCGCTTTGAATAGAATTGTTGTACATGGGGTATTCAAAAGCAAAATAACAAATCAAATTGTTAACATTATCAACACCCACTTTGACCATATGGGTGAAAATGCACGTCTAAAGTCAGCAGAATTATTGATCGATTATATAAGAAAAAACCATTTAACAGATAAGAAAATCGTGCTAATGGGTGACCTTAATTGTCTCCCTACGGAATCACCTATTAAGTTGCTTGAACAGGAGTTTAAGAATAGTTATAAAATAAAAGATTCTTCTGTGTATGGTCCCGTTGGTACATTCAATGGATTTGACACTATAAGATCTGTTACAAAACAAATAGATTACATATTTACCAAGAATGTCGGTATAAAAAATTATAGATGTATTGATGACAGAAGAAAGAACAATCTCTACCTATCGGACCATTTCCCAATATTAATAGAGATCTGAAATACTACTGCCAATAATGTATAAATTGCATTAAAACGCATTTTATACTAACCGTTGTGCGTCATACCTGAAAACAATGCAGAGAAAAATAATTATCATATTACTTCTGACTTTATCCTTCAAAGGATTTAGTACGGAATTGGATACATTGGACTATTGGCACGTATATTACAATGACAAAGTAATCGCAAAATTCAATTCCGTTTCTAAGGATTTGAATGTCAAAATTGACAGGTCTGAAATCAAAGAGTCTGATACAATTTCAATTAGATACGGAAAGGACACTCGATGTCCGAATTGCAAATACATTTTATTTGTTCGTGACGAAAAAAAGAGAAAGTTAAGAATAACGGAATCTGATCAATTTTGGAGTAAATTATCTTTTGGACTTGTGGACTTGACTGAATTTGGACGGAAAAACGAAAGTAAACGCTACGATTTTCACTATTGGGAACAAGATAGTGACGGAAAGAATAAACCAATGAAATTAGTGCTGAAAATGAAATTGGAATGAAAAGTACGAACGCCCCGCTGGCACACCCTCTATGCCACCGCGTATTGCTCGGTAAATGCTTTGGCATTTCATCCGAGTCAGCGTATGGGCTCTGGCCATTATAAGGGAAATTAAAACAATAAAAATACAAAACCTATCCGTTCTTCGGAAGTCTCTAGCTAAGGTTCAAAGAATATCACTTCCCCTTCTTCAACCCCTCAATCACCCCATCCCTTTCCTCCCCAGTATTCACATTCCGAAACCCATCCAAATCCTCCTCCAAAACCTCCAGCAATTCCACCTCCGAATTAATCAACACCTTCCTTGGACAAGAATACCCCTGCCCCAAAAATCGTAGCAATTCATAATAACTCCTAGGCTCCCAAAGCGTAACCAATGGTTCCGGAAAATCAATGTTAGGATTATTAAAAGCAGTAGCCACTTTAGAAGGATTTCTACTACCAACCAACTGACTAATAATCTTATCACTCATCAGCGGATAATCACAAGCGACAACCAACCAAGCATGATCCGGCTTTTGCCGAAAGGCAGTAAGCAAAGCACCAAATGGCCCCAGATCCAGAAAGCTGTCAGCCAGGGTAGGGAAGGCGCTGAGCCCTTCCACCTGATCTGGGCGACAGGAAATATAGGTTTCCTCACAATGCGCTTTTACTAAGTCATAGATATATTCCCGCTGTGGTTTGCCATGATAATCGATCAAGCCCTTGTCTTCCCCCATGCGGATGCTTTTGCCACCAGCCAGTACGAGACCGGCAATCGGAGGAACGGCCGCCAACAAAAGTAAATGTAAGTAAGCAGCTATCTGCTCTCGCTCTGTAATGGGAAGTACAATGGTTTTTTCATTCATCAGTTCCTTCACGAAATCAGGAACTTCCGTAATTCCTTCTTCTAGTAAAACTAATGTTATATCAGTCAAGCGATCCGTCTTTCTTTGTAATGATTCCAGCTTCTTGGGGTCAATGACCACAATCTGCTTCTTCGCCGTAAAATGATTGCCATTGACAATAACGGCATCCATCCCGTTGAAAAAGCTTTTGTATTGATAAGAGTCCAATCGCCCATCCAATTCAAAACGATGATGAGTGATTTTATCCGTGTACTCCATACTGGCACCATAAGCCATCGCAGTTTTAGCTTCATTGCTATTGGCGTTTTCCCCATCCGCTGATTTATGATCCGCGTCTATGTAAGCCATCTTATGCTTGCCAGACAAAGCCTCAATAAGATGAAAAGAAAGCTCTTTTATTTTACCGCAAGGTGTGCCGAGAATCGCCCATTCGTTTCTACCAAAGAAACCAAGATCAGGGCGTACAAGTTTTGCGTGTTTACTATGTTTTTTATTATTCATGTGTTTTAACTAACTAATCGTTCCTTAAAAAGTCCTTCTTCCCACCTGTCTTCTCCATCAATTTTGTTTCCTTGATAACAATGTCGTGCGAAAAAGCTTTGCACATATCATAAATGGTCAGCGCCGCAACAGAAGCTCCGGTGATGGCTTCCATTTCTATTCCCGTCTTCGCAAAAACCGTAGCAGAGCAATCAATGACAATCTCTTTTTGCTCGTTTATTTCTATGGTCACCTGGCAATCATCCATTCCAACTGGGTGGCAAAGCGGAATCAACTCGGCAGTTTTTTTCGCTGCCATAATGCCCGCCAGAATAGCCGTATGAAAAACAGGTCCTTTTTTAGGATTGATGAATTGCCCTGCTTCTAACTGCGCAATGATCTCTTTGTCCATAACAACGATACTACGAGCCTTGGCTGTACGGCGCGTCGCTTGCTTCTGACCAACATCTACCATAGACGGTTGGTTCTTTTCATTGAGGTGGGTGAATTTTTTTTGCATATTATTTTGTGGCGTATTATTATTTATATCCGATTACCCCTGTTGCACATCCAAAAAAATACTTTTGGGTTACCACTGTCATCCCTTCTTTTTTTAAGTAATCACAAAATTGTCGACAATCTTTAAAGTTTTGACAATAGATACCTAACATTTTATAGTCTAATGAATTCCCCATAAATAATAGGCCTATTATGGGTATCATAACCTTTAGATAAAACATGAATAACAAATTTAGTATTTTACCTTGAGGCTCAGATATCTCTACCATCGAAATTTGCCCACCTTTCCTAAGAATTCGATATATTTCTTTAGCTAATATTTGCTGTTTAGCTTTTGAAAATGTTTTGATTCCAAATGTTGAAACTACAAAGTCTGCTGTTTCTGATTTTATATCATTATGCAGAATATTTTCTTGTCTAATTTTAATATCCCAATTCTTATTCCTTTCTAATTTCTCTCTAGCTTTCTTATTCATCTCGGAAGAAATATCTACCCCAATAATTTTGACTTTTGATTTATTCAGAATAATATTCCAGCTTTCTCCCATTCCTGACATTAAATCATAGCCTATATTCATATCTTTCCTCCAATCGATTTCATCTACACATTGTTTTCTCCATCTTTCTGTAAATCCAAAAGAGGATAAATAGTTTGTAATCCCATATGTTTTAGACATTCTATTGAACAAATTTTCAACAAATTTGTCTTCGTAAATATCATGTTGTTCTTTGTTTTTCAACTAAGGTGGGTTTTTATAATTATATAGCCAGTTGTAATTCTATTGCGGTTTGTAAATTAATTACAGAGCGTAGATATGTGCTGTTCATAGTATTAGTAAGGGGTTTTTTATATGTCAGCTAAAAGTAAACAAAGGATAAACCTCCCCTTGCTTAAACAAAATCTTCCCTCTAGGCAATTCTAAAAAAGCATCCACCGTCCCCAGATTAGCCAAATCACCAGAACCACCACCTTCTATCGGCGTAGCGAGAATCTGACCGTCTGAATTATAACTAAGCCTCACTTGCAACAGATAAGTCAAGTCAGGCTTAAATGTAAAATCATTGTTAAGCACAGCGCATGGGATATTCTTTTCCGGCAATCCCAACGTTTTGTCAAACCAAGGTTGAATGTATCTAGTCGTACACATGTAAGAAGAAACAGGATTGCCCGGAAGAGCGAAAACCACATTTTTTTCATTGGCCCCAAACCAAAAAGGTTTCCCCGGCCTTTGGCGCACGCCATGAAATGATTTTTCAATCCCCAACTCTTCAAGTACCTCAGGGACGTAATCGTATTTCCCTTTAGAAACACCGCCACTCAGGATTAGCACTTCATACTTTTCTAAAACCTCTTTTAACTTTAGGACAAGACTTGGTCGGTCATCTGTAAGGTGCAGTTCATCTGATGGGACGCCTCGCTGTGCTAAAGCCCCAATGATAGTGTGTACGTTAGAACGTCTGATTTGATGCGCCTCCGGATTTTGATCGACTTCCACCAACTCGTCTCCAGTAGAAATAACTATGGTTCGCGGAGGCTGAGCAATTTGTAATTTACTTTTACCAATCGTAGCCGCTATTCCAATCTCCGCAGGCCCAATTGTTTTTCCAGGAGGAACCAAAAGATCCCCAGTCGAACGATCATTTCCAGTGCCGTGAATGTTTTGTTGGAATCTTAATTGCTCCGGTTGTATTGTAGCGGCACCATCCTCAATTTCCAGATCCTCATAGCGAATAACCGTGTCGGTTCCATTTGGGAGTACCGCTCCAGTCATCACTTCCAGACAGTGGCTTGCGTCCTTGAGTTCTTCTTTCGGAGCACCGGCAGGAGCGATTCCAGCAATAGGGAACTTACGCTGCCCATTTTCAAAACTTTTATAACAGATCGCAATTCCATCCATCGTAACTCGGTCGTAAGGAGGGAAATCGCGGTCTGCATAAAGTGGTTCCGCCAACACCTGGCCTAATGCCTCAGCCATCGGAACGGATATTATTTTTGCAGGAAGTGTATTGTTAAGAATAGTCTTATATGCTTCTTGTAGCGTAGTCATTTTATTAAAGTTTATCCTACCAAGTGGCTCGACAAGAGTTTTTTTCGCAATGAATGAACAAACGACTAAGAACAGTGAACTGACAACAGAATAAAGTCGTGGTGCGTCTTGGTTTTAGATTTTGATTTAAATTTAGATTTTCATTTATGGCGATAGTTTCCTTCAAAAACCAAAGAGCCGGGGCCACAGAGCCACACATCCTCAAATCCATTCTCTGTTGGCGAAAAGTGAACTTCTAAGTTTCCGCCTTTTGTTTGGATGGGGACACGTGTGTGTGTTGTTAAGTTTTGATTAAGGTGATAGGAGATGGCGGCTGCCGTTACGCCAGTGCCACAAGAGAAAGTCTCGTCTTCAACGCCGCGTTCGTAAGTAGCTACAATGAGTCCATTCTCTGTTTTTTCTACAAAGTTGACATTGATGCCGTTTTTGCGAAAAGGTTCTGAGTAGCGAATTGCTCTGCCATTTTCGTAAACATTAATGTCATCGATGTCCTCTACGAAAATGACGTAGTGCGGAGAGCCGGTATCCATAATGTAAGCCTCTTCATCCGTTTCGTAAGTTGCGATGTCTTTCATTTTCAGCTGCACATAATTATGCTCATCAATTTTGGCTTCATGCCGTCCGTCTATAGCATCAAAAACACAGTCGGTTTCTATTAAGCCCAGCTTTTTAGCGAAAGCGACAATGCACCTCCCACCATTTCCACACATACTACTTTCCTTTCCATCTGCATTGAAATAAACCATATGGAAATCAAAACCCTTTTTTTCTTGCAGCAAAATAAGACCATCCGCCCCGATGCCGAAGCGACGGTCGCAGAGTTTGGCTATCAATTCAAAATTGTCAGGGGAGAGTAGTGGTGTACGGTTGTCGATAAGAATGAAGTCGTTGCCGGTACCTTGGTATTTAGAAAAAGGAATGGTCATTTCTATGTTTATTTGCAGAAGAGGCATTGTTGCTAAGTAACAACGAAAAATTAACTTTCCACGAAAAAAATCGGGAAATTGTTTTTTGTGGAATACTAAGAAAAACGAAATTAGGGAAATAATGCGATGAATGAACTGCTCTGGAAGTATATTTTCAATAAAAAAAGCCGCTGAAGTAAAACTCCAGCGGCTTTTTTAAGATCAGTATTGATCCAATCGATTTGTTATTTAGCTACAAGGAGCTTTTCCACAGCTTTTCCATTGGCAGTAGCAATTTCTACAAAGTAAGTACCATTCGCAAAATCACTAACTGGAACATCCAGAGAGAAAGCAGCGGCTTCCCGATTTTGTTGATACCTAATTTTTCCAGCGACATCAATAATGCGGATACTCGTTTTTTCACTTTTAGCGAAATCGACATTGATATTGACAAAGTCATTAGCCGGGTTAGGACTGAGATTAAAATTATTTAAACCCTCAATATTATTGCTGCTGACAGTAGCTTCTACACTGTATGGTCCATTAGCTGTAGAACAAGTATTGACATCTGTCACCGTACAACTATAGTTTCCAACGGATAGGTTCATAAGATTCATACTGAATTCGTCATTGCTCCACAAGACATCGTAAGGAGCAGTTCCTCCTGTAATGTTTACAGTTATTGAGCCGTCAGAAGAGCTACTGGTTGATGCTTCTACGATGGTTTCCATGTCAACCGATGGCTTTGAGGTTACATCAACTTGTCCATCTACGAGTATAACATCTGAAGTGTATTCTGTTGTAGTACCATTGTTGTCATAGTAGAATTCGATAGGTATGGCATTAGTAAAAGCCAAGGGCGTTTGATCTCCAGCATCTCCAATGACATTAAATATAATAGTGAAAGCAACTTCATTTTCAGGAGAAACTCCTAGAAGGCTTGTCGTTGGATCGAACCAGGAAGCAGTAAGCTTTCCCGAAGAAGTAAAAGTGTCTCCGAAGCCTAAATCTTGAAAAGTGTTATTAGGTAAAGTGGTGTCGACATATTCCAGTACGTTTGAATCCCATTCCATCGCGAATTGAAAAAGTACGACATTGCTCCAAGTATCTGTTCTGGCTACCATGCTAATTGTTTTTCCATTGCAGGAGACGACCGGTTCAAAAGAAAATCCGCCATACGATTGTGCATTGGCATTTGGATAGGCAAAAGCGATGAGACAGCATAAGAACAGCAGTTGTTTTTTAAATAAAGTAAAGTCGTTCATGGAAGAATTAGTTTTATAATAGTGATATAAAGATGATCTCTAAAACCGGATATACTCCTACAAGATAAGCGCTTTGGAACAAGATTCGAAATTTGCTCCCTTTTAATTCACTCAATTGCTGTAGAGTCGACGCTTATTTCTGTCTGATTTGTTGTTTTTGCCCCATTTGGGTCTAAAGCAGCAAAGCGGTAAATGGCTATGAAGAGGAAAAATAGGATGATCCCCAAAGAGATGAAGGAAAATTTCCATCCCCAAATATTACCAATGTATTCTCCATCCCATGGATCCCAGGGAAGCTCTCTTTGTTTTTCAGTGTCTCTTTTAGACATTATGTATTATATGTTTTGTGCTTCTTTGACAAAATCCGGGTTCTTATGGTTTCTCATTTGTCAAACATAGATTAAAAAAATGTGCCACTTTTCGGGCAATGAAGTCTGATTAAGCCGATAATATTTTCAATATATTATCAGATATAAAAATACGAACAGGAGTCCTTGTTAACGAGTTGGTTATATATTAAATATTTATTAAAATTGACAATATGTCGTTCCGAAAGGTCTGCATGATGGATATTTTATATATGTTTGTTCGCTTGTTTTATAGATCATAAAATGACTGTTCTGCAAAGTACGGTAAAAATATTGAAGCTGTTTGGCTGCCAAAGGTGAAAAAGACCTAAGAACGGCGACTCAAAGAAATAGAGAAGACTCTGCCTGTCATCCCGAGCGAGTGACGCAGGAGCGAGTCGAGGGAGACCAAACCAGAGAACACAAACGTTGTATACTCAAATAATTTCTTTCTGGCTTCTGGCGCATGGATTGCAATACAAAATTACAACAAAGCTTGGGTTTATTTGTCTCTTTAATAGAGCATAAAAGAACTAGACCTTTAAAACACAACATATGAAAAACGTGGGACTACTATTCGGAGCATGTTTGCTAAGCGCAGTTTTATCAATTGCAGGTTATCGCTACTTTGTGCCTCCTGTAAAAGAGATCATCATTCGCGAAAGTACTCCGGCGATGTATACCAATTACAGTAAGGACGATCCATTTAATGCGCCTTCCCGTTCTTTTCTCTCTTCTTCTCCAACCAATTTTATATCTGCCGCCGAAGCCGTTACACCGGCAGTCGTCAACATCAAAGCTTCCAACGGTTCGGAAGGTGACTGGTGGGGTTCTGGAGGAGGTTACTCCGGCTCTTCAGGATCAGGAGTCATCATTTCAACAGATGGGTACATTGTTACCAATAACCACGTGATAGAAGAAGGACGTAACATTGAGGTTACATTAAATGATAAAAGAAAATTTGAAGCCACACTCGTAGGCATTGATCGGACCACTGATCTGGCCTTGGTTAAAATTGAAGCAAGAGGATTGCCTTTTTTAACTTTAGGGAATTCTGATTCTATTAGAATAGGAGAGTGGGTGCTGGCTGTTGGAAATCCGTTCAATCTTTCTTCCACTGTTACCGCTGGAATTGTAAGCGCAAAGGGAAGAAGCATAGACATTTTAGAAGGAGAATATCGAGTAGAATCTTTTATTCAAACCGATGCTGCGGTAAACCCTGGAAACAGTGGTGGCGCTTTGGTAAATACCAACGGAGAATTGGTCGGGATCAACACTGCCATCATTACCCGAAGCGGAAGATATGAAGGTTACTCTTTTGCGATTCCGTCGAACCTTGCTAAAAAAGTTATTAAAGATCTTCGTGATTATGGTGTTGTACAAAGAGCAATACTAGGAGTTGAAATAAGACCTGTAAACGCAGAGTTGGCTAAAGAACTGAAACTGAAAACAGTAGAAGGGGTGTACATCACCAACGTGGTCAAAGGAAGTGGAGCGAGTGATGCCGGGATCAAAGAAGGAGACATTATTCTTAGAATTAATGGAATAAAAACACCTTCCACTCCTGAATTGCAGGAACTCATTGCACGACTAAGACCTGGTAACGAGGTAGAAGTGGAATACATTAGAGGAGGTAAAAAAAGGAAAACGAATGTTACTTTGAAGAATACCTCAGGTACTCTTTCTTTGCTTGGCACTGAAGATGGTTTTCAAGAAGGTAAGGTTGAGGGGATTTCGAAAATACTGGGTTTTGAATTGCGTGATTTGAGTTCTTCAGAGAAAAGAAAGCTGAAAACCAAAGGAGCCTATGTGGTGAGCATTACGAGAGGATCAAAAATAGAACGAACGAATATGGATCCCGGCTTTATCATAACTAAAGTGAATGATCGAAACATTAACTCCCTCGAGGATGCCATGGATGAGCTGAAGGATGCAGAGGGGAAAATTATGCTGGAGGGAATTTATGAGGGGTATCCGGATGTGTGGTATTATGCTTTTCCTAAGTAATTATAAACGCTATTAATTTAGAAGACTTATTAGACAGGAATAAGGGGCTGACTGCCTTTTATTCCTGTCTAAATTTGTACTTTAGCCCCAAATTAAAAACAAGATATGTCTAAGAAACAAGAATTGGATCAGAACATAAACGAGGATGCGATGAAATTGCTCATCTTCAGAATGAACAAAAAGTTAGAAAAAATTAAATTAGGTGGTGGGCAAAAGAAGATAGATAAGCAACATGAAAAGGGAAAGATGACTGCCCGGGAGCGTGTTGATTACCTGATTGATGAAGGTTCGTCTTTCTTAGAAATTGGTGCCTTTGCCGGTTATGAGATGTATAAAGAATATGGTGGCTGTCCGGCAGGTGGGGTGATAACAGGAATCGGCTATGTGGCGGGCCGTCAAGTGATGATTGTTGCTAATGATGCGACCGTAAAAGCAGGAGCCTGGTTTCCGATAACGGGGAAGAAAAACCTACGTGCCCAAGAAATAGCGATGGAGAACCGACTGCCTTTGATTTATCTGGTCGACTCCGCAGGGGTATTTTTACCAATGCAAGATGAGATCTTTCCAGATAAGGAACACTTTGGTCGGATGTTTAGAAATAATGCCATCATTTCCAGTAGAGGAATTCCGCAGATAGCGGCCATCATGGGGAGCTGCGTGGCAGGTGGTGCTTATCTACCAATCATGTCAGATGAGGCATTAATCGTGGAAGGAACCGGTTCTATATTCTTGGCTGGACCTTACTTGGTGAAAGCGGCAATAGGGGAGGACGTTGATCAAGAAACTTTAGGCGGAGCAACTACGCAATCTGAAATTTCGGGCGTTACCGATTACAAAATGCCGGATGATAAAACCTGTCTCGATACCATAAAAGAACTGGTTGATAAAATGGGGCAGTTCAAAAATGCGGGCTTTGATCGGAAGGAATCCAAGCTGCCAAAAAAAGAAGCAAAAGACTTGTTAGGGTTCTTCCCTGATGTATCGACTAAACCATATGACAGCTACGAAATTATCCATCGTCTGGTGGATGAATCCAAATTAACAGAATATAAAAAAGGTTATGGTCAAACCATTATTTGTGCTTATGCGCGAATAGATGGCTGGGCCGTAGGTATTGTTGCCAACAGTCGGAAGGTGGTGAAAAATAAGAAGGGGGAGATGCAATTTGGTGGCGTAATCTACTCTGATTCAGCAGATAAGGCTGCTCGTTTTATTATGAATTGTAATCAGAAGAAAATCCCATTGGTCTTCTTGCATGATGTAACCGGCTTCATGGTCGGTACCCGTTCGGAGCATGGAGGGATTATTAAAGACGGAGCAAAAATGGTGAACGCCGTGTCTAATTCTACGGTTCCAAAATTTAGCATCGTCATGGGCAATTCTTATGGCGCAGGTAATTACGCGATGTGCGGTAAAGCTTACGATCCTCGCTTGATTGTAGCTTGGCCAACGGCTAAGATTGCAGTGATGGGTGGCGCTCAGGCTGCTAAAGTCCTCACCCAGATTGAAGTCGCTTCCGCTAAACGAAAAGGGGAGGAATTCGATCAACAATCAGAAGACGAACTTTACAAAAAGATCAAGGATCGTTACGATGAACAAACGACGCCGTATTACGCTGCGGCCAGACTTTGGGTAGATGCGATCATTGATCCCTTGGAAACGCGACAGGTTATTTCGATGGGGATTGAGGCTGCGAATAATGCGCCAGTGGAGGATTTTAATGTGGGGGTGATGCAGACGTAGGGGAATCAAAATGGGAATTTAAATTTAAATTAAAAACCGCTCAGTTCGCGGTGCGTTGAAGTTGAGAACAACCTTCGTTTTTTATTAGAATTATCTATCTTACAATCCTATGAAAAATACAGAAAAACTATACGAATCTTTTGGCGAATTACTCTACGTAGTTGCAATGGCGGATGGCGAAATTCAAGCCTCCGAGCTCGCGGTGATTACCTCGAAGCTAATTGATCATCCCTGGGGTGCGGACATTCAGTGGTCCTTTAATTATGAAGTCAAAAAACAGCGGGATGTGGATATGCTTTATGATCGTGTTATTTCTTATTGTGAGGATCACGGTCCTGAGAAAGAGTACGTTTTTATGATTGAATTGATGGAGGAAGTCGCTGCGGCAAGTGGTGGTGTTGATGCGGATGAGCGGGAAAAAATGGACGGATTCGTGAATGATTTGACGGAGAGGTTTAAGAATGATCTTGGTCGAATTCAAAATTCATAGTGACGACGAAAAATTAACTTTCCACCAAAGAAATCGGAAAATTATTTTTGGTGTAATAGATACCTAGTGAATTGGTGAAATTGTAGAGCTGCCCGTTCTGCTTTCTTAACTAAATTCAATATGAAATGATTGACATAAAAATAATTCAGAGGGCCTATTTTTTTTGTTTGATTTTCCTTTCGGGAAATCTAATGGTAGCGCAAAGTACGGTCCTCTCCGGTCAGGTTTTAGATGCTGTGACCAATAAGCCAATAAAATCTGTAAATGTCCAAGTGGCCAACTCGGCTAAAGGTGTATCCACCGATGACAAAGGGCTGTTCGAAATAACCATTTCTCGTTTTCCAATAAGTCTTACCTGTTCTCATATTTCTTATAAAACCGAAGAGATTAAAGTGGATCGGTTGAGCGAGCAGCTTCTTACTATTTATCTGTTCCCTTCCACCTCCGAGCTGGACGAAATTGTCATTTCCTCCGAACGAAAGGAGACAAAACTCTCCACTGTCGAAAAATACTCTGTTCAGGATTTCGAAATAATAGGTAAGTATATTCTCCGATTGGAATATCACGGAAGCTTTAAAGGGCAGGTCGTTTCCCTATTAGATTTGGAAGGGAATTCCTTAGATGCTTTGTCTTTGAAGAAGAATAAGGAGCGTTTCAATGCCTGCTACAAAAGTTGTAATAATCTTGTTTATTTGACTAATGGTACCAACGCTCAGCCAATTGAAGTGCATGCCGAACAACTTTCTTTTGGTAGCGCAATTACCATCGATACTTTCGAACGTTTTATTGAGCCTTGCAAAGCAATTGTAAACAATGACATTTATTATCTGCTTGAATCCGTGAACGGCATGCGTCGGGATATTCGAAAGTACAATATAGAAGATCATACAATGATGGCCATCAGAACAATAGCTGATGCACAACAAATTGATAATTACAGGTCAGATCTCGGGCTGATTAGAAGAGGACAACGCTCTTCTAACAATAACGCAAAAGATATAACCCCCGCTGAAAGTAGACGGATTAGAAGATTACAAGCATCAGCAAATTTTCGATCCGAAGTTTTTTACAAACCAAACTTTCCAGTTTTCCTATTTGTAGAAAATCAAGAACTTTTAATTTTTAACCACCTCGAAAGTAAGATCGAAGTTTACCAAAAAGGAGAATGGAAAAAAGAAATAAAAATAGATTATCCTGCTGATAAAAACTGGCTAAAACAAGTCGTTTTTGATACGACTCGTAAAAAAGTGTACGTATTGTTAAAGAACCCCAAAGGAATTTTACTTAAAGAGTTAAATACTAAAAATGGTAACCTGCAAACCATAGATTTAATTCCAACTCTTTTCTATCAATTGGGAAAGGTGAGGGTTTCTGATGGAGAACTTTTTTATATAAAAACAGGAGAGGGGAGTACTAGGGAATTGATTAAGTTTGTATTATGAAAAATAACTACCTCCATCCAAGCGAAGAAGCAGGGAAACAGTTTTACCTGCGCCAACATAAAGGCCCTGTCGTAATGCTTAATTTACTTCGCTTTCGCGAAATTGCAGACTATTCAGAGACACCGGAACTCGCTCCTTCGAACCCTATCAGTGGGAAGGCAGCTTACAAGTTGTATATGAAACATACAGTTCCTTTTTTAGAAAAATCAAGAGGAGAAGTATTGTTCTCCGGAAGCGCTGGCTCCTTTTTGATTGGGCCGCTGGAGGAATCTTGGGACTCCGTATTGGTGGTCCGTCATCAATCGGCTGAAGTATTTTTGGCCTTTGCGAGAGATGAAGGATATTTGAAAGGGATGGGGCATCGGAGGGCAGCCTTGGCGGATAGCCGTTTGTTGCCTATGTCGGAGGGGGATATGTTCACTCCACCACCTTAATCTCCACCCTCCGATTCTCTGCCATCTCCCGCTCCAAACTCGTCGTCGGAAATTTCATCTGCGTATTGCTATATCCCTTCCAAGACATCCGCTCAACTGGAATATTATTCTCCAACAAAAAATCATAAACCATCTTAGCCCTTCGGTCAGAAAGGTCCTGTTCAAAGTCTCCAGCTCCTCTTTTGTAAGCTGCTGATTTGTTGCGGGGATAATTCACATGCCCACCAATTTCTATTTTAATGTCTTTATTGACTTGCATAAATAACAATACTTTTGGAAGTGTGGATTCTGACTTCCGAAGGAGCAGGGCTTTATTGCCTTGAAAGAATAAATCCTTGATGGTGGCGATAGCTCCGACAGTAGCAGGAGGTAGCCTAAATTCCAAAGTAGGCAAATTCATACCCGTGACTTTCATCATCTGGGTTTCAAAGAAATAGCCCGGTGCATAAACATCAATCCCAATTACCGCATTCAAAGGCACCTCTTTTTTGAAATAGCCTTTCTCATCTGTTTGTAAAGAATCATGAAAAGTCTTGCTTCGAATAATAATGGTAGAAGGAATTCCTTCCCCCGTCTCCTTGTCGACCACGGTGCCCTCCACGTAGCTCATCGGAACCTTTGGTTTAGACACTACTGGCTTTTGACGGATGACTTCCACCGTAGCTCTCCGGTTTTGCTGCCGACCATCATCATCCGAATTACTGGCCACTGGAGTCGATTCCCCATAGACAGCAACCTGCATCAAAGAATCGGGAACCCCTTTAGTAACCAGATAAGAACGAACAGCTTCTCCTCGTTTTTGCGAAAGCATTTGATTAGCTCCATCAGAACCAATGGCATCTGTATGTGCCGTAATTTTTAGAATAACAGCTTCATTATTCTCTAATTGCTCAAGGATGGCTTCTAAGCGGGCCAGACCTTCAGCGCGCAAATCATGCTTACCGAAATCAAAGTAGACTTCTTCTGTGGCCACAACCTTCGTTGTAATAGCAGCAGATTCTGTGTTAATAGTTTCCGGACTTTGAGCGTTTGAATTTTGGTATAAACCAATAAGTAAGAAACAGTAAAGGAGGAGAATTGAAAAACGGTGTAACATAATTAGATTAATGGATGAATTGAAATACCTTTATAACGGGTTTTTGTAAAAAGATAACGTAAAGGGGAGGGCGAAAATAATAAATTATTTCATTTGGTAGAGGTCAGTGAAATTGGCGTTTCTCCAATTATATTTTTTAGAGGAAAGGCGCAAAGAAACCCAAACCGCAAGTTCTAAATCCAAACATCATCTAATTTAAAAATGACTAACCAAAACATACTTGACTGATACTCATTTTATAAAGGATCTGAAATCAGGTAATGAACAGGCCTTTCAGCAATTGGTAAACGAATATAAGGACAAAGTCCTCAACACCTGCTATGGCTTCATCAATAATCGGGAGGAGGCAGAAGACTTAAGTCAGGAAGTATTTATAGAAGTATTTCGATCTATCTCCAAATTCAAAGGTCAATCTAAACTTTCGACTTGGATTTATCGTATTGCTGTCACCAAGTCTTTAGAAGAAATTCGCAGCCGAAAAAGACAGAAGCGAGCCGCGTATTTTAAAAGCCTCATTGGACTGGAAGTTGCTCAGGAAATTGTAGCAACAAAAGACAAAGACCCTCATGTCCTTTTGGAGGACCAACAGCGATTGCTTATTTTGGAAACTGCAATAGAGAAATTAGCAGAAAACCAAAGAATCTCTTTCGTCCTACACAAATACGAACAACTAAGTTATAAAGAAGCCGCTGAAGTAATGGGCATCTCTTTGTCCGCCGTGGAATCGTTGATTCACCGAGCTAAAATAAATTTGAAAAAACATCTGCACGATTATTATAAAAAGAAACTGATCTAATAGAAATTCTAATGAAAAACGAAGAAGATAAAATAGAACAGGAAATTAAAAAAACATTATCCAGCATTGATTCTCATCAACGTTTGGAAGCCAATCCATATCTTTTTGTAAAGGTGAAAGAAAGGCTTTCTGATCAATCAACTGCTGGCAACTCTCACTTCTTTTTCTTGAATAAAGTTCAACCTGCCTTTTTTGTAGTTCTTTTGTTGGTGAATGCTTATATCGGCTTTACGGTATTAGATACAACGAATAGTTCCGAAGACTTTATAGAAACCCTGGCAGAAGAATACAATTTAGAAAACACCGATTTGTCAAACTATTACATTTCGAATAAATACTAATTATGAGTAACTACTTTTCAAAAGGTAAGCGAAGTTCTTGGATCATTGGTTTATTGGTATTGCTAAATGTGTTGACCTTGTCTACACTTTGGTTTTCTAAAGGAGGACGTGGGCATCGTTCACATAAAGGAGGAGACCGGGCAGGACAGTTTTTCGCGGATAAGCTGAATTTGTCCGAAGATCAAAAAACGCAATTCAAAGACCTTTGGAAGGAGCATCGTAATGAAGTCAAGACTATAAAGGAAAAGACAAAAGAACTTCGTAATTCAAGAATGGATCTGCTGATACAGGCCAGTCCTGATTCGCTGCAATTAAATAATCTGGCTCAGCAGATGGGCCAGCAGCAGATAGAAATGGAAAATAAATTGTCAGAACATTACGCCAAACTCAGCGCAGTTTGCAATACAGAACAACGTGTAAAGCTGGGGGAGGTCTTTAAGAAAATGATGGAAAAGAGAGGCGGATCAAAAGGGGGAAAAGGTAGAGGGAGGAAGCACTCCAAGGATATTGAATAATGAATTTCGAATATTTTAACTCCCTAGTTCCTTACCTTTGCTTTCATGCAAAAAACAAAGAACTGGCGGCAGATTTTCATATACATTGGCCTTCTCGGAGCCATCCAATTTATTCTCCTTACCGTGTTAGCCATGTGGCTTTATCCTGGAGGTACCATTCACGAACCAGAGCTGGAAAGTTATTCCTTCTTCACCAACTACTTCAGTGATTTAGGCCGCACCTATACTTTCGATCGAACACCAAATTCACTTTGTCATAATCTTTTTAAAGCTACGCTTAGTATCACCGGTGCTAGTCTTATTCTATTTTTTATTGCCATCCCTGGTTTGTTTGATGCAGAAGCATCCAAGGTCTGTATTTCTATTGCGGCCCTCTTCGGGATAGCTGCAGGTTTGTGCTATATAGCTATAGGCTGGGTTCCCTGGGATGTGGATTATTGGAATCATGTCGGTTATGTAAGAACCGGATTTCTAGCCTTTTTAGGAATGACCATCTTCTATAGTCTCGCCATTTTATTCGACCTTGAGTATCCCAACAAGTATGCCTATGCTTTTTTAATTTTTGGATTAATTCTCGGCGTACAGATTGTCATTATGCTTTTTGGCCCTAGAGCTTGGCGAAATGAAGAAGCTTTGTTATTGCAGGCGGTGGCTCAGAAGGTGGTGGTCTATGCCGAAATCCTGGTGATGATTTATGTGGTGAATGGAGCATTGAAGCGGGCGGTATAGAGTAAGGGGTAACCGCAACGGCGCTACGAGAGCAAAGGCTACGCAACGTTTTTTACGAACTATAAACGTAGCGTTTTAGTAGCGCCTTTGCGGTTACCAAAAAAATAAACGTCAATAATTAAAAACAATCCTAATGTCAAATAATAAACCCCAACCCGCATCCCGTTATACCCTTGAAAATGCATAACATTTCTTTTTAGCGTCTGATCCTTGACCGGGTACGGCGCTTTTTTTATGCGGTTTACTGTGTCAGACTATTTTACCTCAAAACTTATTAGAACTCTTCCAACAATACGACGTACAATTCTGTTACAATCCAAGTAAGAAAACCCTATATTTGCGCCCTTATGAAGAATATCAGAAATTTTTGTGTAATTGCCCATATCGATCATGGGAAAAGTACCCTTTCAGACCGTCTTTTGGAATTTACCAAAACGATCGCAGAACGGGATATGACCGCTCAGGCATTGGACAGTATGGACATAGAACGCGAGCGCGGGATTACCATTAAAAGTCACGCCATTCAGATGTATTACAATCGACCTGGCGAGGAAGAACCTTATACTTTCAACCTAATTGATACCCCTGGTCACGTAGATTTCTCTTACGAAGTATCCAGATCTATTGCGGCCTGTGAAGGAGCGCTACTGATCGTAGATGCCACTCAGGGAATTCAGGCGCAGACCATCTCCAACCTATATTTGGCCATCGAGCACGATTTGGAAATTATTCCAATCCTGAATAAGATAGACATGGAGTCTGCCATGGTTGAAGAGGTTTCTGATCAAGTTATTGATTTGATCGGTTGCAAAAAAGAGGATATAGTACTGGCCAGTGGAAAAACAGGAGAGGGGATTGAAGACATCTTGGAGGCGATTGTAAAAAATGTTCCTGCTCCAAAAGGAGACCCGGACGCACCTTTACAAGCACTGATTTTTGACTCTGTTTTCAACTCATACCGTGGCGTTATCGCTTACTTCCGTATCATGAATGGTACAATGAGAAAGAATGATAAAATTCACTTTGTAAATACTGGAGGAGATTACCAAGCTGATGAAGTTGGTATTTTACAATTGGATCAAGTCCCTAAAAAAGAATTGAGCGCTGGAAATGTAGGCTACATCATTACCGGAATAAAAGTATCTAAAGAAATTAAAGTAGGGGATACCATCACCCATGCGGAACGCCCTTGCGATAAAGCCATTCAGGGTTTTGAGCATGTGAAGCCAATGGTATTCGCAGGTCTCTTCCCAATAGACAATGATGATTTTGAAGATTTGAGAGACAGTTTGGAAAAGCTACAGCTAAATGATGCTTCTTTGGTTTTCGAACCAGAATCATCAGCGGCTTTGGGTTTTGGATTCCGTTGTGGATTCTTAGGAATGCTACACTTGGAAATCATTCAGGAACGATTATCTCGTGAGTTCGACATGGAGGTGATTACCACCATTCCTAACGTAACTTACTTCGCAAAAACAACTAAAAGAAATTCTGAGAAGTTCATGGTGAAAACACCAAATGATCTTCCCGATCCTTCCCAACTTGATTGGGTGGAGGAACCATATATTGCTGCACAGGTCATTACCATGCCGGATTACATCGGTCAAATTATGAAGCTTTGTATGGACAAACGTGGGGTGCTTACCAAGCAAACCTACCTCACCACCACCCGTGTGGAGTTGACTTTCGAAATGCCTCTTGCAGAAATCGTATTCGATTTTTACGATAAATTAAAATCAATTTCTAGAGGTTACGCTTCTTTCGATTATACGCCAATCGCTTACCGCAAATCCGACCTCGTAAAGTTAGACATCAAACTAAACGGAGATCCTGTAGATGCACTTTCTGCCTTGGTTCACAAAGACAAAGCAGCTGCGTTCGGTAAAAGAATCTGCTCTCGTTTGAAGGATTTGCTCCCACGTCAGCAGTTTAAAATTGCCATTCAAGGCGCCATTGGTGCGAAGGTCGTTTCAAGAGAAACTATCTCTGCTTTGCGTAAGGATGTAACGGCCAAATGTTATGGTGGTGATATTTCGCGTAAGCGAAAGCTATTGGAAAAGCAGAAAAAAGGAAAGAAGAAGATGCGTCAGATTGGAAATGTAGAGGTGCCACAGAAAGCATTTTTGGATGTCTTGAAATTGGATTAAGGGGATTGGTTAATTGGTTAATTGGTTCCTGTAATGCGCAAAAAGAACTTTGTGTTTCTTTGTGAACTTTGTGGTTAGTCCACACTAAACCAGTACGTATTGGCAACACCAATTAACTATTTCACCAATCAACAAATCAACCAACAAACATGAAAATCGCCGTCTTCCCAGGTTCCTTCGATCCCATCACGGTTGGACATGTAGATCTCGTCCGCCGAGCGGCCCCGCTTTTTGATAAAATCATAGTAGCCGTCGGAATCAATACTCAGAAAAAATATCTTTTTGATGTGGAGCAACGCATCTCTTGGCTAGAGGATGTATTCGTCGATGATGAGAATATAGAAATAGATTCTTACGAAGGACTGACTGCCCATTTTTGCAAAAAAAGAAATGCCAACTACCTCCTTCGTGGCCTACGAAACGCTTCTGATTTTGATTATGAAAAAACCATTTCCCAACTCAATAACATCGTTGGAGAAGGATTAGAAACGGTATTCTTAATCAGCCAACCTGCTTATTCTCACATTAGTTCTACAATAGTCAGAGAGATCATAAAAGGGAAGGGAGATGCGAGTTCGTTCTTGCCAAAAGAAGTGAAAGTGTAAATCAATCCGCATCCTATACATCTAAGCGCAAGACTCTGAGGAGTCGACCCCAAATTAGCACAGAGTCGCAACTCTGGGCTAATTACGTTCGGTCAGATACGACAAATCGGACGAAGAAGTACAATCCTTACAGCGAACCCTTTCTTATTCCCCATCAAAACCTTACTTTTGCGCCACATAAGGGAAAAGACCATCCTAGACGTAAATCACTTATTATAAACTCAGTAAAAATCTAAACCAAAAAATATGTCTAACGCATTCTACGAAGTCCCGGTAGCGGTCAACGAACCCGTTTACAGCTACGCACCCGGATCAGCTGAAAAATTGGAATTGAAAGCCATGTACGCAAAGATGAAATCTAAGCAGATTGACATCCCAATGTACATCGGTGGCAAAAAAGTAAAAACCAAAGAAAAGGTAACAATGCACCCGCCGCATGACCATAAGCATGTGCTTGGTACTTTTAACAAAGGTGGAAAGAAGCATGTAGAAGATGCGATCAAAGCGGCTTTAAAAGCAAAAGATGCTTGGGCGGCTATGCCTTGGCAAGACCGTGCGGCTATCTTTTTGAAAGCGGCTGATTTATTGGCGGGACCTTACCGTGCGAAGATGAATGCGGCTACAATGTTAGCGCAATCTAAAAACTGCTTCCAGGCAGAGGTTGATGCAGTTGCTGAGTTTTGCGACTTCTTGCGTTTCAACGCGCAGTATATGGTCGAGATTTACAGCGAGCAGCCAGAAAGTGCACCAGGGATGTGGAACCGTATGGAGCACCGCCCATTGGAAGGATTTGTTTTTGCAATCACTCCTTTCAACTTTACTTCTATCGCAGGTAACCTTTGTGCGGCGCCAGCCATGTTGGGGAATACCGTCGTATGGAAGCCAGCGGAGACACAGATTTATTCTGCACAGATCATCATGGAAATTTTTGAAAGAGCAGGTTTGCCAGATGGTGTGATCAACTTGATCTATACAGACGGTCCTGTCGCTGGAGATATTATTTTTAGCCACCGTGATTTTGCAGGTTTGCACTTCACCGGTTCTACTAAAGTATTCAATCTATTGTGGCAGACGATTGGTCAGAATATGAGCAAGTATAGAACTTACCCACGTATTGTTGGAGAAACGGGTGGTAAGGACTTTATCGTAGCGCACCCTTCTGCAAATGCGAAGGAAGTAGCAACGGGAATGGTTCGTGGTGCTTTTGAATTCCAAGGACAGAAATGTTCTGCGGCTTCTAGAGCATACGTCCCTAAGGGTCTTTGGAAGAATATTAAAAAATATGTGATTGCTGATTTGGCCTCTATCAAAATGGGTAGCCCTGAAGATTTTACCAACTTCATAAATGCAGTAATCGACGAACCTTCGTTCAACAAAATTTCTAGCTATATCGCTGGTGCTAAAAAAGCGAAGAACGCAGAAATTATAGCAGGTGGTGGTTACAGCAAAAAAGAGGGTTACTTCATAGAACCTACCGTTATTGTAACGACTGATCCTAAGTACAAAACAATGTGTGAGGAACTTTTCGGACCTGTCCTTACGGTATATGTATACGATGATAAGAACTATGAGCAAATTTTGGAAACGGTAGATCAGACTTCTGATTACGCCTTGACCGGAGCTATTTTCTCTACGGACAGAGCTGCTATTGTAACGGCAATGCACAAATTGCGCAACGCAGCAGGTAACTTCTACATCAACGACAAACCAACAGGTGCGGTCGTAGGTCAGCAGCCATTCGGTGGTGGCAGAGGTTCTGGAACCAACGATAAGGCAGGTTCTATTCTGAACTTAACCCGTTGGATTTCACCACGTACCATTAAAGAAACTTTTGTTCCTCCAGTGGATTACCGCTACCCGTTTTTGGGAGAGGAGTAAATATTGCAACAACAAAAAATTAACTTCCGGGTTTGCCCTGCAAGTTTTTAACCGTAAGGACCGCAGGGAGTGAAGGTTAGAAAGTTTCAGGGAGTGTATAAAACCGGAAATTATTTTTTGTGTAATAATTAAATAAGTAATAGGGGATAATTTTTTTAACACTGTCTAGTAGATAGACACCCTTATTCGTGAGATATTAAAACCAGAGTAACGTTGTTGTTGCTCTGGTTTTTTCGTTCGTAAAGGAGAAGTTATAGTTTAACTAGCGATTTGTCAATTGGATGTTGCTTTCCTTTATATTCGAACTGGAATAACAAGAATAAACAATTTGGTCAGATACGCGGCAAAAGCAACCTAGATTTTAAATACCGTCGAGCAAACGTTTGAGGACTTTGGCTCGTTTAGGGTAAATGTAAAGGAGTTGTTTTAAAGCATTCGCTCCTTATGTCAACTAAACATTGAGGCTACTTATAGTAGCGCCTTCGTAGCGTCGTTGCGGTTACCAAAACAAAACACATTTCTAAATAAAAAACAAATTAATGAAGCATTTCAAACAGTTGCTCTTATGCTTATCTCTGGCCCTACTGACCAGCTCTCTTTTTGGCCAAAGTAAATTCACCATCAGTGGTTACATTGAAGATGCTGAATCAGGAGAAAAACTCACTTCTGCCAATGCTTTTGATTTGAAAACGGCCAAAGGAACCGTCTCTAATCTCTATGGTTTTTACAGTCTGACTTTGCCGAAAGACTCGATTTTGTTGACTTTTTCTTACATCGGTTATCAGACACAGCGTTTTAAAATGCTATTACGGAAGGATGTTGTTATGAATATACAACTCTCTCCCGATATTTCTTTGGAAGAAGTGGTTGTCGTAGCAGAAGAGTTGAAAACCATAGAGGAACAAAGTCAGATGAGTACGATAGATATACCTATTGCTCAAATTAAAAAGATACCAGCTCTGATGGGAGAAGTCGATGTTTTAAAAGCATTGCAATTATTGCCTGGAGTGCAATCAGGAGGAGAGGGGCAAAGTGGTTTGTACGTTCGGGGAGGAAGCCCTGACCAGAATTTGATTTTGTTGGATGGCGTCCCCGTTTATAATGCTTCTCACTTGTTTGGTTTCTTCTCTGTCTTTAATGTAGATGCGATCAAGGATGTGAAACTGACTAAAGGAGGCTTCCCCGCTCGTTATGGCGGACGTTTGTCTTCTGTGATTGAAATCAATATGAAGGAAGGAAATAACAAGGAATGGCATGGCGCGGGTTCTATCGGATTAGTGGCTTCTCGAATGACAGTAGAAGGTCCTTTGTCGGATAACACTTCGGTCATTATATCTGGGCGACGGACTTATATAGACTTAATCGCTCGTCCGCTTATTAAGAGAAGTTTTGAAGAGCAAGGGGAGGGCTATAGTGGAAATGCAGGTTATTACTTTTACGATTTTAATGGAAAAATAAACCACCGATTCTCCGATGAAGATCGTGTTTACTTTAGTGTTTATACCGGTAGAGATAAATTTTACCTTAAGGAAAATTTTAATGCCCGTAACTCTAGTGTAAGAGACTTCTCCGAGACAGAGGTAGGCTTGGGTTGGGGGAATATTACTTCTGCCTTACGATGGAATCACTTATGGTCAAATAAATTATTTAGTAATCTGGCAGTTACTTACAGTAGATATAACTTTGACACAACCGCTTCTGATAAATATGAATTCGATGAGGATAAAGAAAATTTTTCCTTGAAGTACCTTTCCGGAATTAATGATGTTGCTTTGAAGATGGATTTTGATTATGTACCCACCCCGGATCATTTCATCCGCTTCGGGGCCAGCGTAATCAATCATACTTTCAAGCCAGGAAAATTTACTCTGGATATAGAATCAATAAGTGATTTCGATGATTTTAGATTGGATACGGTTATCGGACAAGACAATGTCAATGCGCAGGAATATGCGATGTACATTGAAGACGATATGAAAATCGGCGACGCACTTAAAATAAATGCGGGAATTCACCTGTCGGCTTTTCATATCCCTAACAAAACATATACATCCATTCAGCCCCGCTTAGGAATACGTTATTTCCTGCCGGGTGATATCGCACTTAAAGGATCATTTGCTTCCATGCGTCAATACGTACAGCTTCTGACCAACGAGGGCATCGGCTTACCAACGGATTTATGGTTGCCAACCACCGAAAGTGTAAAGCCACAGGACAGTTGGCAAGTCGGATTGGGATTGGCGAAGACTTTCAATAAAGAATATGAAATCAGTATTGAAGGGTATTATAAAGAAATGAGAAATCTACTGGCCTATAAAGAAGGTTCCAGCTTATTCCAATTGAATGACTGGCAGGAAAACGTAACACAGGGAGATGGAAAGTCATACGGAATGGAGCTTTTTATACAAAAGAAAAAAGGAAAACTTTCCGGTTGGATTGGTTACACCCTCTCCTGGTCATGGCGTGAATTTGAAGAATTGAACCTGGGCAGAAAGTACCCTTTCAAGTACGACAGACGACATGATATTTCTATTGTTGCTTCTTATGAAATTAGTAAACGAGTAAATGTAGCAGCGACTTGGGTTTATGGAACAGGAAATGCAGTGACCTTAGCAAATTCAAAATACACAGGTTTTACACCTGGTTTGTCTTTCCCAGAAGCGCCATTTGTAAACACACAGAACCTAGAGCATTACGAAAACAGAAACAACTTCAGAATGCGTTCTTATCACCGTGCGGATATTGGAGTCAATTTCGTGAAAGAGAAAAAAAGGTGGACGCGAACCTGGTCTTTTGGTGCTTATAATGTGTACAATCAGAACAATCCATTTTTCTTGTTTACCTCTGAAGAATCGGAAGTAGATCAAAACGGAAATTACACCACGGAGACGAAATTAAAGCAAGCGAGTTTGTTTCCTATTATTCCTTACTTTAGTTATAATATGGAGTTCTAGATGGGCTCAATTTACAAACCTATTTGAGGTTTAGTGAATTTTAATTCCTTGAAAATAAATCGTTTTAGATTTTCGAAGTTTAATAAAAAATGTAACATTAGTATTGCATTGATAAAAGAACCATAAATAATAAAATCATGATAAAATATACTTTTCCCATCATATTGTTAGCACTATTTTTTTCTTCCTGTGATGGCTCCTTCTTCGAGACCACACTAGAAGTAGATCCTCCTCTACACACACCGGAGATAACCGTCCACTCTTTTATAAAACCAGGCGATTCTGTCATAGGTGTTAGTGTTGGAAAGAGTTTTGGTTTGCTGGAAACAGTTAGTTACAATGAATATGAAGAGCAGTTTCTAAAAGGAGCTACTGTAGAAATATTTCAACAAGGAGCACTTAAATATACTTTGATTCCATTTGAAGATTTGGACCCCAATCCAGGGAATTTCTTACCCTTAAACTATGGCCTTGAGCTGGATGAACCAATCGGAGGTATCGGTGATAGTTTTGAAATAAAAGTAAAACACCCTGATTTTGAAGCGGTCACTTCAGTCCAGTATATGCCGGCTCCGGTACAGGTAACCAGAGCTAAATTTATAGAAGATGGCGGCATAGGAGAAGGAGCTGATCGTCTAAATAGCATTGACATCACCTTCACAGATCCTGCAGGAATAGAAAATTATTACGAGATATGGGTGGCTTATAAAGAGAATGGTACTTCTGGTGAAACTTACTTTAATTCAATATACATGGGATCAAATGATCCAATTCTCAGAAGAGGAGGAGAAGGTGATCGTTACCTTTTTCGGGATAGAACAATAGATGGAAAGGAATACATCATCAACTTACAACTCGATGATGAATTTTCTGACAATATGGTCGTTGTTTTTCGCTCTGTTACGGAAGATTGGTTTTTATATGCACGCTCCTTTTATAACTTTAGCCAAGCCGGGGAATTTGGTCCTTTCTCGGAGCCGGTGACTGTGCATCGGAATATAGATGGTGGTTTGGGGGTCTTTGCTGCTGGGGTGGAAGTGGTTTTGGATTTGGAGGAGTAAAGATCTTAATAGACTTTGAGGACAAAAAAGCCTTCAATTTGACTTGTTCAAATTGAAGGCTTTTTTTTGTAATGTTAGATGCTAGTCCTACTTCTTATCAATCCACCACCTCAACCCCACATAAACCCGCGTCCCCATAATCGGCGCATAAACCTGAGAAGCATCAAAATCATCACTCTCCCAATTGTCCCCACTAATGATCGGATTTTTCTGCGTGTAGTTCAATAAGTTTTCACCACCCATATATATATCCCACTTTTTGAACTTCTTAGTTACCTGCGTATTCACCAAAGCATAAGCCGGAGAAGAACCCGTATGGTCTTTTACTGTCTCAGGAGAACGTTCTTCATTGTCTGGGAAACGCTGTTTTCCAACAAACTGTGCACTGGTGCTGAAAGACCACTGTTCATTGGCAGTTTCGTAGTCCATTGTAACCAATCCACGGTGTCTTGCTACCAACGGTTTTTGGCGTAAGCCAGAGCTGTATTCAATTTTTACATCATTGTATTTGTAAGCGACCTTCATTGTGAATCGCTCAAAGAGGTCGTAACGTACCAATGCAAGTACACTGTTAGAATAAGACTGACCATCTAAGTTGTAAAAGATGGCTTCGTTGTATTTTTCATCCAAATCAAGAACCACCTGCTTGTCAAATTCTGTTCTATAAACATCAAGGGAAACTTGTCCGGCACGTTCTGCGATTTCAAAAGTCTTCGTAAAGTTAAACCCGACATTAATCGCCGCTTCAATATCCAAGTCCTCTCTGATGTCAATTCGTCGGCCTCGACTACTAGAAAAAATACTCAGGTTCTCCGCTATAACATTAGGGCTCCGATACGCTCTACCCGCCGATACACGAATTATGGTGTTTTCATCAAAGTTATATTTCATGTTTAAACGAGGAGAAACTAAGACGCCATGATTGTTATGGTGATCTACCCGAAGGCCAGCGACTATTCCAATCTTACTATTGAAATCTGTAAAAATATTGCTGCCATTACATTTCATATACTCCACAAAAACGCCAGGTACTTTTTCTGTTCGATCATTATTAATGTCGTTATCGTCGTTGGAAGGTTTGTCAACCAACTCTTCATAGTCGTCATACATGAAGCTGACACCGCTGTATAACTTGTGGTTGGTCGAAGTTCCAATAAGCGATTCATAAATAAACTGAGTAAAGATGTTTCGCTGCGTTCCACTGTGTAGAATAGGGCCGTAGTAATTGTCCAATTTATGCCAAGAAGCATTGTATAGAAAGCCAACAGTAGTGGTCGGTTTATTAAATCCAATAAAACCCACTTTACCAAAAGCCTCTACACGCTTGTTTTTCTGTTTAGCATAAAAGCCATCTGGTGTATCCTTCAAATTTCCACCCATCCGCTCATCATTCACAGCATGAACATTAAACTGAGAACGCCAGGTATTGGTACGGTAGAAAACCCGGTACATACCGTTTAGTGTTTTCTTCAGAGGAGATTCCAGATAGTTGTCATCATTATTGTCAATCTCGTTTTGCATGATACCTCCGTGAAGCAAAAGTCCCGTACTCCATTTCTTAGAAATTTCTTTATTCAAATGAACATTAGCTTCAAAGCGTTGCATGGTGGAAGCATACAAATTGACAAAGACAGGATAGTCATCGAAAGGTTTTTTGATCTCCGAGTTGATCTGTCCGGTGATGGCGTTAAAACCAGATTGTACAGAACCTGTTCCTTTTGCAATACTGATGCTATTGATCCAGGTGCCTGGAATAAAGTCTAAGCCCAAGGAAGTTCCCAAACCATTTAGCGCAGGACGTTTCTCAACTAGCATGGCGGTGTAAATACCTCGAAGTCCGAGCACCTCTATTTCTTTAGCGCCGGATATCGCATCCGCATAAGTTACATCAACAGAAGCATTGGTTTCAAAACAATCAGCCAAACTACAGCAAGCAGCCTTCTTCAATTCACCACCACCGATGGTTTCGATATTCATGGTTTGAATAGTAGAAATATAATTGTCTCGAATTTTGGCAGCGACCTCCACTTGCATCAAATTGGAAACGCCATTAATGGAAAGGTGTACGGTGTCCTCATTAGGAAGGATTTCAAAGATGGTGGTTTCATAACCAACATAGTCAATATGGAGGTTGAGATTGCCTTCTGATTTTTTTGGCCGCATCAATTGATACCAGCCGTTTATATCTGCTACGGTACCGTTAGTGGTGCCTTCCCAGTAGAGGGTAGCGCCAAAAAGCGGTTCTTTATCGTCGTTGGTAAGAATGCCTTGAATTGGTTGAGCGTAGGCCGTAATGGCAAATACGCTATATAGAATTGCATTTAAAATAGATTTCATGCTGTAAAAATACAAAAGATATTAGAGTTATGCCAAGATGTTGTGTGATAGAGATGTTAATGGTGGATAAGGTAAAGAAGGTAGATGTGGCGGAGGTACCAGTTTGTATTAGTGGGAAACCTCATCCACCACATCAGCCTAATCTACCTTTAAGGTTAAATCGACTGTTTATAACCATGATCTGTTTATCCCAATCCAGCAATTCCGGCGACCAAATAGCATAATGCTGCAATTCCTCCGGCAAGGAGTGCATATGGGAGCTGCGTTCTTACATGGTCAATGTGGTCACAGGCGGAAGCCATGGAGGATAAAATCGTGGTATCGCTGATGGGAGAGCAGTGATCTCCGAAGATGCCACCGCCTAATGCAGCAGCGATGGTGACCAAGACCGGGGCGTCCATTTCTCGAGCCATCGGTACCGCAATGGCAATCATAATGGCGAAAGTTCCCCAACTGGTCCCTGTACTAAAGGCGATAAAACAGGCTACGAGAAAGACAATAAAAGGAACCAAGGAAGGGCTCAACCATTGGCTGGCTACCTCCGCAACATATTGCCCAGTTTGCAATTCCTTACAAACGCCACTGATGGCAAAGGCAAATAACATTAGTAATGCAAGCGGCATCAAACCGGCTATTCCTTTCATGGTGAGGTCCATTGTTTCCTTTAAGGAAAAGAGATTTTGAGTTTTGTAGAAAAGAGCAGCGACCAGTAAAGAGCTAATGACGGATATCAATACAGCGGTAGATCCAGAACCTTGTCCGATAGCAAACAATGCTTTTCCTAAGAAACCAGATTCTGCTTTTACGTTCAGTGCTTCTTCCCATCCTGTGTATGCCAACATAATCGGCATCATTACTATCATTACTAAAATGGGGAGCAGCATATTGATTGCTCTGGGTGTAATTCCTGGTTTGGTTTCTACCTCTGTGAGTTCTTCTGATACCATAGGTTGAGCGCCATCGGGAAGTATTTTTCCAGTAGTCCTGATGCGCTCTTCCGCTTTTTTCATTGGACCAAAATCCTCATCTCTCCAGATTAATATCAATGCTAATGCAAGCGCTAAAAACGGATAGAAGTTATAAGGAATGGTTTTCACTAAAATGGCAAAAGGATCAGAAAACCCCTGAGCGGCCAGTAGGCCCATAATGAATGCGCCCCAGGCATTGAAGGGGATCAGAATACAAGAAGGGGCGGAACTACTGTCGGCTAAATAAGCTAATTTCTCTCTAGAGATTTTGTACTTGTCATACAAAGGTCGATACAGTGCACCTACTGTTAGAACGCTCATAGAAGATTCTACAAAAATCAGTAAACCCGTAATCCATGTGAAGAACAAAATGATTTGTCTGTTTTTTCCAGGACGTTTTTTTTCCAGTTTCGTCAGTGTTTTTTGTACAAAAATAACAAAGCCTTCTACACCTCCGGAGCGTTGGATGAACATAATCAAAGCGCCCACTAAAGCGCCAAACATAATGGTTCGGGTATTCCCCGCATCTTTAAAAACATCAACCAGTGCTTGAATGCTGGCCAAGGTTCCATCTAGAAAGTTCCAGTCAGAAATGATCAGCCAGCCGAGCCAGATACCTGCCATTAAGGAAAGATATACTTGCTTGGTTTTGATGGCGAGCGCAATGGCCATGATGGGAGGGAGGAGGGAGAGGAAGCCGTAATCCATTTTTTGTTTTTGTTTTGGGGAAGGTAGGGATTTAAATGATTAAATTCATATGTACTGAAGTTAATGGATGTTTCCTTTTCAGAATTAGATGTCTCTAAAGTAATTTCAAAATAAGTATTCAAAAGGGATAGAACTTAGTTTACAATGCACTTAGGCGAATCACACTTTAAAACGTTATATTTCCATTTGGAAAGGCGATAGCGTTCAGCCGCGTAAAAGCACGTTAGCTCCGCGGTCTCTGCGTGATTAAAAAAACGTTTGGAGCAATCCAGAAAAGAGTATTCTTTAAAAATTAAATTAATGACCAATACAAAAAAGAGCATTCTGAAAATCTTTCAATCGAATCTACTGGCAATCACATGCTTACTCCTATTCGCCACAAGCGCAGTAGGGCAGGGCTATGAAGATTCCCTAACTGCTCAACTTACCCGATTGCACCAAAAGTCAGATTTGCCAGGCTTTGCAGTAGCAATTGTGAGCAAGCAAAAAGTCATGTATCAAAACGGATTTGGCTACTCGGATCTAGCAACCAAAACGCCGTATACCACGGAAACCCTTCAGAATGTCGGCTCCATTAGTAAAACGTTTATCGCCTTTGCCTTAATGAAATTGGTAGAAGAAGGTAAACTGAAACTAGACGACAATATAGAAGATTACCTTTCATTTAAAATCACCAACCCGTACTTCCCAAACAATAAAGTTACAATTCGCCAATTGGCAACGCATACCTCTAGTTTGACAGATGGAAAAGACGAAATGCTGATCGAAAAATCCTATCTCCTTCACGAAAAAACTAGTTTCACAAGAGAGGAACTTCCGAAAGGTTACTTCGAATGTTTTGAGTTGTATAATACGAATGAACCAATGTCTATGAAGCAGTTTTTATATAATACTTACTGCAAAGAAGGGGATTGGTACAGTCAAGATAACTTTCTGAATACGCCCCCCGGAACGATTTACGAATACACAAATATCGGAGCAACTTTATTGGCTTACATTATAGAAGGTGTTGCTGAGGAACCATTTGATCAATTCATACAAAAATCTGTACTTCAGCCACTTAGTATGAATGAATCCGCTTGGTCCTGGTCAGGTATTGATTCTGCAAGCAATAGGATTACACATTATCTACCCAACAATCTGGCGGTGCCTTCCTATGACTTGATTACCTATCCCGATGGCGGTTTCATAACCAATATTTCCGAGTTTACCCATTACCTTCGAGAAATGATCAAGGGTCTGAATGGTGAGAGTGAATTGTTGAAACAAGAGTTTTACAAAGAGATGATGAGCAACCAGTTGACCAAGGAATATTTTCCATCGGCAGATTTCCTTCGTCCTCGAGGCCTCCTTTGGACATCGAATAAAGAAGGCGATAATATCTCCGCTAATGGAGCTGGTCCTGGGGTTACTACTACATGTATGCTTACCACAGGAGGGAACATTGGCTATGTCTTTTTTATCAATAAATCCATTTATGACAATGAGAAAGGAGAGCAAGCCTTTCGGGAAATACGGCAATTACTGATAAAGTATGCAGGGAAAATACGAAGAGAATAAATTAAAAAGAATGTTTGGATATTGTAACAGCTTCTTATCTTTGACGAAAGTCACTTTTGATTTTGATTGAAATTATAATTTTCATTTTTACGTCATGGATCCTCAACTAACCTTCTCCTTCTTCGTCGCAGCAGTCCTCCTAGCCTTTATGCCCGGCCCGGACAATATCTTTGTGCTAACAGAAAGCATCACCAAAGGCCAACGAAACGGTATCGCCCTTTCCTGCGGATTATCCTCTGGTGTTATGGTTCATACCTTGGCAGTGGCCACTGGAGTATCTTTTATTTTACAAAGTTCAGCGCTAGCATTTCAGGTCGTAAAGTATCTGGGTGCGGCTTATTTATTTTATTTGGCAGTAATGGCAATGAAGGAGAAGAAGCAAGTTGTAACCTTTGAAGCTTCAGAGGGGGGACAGTTTAATTTCTGGAAACTGTATAGACAAGGATTTTTAATGAATGTTCTAAACCCAAAAGTTTCTTTGTTCTTCATAGCTTTGCTTCCTCAGTTTGTCACGGAAGGTGGAATTACAGTAAGTGTACAGCTTGTTATTCTCGGCGGTATTTTTATGCTGACTGCTTTGGTGATCTTCAGCCTGATTGCAATATTATCCGGAAGGCTGAGTTCTTATCTGAACAATGATCGTTTTTGGATATGGACGAAATACGGAAAAGTGGCGGTGCTCGCTCTGCTGGGAACGATGTTGTTGTTCACGAAGAAGTAATGAAACTATTGAGCAGGCTATGAATACCTAAACTCCCTCTTATTTTGAAATTACATTTTAAAAGAAACTTCCTTCTACTCACCATTCTCCTCTTCGCCATAGAACTCTATATCGGTTTCTATGTCAAAGATAATTTTATTAGACCCTATGGTGGCGATTTCCTCGTTGTCATTTTAATCTACTTTTTTCTTAGAACATTTTGGAATACAAAACTCCAAGTCATTGCCTGGTCCGTCCTTATTTTTGCCTATGCCGTAGAGATTGCACAATACTTCAATGTAGTAGGTTTATTAGGCCTTAGTGGCAATAGATCCGCTGAAATTATCATCGGCACCAGCTTCTCCTGGGAGGATATGTTGGCCTATACACTAGGAGTAGCACTCGTTTATTTTTTAGATAAAAAAGCTGTCTTTGGGCAAGAAAGGGCAATCTAAGCATATTACCATATCCCCCGAATGATCAAAGACTATGAGGCGATACACTATGTCAATTTACGATTGAGGGAAACCCTGATCGGCCCTCATCAACCCTGATCCATCTTAACACAGCTCTCAATAGAATAAAATCAATCCCCCTTATAATCTAATTATTTCCACTTCCTTAGTATCTTCGCGCCCATGAAGAAGAAAGCACCGCATAATTCGAAATCCAGACTCCACAAACGCAGTAAACACCGCGATAGATACGACCTGGAAGCACTCACTACGGCATGCCCAGAGCTAAAGCCATTCGTAACTCCTAATAAATACGGCGAAGACTCCATTGATTTCGCCCAGCCCGAGGCCGTGAAGCTCTTAAATAAAGCACTTTTGTTCCATCATTATAATGTGGAATATTGGGACATTCCAGAAGGCTATCTCTGCCCACCAGTACCTGGAAGAGCGGATTATCTTCACCATGTTGCGGACGTTCTTATGGATGCCAACAAGGAGAAGGACATGACTGGAGCAAAGATAAAATGTCTGGATATCGGTGTTGGAGCCAATTGTATTTATCCTATTGTTGGACATGCGGAATACGGTTGGAGCTTTGTAGGAACAGACATAGATTCGGTGGCGATTGAAAATTGTAACAAGATAATTACATCTAATCCGTCCTTGGCTGAAAGTGTAAGTGTGCGCCTACAGGAAAATAAAAAGAGCATATTCAATGGCATCATTCAAGAGGATGATTACTTTGATATGGTCGTTTGCAATCCGCCTTTCCATGCATCTTTGGAAGATGTAAAAGAGGCGAATTTGCGAAAGCTGAGTAACCTAAAAGGAGAAACAGTAAAGAAGGTCAGTATGAATTTTGCAGGTCATGAAAATGAATTGTGGTGCGAAGGGGGAGAGGTTGGATTTATCTCTACTATGATTCAGGAGAGTAGGGGTTATGCTAAGCAGGTTAACTGGTTTTCTACCTTGGTTTCAAAGACTTCTCATGTCAATCAAATTTATGGAATGTTGAGAGAGGCAAAGGTGAAAAGAGCAGTACTTAAAGATATGGGGACTGGGAATAAGGTGAGTCGGGTTATTGCTTGGCGTTTGTAAAAGTCGGAAAGCAGGAGTCCTGTGAACTGCATGACTCCTGCTAATCCATATCCCCTTAGCTTAGTTACAACTTCAGCACGAAAGGCAAATGGAACCAAAGAAAAAACAACACCAAAAACGAAGTCCGAAACCGCCTCTAAAAAACATAACAGAGTCCGAAGGAGTCCCCAAGAACAGAGGTGAAATTCTGGAGGAGTCGATCCACCAATAACCCCGACTAGCAAGTCAGGGAGCAGAGCAGAGCAGAAAAAAAAATCTCTGGCCCACTTCTTGAAATATCATCCCCGAACCCAAAAAGTAATACCCAAAAAAGAACAACAAATTCCAAAATCTGTCACAGTCCTCCTTCAGAAGTCCCCTTACTTCACAGCTAACTCAAACCATATCAAGATTGTCACAAATCCTGATAATTTCAACAAACAACACAAGCCTGAACCTCCTTATATTTGTCACCAAGCAACGAACCATTCGTTTTGACATTCGGTCGAAACTAAATAAGACCTTTTCCCTCCCAATATCTGGCGTAATGCTGTGATACCCATATTAGGACATATCAAAGAAAGCTTACTAACAATTGTTTTGCAGTATTGTCAAACCGTTTTTTTACAGTATTGTCATACGATTATTAGTGCTTCAGAAAGAAAATCATTCGTAACCTAAGGGCTCATGCTCCTGCAGTTTATCCCCCTGGAATAAGCAGGAATAAGCAGACCCGTTAAACAGACTCAACATGAAGTTAATCTCTACGATTGTCTTTTGTTTTTTTCTGGTCCAGGGCTTTTCGCAAGATCCGTCGTTTTCACAGTTCTATGCGAATCGTATCTACCTCAATCCGGCTTTTACGGGCTTGGAAAATGGTGTATCCGTAGCTGGAGTATCCAGGATGCAGTGGACCAGCGTCGATGATGGGTATCGCACCTATGGCTTTTCAGCCGAAATCCAGGAACCCTTTATCAACAGTGGAATTGGTCTTCATTTTTTCCACAACAGTCAGGGGCTAGCAGAGCTGAATGCCACTTCAGTCGGTCTTTCCTATGCTTATCTTATACCATTGCAAGGCCACAACATCCATATCGGGATGGAAGGCAATTGGAATCAAAAATCCATTGACTGGAATAAAGTCGTCTTCTCCGATCAGTTGGATGAAGTGAATGGTAATGTATTGGGTACCAGTTATATACCGCTGATGGATAAAACCACTTACACGGATTTTAATGTGGGAGTGCTATGGCGTTTCAATACAGATCTAAAACTGAGAAAACGCAAACTTCGTGATTTGCATCATAGTATAGGTTTAAGCATGAATCATCTTCCTGCACTGTTCGGGAACAACACCGGCAGTGAATCTTTCCAAAACTTAGAAACTAAAATTCTTCCACGGATGACGCTTCATGGCGGTTCGATGATTCCGCTCAGCTACTTTAATGGAACAAAGAATAAAATCATGCTTTCGCCAAATTTTAAGGTAGATATCCAAGGCGATGGGCTGTTTAAGTTCAAAGAAAATCTTCAAGTATTTACATACGGAGGATATTTGTTATATCAAGGATATTATTTCGGAGCGATGTATCAAAATAAAAATGTGCTGTCCCGTCATGAGAACACTAATGCCTGGATAATTGCAGTGGGAGCACATATAAAATCAGAGAAAGGGCAGACTATGTTCATCGGTTTTAGCTACGATGCCAATACCACGGGGGTAGGTACGGCTGCCGGAGGAGTTTATGAAATTGCATTCCGCTGGACGGGGAAAGGCTCAGTGTCTATTTTTGGTGGAGGAAAAAAAGGAGGTCGAAAAGGAAAGGGCGGTCGTGGAAGTCGAAAGCCCAAACGCTTGGACTGTTATCATTTCTTTTAAAAAGTCCTTAAAAGAAAAAACAAAAACAGAAAGACATTTACTCAATGAAATCGCTATTACCATGCAAAAGATATACATAATAACAACAATTTTACTTAATGCTATTTTTGGGAGTGCTCAGTGTGATATTCTCCAGTCCACTTCGGATCCCTGTGCGAATAGTTCTGTCTTTTTCAGCGTAGATAACCCTAGTGGCAGCTATGCCTGGGACTTTACTGATGATGGAAACATAGATGCTTTTGGAACATCTGTTTCTTATTCTTTTCCAGAAAGTAATATAGATGTATCATATCCAATAACCTTATACAGAAACGGAGTAGGCTGTAATGCCATTAACGTCATGGTACAAGGAATACCCGACCCAAGTATCGGTGTCATACCAGGAAGTGGAACTTTAGAAGACGATCTAATTAGAGTTTGTAGTAGTAATCCAAATGTTAACTTGATCATCTACAATGTATCCGGTACTTATTCCAGTAATCAAAGTTATGAAATAAACTGGGGAGATGGGACATCGGAAAGTTTTGATAACACTACATTCTCAAATTCTTCAACCATATCTCATGATTATTATACTTATGGATATTATAACATTACGATTACTGTTGAAGGAGCTAATGGTTGTTCTAATTCGAACCAATACACCTTGTATAACGGGAGTAATCCTTCAGTAGGTTTGGCAAACCCAGGGAATACAGTTGGACTATGCGTTCCAGCTACCATTGATTTTCCAATTACAAATACAAGCAATAACCCAACAGGTACGATCTACACCGTTTACATCAACGGAGAAGCAGTGGCCATTTACAATCAGGAAAATGTGGCAAGCGTTTTTTCTTACACTTTTTTGGAACCCTCTTGTGGTCTAACCACTTCAACAGGCAACTATCAAAACGCTTATGATGTAAATATCGAAGCTTCGAATCCTTGTGGTTCCTCACAAGCGACCATTGAGCCAATAGAACTTAGTGAACCACCTGAGCCTATCTTTACGGCGGATGAACCAAATTTAGGGTGTGAAGGCGAACCAATAACTTTTACCAATGCATCTGATGATGAGGGAGAAGTCATTGCGGGAGATTGTTCTACCTTGATGCCAAGTTGGGTTATTACGCCTGGAGTACTGGGTGTTCACTGGGAAATTATATCAGGAAATACTTTTGCTTCGGAGGAAATCGAAGTGGTCTTCTTGATTCCTGGAACCTATACTATTACGATGATAGTGAATAGTTCTAGTTGTGGAGAATTCGATTTCTCTCAGGTCTTTGAAATTTTTGAAAATGTAGGTGTGAACGCTGAAGGTGGATTGTTAACGGCTGCGGCACCTGCCATCTCGGATGATTGTTTGCCAACGGTTGGTGTGTTTACCAATCTGTCTACTGGCGATAGTTTAGAATATACTTGGGGGGTAAGCCCCTCTTCCGGGTGGGAATTTATCGCACCTTTCCATGAAAATTCAACAGATTTACAAATCAACTTTACAGAGCCAGGATCTTATAACGTTTCGCTAAGTGCAGGAGGCTATTGCGGAGACGCTGGTTGGGATACAATCTTAGTAGTCGCCGATATTCCGGAGGCCATCATCTCAAGTATCCCTAATCAATGTGAAACAGCTACGCTAAATTTTGATGAAGACAATGTAGAGATCAACGCAAATTACGGTATACTTTCCAATATCGAGTGGGCATTCCCCGGAGCAACACCGGCTAGCTCTAACGAAACTTATCCAACTAATATCTACTACGATTCGCCAGGTACTTACAATATATCAGTGACCTTAACCAACCAATGTGGTACATCAACTTCAGCTACCGCTACCTTTACAATAGAAGAGCCGGGACAAGCAACAGTGGGAGACAATATCAATGTTTGCGAAGTAACAGCACCATTTATCTTAGTTGGAAACCCGACTGGTGGAACATGGACTGGAAATGGGGTAACTGAAAACGGCTTGTTCACTCCGTCTCAAAATACGTTGGGAGACAATACTTTACACTATGATGTTCAAGATGGAGCTTGTTTGTTAGAAGATTCTCTAATTATTACGGTGACTCCGGCTCCTGTTGTGGTTTTACCAAATGAACAATCGTTGTGTTTGACAGAAGGGGCTTATGATTTGAGTGCAGCCACTCCAATGGGAGGTACTTGGTCGGGCTCTGGAATCAGCGGTAATACCTTCGATCCGGGATTGGCTGGTGTTGGAACACACTCTGTAACTTATAGCTATTTTGATAACCTCAGTGGTTGTTCCAATAGCGGTACGATGGAAATGGAAGTACTGGCTTTACCAGAACTGATAACAAATGATACCGTCTATTGTAATACTTTTGGTCTGGTCGACTTACCCTTCGCACAACCTGCGGGCGGAAATTGGTCAGGAACGGGAGTGGTCGGAAATTCCTTTGATCCGTTTTTAGCGGGAGGTGTTGGTACTTTTAATATTACTTATACATATACAGATGGTAATGGTTGTAGCAATAGCGAAATTGCAGTAATCTCCATTATCAGCCCGGACAATGTTAATGCTGGAGATGATTTTGAACTTTGTATAAATATGGAGCCAATTGATTTATCACAAGTAGCTTCGCCGGGAGGTGGCAGTTGGAACGCCAATGGAAGCTTAGGGCTAAATGGTAATACCTTTGATCCTGCACTAGCCGGAGTGGGAACACATACGCTGACGTATATTATCGGAACTGGAAATTGCCAGGTGATGGACGATCTAGAGATAACTGTTCATCCAAGGCCTGTTGTTACAGCGATGAATGATTTTGAAATATGCTTAAATGCAGATCCTGTTTCATTAATTGCAAATCCTGCCGGAGGTAATTGGACCGCTACCAATGGAGCTATTTTAGTAGGTGCTGTCTTTGATCCGGAAACATCGGGAGAAGGTGTTTTCTCTTTTAGCTATAGTTACACCGATGGTAATGGTTGTGAAAATACAGATGAATTGGTTGTAACTGTTTTAGGCATACCTAACATAATAACTACAAATTCGACTTTTTGTGATGTGCCCGGTTTAGTCGATATGCCATTGGTTGACCCTGTGGGAGGAACCTGGTCAGGGATTGGTGTGATTGGAAATAGTTTTAATCCACAATTGGCTGGAGGAGTTGGAACATATACGTTGACTTATACTGTAGAAGATGACAATATGTGTGAAAATTCTGAAACAGCAACCATTACAGTGATTGCTCCTGTCTATGTAGATGCTGGACTAAATGATACTATATGTATCGACCAGGGAATTGTACAGATGGCTGGTTTTAGTCCTTTGTTTGGGCAATGGTCTGGCCCAGGGATTGTTGATGCGAATGGAGGTTTGTTTGATCCTACGATAGTAGGAGCGGGCTTGCATACATTGAAGTATAGCAAAGGAACGGGTAATTGCTATACGGAGGATACTAAAAATATTCTTGTTGTAGATTTAATAGTAGAGGCTGGAGAAGATCAGGAAGCTTGTTTATTGGATGATCCCTTTTTTCTGGACAATTACACGCCGTCAGGTGGTTTATGGGTAGGAACGGGTATTATAGATGCTTCATCAGGTATTTTCGATCCAGCAACTTCTGGAGTTGGGACGCATATGTTAACCTATACGTTCACAGATCCATTGACAGGATGTGTTCGTATGGATAACAAGGAGGTTACAATATTATCTGTTGAGGAAGCTGATTTTAATATTCCTGATTTTTCCTGTAGAAATGAGCCGATTACTTTTGAGAATTTTTCTCCTACAGGATATGAATATCAATGGTCTTTTGGCCTAGGAGCAGGAACTTCAACCTTGATGAATCCGGTACATGCTTACACCGTTACAGGAGATTATACCGTTACTTTGATTATTATAAATGCGCAGGGATGTGCAGATACCACCTCTCAATATATAACCATTGCGGATACTCCAGTCGCTTTATTTGAGCCTTCTATTTCTGAATCTTGCTCTGGTGATTCCGTTTTGTTTACCAATCAGAGTTTTGGCGATAGCCTGACTTACTTCTGGACCTTTGGAGACTTTCAGACCAGTACAGCTGAAAATCCAGGATTAATAGTTTTCCAACAGGGGTTTTACGATACCACTTATTTGGTGACTTTGACGGTCGAAAATATCTGTGGTGAACATACTTATCAGGATGTAATATTAGTACATCCAGGACCTAGTGCGTCCATCGGTATAGTGCCCCTGACAGAGTGTTCGCCATTGATTGTAGAATTTGCAAATGCATCTACAGGAGGTGCTTCTGACTTCTTTTGGGATTTTGGAAATGGGAATACTTCCACGGATCAATTTCCAGAAGCAGAGATTTATTTTACTGACTCTGTGACGGTTACGTACCCGGTAATGATGATTGCTTCCAACGTATGTGGTGTCGATACTGTTTTTACAGAAATCACAGTAGACCCGGCAAGTGTGGTGGCATCAGCTCAGATGTCCGTAGATGCGGGCTGCGTGCCGTTGACGGTAGACTTTAGTAATTTTAGCACACCTGGAGCAACGATTGATTGGAACTTTGGAGATGGAAATAGCTCTTCAGAAGTGGAACCAAGTCACATCTTTACAGAAGCAGGGGAGTACACGGTCGTTCAATATGCGAGTAGTGAATGTGGCTATGATACTATTGCTTTGAATATAGTAGTGCATCCGCAGCCAGTGGTTTCGTTTATTCATGAAAATGGTATTTGTAATATGCAGGAAGTTGCGTTTACCAATAATGCTGAAAACACTTCTGGCCATTTCTGGGATTTTGGAGATGGAAATTCTTCTACTGAGACAAATCCAATTCACAGTTATACTACTCCTGGATCATACACGGTGAGCTTAACGGGTATCTCTCAATTTAACCAATGTGAAACCATTTACGAAAGTGAAATTACCATTTTAGAGTTACCGTCTGCTAACTTTGAACCGTCGACCACTTACGGTTGCGCGCCATTGACAATTGATTTTTCTAACACTTCTTCTGCAACCTTGTTCTATTTCTGGAATTTTGGAGATGGTAACACAAGTATAGCTATGAATCCAAGTCATACTTTCGAGGATGAAGGAACCTATGCTGTTACATTACGAAGCACAGACGTTTACGGTTGTTATCAAGATACCACCGTTTTTAATATCATTGTTTCTCCGATTCCAATGGCAGCTTTTGATTTTGAAAAAGAAGAATCTTGTGGTTTGCCAGCAATCATCAATTTTGAAAATTTTTCAGAAGGTGCATTGGATTATCAATGGTTATTCGGCCAAGGAAGTACCATGACGACTACCGCTCCGACTTTTACATATACAGAGGCTGGAACTTATGAAGTTACTATGGTAGCTTTCAATCAATTTAGTTGTAGCGATACCACAAGAATGACGATAGATATTTATGAAGACCCGGTAGCTGGAATTGAAATTGAAAGTACGGATGGCTGCGCTCCTTTGAGTGTGAAATTCCTAAATAGTTCTTCTGCTAGTACCGATTACCAATGGTTTTTTGGAGATGGCAGCACAAGTACGGAGCCTTCACCAAGGCATTTATATGAAACGCCAGGTGATTACGAAGTGAAGTTAGTGGCTTCTGTTAACAATGTGTGCCCGGATACCGTTGTTTTCTTTGAACCGATCCATGTCTATCCAATGGCTTTCGCCAACTTCGAAGCAACCCAAATCGAAAATGATGGAACTTATGATATTGTCAACCTTTCGGAAAATGCAGATGACTACTTTTGGGAATTTTCGGATGGTGAAACAAGTACGCTGGAAAATCCATCTCATCGTTTCTTAAATAATGGCGTCCAGCAAATTTATTTGGAAGCGAGTAACGATTACGGCTGTGTAGATGATACTTTGATCTCCTTTATACCAGATTTTGTAAAAGGATTGTTTTTGCCAAATGCCTTTTCGCCTGAGCAAGGTATTGGAGACGTCCGTTTGTTTAAAGCAAAAGGCATAGGATTGAAAGAATATCGATTACAGGTTTTTTCTACTTACGGCCAGCAGTTATGGGAAAGTACAGCGTTAGATGAACAGGGGAGGCCTTCCGAAGGCTGGGATGGAATTGTGGATAACGAGATGATGCCGCAAGATAGTTATGTCTGGAAATGCTCTGGAATCTTTTTGGACGGGAGCGCTTGGATAGGAGTAGAAGAAGGAAATAAGCGGAAGGTGATGGGGAGTTTGGTTTTGCTGAGATAGCGCGGGTACCACCTCTTTAGTCGAAAATCTTAACAAAGGCTTCATCAGACCGCTTCGAGCGATCTGGTGAAGCCTTTGTATAGCAATGCTTAAATTTATCATGACCCGAAATATGCCTTATAAATCGCCGCTCTCGGTGCAAATCCCAACCATATCGCAGGATACAACAAGAAGGAAAGCAATCCACTTCCTGCCTCAAAAGTAATGTCGTCCACAATCAGACAAGAGTCTTCGTCTATCTTTCTAACAATATGCTTGTGTTTCCAATAGGATAGCGGCCACGGGAGTTGGTGCCCTTCGTCAATGAAGTAAGCCTCTTGCTCATTGAGACCATCCTCAGTGATGAGTGATATCCATTCGGTTTTTACCGGGCTGATGAATTGTATATGCACCCGATCTCCTTTTTTCGAGCCGGTAAACTCTTTCACCTCCATCTTTCCAAACTTTGGCTTTAACGCTTCAAATAGATCTAGATCAAAGCGTTCCATCACTTCTTTATAATTGCCTTTTACTTTTGTTTGAAATTTTATCTTCATAAGTTTAGAAACAGTTTAAGCGAGACTTTTGTTGAGAATTATTGCTTACATTAGCAAGCGTAAAATTAAGATTAAGATTAACAAAACAACCATTATGGAAAAATTACCTATCTACCTCCCTTTTATTATTCTAGCGCTCTTCTTGTTAGGGTCAGTCTTTTTTACGGTCAAACAGCAAACAGCCGTGATTATTGAGCGTTTCGGCCGTTTTAATAGCATTCGTAACTCCGGGCTTCAAATGAAAATTCCTTTTGTAGATCGTATTGCTGCAAAGGTCACTTTGAAAATTCAACAATTGGACGTCATTGTGGAGACGAAGACCTTAGATGATGTATTCGTAAAATTGAAAATATCTGTGCAGTATGTTGTTTTAAGAGAGAAAGTATACGAGGCTTTTTACAAGTTAGAATTTCCACATGAACAAATTACCTCTTATGTCTTTGACGTTGTTCGGGCCGAAGTCCCTAAGATGAAACTGGATGATGTTTTTGTAAAAAAAGACGACATCGCTATCGCTGTGAAATCAGAATTACAAGAGGCAATGATAGCTTATGGTTTCGATATCATCAAAACCTTGGTAACAGATATTGATCCGGATGCTCAAGTAAAAGAGGCCATGAATAGAATCAATGCTTCTGAGAGAGAAAAGGTTGCTGCGCAGTATGAAGGAGATGCGGCACGTATTCTTATTGTTGAAAAAGCAAAGGCGGAAGCAGAAAGCAAGCGCTTACAGGGACAAGGTATTGCAGATCAGCGACGAGAAATTGCTCGTGGATTAGAGGAGTCTGTTGAAGTTTTGAACAAGGTTGGAATTAACTCACAGGAAGCTTCTGCGCTGATTGTGGTCACCCAACATTATGATACCTTGCAATCTATTGGAGAATCAACTAATTCGAATTTGATCCTATTGCCGAATTCGCCACAGGCCGGTTCGGAAATGTTAAATAACATGGTGGCTTCCTTTACCGCAAGTAATCAGATAGGGGAGGCGATGAAAAAGAAGAATGATGAGGGGTAGGTGATCGGTGATTAGTTAATTAGTTCCCTTAGTTTAGTGTGGTAGTTAATTGGTTAATTAGGGCTCTTAATTCGCAGGAAAACGTTGCGTCATCGTAGCGTCGTTGCGGTTAACAAAACAATAAAGATACAACAAAAGGTCTCTGCTGTCCAATAGGGTAGTAGGGGCTTTTCTGTTTGGATTAAATCTAGATAGTTTATGTCATTATTTGATCTTGAAAACCCAATGGATATGGGCCTAATTGCAAGTATTAATTCACTTCAAAATTTGTAATTATGTATAGCTTAAGATTATTCGAAAGTCTTATTTCTTTAAGTTGGACAGCATTGGTTTTAGTTATTTCCATTTTAGCCTTATTAATTTACAACAGTAATAATACGATTGAAAACCCTATGTTTAATGGAGCTAGTGTTGTCGTTACAACAATTGATGAAAATATAGAAAAAGAGAGAGACAATCCTATTTTAAATAAAGGGAAGGCGCTGTTTAAAAATAACTGCGCTACTTGTCATAACAAGAACATGACAGACAAGCTTAGAGGTCCAGCGCTTGGAGGAGTAATAGAGCGTTGGGCAGATTACCCTAAAGAAGACTTGTACCATTGGATTCGAAATTCACAGAAGTTGATTAGGGAAAAACATCCAAGGGCTGTAAAGCTAATTAAGGAATGGAAGAGTCCAATGAATGCTTTTCCAAACCTTAATGATAAGGAAATAAAAGCTATTTTGATTTACATAGAACGTTAGACCGCTTCTAGATTTTCCGCATTATAGTGTCATGTTATAGGACTGCGATATAGGCTGCAATTCTCAAAAGAATACTACCTTTGCCCTTCATAGATTAAAAATACCTAACATGAAAAATACAATATTCTTCTTTGCCATTTGTTGCCTTTTCCTAAGCAGTTGCCAAACGGCCACAGAGTCTAAAGAAACAGAAGCTCCAATTTCTGAAAACCCTATGGATAATCTTCCCAGAATCTGGCAGCTAAGGGACTATGACTTAATAAATGCTGAAGGAAATCTAGATGCTAGTCAAAAGGAATCTCTTGAGGGAAAGGTGAAACGGGAAGGTCTTCAGTTTTGTTTTATCCCAAACCAAACAGGAAACAGCATCACAGGAGAGATATATGAAGAATTTATCTGGGATTTTAATGTAGCAGATGCTACTATCATTATGAAAAAGAAGTCCAGTGAAAACAAATGGACGGACGTGAGAATCGAAAAAGGAGGGAAGTCCTGGAAGTTGACCGCAACAGAAAATAATATCGCAAAAATAGAGCTTATAGGAAGCGCGTCTTTGACAGCGAATATAGCTGAAGAACCCTTTCACCCCCTTAATAACCAATGGCGTGTAAAAGCGACCAAGTACGAAGAGGTCTCAGCGCTAAAGGAAAGACTTCTCAATTTTGTCACACACTACAAATACCTCTTCAAAGCGAGTATAGATAACCCCAAGCGTTCCTTTACCAATAGCAAATCCGGCGGTATCATTCTCATCTATAAAGGCGCTATTGCCTTTGTTGGTGAAAAGAAGATCCCAACCGAGTGGTCCTATGCGTTTTATGATGAATATCAAGCCAAGGATACTTATAAACTGTTTAAAAAATATATGAATAATAAGACCATTACGAAGGAAGCCCTTTCAGATTGGAAGCCGGTAAATCTCCAGATCTTAAGGGAATTAGAAACTAAAATAAAAGCGGATATCGCAGGGAATTAGACAACCCCCCAAACTAGCCTGAAGAGGGTATGCAAAATGTTATTTTTTCGAAAAGCTCGGCCGTTGCTGGGCTTTTTGTATTTGAGCTATCTTATATTTATTTTTTGCCTCAGGCAGGTGGAACCGCAACCATTTCTAACAGACCACAAGGAGGACAGTTTCCAGTATATGCAGGAGAAGTCCGGTTCTAGACTTCAGCGGAATGTTGATGACTAATGAGCCTCAGTCATACAGGCTTCCAGCTGCTAGTGATTACTGGCTGTTTGTGAAGACTTATGGAATGGACGGGGCTCCGATTTGTGATGAGTATAAGGTCATCAAGGTGGAGGATACGCTAGACCCATGCGCTGCATTAGGAGGTGATACTGATGGTGACGGTGTTTGTGATGACAGTGACATTTGCCCTGGCTTTGATGACAATGCTGATTTAGATGGAGACGGTATTCCTGATGGATGTGATGACAATACAAGAGCACCATGTATTACGAAAAAAGTTACTAATATTATTCCTTGTGCAGGTGCAAATGCTGATGTATCCTTGGGAGGTTACCTAAGAATTTCAGGACAAAACTTCTTCTACGGTTTTGAAGGAGGAGAAATGTTAGAATACCTAGACGGGACAGCGAGGATTACAGGTACTTGGGTTAAACAAGCTAACGCTGATTTGAAGTTTGATGTAAACATTGCATTGACTGGAAAGACAAGAACAGAAAATGGAGGCAGTCCTAAATTGAATGATTGTACCTTTAACTATCGACGGTTTAGCTGATGGAACTTATAACCTAATTCACTAGCGTTTATCCTAAAAGAATGGGTGCGGTAGGCCGTGAACCGAAGGCCGGATACCCGAAACTGAACAAACCCTACTAAATTGTCTACCAAACGTCGTTAAAAACTGGAAAATAGACCAGACTTCCTTATAATGTGATTTGCTTTATAGCGTTGTAACTTCGTGCCGATTATTCTGGCATAAACTTTACAGGTAATTAACATATGAAAAATAAATCATCCATGCGGAAATTAATAACATACCTTTTTGTTTTTGCCCTAATCTTAACGTCTTCAAACCTTTTTGGTCAGGTAAAATTTAGTAATGATTTTCTTGCCATTGGGGTAGGGGCACGCGCACAAGGAATGGGGAACGCCCAAGTTTCTATTGCCAACGATCTCACTTCTGGTTACTGGAATCCAGCAGGGTTGACCGAAATCCAATCGCCGTTGCAGGTCGGAGCTATGCATGCCGAATGGTTTGGCTCTGTTGCAAATTACGATTTCATCAGCATCGCAAAGCCACTGGACCAGGAGAAAAAGTCTGTTGTAGGCTTGACCGTTATTCGGTTGGGAATTGACAATATCCCAAACACCATCAATTTGGTTGACAAAGATGGGACAATCAATTATGACAATATCACAGAGTTTTCTGCGGCTGATTATGCAGTTTTGCTTTCCTACGCTCGGCAAATAAAAATGAAGGACAGAACCTTATCGATTGGTGGAAATACAAAGATCATCAGACGGGTTATTGGCTCCTTTGCCAACGCCTGGGGCTTCGGTTTGGATTTTGGACTTCAATACAACATCAAAGACAAATGGCGTTTTGGCTTAATGGCCAGAGACGTAACCTCTACTTTCAATGCCTGGAATTTTTCTTTTACTGATAGAGAAAAGGAAGTCTTCACGATCACAGATAACGATATTCCGGATAACAGCATCGAAATCACACGCCCGCGTTTCATTTTAGGAGGAGCCTATACCGCTCGGTTTAGTAAAGAATTAAGTTTGACAACTGCCATAGATCTGGATTTTACTACAGATGGACAACGTAATGTATTGGTTAGTTCCAAAGCATTTAACATGGATCCGCATCTTGGTTTGGAGCTGGATTACAAAGGCTTTATATATGTAAGAGGTGGCCTTAGCAATTTCCAGCAAGTATTAGATGATGTGGATGGAACCAAAAAAGAGTGGGACATGCAGCCTCACTTTGGAATTGGAATTGTATTGGGCAGATTTACAATTGATTATGCCCAGTCGAATATTGGTAACGTTGGAGTAACGCAAGCATCGAATTTATTTTCTTTAAAGATTGATTTCAAACAAAAGAAAAAGGGAGCATAATATTAGACTTTATTCCAAAATAGTTTGTATGTCCTCAAATGCTAATTCTCGCCAACACTTCTCATCCCTTCCGCTTTGCGGTTAAATCACTTGACTGTTCACTGAACAGTCACCCTTTGGGATCGCTCTTTAATGTTCGCCCGTAGCTAAGGCTACGAGCTCAAAAAAGAGCTTCGTTCTGACAAAAATTATCTATTTGATTTTTATACAAAATATTTCAGCATAAACTCTATTATACAAATAGGATTTTTTATTTACCCAGTTCATTTCGGATTATGCTATTGTGATGTTGTTGTATCACCAGTTTCAATTGCTGTTCCAGTCGCTTCTTTGCCTCAGGAAAGGCTAGAGATAGTTCCTTCTTTAAGGTAATGTCTTCTTTATAATCGTATAAGCCAATAGATTGCTTTCCATCAAAAAGCAGAATAAAACGCTCGTCAAGTATTCTATAAATCTGACCATCATACATATAAGCATAACGCTGTTCGCTAGGGTCTAACATGGAAATTCCGAAACTTGTAAAAGGAATGTCTGACCCAATGTAATCCATAATGGTTGGTAGTATGTCTAGTTGTTGCGTAACTCCTTTATGCTTTTCGCCAAGAAAAGTATTTGGTTGGTAAAGTAGAATAGGGATCATAAATCTTCCGGGAAGCGTTTGATACCTTTTACTTTTTGACAAACCAGTATGATCAGCCGTTATAACAAACAAAGTATTCTCAAACCAATCCATTTTACTGGCTGTTTTGAAAAACCTACGGAGTGCGTCATCGGTATATAAAATGCTACGGTATAGCGGAATTGTATTGGAATGTGCCTGCTCAAAATTAGATTCAACGGCATAAGGGTGATGGGAAGTAAGGGAAAAAAGTTGAGCATAAAAAGGCTCCTGAAAAGTATCTAAGGTAGTAGCGGTGTACTGGAAAAAAGGCCGATCCCATATGCCCCAATTTCCATCGTAAAGTTGGTCATTATTGAAAGCTCGTCTGTCCAGATAATAATCAAAACCACAGAGTTTAGCAAACCCCTCAAATTCCATTGTACCTTCATTAGCACCATGAAAAAAAGCAGAAGTATAACCTTCTTTTTTTAGCAATGTTCCAATACCTCTTATCTGGTTGTTCTGATAAGCAGAAAACAAATAAGGATCTTCCATAAGTGAGGGAAGACTAATGGAAATCGCAGCGATACCTTGCGTAGATCTTAAGCCATTCGCGAAAGCTTGGTCGTAATAAAATCCATGTTCCATTAACGAATCTAAAAAAGGAGTGTAGCCCGTTTTGCTTTTGCTAAGGAGCTGGGAACACTCTTCCCCAAAACTTTCAAGGATGATGACAACCACATTAGGTTTTTTCTTGCCTATACGGGTACTGTCTTGTTGAAATTTATGACGAATCGGAAAAAGCTCACTCACATCTTCATCGCTAAAATAACTTTTCTCAGAAATGAACTTTTGCTGCGTAGAAAAAATCAAACTTAGAGCAGTAGGGTAGGCGAGTGGTACCATTTGAATGTTGGGTACATATTGTTGCGCATTGATGGGCATTAAGGGCCTGAGCTGAGTTCCGCCTCGTAAAGCAATGAGAAAAAGAGGAGCACTAAGGAGGAAAACCAAAACCTGACTCCAATAGGGTCCTACTTTTTCAACCTTTGGTAAAGTCCATTTTTTAAAACTCCACCATAGGAATAACAATATAAATACAAAAGCTAAAAGCAGGTACCAGTATTCCATTACAAATAGGGGAAGAAGGTCAATTGTATTTGCTGCTAAAGCTAGGTCGCCAGCATTACTTCTTCGTAAAATAAATGGGAAGTAGGCAATGTCTACCAATTCAAAAATAACAGCAATTCCATTGAATGTCACAAATATCAGTTGCTGAATCCCTTTATACCATGGTCGATCCCTCAGGGGAATGGGCAATAAGTAGCTCAATATCAGTAGTAAATTGACATAACAGACCGCACTGAGGTCAAAGCGCAGCGCATAGCAGAAAACGGAAAGGACGTCACAAAAAGTCTCTGTTGGCAAAAAAGAAGAATGGCTGACATAGAAAAGAAACCTTAAAGCGCTGAATACCAGTAGTATTATGGCGATTTTGATGCACAATTCCAGAAAATAATAGCTAAGGTTATAGAGTCTTTTCATCGATTTTAATAAACAACGAAGGTACAAAAGCTATTAAATTATCCCGAAGTTAGTAGCAGTACTTTTTATTTATTAAAATAATATATAACTTGGACCTCGATAGCGGAAGCTATTAAAAAATCCACCTGGTATCCAAGTTTTGGTCCAACACTTTTATCATTAGAACGTCGCCTTGGAGTGACTAGGGCGGGCTCCAGCCGTTGACTTGTCCGGTTTTTTACTTCGGTAGAAACAGGGAGATTACTGAAACACACCAGCTGTTCTATCCATGTATTTCTAGGGTCCAAAAACACCCGATCACTGGGTGGGTTTTTTCTTTTCTTGAAGCGGATTTATTCTGATCCGTTATTTCCTTTTTTCTTTATAGCGCAAGATCTGGCACTAAATGATTTCATTTGGTGGGTTCATTAGCAGTGAGCGCAATAAGTCGACGAGCCTCCCAAAAAAACCAAAAGCCCCCCATCGCCGAAGCAACGAGAGGCCGTCCCAAAAACTGATTTTAAATAACTTAAAACAGTCTTTGTTTAACACACAATCACCTAATTCTTAAGGTCATGCGGGACCTATGTTTTTTGGTTTCATAGTTTGAAAAAGCTAAATGGAAATAGAAGCCTGAAACAAACCTGGATATAGATTTTTAAAATATACTATTTGTAAAGAATGCGTACCTAGCCCAATACAATGTGTAATGGGTGAATAGTTGCAATACGGGGGAGCATTGTTAGTTAAAACTTTCCAGAGAGATCACTCGGACGGTTTTTACTTTGAGCTTAAAATGAAATCGCGACAAATATTCTAGTTGCTTCCTCATTCTGTATTCAAAGATATACCTTCCGAGGGTTGGATGTGTACCGAAAAAATGGTAAATATCATATAAATGAAGTGTAGAATACACAAGTGCTTGATGTATAGTTGCTTATGTATGAGTAAAGGAGCTTAAAAGGAAGTCGGTTTCTCTGGATTGGGAAATGAGAATCTGGGAGGATAGGGAAAGAGTAGACATGCGGGAATATTGTTATGTATCAGGCTTCCTAGTCCTCTAATAGATCAGGACGACGATCCTTTGTGCGCTTCAGTGCTTCTTCTTCACGCCATTCTTCAATAGCCGCGTCATTACCAGAAAGCAAAATGTCTGGAACCTTCATACCATTATATTCCGCAGGGCGCGTATATACAGGTGGAGCCAATAAGTCATCTTGAAAAGAATCGAAAAGGGCAGAGGTCTCATTATTCAAGACTCCTGGCAGTAATCGACCAATAGAGTCAACCAAAACAGCTGCCGCTAATTCACCACCAGAAAGGACATAATCTCCAATAGAAATATCTCTGGTAATATAGGTATTCCGAACTCGCTCATCTACTCCTTTATAATGACCACAAAGAATCAACAAATTCTTTTTCATCGAAAGCTGATTGGCTATGGATTGATTCAATCGTTCACCATCCGGGGTAACATAAATGATCTCATCATAAGTTCTTTCCTTTTGTAAGGATTCAATTGCATTTGACAAAGGCTCTGGCATCATCACCATTCCCGCGCCGCCTCCATACTGATAGTCATCTATTTGCTTGTGTTTACCAAGACCATAGTCCCGGAGGTTATGCAATTCAACTTGCAGCAAACCTTTCTCTTGCGCTCGTTTTAGAATAGAGTGCTGGAATGGGCTTTCGAGAAGTTCAGGAAGGACAGTGAGAATATCGATGCGCATAATAAGAACGAATATGAGGATGAAGGAAAGGAACCCAGTTAATCGTGATGGAGAAGAGCGTAAAAGGAAAAAGGGCGCTCTCTTCACTGGGAATGGAGCGCCCTTTCCTCTTTGATCTATCGTTTTTTTACTCAATTCCTAACAACTCTACTTCAAAAACCAAAGTAGAGAATGGGCCGATTGCTGGACCGGCAGCTCTTTCACCATAAGCCAAATCATATGGAATGAAGAATTTGTATTTTGAACCAACGTTCATCAATTGTAAACCTTCAACCCATCCGCTGATAACCTGAGTTACACCGAAAGATGCTGGCTGGCCTCTGTCAACAGAAGAGTCAAATACAGTTCCGTCCATCAACGTACCGTGGTAGTGAACGCTTACTTTGTCAGAAGCAGTTGGCTTCGCGCCATCTCCTTGAGTCATTACTTCATATTGCAAACCGCTAGCAGTGGTGGTTACCCCTTCTCGCACTTTGTTAGCAGCAAGAAATTTAGCACCTTCCTCTTTGTTACCTGCGTACTTCACAGCATCAGCCGCTTCTTTTTCTTGCGCCTTTCCTTGCTGGTATTGCATTACGATTTCATTGGCTTCTGTTGGGGAAACCATAGTCTGCTTACCCGATAAAACATCGTCGATCGCAGCGGATAAGTCTTTAGAATTTAGGTTGTCAAAACCTTGTTGCTTTAAGTTTGAAGCGAGCAATACGCCCAAGCTGTAACTTACAGAATCTACCTTCATAGTTGTCGTAGTTGTAGGAGTGGTTGTTGAAATAACTGTCGGTGTATCTACTGCTGCTATTACCGCCGTTGTTTTTGGCGAGCAGCTCATGAACTGAACCGAAAGGATTAATAATGCGAATGTTAATTTTTTCATGTTGAATAGTTGTTAGTTTATATAGAGATAGTTGAAAGAACTATCGGTACCTGGTTTATTTTATTTTTTACCGAAAATCGCTTTTAGCAAAACCTTTGCTCCAGCGTTTTTATAACCAGTAATATTTGAGCGACTACCTAGTATTACACAAAAAATAATTTCCCGATTTCTTTGGTGGAAACGATTATATAAATCACTTTCCCTCTGGCCGTTTTGATTTACATAATCGTTTCCAAATCGGGATTTAATTTTTCGTTGTCACTTAGCTCTTTTTCTCCGCAGACATTTCTGCAAAATACTCAAAGAAATAAGGAATGGTCTCAATACCTTTATAGTAATTGAACAAACCATAATGCTCGTTTGGCGAATGAATGGAATCTGAATCCAATCCAAAACCAAGCAATACAGATTTAACTTTTAATACCTGTTCAAAAAGAGACACTATTGGAATAGAACCACCGGATCGCTGTGGCAAGGGTTCTTTCTTATAGGTCTTTTTCATGGCCTTTGCTGCGGCCTTATAAGCAACAGAGTCTGTAGGCGTTACCGCAGGCTCGCCGCCGTGGTGTGGGGTAACCTTTATTTTTACAGAATCAGGAGCAATTGATTTGAAGTATTTGGTGAACAACTTAGTGATCTTCACAGGATCCTGGTTAGGTACCAATCGCATACTGATTTTAGCGTAAGCTTTAGAAGGTAAAACCGTCTTCGCTCCTTCGCCAATGTAACCTCCCCAGATGCCGTTTACATCAAGCGTCGGACGGATAGAGGTTCTTTCCAAAGTGGTATAACCTTTCTCTCCACGTACGTCTTTAACACCTAAGTCTTTTTTGTATTTGTTTAAACTGAAAGGCGCTTTGTTCATCGCGGTTCTTTCTGCCTTAGAAACGGTAGCTACATCAGAATAAAAACCTGGAATTGTAACTTTATTGTTTTTATCCTGCATTGAAGCAATCATCTGACTAAGGATGTTGATCGGGTTCGCAACTGCTCCACCATAAACACCAGAGTGCAAATCACGATTTGGTCCAGTCACTTCCACTTCTAAATAACTCAATCCACGAAGTCCAGTCGTAATAGATGGGACGTTGTTTGCAATGATAGAAGTATCAGAAAGCAACACTACATCACAAGCCAACATCGCTTTGTTCTTTTTGCAAAACGTTGCCAAATTCACAGAGCCAACTTCCTCTTCTCCTTCGATCATGAATTTCACATTACATGGCAATGCCTTTTCAGCGATCATAGCTTCGAATGCTTTTACATGCATATACATTTGGCCTTTGTCATCACAAGCACCACGGGCGAAGATGGCACCTTGAGGATGCGCTTTTGTTTTTTTGATAACAGGCTCAAAAGGAGGGGAGTCCCAAAGTTCTAATGGATCTGGTGGTTGAACATCGTAGTGACCATAGACCAAAACGGTAGGTAGCTTTTTATCAATAATGTATTCTCCATACACAATTGGGTGTCCAGCTGTCTTATGCAGTTTTACTTTTTTCGCACCGGCTTCTTTCAGATTTTTGGCGACGAATTCTCCTGCTTTTTTAACATCCTTATCATAGGCCGAATCGGCACTGATGGAAGGAATCCGCAGTAAATCCAAGAGTTCGGAGAGAAAGCGGTCTTTGTTGTCTTTGTTATATTTTTTAAGTGCGTCCATTGTATGGTTATTAGTTGATGGTGAAATGGTAGTGTTTCCTTTAAAACGGCGGCAAAGGTAAGGAATTTCTTCTATTGTTTTTAAGGATGTAATTTCGGGTGTTTTTGTATGTGTTTTTTATTTAATCGATTGTTTGCGGTTTGCCATATAATGTGCATTTAATTAATAGTACTACCTTGTAAGTAAAAGTGAATCTAACAATAAATTTACTTCCTGTAGCCTTTGCTTTTATCCGACTTTTCTTAGCTTTGGGCCTTTGTCTTGATATATGCTACGTAAAACTCTAATCCATGAAGTACCTCTTTCTATTCTGCTTTTTTTATCTAAGTATTTCTGTTCAGGCTCAATTACTTACTAAGCAAGAAGTACTCTGTAAGAATATCGTCACGGGAGGAAAAGTTAATGGAACGGTTTATCAATTTGAGCAACGGATTGATGAAGTTTACATTGATACTTTCCTTCAGGCTGCTATTGTCCAGCTTAGAGGATTGACTAAGCGTAAAAAGAAGCCTTTACACTATGGATCTTGTGTATATCTAGACTTGGCAATTGACAGTATTGCGTGGTCTAAAGAGGTATTGTATGAAGAAGAAGAGATCAGACATTTCCCTGGTGTCATTATCAAGGAAAAAATACACAAGAACAGGACTTTTTTGTTGGAACCTAAAACGGGTATTGCGACGAAGGAGATTGTTCAGAATATATTTTATGTTTCCCCTTCTAACAATCTGGGTATTGGATATGACAAAAGAATAACGGCAAACCCTAGCTTATTGTATGGTGTTGATTTGAACACCAATACTGTATTATGGGAGCGAAAAGTGAATCGTAAATTTGGACTTAGCGAATGTATCCCTCTAAATGATTCTACTTTGTTACTGTCGGCATCAGGGCTTCATAGTTTAAATATAGGAGATGGTCGTGGTTGGGGCTTAGAGCTTGTTACCGGAGAACAAGCTGAAGATAATTCTAAATATGTAGGAATAGGCGTGGCTTTTGGTTTGATAGGTGTTTTGGTTGCGTCGGCAATTGATGAAAAGAGAGGGACTTCAGCTGATATGATTACTAAAATTCGTGGAGTTGAATCCAATATTTTGATTGATAAGGGGGATATTTACTACGCTTCTAAATATGAAGTTTTCAAGCTGAGTAAAGAGGGAAATATATTATGGTCAACGCAAAGAGATGAGGAAAGTAGTAGTTATGCGACTATCTTCATTGAAGGAGATTTTTTGTTCATGGTAAATAATGGAACTGCTTTTTTAGGTAGCAAAACCGTCAAATATGGCGAACCTGGATTCGTGGCTTTCGATAAAAGAACAGGAGAGGAAACCATTAAATTTCCGTTTAGAAACTTTATTGATGGCGTCGTAATGGATTATAGAGCAAGGGAAGACGAAGTGGTAGTAATGGCCACAGAGAAGCTGGTTCAAGTCATGACAGATAGGCAAATTAAGGGGTATAACTTCCCTCACTTAAAAAAAGAGAAGTTCATCGGATTCTTAGATGAGAATAACTTTACCATAACCGAAGATGGCCGGGTTATAAAAACGACAGATTATTATCCAAACGATTACCATCTGATCACAAATAAAAAAACGATACACCGGTTGGATGAAAACCTTGAAGAAAAAGAAGTTAAGCTGGTAGAAAATATCTGGAATCAAGTGGCAGTATATAAATCTCTTCGAATACTTTATGATGACGAAACCGTTCTGATTATTGATGAAACAGGACGGAAAATTACTTCTTTCTTTGCGAACCCCAAGTTCATGATTTTTGAAAATCAACTATATTTCACTCAAGGAAATAAGTTGAAAATACTTGATTTATCTTCCTTTTAATATTTGTAATATTGAAATAAAAATAGCAACAATCCCTTCAACTAACCGTATACCTCTTTAGTAAAAACAAACCTACAAATCTCCAATTCAATGCCTACTTACGACATCAACGATCCCACCGACCTAGACATCATGCGCGCTCGTTTCGACATGGTCACTCATGAAGAATGGGAAGAATATATTGCAATGGCGGAAGCTCAAAAGGTTGGCTACAAAAATGTCAAAATTTTGAAAACGGCTTTGCGCAAAACGGGCATCGGAAAATACCTTAGTCCAAAAGTAATCAATTGGGTGTTGGAATTAACGGATCGACTTGATGAAGAAGAGTTTGAGGACGACGATGATGATATTGAAGAGGAGGGCCAATAGAATATCGAATAATGAGCCAGGGAATATTGAAAGGGCCTATGTTTTTTGTTCGTAATAAATTTTATTCCAGAAAGCAACAAGTTTTTGATGTTGATCAATATCTACCCACATAAAATCATTTGGGTCACCACCAAATACAATTGGTTTTTCATACCATTTTATTTTGTCATGGTTAGAAGCGGTATGATTTTCTGGGTCAATAAAATCAATTTGATTTATAGCTTCTAAATATTTCAAGTCAAATGGAATAGTTGGAATTTTGATAGTAGGTGTTTTCTTTCAAAAGAATGAAATCATCCCATCCCAATCAAACCTATTAATTTGAAACCAGAAGCATAGCTATCTACTTCGTAATCTCTTAGCGTTATTGTATTAGGAACAAAAATATTGTAATGATCTTTTTCTGTCCAAAAATTCTTTGAGGTAATGCTTACTTGATTCTTGGGACTCTTTTCATTCCTAATATATTCAATAATAGCTTTTGAAATCTTTTTAATTCTTAGTCTAATATTCATTTAGGTTGTTCATTAGTTCACATGAAATAAGCTTTTCAAATAGAAGCTAACAATTCAATATTCGTTATTCCTTCCTCTCTTGATTTTATTGATGTACAACGCAATTAAAATCTACCGCCCCTCCTCTCGTTTCTTCACATACTTATACGTTTCCCATTGCGCATTATTCGACTTTTTAGCATCACCAACAAGGTATTCGTTCTTTTGCTTTTGGTCGAACAACCTCGCCTTAGTATTGTCCCTAAATTGAATGTCGATATAATCTTTTATCTCCTCTTGTAAGGCCGGATCATAAATAGGAAAGGCCGTTTCGATTCGGTAGCTCAGATTTCGCGTCATAAAATCAGCAGAGGACAAATAGATTTTTTCCTTACCATTATTATGGAAAATGAAAATACGAGCATGTTCCAAAAAGCGATCTACGATACTAATGCAATGGATGTTTTCGCTCATGCCTTCGATGCCAGGTACAAGGCAACAGATGCCTCGGATTATCAGGTCTATTTTTACACCCGCATTGCTGGCTTGGTACAATTGTAGAATCATCTTAGGATCTTGTAAGCTGTTCATTTTCAAGACAATAGCCGCTGATTTTCCAGCTTCGGCATTCTTGATTTCATTTTGAATCATGGCACTTAAGTCCTCTCTAAGGTTGAAGTGACCAACCAACAGGTGCTTGAAGTTCTTGCTGGGCACTTTTACA
>JBLHRR010000017.1:0-61282 GCA_047626155.1 Saprospiraceae bacterium | reverse complement strand
TAGAAAGGCCTTTCCTAAGGGCCAAGTAACAGTCATCGAAAATGGAGAAGATTTGTATGAAATAGAAGCAGATGTTTTTTCTCCAAATGCCATTGGTGCAACAGTCAATGACTGTACTATTTCTAAACTAAAAGTGAAGCTAATCGCAGGGGCGGCTAACAATCAATTGAGTGACGCCGTTGCCCACGCCAAGGTCTTACATGAAAAAGGAATTCTCTACGTTCCTGATTTCGTTATTAACCGAATGGGAATTGTCAACTGCGCAGATGAGCAATACGGTTACCTTGCAAGTGAAATAGATGTAAAACTCAAAGAAGTATATCCTTCGATTTACGATTTGCTGGAGCAATCAAAAGCAGATAATGTTTCGCCACAGTTTAAGTCATTGGAACTGTCAGAGGAGTTGTCTCGAATAGAACATCCGATCTGGAAACACCGAGGTGCAAAAATCATTGATTACTTGATGACGAATGGTTGGGGAAGTTAAGCGCTAAGTAAAACAAGTATCCCCATCTCCATCCTGTACATAAAAAGGTGGAGAAAAGTAACTGTCCAAAACGGTCGTCCAGGCGAAAGTTTTGGACAGTTCTTTTTGGTAGAGAAAAGGACTTTTAGCTTTGGCCAAAGAAGGAAGTAGGTTTTGCTGAAAACAAATAAAGGTGTCAACTGGATTCTCAATGAGTTGATTAATTAAAACAGAAGTAGCAATGTCCTCATGTCCGGGACTGATATAACAGTAAGGCAACTTTGCCGTTCCATCTCGCAAACTGAGCCAAAGGAATCCAATCATTTTTTTATCCTGATGGATTTTTAAAAGAATATTTTCAAAATGATCAGCATGGCTAGAGAAGAAATATTTTTTTGTAAATGAATTGTTGGAAGACAACCAGGGCTGTTGGATAATCCAGTTGAAAGTTTGGCTGCTTCTTTGAAGAACTTCGTTTTTAGCCAAAGGGAGTAGGAAAGATTCCGTCTCCTTATCTATCTCTGAAATCTGCGTTATACTTACATTTGTAGCCAATTTGTTTTTCCGTTTTTGAAAAGCCAATTTGATCTGCACAGGCATGTTGAGCAAAGTGTCAAGCGCAAAAAAAATATTTTTAAGCGGCGCAAGGAAAGGAATACGACCAGGAATTATTTTATGAAATTTAGTACGCAAAAAATAATGAACGCCACTAATTTTCCGAAAGGAGAAATAACCCATTTTATCCAAAACTGCTTCTGATCGTTCCGGCAAAGCATCGAACAACATTTTAGCATTCCAGAGCTGAAGCGCTTTGTAAAATACCGGCATCCCGGCGGCCTGGCCCTTAGTCGGATGTACCCACCAACAAGAACTCCAGCAAACTTTCTCAATCTTATTTTGTCGCAAAGAATCAGGGAGACAACCGAAGTAGGCAAGTATCTTTCCACCTTCATCATATGCAACAATCAAAGCAGGATCATCCGATTCACTGTTCGGATTCTGGAATTGAGAAAGCGCCCGAAGAGGCGTGATTGGAATGTCAGGAAGCTGCGAGAATTCCGCTTCCGCTACAAAAGAAGTTAAATTCCCAACAGTAATAATACGTAAGTCCATTAGCTGCTTTGCTTAACGCAAATTTTATCACAGATGTCTCCAATGTTTTGCATGCTAATCATATCCATTAAATCAAACTTGATAGCATATTGCTTTTCGATTTTGTCTATGAGAATAGCATGATTGAGAGAATCCCAGTGAGGGATATCACCTTGGCTAGTAGCAGGGGAGAGGAGCAATTGATCGTTTTTGAAATGATCTTGGAAGAGGCTTTGAAGCGCCGTTAAAATACTTTCTTTATTCATATGCGTTTGAGTTCTGCGAAGGCTGCAAATTTACCCTTTTCGCTTCACAATTCCCAATAGGCTATTATTAGTCAGGCTCCAAACCAAAAATATCAAAATCAGAAAACACCCCAAAGCCCAACTGCCCATACATGCCTTTGCCCATCTTCGTCGACTGCAAATAAGCCGCATGACAACCACTCGCTTTCGCCTCCGCCAATACTGCTCGCATCAAAGTACCAGCATAACCCTTCCGTCGATGTGTTTCCTTCACCGCTACCATATAGATGCCAAGCCCTTTGTCTTTTTTGAATCCCAGGGCAGTCGCTACGATTACCTCATTTTCCAAAAGGCCATAAAATAAAAAATCATCGGAAGCCCATAGTTGTTTTATGTATTGACTTGTCAATTGCTCCTTAGAGAAAAACACATCGTTAAGAATGTCTACCCACTGCTGTAAATGCGATTCTGTTTTAATTAAAATAGAATTGTATTTAGTATTTGCAAAAGCTTGCGCATGTAAATTTACCGCCATGCCAGGCCAGCTCGCGAGGTGCTTAAAACCAAGAATACCTAATTGATGGTAATGTACCTCAGGGGGAATAGGCCGCTGCAAAATCACGCGCGAAGGAATGCTTTTATTCAACATGGCTTCAGCCAATAATTCGAATTCTTTAACTTCCGGATTTCCAAAAGCAGTCTTTGGCCAAGAAGAAGGACTCAGGTCTACAGCCTTTAAATTTCCATTTTCCCAGACTTCCGTTCCGATAATTTTTGCTATGCTTTGGTAGACCGAAAACACATTATCACGAATGCGCTCCGCTATTTTTTCTTTAGTAATGAAATCAAAATCATCACCTTCGAAAATAGTAGCAATTCGTTTCCGATCCAATTTTCCACTAATGGTTAAAGGTAGTTTTTCCAAAAGGTGAATACTTCGGGCCTGCATATAAGTCGGTAACTTCGTTTCGAGGTATTTAGCTAAGGCTACCTTGTCAACTTCCGGTTTGTCAATAAAAAGATGAATGTCTAACAATCCTTTTTCATTTCGGTTGACATGCGCAATGGCATTCCACCCTTTCAGAAAATGTTGTGTGTGTTGCTCTATATCTCCCAATTCTACTTTATAACCTTGTATCTTATATTGAATGTCCTTTCTGCCGATGGAATAATAAATGCCAAGCCCATCGCGAAAAGCCATATCACCAGAGCGGTAAAAACGCATTAGCTTACCTTCCCTTTTTTTGTCAAAGAATACAGCCGCATTTTTCTCCGGCATCTGCCAATAACCTTTCATGACGTGTTCGCCAGAAAAGCATAATTCTCCTTCTTCTCCTGTTTGAGAATCCTCTCCTTTTTCGTTTAGCAACAAAACCGTAGTCCGTTTCCAGGGCCCTCCGAAAGCCAAAATATTGTTGTGCTTTTTATTGTTAGAAAGGTTACGATCGAGTGCGTAGCTCATGCAAGCCATCGTTGTTTCACAAGGGCCCGATAAGTTGATGACTGTTGCATTAGGAACACAATTCATCCAGGCTTCCGCCAAGTCAGCATAGAAAGGTTCCCCGCCCTGTAGACTGTAACGAACCGCAGGTAAATTGATTTGTAAAAAATAAGGTTTTAATAATTGCAACGTAGAAGGTACCGTTGTCACAAAACTAATGGCTTGCTCTTGCATCACTTTGAAGGCATTCAGGTATTTTATTCCTTCAGAAGCAACCGTATGTACCGAAGCCCCAATACACCAAGCGGGCAAATAGGAAATCATCGACATGTCAAAAGTCAGCTCAAACATTTGTAAAAAACGATCTTCAGCACTTAACTCATAACCTTCCTCGAAAAAAGAAATCAATGTAGTATTAATGTTAAGTGTTGTCATAGGTACCCCTTTCGGTACGCCCGTGCTTCCGGAAGTAAAGAGCATACAAAGAATTTGATCTGCTTCTAAATTAGACAAATCCGGTGCCTCTCCTTTCGCTTTTAAGTCTTTTGTTGGTAGCCAATTTATGCCTTGATCACCAATAAGTTGCTCATTTGCCGAACGGCTACTCAAAACAACATTACTTTCTACCTGAGCCATAATCGAAGCGTTTCGCTCCGTCGGGTTCTGCGGACTTAAGGGAACAAAAGCATAACCCTCCGCCCAAAGCGCAAGAATAGCAGCGTAGGTCTCCATATCGTCATAGGCGGCCAGGCCAATAAAATGCCCTGCGGGTCGTTCCGCTTGTAACATTTCTCGGATACCATTAACATAGCCTAGCCATTCTTCGTAACTATAACTTTGAGTTCCGATGCAGAATGCTAATTTTGCAGCGTGGCGGATAAATGTTGTTTTGATTTGACTTAACATGAGCGGCAAAAGTAAGAACAATAGTTAGCTTCAGATAAATAGTATTACACAAAAAATGTACTAGGCCTAAATCGTTTTGATTTTCAAGGGAGCATGATACCGGGAATTGAAAAAGTTCGTCGTAGCTTTGTAGCCAAAGCAGTACCTTACTTTAGAATCTGGAAAGAAGGACCAAGGGCTTACAGACTAATGAAGTGTTTAAGGAAGAAGATTTGAATAAAATAACCAAAGCGATTAATCCTGCTCCTGAAAACTAGGTCAAAGCAAAATATCAAAATCAATAAAACCCAAAATGCCATCAATCCAGGCACATAACAATCTAGATAAAGCCGCTTTTGAACAACTCTTCAAAAGTCACTTCGTACATCTGTGCAATTTTGCCAGTCAGTATGTTTCTGACATGGATGCGGCCCGAGATATTTGCCAAAAGGTTTTTATTCTCCTTTGGGAAAATCGGGAAAGCATTAAAACCGATCAGAATGTCCGTTCGTATTTATTTACTTCCGTAAAAAACCGCAGCCTCAATTATATCCGTGATCAGAAAAAGTACCGTAGCCACGTGCTTGATATTGATATTCAGGATGTCGACCTGGCCTTTGAGGAAGATCAATTGGCCGTAGAAGATTTGAAAATTAAAATAGAAAAAGCACTGAATGCCCTACCAGAAAAGTGCCAACTGGTTTTTGAAATGAGCCGTTATGAAGATAAAAAGTATCAAGAAATAGCCGATGCCTTAGATATCTCAAAGAAAACGGTAGAAGCGCATATGTCGCGGGCACTCAGAAGTTTACGAAAAGATTTGGGCGATTATTTACATTTGCTGGTACTAGGTATGTTATTTATCGGTTGATCAAGGTAGAGTGGACACAGGGTATGACCAGATTAAGGTGTATTTAAGTTGGAAAGTTATTTAACAAATAAAAATTTAATGAAAGAAGACCACTACCACGAACTTGCCGCTAAATATTTCAGCGGTAATCCCACTGATGCAGAAGTGCAACAGTTGGAGCGCTGGGTGCTGTCTGCTAAAGAAAACAAACAACAGTTTTTGGAGCTGCAACGAAGTTGGAATTTGGCAAATGTGAAAGAAGCTGCCGCCAAAATAAATGTAACGGACGAATGGAATGCCATCTCCGAAAAGTTATCCAATTCGGATGATGACACCAAAGGGAAAGTCGTAGCATTAAAAGTAAGAACAGCTTATACGAAGGTGCTTCAGATAGCGGCGGCAGTACTGCTGTTGATCGTATCAGGTTTGTATTTTTACAATACTAATAAAGCCTCCAATTCATTACTAGTCTCAAGTGAAAATACGATTATAGAAGAACAACTCAAAGATGGGACGCAGGTAAACCTCAACCAATTTTCCAGTATTTCCTATGAAGATGCCAAGGACGGAACACGTAAGGTCGCGCTACAGGGCGATGCTTTTTTCGATGTTGCCAGAGATGAAAGCCGTCCCTTTGTGATCAAGACGGAAGAGGTGGATGTAACAGTATTGGGTACCTCCTTTTATGTGGATGCGCGCGAGGGGCAAGATGAAATTCAAGTGATCGTTGCTTCCGGAAAGGTAGAAGTGGAAGCCGGAGGAAAGAAAGTTATTTTGACAAAAGGGGAAGTGGGGACTTACGTTAAATCAAGTCAGACACTGAGTGAAAAACAAAACAAAGATGTAAACTATATGGCTTGGAAAACCAATCGCTTGGTTTATGAAGAAGCTTTGTTAGAAAAAGTAGTACAGGGTCTAGGGCGAACCTTTCATGCGGATATAAAACTAAAGCCCGCTGGCTTGAAAAACTGTACACTTACTGCAACTTATGAAGGGCAGGAGTTAGGATCAATTTTACGGATTCTGGAAAAAACCTTAAATCTAAAAGCCACTATTAATGGGGAACGCATTGTCCTTTCGGGTTCGCCTTGTGAATAATGGCCATTCCCGAAACACTCGTCTTTTCTTTTCTACCTTACTCTTTTTTATTCTAATAAGCATCGCCAATACTAGCTTTGCGCAAAGCATTCGTTTACAACGAGCCTCTATTCCCGTCGCTGATTTGCTAGCAGAACTCACGGAGCAAAGTGGCTTGAATTTCTCGTATGCTCCTCAGTTAATAGATGGTAAAGAGCGCATTTCCTTTCGAATCAGAAAAGCGACGATAAAAGAAGCATTGGACCTGTTAGCCGAAAAGTTAGATATCGGCTACACTTTGTTGGAAAATCAAATCATACTGCATGAAAAGGAAATTGGATTAATAGAAGAACCCTATGATTCTTCCGCTTATTACACCATTAGTGGTTTTGTTAACGATGCCTCCTCCGGCGAAAGTTTGATTGGTGCAACCGTCTCTGTAGAAGGAACAACAAAGGGCGTGAGCACCAATGCCTTTGGTTTTTATGTGTTGCGTCTGCCTGCCGGAGAGCATAGCCTCTTGTTTTCGTATCTCGGTTTTGAAGTTGAAAGATTGCTTATTGCACTAACAAAAAACAAAAAAAAGGATATTCCCTTGACTTCGGTAGTAGAAGATTTGCCAGGTGTAATTGTGAATAATGACGCAACGTATTCTGTCAGTAATCAGCAAAGTGGGGCAATGGAACTGCGTGCCTCTGATTTGGAAAATCTCCCAGAATTCGGTGGAGAATCAGGGCTGATTAGAGGTTTGCAAACCCTGCCTGGTATCAAAGCGCATAGCGATGGATCTGCCTTTTTCTTTGTACGTGGTGGCGAAAAAGACCAGAACTTAACGATTATAGATGACGCCCCTATTTATAACCCTTCCCACCTTTTTGGTTTCTACTCCGTGGTGATTCCAGACTTTACAAAAAGTATAAAAGTATATAAATCAGATATCCCTGTTCACCTCGGAGACCGACTTTCATCGGTAGTCGATATTAGGACGAAGGATGGAAATTTGAAGAAGACGGAGTTTAGTGCGGCTTTCAATCCTTTGCTGTTTCGCTTATCTTTGGAAGGGCCGATTAGGAAAGAAAAAAGCTCTTATTTTATTTCTGGACGGTTCTCCAATTTCAGATGGATTTATAAAAGGCAAAACCCAAATAATGACATCGGGTTCAGTGATTTTAATTTTAAATGGAATGTAAAATTCAATGATAAAAACCGATTGTATTTTACCTTATTTGTTGGTGATGATCGAGTACGTGTTGGACAAACTTCGTCGGGCGTCAATAATGTCGGTTGGCAAAATGTGACCAATACCATACGTTGGAATCATATTTTTGGCGCCAAGCTTTTCATGAACACAATTCTATATTCTGGAAATTACAACTACAGGATGGGGACGGAAAATAACCAATGGGAATCCGGAATTGGGCGGGCCAGTTTGAAGTCCGACTTCACTTATTACCATCGCCCGGAACGAACCTGGCGTTTCGGAATTGAATTTAATGGTTTTACTTTTAATACAGGAAGGGTCAGCGGAGAAGAGTGGGGCAGCATATTTCCTAAAATTGAAGCTGACAAAGCACAGCAAACCGTTTTGTACCTAAATAGATCCCAGCAATGGAAAGATAAATGGGAATTGAGTGTAGGTCTACGTTATTCTAATTTTAGAAATGTAGGCCCGAATACTTATTTTACCTATGATGAAAATTATGACTTTCAGGATTCGGTGGTAATCGAAAGTGGGGTCTACCAAAGTTATCGGCAATTGGATCCACGTTTGAAATTGACTTATAAAATAGATAGTACATCTTCGCTAAAATTGAGCTACGGAATTTATCATCAAAACCTTCAATTGATTACCAATTCAAGTTCACCATTTACCGCTTTAGAAGTATGGTTGCCTTCCAGCCCAAATATAAAACCACAGCGTGCGCATCAGGTGAATTTAAGCTATGTAAAACAATTTCCGAAAAAGGGGCTTAGCTTTACGGGAGAGATTTATTACAAAAAACTGAGCAACCAAATTGATTATGTCAATCACGCCAACACCTTGTTAAATCCTTTGTTAGAAGGTGAGCTACGTTTCGGAAAGATGAATGCTTACGGAATAGAGCTAATGCTGAAAAAGCAAATTGGGCGTTTTAGCGGCTGGTTTAATTATACCTATTCCAGAGCCCTGCGCCAAACAGATGCTGTCAATAATGGCGATGTCTATCCCGCCTTTCAAGATCGCCCTCATGATTTTTCACTGATGCTAAATTATGCCTTAAAGAGAAGGATTTTATTTTCTGCTTTCTGGACCGCCTACACCGGTGCCGCTTTTTCTTCTCCCACCGGATTCTATACTTTTAATAATAACACGGTTCCCATTTACGATAAAAAGCACAATGATCGCCTGCCAAATTACCGACGTTTAGACATTGCGTTTAAGTTTATTTTAAATAAAAAACCAACAGCTCGCTATCGACACGATCTAACTTTTTCGATCTATAATTTACTAGCACGTAAAAATATAGTCGCCGTCAATTTCAATCAAGTTCTAAACGAAAATGACCAACCTGCGATAAAAGCAAACTTGTTGTTAGAGTCGGACTTAATTGCTTCGCAGGCCTACCTCTTACAGTTCTTTCCATCACTGACCTATAAGATGCAGTTGTAGGTTTACTAAACTTCCGCATACAATAGGAGAAAGTTTAGTAAACCCTATGCTTCTAGTCTATTTTACCAAATGGAATAACTTAGTACCCAGAAATAATAGAAAATGAAAAAAACAATATTCAATCTATTCTTATTATCAATAACATTACTTCTGCAAAACTGTGGTGTAGAAGAAACCAACTGGGACTTCCAGTCAGGAACCAATGGAAAGCTAGTAGTAGAATCCATTCTCACCACCGAACAAAAAAAACAAGCAGTTCGCCTCTCCCTTTCCCGGAATGACCTAAATGGAACGTCTATACCCATTACCGATGCCGTCGTATCCATCAATAATGGCCAAGACGATTTCACCTTCCTTGCCTCCACTGAAGAACCCGGTTTGTATGAAAGCCTACAACAAAGCGTAGCCCTTCCTGGCCGTTTATATACCCTTACTATTAATTGGAATGAAGAAACCTACATCGCCCAAAATCAAATGGTCTTTGTCTCTCCAATCCCCCAGCTTAGGTTCAATCGCGTCAACGAATCTGACAGTATGAAACTAGCCAATCCGCCCAGCGTTTTTTCCGCCACCCAACAAGCCATCTACGAATACAACATAGATTGGTCCGCATTGACAGGCGATGAGTCTAGTCGGGCTCAACAAATATTTTACGTATTTGAAAGCATCGATGCCAATGGTATTTTCAAGTCGGATCCAATGCCCGTTTACTTTCCGGAAGGCAGCCGAGTCATCGTAAAAAAATATGGATTGAACGAAGACTTTGCAGCCTATTTACGAGCTTTAGCAATGGAAGTAGAATGGCAAGGCGGATTGTTAGATGAAAATTCTTCAAGTTTGCCAACAAATGTAAGTAATGGAGGTCTAGGGTATTTTGGCGTCTGCGCAGTTCGGGTGGATACCGTCTGGGCGGAATAACACTTGCTTTAAATCTTTTTATGAGCTCAGAGAAGTCACAGTAGGTTAGAAAAAAAAGAACATTCTTCTCGACCCTGTCAGGGTCGCAACATTTCACGGAACAGGTACATTATTTTTTTGAATTAATTCTCCATTCCAACTAAGGGTCTCCTCGCATCTCTGTGTATTAAAAGCGTAATTGGATCCAAAATGAATTAGGAAATACTGCAAATGAACACACGCATTATTTCTACTGCTTTAATCAAAAAAAATAATTTGTCATGAAAAAGTTAAATATTGTAATTGTATTGTTTTTTAGTCTTCTAGTGCTTCAGTCCTGTGTAAAAAAAATAGAGGTAGACGAAGGTGTTGCTCCAGCTTTACCCTTGGCAGAAACATTCATTATGCCATTCACTGGTTACGAAGAAGTGGATACTACTGGTTTTGTACCAACCGACGAAGATACTGCCGCTCCTAGAACAGATACACACTTCAACTGGTTTCACGCTGCGACCAATGTCTTTATTTGGAATACAATCGTTAACCTGAATTTAGTGATCCCAAAGGCCGCCTTTTTCGCAGCGTTCAATCACGATGCAGTAGCGCAAGGAAACGGTGTATGGCTCTGGGAGTACAGTTTTACAGGTGATTCCAACAATATATATACGGCGAAGTTATACGGCGAAGTTTTAGATATGGAAGAAGTGCAATGGGATATGTATATCTCCAAAGAAAATGGCTTTCAAGACGTTCACTGGTATAGCGGCATTACCTCTGCTGCTCAGGCAACTTGGGCATTAAACCACAAACCAAACAGCCCGGAGCCCTTATTGAAAATAGAATACCAAAAGAATAATGGTAGCGGAGAGGCCGCTATTAAATATACGAACATTGTTCCCAACAACGCTGGCAATGGTGACTACATCGAATTCAGAGTAGACAATGCATCCGGTGCTGATTTCGACAGAGGTTATGACATATACAAATCTTCAAATGGAAACCTCCTGGAAGCACAGTGGAATGAAGCTATTAAAAATGGGCAAGTAAAAGATGAGCAAAGATTCGGAGACACAAAATGGCACTGCTGGGGTGAGAGTCAGATAGATATAGAATGCTAGAAAAATATATATTGTTGACGTCACTTGGTTCATCCTTTGAATCAAGTGACGCTAGCGATTAGATATCCATAGTAACAACGAAAAATTAACTTTCGACCAAAGAAATCGGGAAATTATTTTTAGTGTAATCCATAGTTAATTATGGAGATTAAGAGAAAGCGTTCTAAAAGCTTTTTCTACAATAACACACTTCACAGGAGTCTCTCCTAAAAACTCCCCATCCACTTCCACCAAAGTCGCCTCATCTCCTACAGCTGTAATTTCAATTTCCTTTGTTTTATAAATATTTACCTGAGGATGCCGATGTAATTTTCCCAGAAAGATAAGCGGCACATGCAGTAAGATCGCAGCCTTTGAAACCGGTCCAGCAATAGTAAGCGCCAATTCTCCAGATTGCGGATCAGCGTGAGGAACAAGTTGCATCCCACCGCCAGAGTATTTACAAATACCAATATTAATAGTATAAAACCGATTTGTAATCACTTTGTTGTTAAATCGGATGTTGGCTTTGCGCAAATCATATTGAAACAAACATGCAACGACTTGCCACAAATAATAAACCTGGGGCAAAAAAGTGGCACTACCTTCTACCTTCCTACTCGTAACAAAAGCATCATAAGCCAATCCCGCTACATTGACAAAGTAGCGTTCCTTTGTTTTTCCATTTTGGCTATATTGCAATAAGCCAGCATCGTGTGAAATGACTTTAGCCGTTGCAATTTTCGGAATCCACTTCTTCCAATTGGAGGGGATACGATGTTGTTTGATCCAATCATTTCCAGTACCTAGAGGAATAAGCGTGTAGATCAACTCCATAGGAGGAATAAGCTTTTGCTTAAGCATACCATTAACAACTTCATTGTTGGTACCATCGCCGCCAATGCCCATGATGTAGCGATACCCTGCTTTGATTCCCTCTTCCACCAATTGATAGGCCTGCTCTTTTGCTGTAGTTTCTACTAAATGATATTCAAATTCATACTTTTGTAACAGTTGTTCTATCTCCGGTCTTTTTTTAGCGGCCAGTCCATTCCCTGCCACAGGGTTAAGGATGATCCACCACGGATGTTGGCTAAAATTTTCATGTTGGTCCATATCAAATAAATGTTAAAAGAACGATTTTAAGTATAGCTAGTCAAAAGAGTCCAAATAAAAGGAAGCCACCTTTCCTGTCATCCTGAGCGAGCAACGCAGGAGCGAATCGAGGGACACAAAACGGCAGATGCCTTTATATTTTGAGCGACGCAGGAGCCGAGAAAGATAAAGGTCTTGCAATCTCTTAGCTCTAACTAAAAGCTTGCAGTGCTCTAAGTTAATTTTTTATTGACCCTTAAAGCAGCTTCTAAAATCTTTTTTCGGATATTGGGCATTGATTAGAGTTTATGCCTAGTCATAAACGCTACGAATATAAACGCACCCATAAAAATGAATATACTACAACTCGAAAACGTAACTAAAGCTTACGAAAACCACATTGCAGTCAACGATGTTAGTTTCAGTATCCCAAAAGGGTGCATCTTTGGATTGCTGGGACCTAATGGCGCTGGGAAAACTTCTCTAATTAGAATTATAACAACAATTACACGTGCCGATACAGGGACGGTTTATTTAGATGGTGAAAAACTAAGTGGTAGGCATCCTTCCCAGATAGGTTATATGCCGGAAGAAAGAGGTTTGTATAAAAAAATGAAAACCGGAGAGCAATTGCTTTATTTAGCTCAGCTCAAAGGTTTGTCAAAAAAGGAAGCAAAAGCAGCTATTGATTATTGGTTTGAAAAGTTCGGGATAGAAAGCTGGTGGGGCAAAAGAGTAGAAGAGCTTTCAAAAGGAATGCAACAAAAAATCCAATTCATTTCTACAGTTATTCACAAGCCAAAGTTACTCATTCTCGACGAACCTTTTTCAGGTCTTGATCCCATCAATACTTCCTTGATGAAAGACGAAATAGACGAGCTCCATAGAAACGGAACCAGCATCGTTTTTTCTACACACAGGATGGAGCAGGTAGAAGAAATCTGTGAACACATTGTATTGATTAACCAAGGGAAAAATGTACTCGAAGGATCGGTAAAAGACATCAAAAATCAATTTAAAGAAAATCTCTTCCGAATTCATTATGATGGGAAACTGCCAGAAGGACTTAATGAAAGATGTGAACTCATTCATCAAATGCCAAATCATATAACAGTAAAATTACAAGATACGGCTTCTTCAAATGATCTGTTGCGCTATTTACTGAATAATGGTATTTATATTCATGCCTTTAACGAAATATTGCCTGGGTTAAATGAAATATTTATCCGACAGGTGGGAGAGAGTAATGAATAAGAAGCTTAAGGAGAAGACGTAACGGTATCGCGGTTTTCGCACTTCTGAAAACTAGAACTAACAACCATATTAAACAAAAGAAATGAACAAACTCTGGCTCATCATACAAAGAGAATATCTCACTAGAGTAAAAAAACGCTCTTTTATCATAGCGACGCTTTTAACACCAATAGCCTTCGCCCTCTTTTTCATGGTTGTTGGGTTAATCTTCGCTTACGACAGCGGCGAAAGCCTCCGGGTAGTTTTCATAGATCCAGGGCAGATCATGAAGGAAGAAGCAAACCTCAAGTCAGAGGATGATAATTCGTTGCATTTTATCAAATCCAGTAAATCAATAGGAGCTTTAAAAGAGTTGGTCAATGAAGGAAAGTACGATGGTGTATTGGTTTTGCCGGCCATTCAAAATATTTATAACAATAAAGACACGGTATTTTATTATTCCGACAATCAGATCAGTTTGAATATAAATATGGCGATCAAATCGCGGGTGGGTAAAAGCATCCGGGAATATAAGATCAGGGCCTTGGATATCGATCAAAAAAAGTTAGATGCCCTTAAGTCAGGCTTGGTTTTAGATCCCGTTCCTATTAGTGAAAACGCAACAGACGAGAGCAGTATGACCAGCATCATTGGTGCCGGTATTGGGGGTGTAATGGGGTTCATTATGTACATCACCGTTTTCATTTATGGCATGATGGTGATGCGTTCTGTGATGGAAGAAAAAACCAATAGAATTGTAGAAATTATGATTTCTTCCGTGACACCATTTCAGCTAATGATGGGAAAAATAATTGGAGTTGGAGCAGTAGGTTTGACACAGGTGGGCATCTGGATGATCTTGATTCCAGTGCTCGGCCTAGGCGTTCAATTGCTTTTTGGATTTAATCCTGACGAACTGCAACAAATGAATTCAGGCGCACCACCTCCAGATATGGAAGAACTTGGCTTGACCGTTCATGAGCTAATGAATGAAATCGCCAGTCAGAATTGGCTGATGATAATTCCTCTTTTCATCTTCTTCTTCTTGGGTGGCTATTTCCTCTACGCTTCTCTTTTCGCAGCTGTAGGTTCAGCCATGGGAGATGATATGGGAGAAGGACAAGCGCTGACCATTCCAATTACCATCCCGGTCGTTTTGGCGCTTTACATTATGATGGCAGCGGTCCAAGCACCACATTCCAATTTAGCGGTTTGGTCTTCTATATTTCCCCTGTTTTCCCCTATTGTTATGCCCGCACGCTTGGCTTTCGATCCACCACTTTGGCAAATCATATTATCCATAACAGTACTTGCACTGTCCTCCATTTTCTTCGTCTGGCTTTCCGGACGAATCTACAGAGTGGGTATTTTGATGTATGGAAAAAAAGTAACTTTCCGGGAGTTGGGGAAATGGTTGTTTTACCGGGATTAGTTGATTAGGTAATTGGAGTATTGGTTAATTGGTCTCTTATAACGTGAAAGAGAGAAAAGGCTTTACCTCAACGCTGAATTAAGGAAGGATCTAAAATAATTCGCCAGAGGACCTGAAAGTCGTATAGAGAGTTTTATTTTAGATCCTTCTTTTGGAACGCTAGAAATTCCACGAATCAACCAATTTACCACACGCGCACCTCCACTCGCTGATTCGCCATATGTTCTTCTTCCTCACAAGCTACACCATTTGCACAATGGTTTAGCGGTTTCGTTTCGCCCATGCCGATAGCGACTATACGTTTCGTCTCTACTCCTTTATACAACAAGTAGTTCTTGATGGCTTTTGCCCGTTTTTGTGAAATCGTCAAATTGTTTTCATCGTAACCAATGCTTTCGGTGTGTACCGAAACTTCTAGTTGTAAGGCTGGCTGCGCCAACATCATTTTAGCGATGGGTTCTAATTGTAAAGTCATCTTTGGCGCTAGTAAATATTCGCCAGGGAAGTAATTCATTTTTTCTAAAATATAATACATCCCAATTTCATACTTTCCTTTGTTTACCGCTTTTTGGAAAGACTTAGGGCTCATTGCCTCTCTTGAAACTTCTCCGGAAGTGTTTTGTTGGATTCCTGCGTTTGGGGTCTCAGTCGTTTCAACGGATGAGCCAGACTGATGCTGTTGACTGGGTGGGCTGCTGCTTATTTCGCTAACCGCTAAGGCGTCATCTCCTACGACCTTCTGAAGGCCGTTTTCAATAGGATCATTTATGGGTTTCCGCATTTCTGTTATCACTTCAGTTTCACTAACGATATCAACTTCTGATATTTTTTCGATAGCCGTGGTTTCCATTTTAGGGATGTCTTTTGCTTCTGGCGTTTGGACAACAGGCTTTTCAACTATCTCAGATGTTTCCTTTACGATGTCAACTTCTGATGTTTTTTCAATAGCCGGTGCTTCAACCAATGTATTCTCGTTGATGCTAGGAGCAACTTCATCAGAAGTAGGAATACTTCCATCGAGGGCGAAAATAAAGATGTCATCATCTCCTTTTTTTCGTGAGGAAGTAAATGCCCCTCGGGTATTTTCTGCGTTTAGAAATATGGAGATATCATCCATCGAGCTATTGATAGGTTGACCAACATTAACTGGTTTGGACCAGCTTCCATCTTCTAATTTTTCGGTAACGAAAATATCAAAACCACCATAACCAATATGTCCTTTGGAACAGAAGTAGAGTTTACCGTCTGTATTCATAAAAGGAAAGCCTTCATGCGCTGAGGTGTTGATGGTCGAATCCATATTAATGGCTTTGCCCCACTTATCTCCTTTTTTTTGCGTGTAGAAAATATCAGTGCCACCCTTTCCTCCTGGTTTGTCAGAGATAAAAAACAATGTTTTCCCGTCTGGTGAAATAGCGGGGTGCATGTAGTTATAAGCATTTCTACAAACAGAGACAACTTCAATCTTTTTCCATTTTCCCTTTTCTTTTTTAGCGGAATGCAATTGCAGGGTGAAAGCATTTTTTCGATTACTGGTATTTCCATTTCTGGTAAAGTATACTTCACTGCCATCAGGTAAAAAACTGGCGTTTGCATTATTTTTGTTATGCTCGTTGAGTTTTCCGGAAAAAGATTTCGGTTTACTCCATTCATTTTGATCGTTAAGTTTACTGGAGTAAAGTCGAATGAAGTCACGTCCGGTCGCCCCTGACTTTTGCTTTAGTAACTTGACACCCGTTTTTCGATCGGAAGAAAATACCAACTCATTGTTATAAAGAACAGGAGAACTGTCGTCAAAATCGGTATTGTATGGAAAATCCATCACAGTGGCTTCTGGAAATATAGGAGTAAGGAAAGGGATTTGGTCACAGGACTCCGCCATGCGCATCCCTTTTTCTTCATCGGGTTCGAGTTCGTGAAATTTTAGAAACCAGGTTTTGGCTTCCTGATACTTCCCTTGGCTCATCAGAACTTCACCGTAGTAGAAAAAGTTATCGGGTCGTACCCGCTCTTCTGTGATGAGTTGGGCATATAGCTTTTCTGCCTTTTTTATTTGGTTGAGTGTTTTGTAGCAAAAGGCTAATTTAGAACGCGCACTTTTGCTATTTTTGATCGCTAGGCCTTTTTCATACAAAGGAATGGCTTCCGCATAGCTATGTACGCGATAGAGCGCATCAGCTTTTTTAAATTCAGTTTTTTGTGCGAAAGCAACACCGACATTAAGTAGGCATAGTAGGAGTACCAATAAAATATGTTTTGTCAATTGTTCCATGATGGACATTTAATGAAAGATAAAGCAAGGTTGATGGCAGGAGGTCTTTTCAGCAAGCGATATGCGTGAAATTTTCTACCTTGCAATCAGCAAAGTGTTTTAGTATTAAATATTAAAGAGTTGAATGTGTGGGTAATAGTTCTAATATCTATAACGACCAAAAGAATGGGTTTGGAAGGAAGATATCATACCACTACCCCTGTATAACGGTGGTGTTGTCGGTAAATATTACACAAAAATAATTTGTTAGCCATTACAGTCACGCACTCTTTCTACGGTCGCTTAGCTTTAGCCAAATGCTTGCAGGCTAACAAGTTAAATTTTTGATGTTACTTAGTCTAGAAATTACGTCTTAAGTTAACAACACTTTAACTGCAAAAATGGTGCAATTATTTAATAAGGATGTGGGCTTTACTCGTTATTAAAGAGATCAGGTAAGTACTTCAAAATAACAATAAGCTATAAGGGCCTTTTTTAGAGTCATTCTACGTCAAAAATAACAATTTTATGAAAAATCAATTACTTCTTATTTTTTATGTATTTCTGATTTCTTCGCTTTCGCTAAATGCGCAAATCTCTGAACAAAGTAAAAGTATGAGTGAGGGCATCCAAAATGCACTTGTTTTGGACTTGCCTGATACCAACGATAAATTTATAAATAAACTTTGGAAAAAATATTTGAAAGGATTTAAAGGGGGCAAAAGCAAGAAGAATAAAAAGGAAAATCAAATATTTACAGGTAATATCAAGATACCGGAAATAGGTGGCAGTGATCCGATAAATATTTATACTCGGACTACTGAAATTGGAGACGATGTACAACTCACTCTTTGGGTGGACCTTGGAGGAGACTTTTTAACTTCTTCTGAACATCAGGAGGAATATCTGGAGGGAGAGAAACTATTAATGCGTTTTGGGCTGGAGGTGACGAAGGAAAAAATTAAAATAGAAATTGAAAAAGAAGAAGATAAGTTGAAGAAACTGGAAAAAATGCTTAAAAAGTTAAAGAGAGCTAACGATAATTACCACCGTGACATAGAGCAAGCCAAAGAAAAAATTAAAAAAGCGGAAAAGGGTATTGAAGAAAATGAGGCAGATCAGGAGAATACGGATACGCTTATTGAAGAACAAAAAGAGGCAGTGAAGAAAGTGATGAAGAAGTTGGAAGAGTTGTAACTCTCCCTTTGACTTTAAAGGCTCAAAATTGTGCGGCGCAGTTATTCGTGATTATTAAGTCAGGATTAAGTGTGTCGCAATTTTTATGACGGATAGTTTTTAAAACATTTTGTTTAAAAAATGTTATATTTGTTTTTGAAAGAAACGGGCAAGAAAATCGAAAAAAGAAGAGGGGGATAAGAGCTGTGGAAAACAGGGGATTTTGCTGTAGAATTGAATATAAGAGCTTATTTCTACACAAAAACCAAAGCTTAATTTTAAAAGAAGGACTCGAATAGAAAAATAAATTTACAAATAGCACAAAATATTAATGTATTTATAAGTCTAACACATTACTCTTTAAATCACATTAATAAGTATCAATTGGAATAAAATAAAATATATAAATTCTTTTTTAATTGTCTTTTTAAAAATGTTACCAACATTGGTAAAAGGTTATCAACAATTTTTGGAATACTTACCAACACTTGTGGATAACTGCTGTGGAAATGGAATTATTAAAGATTTACAGAATAGCGTAGCTTTGCTTTGGTATTCTACTATTTAACATAAAAAACAAATGTCAGATAACAACTTCAACAAAGGAAAGGGAGACTACAAGGGGAAAAAGAAGGGCGTTGATGTACCTTCCCAACTCTATGGAAAGGTGCAGCCCCAGGCTATTCCGTTGGAAGAAGCCGTTTTGGGGGCTATCATGCTTGATAAGGATGCTTTCTCTGTTGTACTGGACATTATAAGCTCCCATAGTTTTTACCTGGATGCTCATCAGGAAATCTATAAGGCAATGCTGCACTTGTTTGAAAAAACGCAGCCTGTAGATTTGTTAACGGTAACGGAACAACTCAAGAGTGCCGGAGTATTAAAACAAGTAGGTGGACCTTATTACCTAGTAGAGCTCACCAACCGTGTCGCCTCTGCAGCCAATATCGAATACCATGCTCGTATCATTTCTCAAAAACACATTCAAAGAGAATTGATTCGAGTTTCTACCAAAGTAATTAAAGACGCTTTCGAAGACACCACCGATGTATTTAGTTTGTTAGATGAAGCAGAGCAAGGCTTGTTTAATATCACTCAGCAGAACTTGAGTCGTAGTTACGAATCAATGGGGACGCTGACGAGCCGTGCCTTGAAACAACTGGAAGATTTAGCCAAGAAAGACTCGGCCGGGCTAACGGGAGTGCCGACAGGTTTCACGGATTTGGATCGTTTGACTTCGGGCTGGCAACCTTCTGATTTGATTATTGTGGCAGCTCGACCAGGAATGGGGAAATGCTTAGGAAAAGGGACTAAGGTTTTGATGTATGATGGTTCCCTCAAAAGAGTTGAAGATATAGAAGTAGGAGAGGCTTTGATGGGAGATGATTCTACACCACGTAAAGTTCTTTCACTGGCAAGAGGCCAGGAGAAAATGTATTGGGTTCGGCAAAATAAAGGAATAGATTATCGAGTGAATGAGAGTCATATTCTTTCGTTGAAAAGAAGTCGTACCGAAGGTCCACACACAAATGGGGATGTTCTGAATATTTCAATAAAAGATTACTTGCCAAAAGCAGATAAATTCAAAACGAATTATAAAGGCTATAAGGTAGGAGTAGATTTTAATGAGCAAGAGGTACCACTCGCCCCATACTTTTTGGGTCTTTGCTTAGGAGATGGAGCTTCGAGCAAATCCGAAATTTCAAATACAGATGAGGAAGTAGTGACTTATTTAGAAGAGTATGCAGCGGACTTAGGATTGTCCTTGAAAAGATACCATAATAATCCGATGAAATGCCCAAAGTATAATATTACAGGTGGCTATACTGGAAATAAGGGGTACTCTCTAAAAGTAGAATTGCGAAATATTGGGGTGCTAAATAGCAAACATATTCCAAGTATCTATTTAATCAATTCTGTTGAAAAAAGACTAGAGCTTCTTGCGGGCTTACTAGATTCTGATGGTCATTATAATGTACAATCCAACGGTTACGAGATAACTCGAAAAAATAAAAGGCTAACGGAGGATATAAAATTCCTTTGTGATTCTTTAGGTTTTAGAACCTCTTTGATCCCAAAAATGGCATCGATCAAATCGATCGGTTATGAAACAGAAGTATATCGTGTTAGGATATATGGAGATGTTGATCGCATTCCTGTCAAAATAAAAAGAAAGATTGCGAACCCTTGGAATGGTAGAGTAAACTGGCAAGTGACTGGTATTAATGTCGAATATGACAAGGTAGATGATTACTATGGTTTTGAAATTGACGGAAACAAACTCTTCTTGTTAGAAGATATGACGGTGACACATAACACTTCTTTCACATTAGCCTTGGCCAGAAACGCCGCCGTAGATTTCGGCAAAGGCGTCGCCTTTTTCTCTTTGGAGATGTCAAATGTTCAGCTTGTCCAACGTCTGATTTCTATGGAGGCAGAAATCTCTGGTAGTAAATTACGTGGTGGTCAGTTAGAGGATTACGAATGGCAGCAATTACAAAGTGCGATTGAAAAAATGAGTGAAGTGCCCATTTATATTGATGACACGCCAGGTATTAATATCTTCGAGCTTCGTGCGAAATGTCGTCGTATGAAAATGCAGCATGATATTCAGTTGATCGTTATTGATTACCTTCAGTTGATGAGCGGTGGCCCAGACGCAGGGAAAGGAAACAGAGAACAGGAAATTTCAGGAATTTCCAGAGCCTTGAAAGGGTTGGCAAAGGAGCTGAGTGTACCCGTCATCGCTCTGTCTCAGTTGAGTAGAGCTGTAGAATCCAGAGGTGGGGATAAGCGTCCGATGCTATCGGATCTTCGTGAAAGTGGAGCAATCGAGCAAGATGCGGATATCGTTTCCTTTATCTATCGTCCAGAATACTATTCCATTTTAGAAGACGAAGAAGGAAACTCTCTCAAAGGTATCGGTGAAATTATTATCGCCAAACACCGTAACGGAGCGTTGGATACTGTGAAACTAAAATTCACCGATCGCTTCGCTAAGTTTACCAATATAGATGATCCGGACTTCAATCAACTCCTCTCTGCAGGCGGCATGGATCCGGGCTCAACAACCAATATTATAACAAGGTCCTCCAAAATGAATAATGACGAGGATATTCCGTTTTAAGCCAACGGTTAAGAGTTAAAAGCTAACAGCTAATAGTTAATGAAAAGAAACAACAAACGCTCGGGGAAATCCTTAGATTTCAACAAAGCCCGCAACCCAGGTAAAGAGGGGCCAAAAGGACGTGAACCGGTTGCTATCATTGGGATGCGGTTGAATAAATACGTCGCGCACTGTGGTGTTTGCTCTCGACGTGCGGCTGCGGAAATAGTCAAGAAAGGACAAATAAAAGTCAATGAAAAAGTGGTACTGGAACCTTTTTATCAAATACAAGAAGGGGATGTAGTTAAGCACGAAGATAAAGTCATCGAGCCACAAACCAATCAAGTGTACATCTTGTTAAATAAACCCAAAAATACCATTACTACGGTTAGTGATGAACGAGATAGAAAAACGGTAATGGATCTGTTGGAAGGGAAAATCAAAGAACGTATTTTTCCAGTAGGAAGATTGGATAGAGAAACAATGGGACTGCTTCTACTGACGAATGATGGCGACCTCGGGAAAAAACTGACCCACCCAAGTCATAAAGTCAGTAAGATATACGAAGTGGTTTTGGATAAGCCCGTTACACAAGAGCATTTTAATCAGATTAAAGAAGGATTGGAATTGGAAGATGGATTGGCCCCCGTTAAGAACTTACATTACCTTTCGGAAAAACCTTTTGAGAAAAACGAAATTAGTATTGAAATTCAAATTGGTCGTAACCGTATTGTTAGACGAGTTTTTGAAAGTCTGGGTTATACCGTTAAAAAGCTGGACAGAACTTATCTGGCGGGTTTGACCAAGAAGGATTTGCCGCGAGGCAGATGGCGTTTTTTAAGTGAGCGGGAGATTATTATGTTGCGGCACTTTGTATGAGAATATATTAGAACAGACCAACCATGCTCATCAAAACCAGAGGCATTGTCCTTCGCGCCATTAAATACTCAGAGACTTCCGTGATAATGGATGTCTTTACCGAAGAGAAAGGCCTTCGTTCCTATATCGTAAGTGGGGTTCGTTCTAGAAAACCACAGGTAGCTGCCAGTCTCCTTCAACCGATGAATCTGCTCGATATGGTGGTTTATCACCGGGATGACAAAAGCATGTGTCGGACCAAAGAACTCAGCTCAGAATACCTTTACAAATCCATTCCTTTTAATCTCAGCAAAGGCGCTGTTGGGACATTCATCATAGAATTGTTACAAAAAACATTGAGAGAACCCGGAGAGCAAGAAGAGTTATTTGACTTTTTGCACGGCTTCTTTTTGTTTGTGGATAAATCCACAGCTCCCGCAAAAAATATTCACTTGTGGTTCATGCTTCAATATTCTGCCTATTTGGGCTTTATGCCCGGAGAGCGTTATTCTGAGGCCACACCAATTTTTGATTTACAAGAAGGAGTATTTGTGGAAACAGCTGAATCTACACATTCCTTGCAACCTCATTTTGCAGCTTTGTTAGATGAATTATTACATTGTGATATTTCGGAATGTCATGAAGTGAAAATGTCGAAAGAAGATCGGAAATTCTTACTGAGGGAGTTGGTCAAGTATTATAAGCTGCATGTAGAGGGCCTGACAGCGTTGAATGCTTTGAGTGTTTTGGAAGTGGTCTTTGGATAAGCTCTTGTCTTATAACTTCTCCCCCTTATAAAAGAACTGCAAGTACACCCACGCTATTAAAACCAAAGCTGCCGAAACAAAATAAGCCTTCGGGAAATTGGCAGGATCATTATCATGCAACCAAGCAGAGAGTAGTGCGCCAAAACCAATTCCAACCTCCAACGCGATATACACCGTAGCCATATATCGCCCTCGCCGTTCCTCAGGACTGATGTCAATAACCCATGCAAAAACAGAAGGAGAAGCAACACCTGTAGAGAAACCCAGCGCACCTGCGGCCAACATCAAGTCCAACTGACTATCCGCTAAACCCAGATATACCAATGAAGCAGAAACCAGTATAATGGCAACTTTAACGATGGGAATCCTACCATACTTGTCAGAAACTTTTCCCGCTACCAATCTCGACATGACAGCAAAAATAGTAAAACTCGAAAAGAGCAATCCCTTATTTTCAAAGCCCAAATGATCTGCTTGATCGGGCGAAATGGTGAGTAGAATACCGAAAGGCAAATAGACAAAAACAGCCACTAAAGCAATCGGCAAAGCTTTCCGTTCTATGATCTCTGTCGAATTCAACTTCAACATCGAAAAGCGAAAAGGCTGTGGATCTGTTAAACTCTCCTTTAGTCCCAGTAGAATAACAATGGAAAGAAGCGCCAATAGAGAAGAGACATAAAACATGGCGTTCAACGAATAGTGGTTAACCAAAAAACTGCCAAGCGGTGGAAACATAGAAGCTCCAAGGTTGGCACTTACACCCATCATCCCCATTGCCTCTCCTCTTCGGTGTACCGGAACAATATCCGCAGCAAAAGCTACAGTTGCAGTTGGTTTAAAACCAGTAGAAAAACCATGAAGAAAACGAAGGAAAAGAAAACCAGATACCGTAAGTAATAATGGGTATAACAAACTGCACACGACACAAACCAATGTCCCAATAATCATAACGGGTATCCGCCCAATCAAATCAGTCAGTTTTCCACTAATCGGTCTGGACAAACCAGCAGATAATGTGAACAAAGCTATAATCAAACCCTTATAATCCCCTCCTCCCATTGAAGTCAAAAAGGCAGGCATTTCAGGAATAATCATGTTGAAACTACCGGAAAATAAAATGTTACTCAGGCAAAGTAAGATGAAGGGAAGAGTATAAAGTTTAACCGGGGTTTTTAGCATGCGCGAAAGTAAGGAGGCTCAAGAATAATAGGTCACACTTAGTAGCTTATTTGCTTGTTCAAGAATAAAGTTTAACAGAAGAGAAATAGAAAATGTTTACTCAGTTTTGTCTAATTTTAAAGGACAAAGATATAAGCGTATGGGGTTCAGTTCTTTGCACTCTTTGTGAGCTTTGAATTATACCAAGAAATAAAGGCTTTCTCCAAATAACGAATCCTCTCTAATCCGCAACGAATCCTCTTTCAATCAACACATATACTAAGATCAATTCAGAACATCTCCTGTTTTATGCTAATTTTAGCATGAAAACGGAATAGAAAGGCAAGAACAGATTTCCTGATACTAAGTGCCAATGACGCATCGTTTACTCAAAATATCAAAACAACGCTGATACTAATGACCACACCAGATCAACCAACACCCGAACCTTTTACAGGTGAAACTAAGCCGACCTTCGCAGAAAAGGCGAAATTCATTGCTAATGAAAAATGGATCGGCTTCAAAATTTGGTGGGCCGCTTATGCGGAAAATAAATCCAAGCTCGGAATCTTCTTCCGTATGGCAGGATTGGCAGTCGGTACTTTCGTTCTAATGGCTTTGTTCCTTGTACTCATGATTCGGTTTGGTGCTTTTGGGAAATTACCCAGCCAGAAAGAATTGGTCAATATCCGAAATGACAACGCCTCCGAAGTCTATTCGTCCGATGGCGTCCTTCTCGGAAAATACTATATACAAAATAGAACTAATGTTGGCTTCGATGAAATTTCACCAGACCTTATCAATGCACTAATCGCAACAGAGGATGCTCGGTTCTTCGAACATCAAGGGGTAGATATTCGTGCTTTAATGAGAGTATTATTTAAAACAGTACTTTTACAAGATGATTCAGGAGGAGGCGGTAGTACGATTAGCCAGCAGTTGGTTAAGAATTTATACGCTCGAGAAAATCATTGGCCGGTAACCATATTGGTCAATAAGGTTAAAGAGATGTTTGTAGCAAAACGGCTAGAAAAAGTATATTCTAAAAACGAGTTGGTGGGCGTTTACCTTAATACTGTTCCTTTTGGTTCCAACATATTTGGAGTAGAGGTCGCAGCACGTCAGTTTTTCAATACCTCGGCCAAAGATATTAAAACAGAGCAGGCGGCTGTTTTGGTGGGAATGCTAAAAGCGAATACTTACTACAATCCTGTTCGAAATCCGGAGAACGCGAAGAAGCGCCGAAACATCGTATTGAACCAAATGGAGAAATATAAGTATCTAGATGAAGTAAGTTGTGATTCTTTAAAGCAATTGGAAATAGAAGTGGAATACAATCGCGAACGTCACTACGACGGGCAAGCAACTTACTTTCGCGAGCACCTTCGTCAGGAGTTAAAAGAGATTTTGAAAAGTTACAAAAAAGCAGATGGCAGTGATTATAACTTGTACACAGACGGAATAAAAATTTATACAACAATAGATTCCCGTATGCAGGCTCATGCCGAAAAAGCAGTAACGACCCATCTTAAGCAGTTACAAAAATCCTTCGATAAGCATTGGAAAGGGAAGAAGGTTTGGGGCGGTAAAAAAGTGCTGGATCGGGAAATGAAAAAGTCGGATCGATATAAAAGGCTAGTGGCAAAGGGCTTGGACGAAGCAGCGATCCGAAAGGACTTCGACCGAAAACACAAGATGACGATCTTCACCTGGGAAGGAGAGCAAACTCAGGAGTTTAGCCCGATGGATTCCATCAAATATTACTTCGCGATGCTCAATGCCGGTTTCATGGCCATGAACCCATCCAACGGTAATGTCATGGCCTGGGTCGGTGGCTCCAATAACAAATATTTCCAGTACGATCACGTCAAATCCACCCGTCAGGTCGGCTCTATCTTTAAACCAATCGTTTATGCGAAAGCTTTACAGAACGGTTATTTCCCCTGTGATTATTTCGACAATCGCCTAGTGACTTATACCGAATACGACGATTGGACTCCACATAATTCAGATGACCGATACGGTGGTCTTTACTCAATGGCCGGTGCATTGAGTAATTCTGTAAATGCTGTTGCAGTCGATTTAATCATGCGCTCCGGTTATGAAGATGTACAAGAGTTGGCTAGAGAAATGGGGATCAAAAGGAAGATACCTGATGGGCCTGCCATCGCATTGGGTGCCGCGGATTTGTCACTCATGGATATGATACAAGTCTATGGTACTTTTGCCAACCGAGGAAAGCATGTCAAGCCGCGCTATCTCACCAAGATAGCAGATGGTGAAGGGACACTCATCGTGGAATTTGAACGAGAAGCTCCCGTAGAGGTTTTGACAGAAGACTACGCAGATGTGATGACCAAAATGATGGAGATGGTCGTGGATAGCGGTACCGCCAGAAGACTTCGTTTTTTATACAAATTCAAAAACGATATTGCTGGAAAAACAGGAACCACACAGTCGCACTCCGATGGTTGGTTTATGGGTTTTACACCAAATATGGTAGCTGGGGCTTGGGTAGGCGGAGAGTATCCACAGGTTCGTTTCAGAAGCATTCGTGAAGGTCAGGGTGCTAACACTGCTCTTCCTATTTGGGCTATTTTCATGAAAGAGGTCTACAAGGATAAAGACTTCAAGGCGATGCAATACGCCAAGTTCCAGGAACCAAGTTTGGCATTAATGGAGTCCATAACTTGTCCACCATACGTAAAGGAGTTGCCTATTGCAGTCGTAGAAGAAGAGATTGGCCAAGGAGGTATTAATGATCAAATCGACGATTTACTGGATGCACTGAAAAACCCTAGAAAGAGAAAGGTAGAAGATCGCGTCAATAAAAGTCCGGAGCAGGTCAGACGAGAACAGGTCGAGGCACGTCGTAAGCGCTCAGAAGAAATCAAAAAAAGGAATGAACGGACGAAGAAAAAGAAAAAACGGAAGAAATTTTGGAATAAGGTTTTTGAAAGAAATGATTAGGTCTTAGTATCTGTATTCTCCTATTAAAACGCAAAGAGGTCAGCGACCTTTGGTTCGGTATATTACCAAGCTAAAGCTTCCTGACCTCTTTGCGTTTTAGTTCATCTTCCTCAATCCTCTGAGATAGATATTGCATTCAATATAGACGTATTATTAATGTCATAGCCCTAAACTAAATCTACCAAGTTCTCGTATACTTGCTAATTGATTTTATTAGGGGGATAGCAATACTTACCTCCATCTTATAGAAAGACTACAAATAAGTCCACCACCATACATTTCACATTCAAAAAAACTAGCATTCTAAAGGCACCTTCACTACCTTTACGTTTTTAGAAGTAATACCACCATTTAATACCAATAGCTCAATATAAATAAGATGCCGACAACAACGACCTCTGTCATCAAATACAATCGCGGAAAAATAAGCGATAAAGTGCTGAAAGAACTATATGTCAACCTCTTACGTCCACGTCTAGTAGAAGAAAAAATGCTAATTTTGCTCCGCCAGGGCCGAATCAGTAAATGGTTTTCCGGCATTGGGCAAGAAGCCATCTCAGTAGGAGCTACTTCTGTAATGCAGGATCATGAGATCATTTTTCCAATGCATCGTAACCTCGGTGTTTTTACTACTCGAAAAGTGCCGCTCGAACGCCTTTTTTGCCAATGGCAAGGAAAAGCACCTGGGTTTACAAAAGGAAGAGATCGCTCTTTTCACTTTGGAACGCTAGATTATAATATCGTTGGGATGATCTCTCACCTTGGCCCACAATTGTCGTTGGCAGGTGGAGTTGGTCTAGCACATCAATTGAAAGACGAACCAGGGGTATCCTTGGCGTTTACTGGAGAAGGAGGAACGAGTGAAGGAGAATTCCACGAAGCATTAAATGTAGCTTCCGTTTGGCAACTGCCAGTTATTTTTATGATAGAAAATAATGGATACGGATTGTCTACGCCAACATCACAACAATACAATTGTAAGGATCTAGCGGATAGAGCTAAAGGCTACGGCATGCGGTCTTACATTCTTGATGGAAACAATGTGTTAGAAGTATATAGCACTTTGAAAAAAATAGCAGCGCAAATTCGTAAAAAGCCGGAACCAGTTTTTATTGAGTGCAAAACTTTCCGAATGCGCGGACATGAAGAAGCATCGGGTACGAAATACGTTCCTAAAGAATTGATGGAGGAATGGGCAGCAAAAGATCCATTGCTGAATTATGAACAATACCTGCTTTCGCAAAAACTATTGACAGAGATAGAGATCAAAGAATTACGTGCGAGTATTAAAAAAGAAATCAATGATGGCTTAGAATTCGCTTTTGCAGAGCCAGTCATAAGTAGCACGCCAGCTCAGGAGTTGGCAGATGTATATGCACCATACACACAAGAGGTTGTAGATCCGTCTAACAATTCAATTACAGAAAAGCGTTTTGTGGATTCGATTAAGGATGGATTGCATGCTGCAATGACAAAGCATGATAACTTAGTATTGATGGGGCAGGATATAGCGGACTATGGCGGCGTTTTTAAAATCACAGATGGTTTTCTTGATGAGTTTGGTCGCGGAAGAGTACGTAATACGCCTATTTGCGAAAGCGTAATTGTAGGTATCGGTTTAGGGTTGAGCCTGAAAGGATATAAGTCGATGATCGAAATGCAGTTTGCTGATTTTGCGACTTGTGCGTTTACACAAATAATAAATAACCTGGCCAAGGTTCATTATCGTTGGGGAACCAATGCGGATGTCGTTATTCGGATGCCTTCGGGTGGTGGAGTAGGAGCGGGTCCTTTTCATTCTCAAACGAATGAGGCTTGGTTTGCACACACTCCTGGTTTGAAAGTTGTTTATCCTTCTAACCCGTATGATGCAAAAGGATTGTTATTGGCTAGTTTCGAGGATCCTAATCCAGTATTGTTTTTTGAGCACAAAGCCTTGTACCGAAGCCTCTCTGCTGAAATTCCGGATGATTATTACACGGTTGAAATTGGAAAAGCAAAGACGGTTAAGGAAGGAAGTCAGCTTTCAATCATCACTTACGGAATGGGCGTACACTGGGCGACAGAAGCGATAGCCAATATGAATCTTGATGCTGAAATTATAGACTTGCGAAGTTTGGTGCCACTAGACTATGATGCGATTGAAGCAACGGTAAAAAAGACAAACCGAGTACTGGTTTTACATGAAGATAGTTTGTATGGAGGTTTAGGGGGAGAAATTTCCGCTTATATCTCTGAACACTTATTTGAGCATTTGGATGCTCCGGTGTTAAGGGTGGGATCTATGGATACACCAATCCCATTTGCCGCAGAGTTGGAAAAGGATTATTTGCCAAAAGAAAGACTGGTAGAGCAATTAGAGCGTTTGGTGAAGTATTAATATAGGAAGGAAGAGCGCATTAATTTTCTCGCCGTAATTCCGAATACCAAATCATTTCGTAATTTTGCAGTTTAAAATAAATTAAAACTAAAATAAGAATAAATGAAATTAGATGAATTTGTAGCCGTTAGCGGATTACCAGGTGTTTTTAAAATGGTAGCCAACCGAAGTAACGGATTGATTGTAGAGAACATAGAAACCGGTAAGCGGAAATTTGCACCTACTCGTAGACATCAGTTTACACCATTGGCCTCTATTGGTATTTACACCGACGGGCCTGAAGATACGCTGGAACTGAAAGAAGTATTTCGTTCTATGCTAGAAAGGGTAACCACTAATCCTCCCGTTTCACACAACTCGGATGGAAAAACATTAGCCGAGTATTTTCGGGCAGTGATGCCGGATTATGACGAAGATCGAGTGAGCGTTGGAGATATCAAGAAGGTAGTAAAATGGTTTACTTTTTTGAATGATAAAGGACTCTTGTCTTTGGAAGAAGAGGAAGAAGAAGAAACAACCGAGGAGGCGGCAGCTGCTGAGGCTGAAGAAAAAGAGTAGTACAAGTTATTCAGATATACAGGGGGATTCCCATGAAAGTGCTACAAAATGCAGGAGATATTCTTGCGATTTGTAGCACTTTTTTGATTTATAACCTGTGCTAAATCCGTCATGATTGTTGATAAATATGTGGGGAAGTATGTTTTTAATGAAAAATAATATCATTTTTAGTGCATTTAGTGAAATAAGAGTCTGTGAATGTTCTGTTTTTCAGAATTAATCCTAAATTTATATTGACAAATTTATTTTTTCACAAAAACTAACCACTATATGAAAAATGTAAAAATGGATCTAGTTCAGCTTAGCCAAGCAGCTAAGACACTAGATAACAAAGCAATGGCATCTATTAAAGGAGGAGGAGATCCACCTCCTTTCGGACAAAGAAGAGGAGATCCACCTCCGTTCGGACAATAGAGCTTTCAGGTTTTAGGACTGTAAAAAAAATATAGTCCCCCACAACAGCGCTACGAATTTTTAAGGAACTATTCCTTACTTTTCGTGGCGCTGTTTTATTTTAGCCAAATACTAACGTAATGAAAAAAACAACACTCTTCGTCATCCTACACTTAATAGGTTTTACCTGATAGGTCAACCATTTAATATAAGGTCTTATGATGTCCAAATTAAGGTAAATAAAATGGCAAACTTCGGTGTAACAGAAACCATAACCGTCAACTTCAATGAAAAGCGAAGGGAAGGGAAGGAGAGAAAAGTAAATATACGCGATGTCGATGTTGTCGGTTTTAAAATTAGTCAAAAGTGACTTCAAAAGAATGGGGCTCTACGATCAAAAATCCAGAAATGTTTTTCATTCGGGCTTCATGATTTTACTGACGGTATTATACATTGCCCAGGCTATTGTATTCTTTGCTTTTTTTCAACAGGTAATTGCCGAAATCAAATGCGCTGGTGATACGGGAGAGCGGAAGGTGAATAGTTTTGGTTTTAAGATAAATTAAAAGACCCTTCAGGGGCATCCAAATGGGCTAAACCAGCCCGTTCCGGTCGGGCAGGTTATTTTTGTTTCACACTGATAACATATTTTATTAATAAGTTATCCACATTCTGTTGGTACTTTTTACTATAAATGTCCTTTTGAACTGTTATTTTTGTCCATTCTAAAGCTTGGAAAACCGTGATTCTCAAAGAGATAGCGTTTTCAAGTTCAAAATGAATGCATAAAATAACGACATGAAATTTAGTGTACCCTCTTCTACCTTATTGAAGCAGTTACAAATTGCTTCCGGAGCGATTGGTTCCAACCCGGTATTGCCAATTTTGGAAGACTTTTTATTTACCATCGACGGTCGAAATTTGACCATCGCCGCTACCGATTTGGAAACTTCCATTATCACTACCCTGGAAGTAAATGCGGATACCAATGGTAAAGTAGCCATCCCCGCAAAAATATTACTGGATACTTTGAAAGAGTTGCCGGCCCAGCCAGTTACTTTTAAAGTGAATATGGAAAATTACGGCATTGAAATTACCTCCTCTTATGGTAAGTACCGATTAGCGGGAGAGAATGGAGATGATTTTCCAAACATTCCAGAACCGGACACAGTGGATACCGTCAAAGTACCAAACACCGTATTGACACAGGCCATCAGTAAGACACTCTTTGCGACAAGCAACGATGAATTACGCCCTGCGATGACTGGTGTCTTTTTGCAAGTCGATTTCAATAAGTTGACCTTTGTGGCAACGGATGCCCACAAATTGGTTAAGTACTCTTTCAACAATGTAACCAGTGAAGTGTCGACCTCTTTCATTATTCCGAAGAAAGCCCTCAACTTATTGAAGGGAGCCATTTCTTCTAATGGAGATGCGACCTTAGCGTTCAATAAAGCCAACGCCTTCTTCTCTTTCGATAACGTCCAGATGGTTTGTCGATTGATTGATGCACGTTACCCGGATTACAATGCGGTTATCCCTGTTGATAATCCGAATTTGTTGACGCTTTCGCGCAAAGACTTTCAAAACTCTTTGAAGCGTATCGCCATTTATGCCAATAAAACAACCAATCAGGTTATTCTAAATATCAACGACAGCAGCCTAACTATTTCGGCGCAGGACCTTGACTTCTCGAATGAAGCCACGGAGCAAATGAACTGTACCTACGACGGAGATCAGCTCACTATTGGTTTTAACGCCAAGTTCTTAATCGAAATGCTAAACGTGTTGGAAAGCGAAGAAGTGAAAATCGAATTGTCTTCTCCAACCAGAGCTGGTATCTTATTGCCAACAGAAAACGAGGAGGGCGAAGAAATATTGATGCTGGTAATGCCAGTAATGTTAAGTAATTAAAGACCCTGGCTCTTGACTGTAACTATTAACTGCTCTTAACACCTATCTTGTGTGTTAAGAGCAGTTGACAGTCAAAGCTCTAAATTCTTCCTTGATGAAAAGTACTTCCGTTCTACTTTGTTGCTGCTTTCTTCTCGCTTTCGCGAATTGCTCTTCCGACAAAAATGATTTACCAAACACACCAGAAAAAGTAGCTCGTCAATGGCAGAGTTGGATTGACAATAATCAATATCAGGAAGCCCGAGAATTGAGCACCACTAATGCTATTGATTGGATCAACTGGGCAGAAGAAACAATAAAAGCCAACGGAGGAGAAAATGAAGTACTGCCTCCTGCTATTTTTATTTCTATGAAATGTGAGGAGTATGGCAATAAAGCGATCTGTGGCTATGTGATGGACGATGAAGGTTTTGAGTATCGCGATAGTTTCTATTTGGAAAAAATAAAAGGACAATGGCTGGTGGATATTCCTGCGGAGGACCTGATTGAGGAAGATGGATTAGAAAAGCTGTTTGAAGCATTGGAGAAAACGACAGAGTAAATATGTCAGATCAACTATCGCATCTCCTTCAGAGGATATGGCATATTGGTAAGTGCAAATGAGTGCTCGATAAGCAGATACTTTTCAATACTTTTACCCCTTTATTCGCATTTATATTAAAACAATCCTCCTATGAAAAAAGGCCTCTTCTTCGGCTCCTTCAATCCGATTCACATTGGGCATTTGATTATTAGTAATTATATGGCGACCCAAACGGATCTTGATGAAGTATGGTTGGTCGTTACGCCTCAGAATCCTTTGAAGCAAAAGGCAAGTTTAGCAAAAGACTACGATCGCCTTCACCTTGCCCACCTTGCGATTGGAGAGAATTCAAATATCCGCCCTTCTAATGTGGAATTTGATTTACCCAAGCCTTCCTATACGATAGATACTTTGACCTACCTTTCGGAAAAATATACAAAAGATAAGTTCGTCCTTATTATGGGCGGTGATAATTTAGCCACATTGCACAAGTGGAAAAACTACGAAATCATTCTCCGCGATTACGAAATATATGTTTACAAACGGCCAGGTTATGATCTGGGAGAATTAGAAAAACATCCAAACGTAAAACTCTTCGACGCTCCTCAGATGCACATCTCGGCGAGTTATATCCGAAGGTGTCTTAAGGAAGGGCATTCGATTCGGTACTTAGTGAGGGATGAGGTGTATGAGTATATCGAATCAACAAACTTGTACCGTTAAGTGATCTTTCAGTATAGTGTATTTACTCACGCAGAGAGCACAGAGGCCGCAGAGCGAGGCGCGAAAAAATCGCATATTGGCACATTAGCCCTGCGCACTCTGCGTGATTAAAAAATACAATAGGTAAATCCAGAATTATGCAAATCAAACTCTCCAGACTCCTCGTTTTTATATCCATTGCAACAATGCTACTACATTGCGCCAGCCCAAGCGCAGAAAAAGAAAAAGCAACATTGGCAGATCTCATTATTGTGAATGGGAATGTTACAACAATGGACAAGGCCCAACCAAAAGCCCAAGCCATTGCTATTAAAAATCACCGCATCCTAAAAGTAGGTAGCAATGAGGCGATTCAATTACTAGCTGGAGAAAAAACGAAAACCATAGATGCGAAAGGAAACTTCGTAATGCCAGGATTTATAGAAGGCCACGGTCATTACTTAGGTCTAGGCGAAAGTATGATAAACCTTAATTTATTACAGACCAAAAACTGGCAGGAAATTTTGGATAAGGTCGCTGAAAAAGTAAAGACGGCTAAGCCAGGAGAGTGGATTATGGGCCGAGGCTGGCATCAAGAAAAATGGGATCAGCCATTAGACAGACAAGTAGAAGGTTATCCCTTGCATGATGAGTTGAGTGCGCTTACACCCAATAACCCGGTGTTACTTTCTCACGCTAGTGGCCACGCCTCTTTCGCGAATGCGAAAGCCATGGAGATGGTTGGCATAAGTAAAGAAACACCCGACCCTAGTGGTGGTGCCATCATTCGAGATCAAAGCGGAAGTCCGATAGGCGTCTTCGAAGAACGAGCAGAAGATGCGCTTTGGATGGCTTGGCAAGAGTTTTATAACAAACAATCTCCGGAAGCGCAAAAAGCGCATTGGTTGGAGAAAATCAGAGCTGCAGAAAAGGAATGCCTAGCAAAGGGAATTACCTCTTTTCAAGATGCAGGCCTACATTATCAGGATTTAGAATGGCTCAAAGAATTGGCGGAAGCCGGAGAATTGAACGTCCGACTCTGGGTGATGATACGCCACAGCTATGAAGTAATGAAAGACAAATTGGAAGGGTTTCCTTGGCTGGATTTAGGAGAGCATTACCTTTCTGTAAAAGCAATAAAAACAGAAGTGGATGGGGCACTTGGTTCCCGTGGCGCCTGGCTCCTAGAAGCCTATCACGACAAACCAGGTTCTCATGGGCATAATACCACCACCATCAAAGAGGTCGAAAATATTGCCTCCTTGGCCAACAAGCACAATCTCCAACTTTGTGTCCATGCCATCGGTGACCGAGCCAATCGCGAAGTCCTTGACATCTTCGAACGAAATTTCAAAGCAAATCCAGAAAAGAAAGACTGGCGCTGGCGTATAGAACATGCGCAACATTTGAACCCCGAGGACATTCCTCGCTTTAAAGAACTAAATGTTATCGCATCCATGCAAGGAATTCACTGTACCTCAGATGCGCCTTTTGTGGTCGAGCGGCTTGGCGAAGAAAGAGCCCGGACGGGAGCTTATGCTTGGCGTGCGTTATTGGATCAAGGGGTGGTCATTGCCAATGGTACCGATGCACCAGTAGAAGATGTGAGCCCGATTGCTTCCTTCTATGCCTCTGTTACCCGTAAGCGAGCAGATAGCGGAATGGCATTTTTTTCCGAGCAGGCGATGACGCGTCAGGAAGCTTTATACTCTTATACCTTAGGGAATGCCTATGCTGGATTTGAGGAAACGGAGAAAGGTTCTTTGGAAGTAGGTAAGTTGGGAGATGTGGTGATTTTGTCTGAGGATTTATTGACTTGTGAAGATGGAGAAATTCTGGGAGCGGAGGTGTTGTGGACGATTGTGGGTGGGGAGGTGAAAGTGGGGGAGTGATTTGTGAAAAGCTAAATGAAGAATGAATCCCAAACTTCGCAATCTTATTTTAATTCTTATCCCTATTGTAACAATAGTATTACTAAATGAATATGTTCGTCAGGTTTCTCCTAGGAAACAATTTGAAACAATTTGAAATAAATGGAATAACCGTGATAAACTCTTCTCAAAGAACAGTAGATAAATGCACCTGGGCCTGCCACAACGATACTGAATATTGCAAAGAGAACCACGTCAAAACACTTCATCCTTTCTTGTCTGCTATATCCGTTGCTGGTTGTTGGACTTGTTATCGGTTGCTTCATTCAGAAGAGGAGATTGAAGGAAGCAGGAGCTTAGTTTAGTCCATCTTTTGGCTCGATCTTTTTATCTAATGTTCTAAGAACGTAAAAAACACCCCTCAGGAATTAATACTATCTTTGCAAAAAAAAATCCAAACTCATGGCACTATCCAAAAGGCACCGTTACAAAAATCGTAGAGAAAAATATGCCCAAAGTATGAAGAACCTCCGTATGTTCTCCATTTTTGTAGCCGCTGCCATTGCCGTTCTTCTCTTCAAAAACAGAGTTTGGATTTACGACTGGATCACCATCTGGTTTATGTAGTCTTTAATAAAGAATCCCCTCCTGGCCATACACCTTTCCCCTTCAAATAATGTTTTCTGTTTAATACTTCTTGCTTCATTCGTGATACAAGGCATATTTCCTTGTGATACTATTGTGATACTTTCTCCGTAAATTTGCACTACTATTTATATAAAGCGAATCTGGAAAAGAGCACCCAATAACAATTCACGAATCAGAACCAACAACATGCGAAAAGTTTTAATAGTAGAAGATGACCGAGATATCGTGGAACTCCTAAAAATTCATCTTAAGGACTTGGAATGCAATTGTGATGTGGCTTATGAAGGAGACATTGGGCTACAAAAAGCCCTCGCCAATAATTATGACCTACTGATCCTCGATGTCATGCTACCTCGAAAAGACGGGATGGAAATCTGCCGCGAAGTACGTGCTAAAAATGCTCGTGTACCGATTCTGATGCTGACTGCAAAATCCGAAGAAATAGATAAGGTGCTTGGTCTGGAAATGGGCGCCGATGATTACCTCACCAAACCTTTCAGTATCCGTGAATTCATTGCCAGAGTAAAAGCCATTTTTCGTAGAATGGAAATGATGAGCGCTAATGCCCAAAAGTCCGGAAATAGTGTCTTGCAATTCGGAGACCTTGGAGTGGATATCGATAAACGAAAAGTAACACTGAGTGAAAAACGAATCGATCTTTCTCCTAAAGAATTTGAACTGCTTAGCCTACTAGCTTCCAATCCCGGTAAAAGCTACGATCGATCCAAAATTCTAAACCTCGTTTGGGGATACGATTTTGAAGGCTACGAACATACCGTTAACTCACACATCAACCGGCTTCGAGTAAAAATAGAACCCAATATCCAACAACCTACTTACATTCTGACAACCTGGGGCGTGGGCTATCGCTTTAATGAGGAGTTATAGAGATTTTTAAAAAAGTAATAATGAAAAATAATAGATTATACTGGCGCATATCTGCTACGCTAATGGCTTTGATGATTATAGTTGGCCTAGGTTACATGGTTATTACCCGAACGATTAGCCGTCAATACTATGATGAAGTGAGTCAGGTACTGCATGCTAAAATAGCAGATTATGCAGTAAAACATACCACGCCTGCAATCAAAAACGGGGTGGTAGATACAGCAGTCGTTCAGGAAATCATGCATTCGATGATGGTCATCAATCCAAGTGTAGAAGTCTACTTGCTGGATAAGGTTGGAAATATCATGATGTATGTGGCACCTGATAAAACCATTAAGTTGGAGAAAGTAGATTTGTTGCCGATTAAAAAATTCATAGAGTCAGATGGTCCTATTTGTGTAACTGGAGATGATCCAAGACATCCGGGAGAGCGAAAGGTTTTTTCAGCGGCACCGATTATAGAAAATGAGCAGTTGACAGGGTATATGTATATCATTTTGATGGGAGAGTATAGAGCAGCGGTGACTTCAATGTTAGACGGAAATTATCTTTTTAAAATGGGGGCAAATATGTTTTTCCTTACGCTTGTAGGAGCATTGTTGATTGGTTTGCTGGCTATTTGGCTGCTTACGCGAAATTTGCGAGAGTTGATGGATACGGTTCGGCGTTTCAAAGAAGGGGATTACAAGGCCCGTGTCGCTGTTTCCGGTACAGGAGAATTGGCCGATCTTTCTCATGACTTTAATGACATGGCCGATACCATTGTCGCTAATATTGATGAGTTGAAATCGGTAGAAAATCTTCGTCGGGAATTGATTGCCAATATCTCTCATGATTTGCGTACCCCTTTAGCGATAATGAAAGGGTATGTAGAAACATTGTTATTGAAAGACGATAATATTAATGCGGATCAGCGAAAGCAATATTTAGAAACAACCTTGAGTAGTGGAGACCGATTGTCAAAGCTTATTGCACAACTTTTCGAATATTCCAAACTAGAGGCCAAACAAATACAACTTAAAAAAGAACCTTTCTTCATCACAGAAATAGCGCAGGACATTTATCAAAAGTATCAGCTCCTAGCCAAAGAGCGTGGTATTACCATGCATCTAAATGCTTCTCCCGAAATCCCAATGGTATTTGCAGATATCGGATTGGTGGAACGTGTTATTCAAAATCTAATGGATAATGCACTGAAATTCACACCTGAGGGAGGTAAAGTAAATATCACACTTAATGCGGTCGGGAAAAAAGTGGAAGTGCGTATTGCAGATACGGGCCCAGGTATACCGGAAGGAGAGCAGTCGGCAATATTCGAACGCTACGGGCAGGCCGAACAGTCGGATGATATCAAAAAGAGTGGAGCGGGTCTGGGTTTAGCCATCGCTAAAAAAATATTAGAACTACACCATGCAACCATCAACGTGCAGAGTCGATTGAATGAAGGAACGGCTTTTAGCTTTCAATTGCCGGCTTATGTTGAAGTTGCTTAAATAGTTATTAGATATACGCTCAATGTTATGGATGTAATTTGGCCATAACATTAAGTGCAAAAACCAGCCAGGGTTATTCCAGAGCCCAGCATAAACTAGTAAGCGCAAGCCCCGTTGCCACCAAAGGGTCATTTTCCAAGCCTGACCCAATTACTTCATTTTGGAAACTCCCATTCGCACGTTGCCTTCTTTTTAACAAGGTAATTACATTTCCTTGCCATATTTCATTTGTATCAAAATTGGCAAACACTTCAGACCGTAAGGCGAGTTGATAATAAAATAAAGCTTCTTGCCATTGCATAGGGTCATTGTACGAAATACCTTCAGGATATGCCCAGTTTGGATGTTGAATGTTATTGGAAATATTCTACAAACGGGCAGTTGCTTTTCGGCTAGAGGCTAAGAGAGTCAGTAGGTCATTCCTTAATTTCTTTCATACTGGCTTTATATTTCTCGATTTTTACTTCCTTCTTTTGCTCCAACCAATTGGTATAGGCCAATGCACTGAAAAACAGAAGAGAGGCGACAGCCATTAGTATTTTTGCCTTTTTCATGATTGTTACATTTATAGAATTAGTAAAATTGTTGTTGGCTTGTATATATAAAAAAGATGCTGCCCTATTGTTTTTTGGCGTATCACTCTTTGTTTTGAAGGTAGTAATCATTTTAGAGCGAATCCCTGTCATTCCGATCGAGCGACGCAGGAGGCGAGTCGAGGAATAACGGTCAGCGACACTTTTTAAATTCCGAGTGATGTAGGAGTCGAGAAATCTAGCTCATTGGTAAATAGATAAATTTACTTTTTGACCAGTTACATAGCTTAATAATTCAAAATTAAATACTACATTTATCCAGTCCCTAATTAATAAGTAACCGATCCTAAAAATTCAAAACAAAACGTAAAACAAATGGGCGAACAAAAGGTATCTATACTACAGGATGAAGCATCCATGCAACGATTTGTGCAACACCTCCTTAATGATGTACAAGCGCTTCAATACATGCTCGATAATGATTGGTTCGAAAAGAACATAACAAGAATTGGAGCAGAGCAAGAAATGTGTCTGGTTGATGAAGCTTATAAGCCAGCTACGGTAGCTGTTGAAGCTTTGAAGAAAATGAAAGATTATGATTGGGTAGAAACAGAACTGGCAAAGTTTAATCTCGAAACTAATCTGACACCTCGTGTACTCAAAGGAAAGTGCTTCAGTCAAATGGAGAAAGAGAACAAGGATAAATTGAATAAGATTCGGGCTAAACTCAAGACGATGGGCACCCGACTGATTCTCACGGGTATCCTGCCTACCCTCCGAAAGTTTCATTTGGATATGGATAACCTGACTCCAATGAAGCGCTATTACGCCTTGATGGAATCTATTAACAGACAACTTATCGGTTCTTCTTATGAGCTGAGGTTAAATGGTGTAGATGAATTGTTAGTGAAACATGACTCGCCTTTGTTAGAAGCTTGCAACACCAGTTTTCAATTTCACTTACAAGTAGCACCAGATGAGTTTGTAAAGATGTACAACATTGCTCAGTTGATAGCCGCACCGGTAATGGCAGTGGCGGCTAATTCTCCAATTGTTTTTGGTAGAAGGCTATGGCATGAATCTCGGATCGCACTTTTTCAGCAGTCTATTGATACCCGTAGCGCCCATGATCATATGCGCGAACGCAGTCCAAGAGTTAATTTCGGAAGTCGGTGGATTGAAGGTTCTATTATGGATATTTACCGGGAAGACATTGCTCGTTTCCGAGTTTTGTTGAGCAGTGATGTCAAGGAAGAATCAGTGGAAATGATCAGCCAAGGGAAAGTACCTCACTTACGAGCATTACAGGTTCACAACTCAACAGTTTATCGTTGGAATAGACCATGTTATGGCATTAGTCCAAATGGCAAGCCACACCTTAGAATAGAAAACAGAGTATTACCGGCAGGCCCAACGGTGATTGACGAAATGGCCAACGGCGCGTTTTGGGTCGGCTTGATGATGGGGATGGCAGATAAATATGATGACGTTTCTAAATTGATGGAATTTGCAAATGTTAGAGATAATTTTGAGAAAGCAGCACGCATTGGCCTGGATGCACAATTTACCTGGTTTAAAGACAAAAAGGTTACAGTGAATCAGTTGATACTAAAAGAATTGTTGCCGATTGCGAAAGCGGGTCTGATAAAAATGAAAATAGATAAGGCCGATATTAGCCGCTATCTTGACATCATAGAACAAAGAGCGAAGGCACACATGAATGGAGCCCGATGGCAACTTAGAGCATACACTAAATTACTCAAAGAAACAACGTCACACGAAGCCATCACTTGTCTTACTGCGGCTATTATTAGTAACCAAGAAAAAGAAATACCTGTGCATAAATGGAAACTCCCTGAATTAAAAGATTTTGCCGATTATCAGCCTACAGCTATTTTAGTCGAAGAATTTATGGCCACTGATTTATTCACAGTTCAAAAAGACGACATCATAGAGCTGGTGGCGGAGATGATGGATTATCGCCATATTCGATTTACACCAGTAGAAGATAGCAAAGGAAAGTTGGTAGGTCTTGTCACTTCTTACCAGATATTGAACTACTTGTTGAAAAATAAATCCTTAAAGAAAGAAACGATAACGGTAAAAGATATTATGCAATCCAAGCCGGTAACCATTAAGCCTCAAGCGAATATTAAAGAGGCAATGAAGTTAATGCGAAAGCATAAAATCGGTTGCCTCCCTGTTGTTCAAGGTGGAGAATTGGTTGGCTTGATTACAGCAATGGATTTCATTAGAATTTCCGGAAGGTTGATTGAGCGAATAGGAGATTGATTTTTGCGTTAGCGAGGTCATTCATTAAAGGGTGTCTGCGTTTTTGGCTTCCTTTGGGGTCAGAGGTGGGAGAAGCAAAAAGACTGACTTTATTGAATGACCTCTGTTAGCTAAAGAGGAGTAGTGTTAAAAAGGTTAAGTAATACTAAGGAGTCATCAATGTCTCTAAAATTGTCTACTTTTGCGGCTCACAAACAGCTGTAAATGAGTAATACATATAATTTATTGGAGGTATTGAAAACAATATCTCGTTGGAAGCGACCTATTCTTATGGTCACGGTCCTCGCTTTTATCGGTAGCATCCTCGTCACCCTTACCATGGACGACTACTATATGTCCACTACAGAATTTTACGCGGCCAACCCTGACCTCGCAAAGCCGGAGCCCGTTGGTCGGGAATCAGGAGACCGTGATTACTACGGAGAGGATGAAGACAGAGACCGCGTACTGAGTATCGCGGAAAGTGGACAGGTCTTGAATTACCTCATCGACAAATACGACCTCTACGAACATTACGATATTGATACCACAGATATAAAGGCTCCGTTTTGGGTAGCCCAAAAATTGGGTGGACTCTACGAAGTGATTCGAACTAAATTCGGTTCTATCAAAATATCGGTAGAAGATAAAGATCCGAAATTAGCGGCCACCATGACGAATGATGCTCGAGAACGAGTAGCAGCAATTTGCAGAGCCTTAATAAAAGGAACTCAAAACAAACAGATCACAACCTTCAAGTCAAATATAAAAGGAAAGGAACTGGAGATTCAAACATTGGGAGATACCTTGCAGCTTTGGAGAGCGAAGTATGCGATTTATAATACGGTCACACAATCTGAGGTACTACCGAATTTGGCTGCAAAGGCCCAATCGAAATTAATCCGGACAGAGAAAAAGTTAGAACTGCTCAGAGCTGCTAATGTGCCAAGAGATACCATTATCTATCTGGAAGCAGAAATAGCGGGTTTAGGATATGAAGTGGAAGGACTCACCACAAGCCTGAAAGTATTCAACAAAGGAATGGGGAAAATACAAGTACTCACCGAACAACACGAAGAAGCACGGACACAATTGGCTTTGGATAAAGAAAGGTTGAAGCAACTCGAAGCGGTTAATGGTTCTGACTTTAATGCCTTGTATATTGTAGAAGGAGCTTCGGTGCCGATTGTGAAGTCAAGGCCCAAACGAACCATTTTGGTATTGGCCGCTACGATGGTCGCTTTCTTTTTTAGCATCATCGGTGTTTTGTTGTTAGAGGTATATAAAAAAGTAAACTGGAGAGAAATCTGGGATGCCAAATAAATCATTTTCAGCAGACGGACAAGCGCGGCTAATCTTTAAAGGCTACAGCGTAATTGTATTGTTGAGCATATTACTCGGCATTGCTACAGAGACCTATGCTCTTTTTGGTCTTCCTATCTTTTTGGCCGTAGCCTATGTGACCATTCTTGATTTTAGACTGTTGTTTTATTTGCTGATGATAAGCATTCCGCTGTCTATGGAAGTGCATTTGCCTGGAGGTTTCGCCACGGATTTACCTGGAGAGCCTCTGACGATTGGGCTACTGTTGATTTATATAGTATACCTCCTTCGCTTTCCCGAAAAGATAAACGGACGTTTTCTCACACATCCTATAACATTAGTTCTACTCCTTCATTTTGTGTGGACGGTAGCGACATCTTTGACCTCTGAAATGTTGATGATCTCCACTAAGTTCTCGTTGTCTAAGTTTTGGTATATAGCCGTATTCTTCTTTTTAGCAGGACGGATGCTGAAAACGGAAAAACAGATAAAGACATTCTTCTGGTGTATTTTTATCCCTTTGATATTTACTGTTTTCTGGACTACATTTTTTCAATTTTTTGATGGTTTTGCTTTTGATAAAGTCAATAATGCAGTTCGGCCTTTTTATAGGAACCATGTGGCCTATGCTGCAATCCTAGCTTGTTTTTTCCCAATGGTTTGGCATATGCGAACCTTGTACCCCAAGGGGTCTAAGCTAAGGAAGCTACTGGGTTGGTCGCTGTTGGTTGTTTTGATTGGGATACAGTTGTCCTACACAAGGGCAGCCTACGTGGGTGTCGTGATTGCAGTAGCCGGACACTTTGTTGTTCGTTTCAGATTAGTGAAATTAGCTTTGGTTGTTACTTTCGTAGGCTTGTTTGGACTGGTTTTCTTCCTTGCGAACAATAACCGCTATCTCGATTTTTCACCAGACTTTGAGCATACTGTAACGCACCAAGACTTTGATAATCTGATAGAAGCTACTTTCAAAATGGAAGACATTTCCACAGTAGAACGTTTCTATCGTTGGATAGCTGGGACTTATATGATTCCTGTCCACCCTTGGAAAGGAGTAGGACCAGGCAATTTTAGAAACTTGTATAAAGGGTATACGGTTACGAGTTATCAAACCTATGTAAGTGATAATCCCGATCGTTCGGGAATACATTGTTATTATCTGATGATTCTTGTAGAGCAAGGGGTTTTTGGATTTTTGATTTTTCTGTTTTTATCGGCCTACGTACTGATAAAGGGAGAAAATATTTACCATGAAACAACGGTGCCCTGGAGACGAGCCGTAGTGCTTTTTGCCATGCTTTCTCTGATTGTTATTGATGCGCTTTGTTTGATTAATGATCTGATAGAAACCGATAAAATAGGTAGCTTTTTCTTTATAAATCTGGCACTCCTCATCAACGTGGACCTAGCCAATCAAGCAGATGCAGCAAATGAAACAGCAAGAATTGAAGAATAGTCTGGACAAGATTGCAGCCTTAGCCCAGGCGCCTAAGTGGCGACGACTGCTTCATGCGCCACAGCGGTATTTGACTGGGCAGTATTTCTTTAGAGCGGTTTATCCTAAAACAAAGAAAGGGAAGTTGGTTAAGGCGAATACCTTTTTTGGAAAAGAAATGAATGTGCTTCTTCCTGCGGGTATGGATATTTATCTGCTTGGCGCAAAGACCCACGATTCTGAAATTCGGCTGACCCGTTGGATGTTGAATAATCTAAAAGCGGGAAATACGGTATTGGACATCGGGACGCATTTTGGATTCTATTCATTGCTTGCCGCAAATTTAGTAGGGGAGAGCGGAAAGGTGATTGGAATTGAAGCGTCCAAAGCTGTTCACGGAGTTTGCCAACAAAACATTCACGGAAGTAAGAATGTCCAACTCTTTCACCTCGCTGCTACGGATGAAGACACGAAATTGTCCTTTTATGAATTCCCTGTACTCTACTCAGAATACAATACCATCGATCCAGAACAATTTGAAGGAAGTGATTGGGTGAAGGAAAACCCTCCTCAAAAGATCACAGTAAACGGAACACGAGCAGATAGCTTATTGGCAAATTGTAAAGCGATTCCTGACTTTATAAAAATAGATGTAGAAGGCGCAGAAGCCAAAGTCATAAAAGGCTTGGGGGAAACGCTTAGGGAACAGCGACCAGTTGTTGCGTTGGAATACCTGTCCGATGAACGAACAAATAGTGCGCATGCTCAGGCAGCACGGCAACTTTTCAATCTGGGGTATCAAGCCTATTTTATAGATGTAAAAGGAATGTTACAACTAACAAAAGACATCGCCGCCGATCTCCGAAAAAGTAAAACTGACTCCGATAATATTATTTTTAAAAAAGAATAGAAGTGCTGGTTTTGTAGCGCGCGCTAGGAATACTAGAATCACTTCCCTTTCTCCAGCAACATATCACTATAGCTAACTTCTAATAAGTCTTTTGCCTGAATACCAAGTAAGTTTATATAGTGTTTGCACTGTTTTAATAAGACAGCCTCCTCCATTGTTTCTGCATCATCAATGGCCTCTATTTCCACAAAACTCCCCAGGCCTTTTACTTCATCAATGTGAAACTTTACATTGTCAATAAAGTAAATGCCTCGTTTTTTATCCACGACTACTTTGAGATCATAGGCCTCTAAGAGCACCGCTTTTAGCGCGGCTGCATTCTGAGGTTTGTACAAAGTGACTTTAGAGTTCTTCGGTCCCGCCTGATTTGGGCGAATATAATGAATTAAGGTATTTTCTATATTTCCTTCTCTGAGTTTCAGTCGCCCCCGCTCCGTCATAAAATAAGTGTCAATCTGATGGTCAATGCCCTTGAAGGTAGCGCCAGCTTCTTCAAGTATGGAAGCAATCTGTTGAGGATTGGAGCAATGGGCTTTTATTTCGGTGAGTTTAGGCATTTGTATTTGTGTTTAGGAATAACCCCTAATATTAAAACCAAATATAAAAAATGCCGTCTTGTTTTCACAAGCCGGCAATCAAATCTTTCAATTATATCTTTATCCAAGAGGGTTGCTATTAATACAGAGCCTCTTTATTTCATTTAATTTTCTTTTACAAATTTCACCGGACTCAATTCTGCTACGTTTTTATTCAAAATAAAGTAAGCACCGTTTGGCAAATCAGAAACATCCAGTTTTATCAAATTCAATCCCATCTCCGTACTTAACGTTAACTTTCGAACTACTTTTCCAAAGACATTGGTAATCATTAAGGTCGCCTCTCTGTCTTCAGTTTGTAAACGAACTTGCAACGGAGATCCACTTCTAACGGGATTTGGGTATATACTTAAACCATTTTTGTTTTTACAATCCAAGCTTACAGCAAGTACCTTGGAGTATTCGATTGAGCCATCAAGGTCAACCATTTCCAATCGATAGTAATTCATTTTACCTGCTGATTCATCTGTGTATCGGTAGCTGTTTTGATCGCTCGTAAGCCCTGACTCGAACGTAGCTTTTGTTGTAAATTCACTTTGATTCTCACTGTACTCCAGCTCGTAGTGACTTAAATTATCTTCTATAGCCGCCGTCCATTTAACAATAACATTACAATTATCTTCTATTGCACTAAAATGACTTAGTTCTACAGGTAAAGGTGGTACAAACCCAAAGTAGTTATCACAACCATTGTGATTTAATGTTGAAACATTAACTTGTTCTATATTATCAGTAGATAATGATTTTCCACCAGGGAAAGTAGCCGGATCTAATTCGACCAAGTATTGCTTTGGTAGGCCATAATCATCAAATTCAATAATAAGCTTTGGTGCATTCGCAGGAACGCCGTCAAAGGAATGTGCTTTTCTGGCATCTGTAGAACCGCTGATTATAAAAACCATGCTGTTGTTCTGTACCCAGCCAGCTTTACTTACTAGAGCCTGAACAGCGGTTGTAATATCTGATGTTTTATATTTCATTCCGTCCATCCAAGTTGTTGGAGCCCATGGAATCGGCGACCCTAGTCTTGGTCGGGAGGTAATGTCATTATTCGAACTAGAAAAAGCATCAGGATCCGTATTGTCTTCTACACTGATATTGTAAGTAGGTGCTCCTGATGCGGAAGTACCAGATGCGGTGAACTCTATTTCTGCCTTTGTAATAGTTGCTCTCTGAGGGAGATTAATATTATTGAATCGCAGTCCGACCTCGGTATCAGAGAAGAAATCAGGGCTATTCCCAAGACTAATAGTAGCGCCATTCTCAAATGTAAAGCCAGCCCATAGCGGATCAGTATATTCCTCCGCATCATCTATATCCTGATCGACCAATTTATCTTCCATTCCAGTAGTACTGCTAAGTGTAACTAAAAAATCATAATCCCCGTTAGCATCTGTCTGAACGGTTTCTATTTCAGTATCTCCTCCGTCAATCAAACCATCGTTATTGACATCTTCGTAAAGTTTAGCATCTATCATCGCTAATGAGCTTCCGCTTTCCGAACCCCCCTTCAAAGCATTGGCGTCTGAATCATTATAAGTCATTCCGCTAATGTTGATTCCGTTGATTCCAGAAACGGCACAACCACAATCAGGAGTGGTAACTGTGATGTTGGATATTTCTATTTCTTGTTTTGCATACCAGTAGGTATTGATGGTGTTGATATCACCATAGGTAGAATCGGCCCAGGTATGACAAGGTGTGGCAGGAACCGTATTAGGGTCACATCCTGCTTCTATATCAGTGGTTCCAGTGGCAATGTTCACATCGTCATGGTAAAACCTCAGGACATTTGAAGGGGGTGGGCTAGGTCGAGTAATACTGGACCTAAAGCCATCCAGATTAAATTCTACATCATAGACTGGGATATGGTAACTACCCTGAGCAAAAGAGACCTCTGTCCCAATTGGAATAGTTGTATTGGCCACAGCCCCAAGTCCGTCTTTCCCATCCCAAGAAATATCGCGAATATAAGGAGCTGTCTCCCCAGCTCTTGGGACTAGATCGAAGAATAACAATACATCTTCTGTAGCCAGATCATAGATTCCAGCACCCGATACTTGGTTAAAATCCAACAATAATTCTACAAGTCCGCTGGAAGTTGCCGCTATCCGAACAGAGTAACCAGTTGCGGGGCAACCAATAATAGCAGGATAATCTGCATCCGTCAACATTTCGCCATAAGTTCCAGAAGGATAGACAATTGGATCAGGATCATTTAGAAAGATTTTTAATTCAGGGATGGTGCTTTTTTGGCTTTCCAAAGACTGTCGGTCTGAATAATTATCGCCAGTGTTTTTAGTCCCCCAGGAATTGACGGCAATATTGAAGGCAGCAGGTTGAAAATTAGATTCATTAAAATCTATTTTGCTCACAAAGTTTTCATTCGATAGTACGTGGAAACTACCATTTACCGGGCGGTCATAGACACCGTAAGTCCCGTTGTAATTGTTGTCAATAGTAGGCGCAAATAAAGTCCAGTTTTGAGAAAAGACTCGTCCGTTGATGGCAACATTAGCCTCTGTCGCTACGGTGATGTCAAAATATTGAAACAATAGATGAGAAGTATTATAAGTACTTGCATCTAAATTAAATTCAATATAATAATCTCCTGCAGCCAAACCGTCAGGGTTAAATGTGTAATCGCCAGCCGCATCATAACCGCTTGCTCCAACTACCTGCTCTGGTCCGGCAATTCCCTCAGCTCTGCTGGTAATATTGGCGCTAGTACCATCTACTAATATCGGCCCATGTACGATAGCTCCGTTGGCATCTCTGATTCGGAAATATCCTGAAGTAAGTGAAGGTAATGGGTAATGTCCTTGCGTATGTGGCTGAGAGAGTCCGATAAAAACTTGCTCATTGTCTGGGTCTGAAATATGGATGTTTAGTCGTTGCGTCTCCTTACCCGAAAGGTGGCTTTCGTAGGATGCGAAGTCATAATAAAGATTACTGTTGCAATACAATGCGAGTTCGTCTCCCGCATTTGGCAACAGCTCTTTAGAGCCTTCGGCAAATAAATTGGTAGTGAAGAATGTGCATAAAAGGGCATAGACAAAGGTGGTTGGTATTGTTATATTTTTTCTCATTAATACATTTTTTGAAAAAATAAACCACCTACGCCACTCTATAGAAAATAGAGCAGAAGGAATAATTCTATAATTGAAGAATTATTGTTATCGAGGGTAGATTATTATTCGTTTAAACCTGAATAGCTATAAATGTTATCTGTTACGAAATAACTTTATATAATTTTCTCTATGTCACAAAAGACGAAAAGAATGCCAAAGGCTTTGATGAGAGAGTAGAAATACGGAGTACGAACCAAACTGCTGTCACAAACAAGTATAGTTTTTTTTATAAGTTATATATATAACAATCTATTTTTAGTGATAATGTAATGGGAAAGCTGTCACATAAAAACAGAGAAATTTCTCTGGGTAGAAACTTGCAAGTAACAACGGAAAATTAAATCCCGATTTGGAAACAATTATGTAAATCAAAACGACCACAGGGAGAGTGGTTTATATAATTGTTTTCACGAAAAAAATCGGGAAATTATTTTTTGTGTAATACTAACTAATGGCTTATTCCAATTTTTAAGAGGGTGGAAAGAAAAGATTAAGCAGAAGGATAGTTGAAAAGGCTTGCTATTGAGCTTGTTGAGATAGGCTGCGAAAGCTCACTTATTATTTTGAATAATTGTATAGAAACTAAGAGGTATAAAAAAAGCCCCTGATCAAAAGATCAAGAGCTTTTCTAGTAGCGAGAGAGAGACTTGAACTCTCGACCTCAGCATTATGAATGCTGCGCTCTAACCAGCTGAGCTACCTCGCCATTTTTTCTAGCATTTTCACTATTTAACTAGCCTTTCTGCCAAAACGACTGCAAATATAAACCTTTTTCTAAAAGTTGTATAAAAAATCACTGGAGGATGAAAAAAAATATGACATTTTATCAATTTATCATAAAATTCCCAACAGCCATTCCTCTAATTCGGCCTACCTCCTCTACTATTTTCTCCGCACTGCTCATTTGGAAGGAAATCCGTTTTTTCCAAATTTCTTTTTTATCATCGTTTGCCCAGAAAATTTCCTGCTCCTCTTCATCTATATAGATGAAAGATATTTCACCATTGATGGATTGTGCGTCTGACCTGATTTGTCCCGTCTCTGGATCGATGCTCCGGATTCCAAAGCTGGAATCTTGATCTTGTGCGAAAAAGAGCAAACCTTTATTGTTGTCAAAATCAAGATCGTAAAAAGGCCCCCCCGTAAGGAAAACTTTACTGGTACTGTCTTTTTCTATTTGGTAAATGGTATCACTCGATATTTTAGTCCAGTATACAACATTATTTACACGATCAGTGGTTAGATAGACAAAATCAGGAGCATCTGCTTCAGTGTAAATGTCCTGAGTTGCACCTGTACCATTATAAGCGGCTGTAGAACGAATAAACATAGCGCCCTCTTCAATACCAGAAACGTAAGCTAGGTCGTCTCCTGGATCGAGTGCGGTATCAAAGAAAATACGATTACCTGAGTTGTCTTCCGGAATGGGAAATTGCGGATCTGCATTATTAGGATAACAACTAGTAAGGACTGTTGAAGGAGTTGCGAATAATTTTTTTTGCTCATTGTCATAATCCATTCCACCACCATTCTCGGGCAAACCGGCCGAATAAGGAATGGCGACATAATTTGCTGCTTTCGGGTTGTCTATGACCTTTGTAATCAGACGAACATTTGTACCATCGGATTCAAAGAAAGAAAGTGCCCGGTCAGAATTAATAAACGGATAATCTCTAATCGTAATAGAACCGCCTTGTAAGCAGTTGTTTTTACCTTCTTTAGTTGCCAGGCTTATCTCAAATTCACCGCTGTTGGAAAAGGTGAAAGTATCCCTAATTTTTGTAGAGGTCGCTCCGTCTACTGTCCAGAGATAACTGTCTGCACTCTGAGTTACTGCTTCTAGTCGTATACCTTCTGGCGCCATTCCGTCATGATATAAAAAGACGGGGTTCCAGTCAGCTTGAACGATTTCGCAGTCCTTATCACCACAAGCTGCAAGAAGAATAAATAGGGATAGAATTGGTAGTAGATAGAATTTATTGGGAATTTTTTTCATAACTCTTTTTTGTGTCATACTTAGTTGACTTTAATCAAAGGCTTAAAAATAAGAAACCTTTACTAATTGGCTCCTGTTAAGCAGCCAATTAACACATTGTTGATTTTAATAGTCAAAAAGCATAAAAAAAATCCGACTTTAAAAGTCTGATTGTCAATTTATTATAGCTTGCTGGCTAAGGATGTTAAATTTATTTCACCTTTCGGAAACTTTTTTCGTCTCCTACAGGTTTGTTCAAATGTTATTGCATCAATTAAAAGCGATACTATTTTTTAACAGGGAAAATCCTACTTTTATGTTACTTATGACAGACAAGACGAATCAGGATCATTACGATAAAATCTTCGACGAGGAGTTTTATCCCCATGCGGATGCCCTGTATACATTCGCATACAATCTGGCATACAACGATGCAGATGCTAATGATTTAGTACAGGAAACCTACATGAAGGCTTACCGAGCAATTGCGAGCTACCACCAAGGTACTAACGCAAAGGCCTGGCTTTTCAAGATTTTGAAAAATGCCTTCATCAACCACTATCGTAAGCGTAGCCGCCAACCGAACAGAGTGGATTTTGAAGACATCGTAAACTACCAGAACCAAGAGGAAGGAACAAACCTCAGCGGTTATGTAGATTTGCGGGAGGAATTGTACCAGAACATGATGGGCGACGAAATAACGATGGCCGTCAACTCTCTTCCTGTCGATTTCCGTGTGGTGATCTTTTTATGCGATATAGAAGATTTCTCTTACGAGGAAATTTCAAAAATCGTAGATATTCCGATCGGTACTGTACGATCTAGATTGCACAGAGGAAGAAATTTATTGAAGGGACAATTACGATCTTACGCGGAAGCTAACGGCTACACCGACAAAAGAAAATAATGACTTTACTTATGAGCCAACTTATCCTGCATGGAAGAGTTGGCTCATTTTTATAGAGATAGAGAAATAAGATATTCAAAATCGAAACACTACCTAGAAACACTAATTTAAAACAAGGATTTTAAAAATTTATTCACTTCGAGGCTCAATCAATCATGCAAAATAAACAGCTGTTGAACAGCCTCACTCTAAAATTTCAGACAATGGGTAATCCAAAAAATCATCAAGCACTTGTAGATAGAGTCAATATGTACCTAGATAACGAACTCAGTAAAGAAGCTGAACGTGAATTATTGAGAGAACTTAAGATGAACCCTATGTATCGCGAGGTACTGAGTAAAGAAAAATCCTTTAGAGATTTTATAAAAAGTAAAGTTGAACGACGAAAAGTCTCCCCTTCCCTGATACAGTCTATTAAAGACAAAATACGTACTTCGACTCCTTCCTGAGTCATAGGCCAAGACGATATTATCCCTTTTTATTTGGTGTTTCTTAATGAACGCTCGTTTGAGCGATCTTAACGATAGGTCATTGATTATTAATTGGTTAAGAGTTAATAGCCAATAGTTTTAAATTCCATCTTCATTAAGTTACCTTTACGCCCTCAAATAAAAAGAAATGCTCGACAAATTAAACGCCATACACGAACGATACATTTACCTGGAAGAACAACTGGGTGATCCCGAGATTTTTTCGGATCAGGTTCGTTTTACTAAAGTCAATAAGGAATACAAAGGTCTGGAGGAGATTATCGCCGTCAGAACAGAATTTCTATTGTTGGCTGGTAACATCGACACCGCAAAGGAGATGTTAGCTGATCCGGAGATGAAAGAAATGGCGCAGATGGAATTGGATGAGCTGAAGCCACAGGTAGAGGTGATGGAGGAAAAGATAAAAATGTTACTTGTTCCTAAAGATCCAGAGGATGAGCGCGATGTGGTTTTTGAAATTCGAGCAGGAGCAGGAGGAGATGAAGCTTGTCTTTTTGCCGGAGATCTTTATAAAATGTACTCTAGATATTTTGATGACCAAGGTTGGAAGACCGAAGCGATAACTATCAATGAAGGTACTGTCGGAGGATACAGTAAATTGGTGTTGGAAGTGACGGGGACGGAGGTCTTTGGAAAACTGAAATTTGAATCTGGTGCTCATCGGGTACAACGGGTTCCCAAGACAGAATCCAAAGGACGTTTGCACACTTCTGCCGTTACGGTAGTGGTGATGCCTAAATTGGTTTTAGAAGATGTAAATATCAATAAAGCAGACTTGAAAACAGATACCTTTCGCGCCAGTGGTGCAGGGGGACAGCACGTAAACAAAACGGAATCTGGTGTACGTTTTACCCACCTTCCAACTGGTATTGTTTCAGAAAGTACAGACGGCCGTTCGCAGATAAAAAATAGAGACATTGCTTTGCAACGATTGTATACCAAAATCTATGATGCACAAAAAGAAGCACACGATTCTAAGGTGTCTTCCGCTCGAAAAAGTCTTGTTGGGTCTGGTGATCGATCTGATAAAATACGAACCTATAATTTCCCACAAAACCGGGTGACCGATCACCGTATTGGATTGAGCTTAAATAAGTTAGATAAGGTTTTGGCTGGAGCTGTTGGGGAAATTGTCGATGCCTTATGTTTGCATGAAAATACAGAGAAATTAAAGGCTGGAGAAGAGGATTAACCTTACCAGACTTTTATTGCTTTTCCTTCCTGAACCCATTTACTCCAGTTCTTATTATACGTATGGATTTTATCTGTATGTTTATTGTTGTTGTCTACCACCGGGTTGTCTTGGTTTACCCACTCGAAGATGCTCCCATATAGATTGTAAACCTCTGTGAAACCCAATTTCTGAATTTTCTCTCCTACTTTTTCGCTTCTGTAACCAATGGAGCAATAGACAACAATTGGAGTGTTTTTTGGCACCTCGTTCAGTAGATCAGCATCATATTCTTCATAGCCCATGTACTCCGCGCCTTCGATGTGACTGACATCATATTCCTCCTTTTCTCTAATGTCTAACAATAAGACTCCGCCCATCACTTTTAATTCATCAGGAGTGATAGGCGTAACTGTTAGATTCAATAACCTTTTTACTTTTTTATCGAATGCAGGGTTAGTGCAACTGGCATTGGTTTCTATTTGTTGAGCACAGCTTATCGTGCTTAGAAAAAGAAAGGAGAAAAGTAGGTAGAATGAATTTTTCATAAAAGTTAACTTTATTAGTTCCTTGACAGATTTCGCTTTTTTATAATTAATCTAAGCACATCGCTGGAAAGAGTGCTAATTTTATCCTCGCAAAAGGGAAAAAACGTAGCGCTCTTTGCGCCTCCGCCTAGCGTGCGGACAGGTTTGCGGTGAAAAAAACACTTACCGGAACGCCAAAACCTCCTTCCACCAAAAGAAATCATCTAACCCTGACCCACAACTTCTGTCGGACCCTTTCCAACCTGGTCCGAAATATATACCCCATCCTCGCAAAGAGGAACCAAATCACGATCTATAAACGCCTGAATCTCCGTTTTGATTTCGTTAGGGTATAACAAATGTATGTTAGGGCCGGCATCAAGACTAAAATAGACTTGCAAATTGGTCTCTGTACGGAATGCTCTGATCCTTTCAATCATAGTCAGAGTGTTTGGCTGCATTAAAATATAAGAAGGCTCAGAAGCCATCATTAGAGCATGCAAAGTAAGGGCCTCATCCTCCGCGATTTTACCAAAAGTAGGAATGTCACCATCTTTTAAAGCAAGCAATAATTGTTCAAAACGCTGATTGGCTTGCAAATATCGATTGTCCGCAAAAATAATGTTCTCCATTAATCCATGTCCCGCTCGGCTTGATACTGATTTTTCTGCTTTACTTACGATCATAATGTCATCATGGAAGCTGTGAAAAACGGGGTGAACTTCTGTCTCATAAGGAGTAGCATACAAATCAGAACATGTCAGATCAATAGGACTTCCTCCCCATTGTCCCATTATTGGGTAGACGGAGCGGCAGGCAGAACCAGAACCCAATCGTGAAATGAAAGAAGCTTTTTGCAGAAATTCCTTTTCGGTTGTCAGGCCACCTATTAAAGTCTTTTCCATTGAACAAAGACATAAAGCCAGCGCACTCATGGCAGAAGCTGAAGAGGCTATTCCGGCAGAATGTGGAAAAGAATTACTGGAGTCAATAACTAAATCTACTTGCTCTAGGAAAGGAAAAAAAGGAATCATATTTTCGAGAAAGCGTTCCACCTTATCTCCAAAAGCTTTATTGGGCTTTCCCTCAAATTGGAATTGAAGCTGAATGCCCACAGATTCGTTCTCTCGGCTTCCGTATCGAACAATCGTTTCTGTAAAGGCATTACTAAGGGTAAAGCTGATGGAAGGATTTCGTGGTAACTGACGACCATGCTTTCCCCAATATTTTATAATAGCGATGTTAGAAGGACTTTTCCATTGAATAAGCCCTGCTTTAATTACGACATCGGAGGCTAAACGCCCTTTTGGATTTTCAAATATTTGCATGGTGCAAAAGTAAGCCTAGCCCATGAGAAAAGGAAGAATGCACCAAAAGAAGTTGGGATGGCATCTAATTGTTGAAGGCTTTTTTAATAAAAAGAGTTTATTCTCTATCTGACGGGCTGCACCTTTTATTTGGAATAGAGTCCAAAGAATAGTATTCATTTGCTATTTTTGTGAAGATGTAAGAAAATGAGGTTGTAGAAAATCTATTTGAGGTATTATTAAAAATATAGAATTCATCAAATAGTCAGTTTTAGTTTTCCAATAGTTGTCGTACGACAGGTGTGTTAGTGGGAAGTTAATAGTTATAGTTAACAGTTAAAAGTTTAAAAAATATGCAAGATAAGATCGTCAGAAACAACAGGATGAAAAGCAGCGCCTTCTTTTTAGGAATCTGTTTGTTATTTCTAAGCAGCTTTTTTAGTTGCAGCAATGTAGATATGGCACAGTTTGAAGCAAGGAGCTCTGCTTTTGGGCAAGTCAATCACATGGTAGTGGTTGCAGATCAGAAGTTATGGGAAAGTGCAGTAGGAGATACTTTCCGGTATTATTTTAGCTCGGCTTATCCGATATTGCCACAACCTGAACCTGTCTTCGACCTACGGCATTGGACAGCAGGAGAGATCACTTCAGCACCCATTCGTCAAAAGAAGCGGACCTATTTATTCTTAGGTGATTTATCAAATGAAGATTCACCGGCGAGTAAAATGATTTTGAAAGATCTAGGAGAGGAAAAAGGAGCACGGGCAAAAACAGAAAAGACTTTCAACTCTACGATGGGAAAAAATAAATGGGCGGACGGTCAGACGCTGGTTTATTTATTTGGAAACTCAGAGGAGGAGTTAACGAATAACATCAAATCAAAATTTTCTGCAATCGCCAGAAGAGTCAACGAAGCGGATTTGGGTATTGTAGAAGGAACGGCTTACGCGAGTGGTAATGGAATAGAATTGAGCAATAAGATCAAAGAAAAATTGGGAATAACCATTCGTGTTCCCGCAGATTATATTCTCGCGATTGAAGATGAAAAAACAATGTGGTTACGTAAGGAAACAGATTTCCTGAGTAGTAATATTTTCCTGCATAAAACAAAGTATCAGGATAAATCACAGTTCACCAAAGAAGGTATAAAAGCGATTCGGGATTCCTTAGGACGGAAATTTGTGAGCACCGATATAGAAGACACCTACATGCGCACAAACGATCAGGATTTACCGATGTTGACAAAAGTGATTACCTTGAATAACAATTACGCAGTAGAAGCCCGTGGTATTTGGGACATCGTAAATGACTATATGGGAGGTCCTTATATTTCCTATCTCATTCATAATCCAAGTACGAATGATTTGTTATTCGTAGATGGTTTCGTGCATGCACCAGGGAAAAAGAAAAGGGATTATATTCAGCAATTAGAATTTATTTTTAAGTCGATTGAAATGTGATGTAGCATTCTTGTTGTAACTAAAAAACGCCGTTTGTGTCAAAGCAAATGGCGTTTTTTATTTTTAATTTTGAATAGCTAAGCGAAATCCTTACCTTAGTAACAAGAAAAAATTAACTTCAACAGTTACAATCGATTATTTAGCTGTAACGATCTCAAGAAGTGAAAGATTAGATAAACGATTGAGAGTAGAAGTGGTGAAATTATGTTGTGTGTAATAAATACTAAAAGTAAATAGAGAAAACGACCATTCCTTCAAAAAACCAAATCGGATGAACAGCACGATTACCGCCGAGTCCAATCGACAAGCCTTTGCGGATATGTCCGACGAGATACTGATCCGGAAATATCAACAAACCGGTGAGCGGCAGCTCTTTTCTATTCTCTATAAAAGATATACTCATTTGGTTTTCGGTGCCTGTCTAAAATATCTTCGCAACCCTGAAGACAGTAGGGATATGGCGATGTCCATTTTTGAAAAAATATTAAGGAACCCACCATCGGATAAAATACTAGCCTTTAAAAGTTGGTTACACAAGTACGTTCAAAATGAATGCTTTTACCATATTAGAACGAGGTCATTCCGTGGCGCTTCTTTCCGTAAGTTTGAAGAAATGGAAACCCGTGATGCAGCCACCGCAAATAACGAGGGGGAGTCTCGTCTGGTAGAAAAGGAATCGGCTCCTCCAATGAAACTCGGAGAGGCAATCCGAAAATTGCCAAAAGTACAAAAGGAATGTATCCGGCTTTTTTACCTGAAGGAAAAAAGCTATAAGCAGATAGTCGAAAAAACAGGATATACGGAGGCGCAGGTCAAAAGCTATTTACAAAATGGAAAACGAAGATTGAAAGTATTAATGACCGGAGAGGAGGAAGATGGCTAAGATTGAAAATCTATTTGAGGAATTAAAAAACACAGAATCTCGCCCGGAGGTCGGACAGGTTCGTTAAAGAATAAAGATACTGTAAAGATGAAAGAAATACTCGAACAAACCCCTTGTCTGAAAGAGGAAGAACTAAAGCGATACCTCTCTGAGCAGTCTCCCAATGAAGAACTGCGTCGCGTAGAAAACCATTTACTGGATTGTCCTTTCTGCTCAGATGCAGTGGAAGGGTTGGAACAATACTATAGCTTTGAAGCAGATGATGGGCTCGAAAAATTGAAGCTTGCCATCGAAGAGAAGGAACCTGCAGAGGAGCAAGAAGCGGCGAAGGTTATTTCCATGTCAAGACGTAGTAATGTATTTACGCTCAATCGCATAGCTGCCGCAGTCTTATTGTTATTGGTTCCGGTGGCGTCTTGGTTTTATATGTCTAACAACACTACTGGAAGTCCTACTGGATTTGGAAATTCAACAACGATGCGTTCTACGGGAGGGGGAACAGAAGAAGGGTCAGACTTGCTAAAAGTGATCTCTCTTTACGACGCTGGACAATATGAAGCATCATTAGCTGCCACTCAAGCTATGCTCGAAAAGGAGAGGGCGGATGTCAAAACAACTTATTACGCTGGTCTATCGGCATTGAAAACAGAGGAGTATAAACTAGCGGCGGATTATTTTATGACCGTTCGTATGAATAGTGATTTTTATTATGAAGAAGCGACTTGGTTGGAGATTCAAGCGCGTATTGGTGCAGAAGAGATGGAGCTTGCGAAACTAATGTTAGATGAGCTTATTGAGCGGAAGAAAAGTTCTTATTTGGGAGAGGCGGAGGTTTTGAGGAAGGGGCTGGACTGATTTTTCTAAATCAAAAAAATAGCCCCAAGTAAAAACTCAGGGCTATTTTTTTATTTAACTTGGAATGAATTCCGTTGAAAATTACTTCAACAAAGAAACACTATTATTAATAAACTTAGTCAAGTCAGCACCCTTCAACATACCCTGATTCAACAAAGCCAAATTATACAAGTGTTGTACAAAGTCCGTCTTTTTTTCTTCGCTCTTCATTTTGACCAACTTCTCAGCAACTAATGGGTGGTTTGTATTCACAACCAAGTTGTACATGTCAGGCATACCGTCCATTGACATTCCCTGCATAGATTGCATTTCTTTCATACGACGCATAAACTCAGGGCGTGTAATCATACAAGGCATATCATCAGGAGACAAAGCTTTCATTTCAACATTTGCTCCTTTCTCCCCAACGATGGTGGTGAACATGGCCTTCACTTTTTCCTGTGCTTTCTCACTCAAAACAGACTCTGTCTTTTCGTCTTTCTGAACGAGATTATCCGCAGTGTCAGAATCGACACGGACGAAAGTAACATCTCCCAAGCTTTGTTCTAACTTTTGGATGAAGTGATTATCAATTACGTTATCAAATTCTAGAACGTCATAGTTTCTGTTCTTCGCAGATTGAATGAAGCTGTCGTGTTCTGTTGGGTTGTTGGTATATAACATCACGATTTTGCCATGCTTATCAGTCTGGGTGGTTTTTATCTTTTCTTTGTATTCTTCAATGGTCGCACAAGCGCCATCCACGTTTTTCAACAAAGCAAACTTCAATCCTTTAGTATAGAATTTCTCTTCAGAGATCATTCCGTACTTCACGAATACACCGAGGTCGCCCCATTTGCTTTCGTAAGCTTCTCTGTCCTTTTTGAAAAGGCTAGCTAGTTTTTCTGCTACTTTTTTAGTGATGTAACCAGTGATTTTTTTCACGTTAGAATCACTTTGCAAGTAAGATCTGGAAACGTTCAATGGAATATCCGGAGAATCAATTACTCCATGTAATAAGGTTAAGAATTCAGGGACGATTTCTTTTACATCGTCGGTAACAAAGACTTGGTTAGAGTACAGTTGGATTTTATTTTTCTGTAGTTCCAGGTTAGTAGCCAGTTTAGGGAAATAAAGAATCCCTGTAAGGTTGAATGGAAAGTCAATGTTCAAGTGAATCCAGAACATCGGAGGAGCACTATATGGGTATAGCTCATTGTAGAAGGCTTTGTAGTCTTCGTCCTTTAAGCTACGTGGCGACTTTTTCCAAGCTGGAGATGGATTATTGATTATGTTGTCAACTTCCGTTTGAATTTCTTTTTTGTCGTCTCCCTCTCCTTCGAAAGTTGTTTCTGTCTTCGTACCGAATTTAATTTCAGTAGGTAAGAATTTACAGTACTTGTTCAGTAGAGTCGTTATTCTTCCCTCCTCCAAAAACTCAGTTCCTTCTTCGCTAATGTGTAATACGATATCCGTACCTCTGTCTTTGCGAGCTGCTTTTTCCATGGTGTATTTTGGATCACCAGTACAAGTCCACTTTACGGCAGAAGATTTTTTATAAGATTTGGTTATAACTTCCACTTTGTCCGCAACCATAAACGCAGAGTAAAATCCAAGCCCAAAGTGCCCGATTATATTAGCATCGTCCTTGTACTTCTTTACAAAAGCCTCGGCGCTAGAGAAAGCAACCTGATTCAGGTATTTTTCAACTTCAGATTCCGTCATACCGATTCCTCGGTCCTTAATAGTAAGTGTCTTATTCTCTTTGTCAAGAACGACTTCCAATTTCAAGTCTCCGAGTTCTCCTTTGAATTCTCCTTTTGAAGCCAGTGTCTTTAGCTTGGAAGTAGCGTCAATCGCGTTGGAGATAAGCTCTCTCAGAAAGATTTCCTGATCAGAATAGAGGAACTTTTTAATGATTGGAAAGATGTTTTCCGTTTCTACAGAGATATTACCTTTTTGCATTTCAGTGAGTTTTGATTAATCTAATGATAGAGGGCACTTGTTATGTTTAGCGTTTTGACCCTCTTATATCAACGTCGAAGTTCAAAGCCTATGCCACCCAGCGTTTCCTGCCAATTTGACGGATATACCGATGTTCAGGGCGTTTCTTTGTCTGTTCAATGAAAAATATCGGCCCTTTTTCATGCAATCCTGTCATTATTTTCCAGCCTTTGCCCCATTAAAAAAAAACGTTATGGCTTCATTCTTGTCTTCTCAGGACTTGTGCTTGCTATTTATGAGGGTTGCTGTGAATGCATTCTGATTTTTGTAGGTAACAGAAAACGGACAACTAAGTAATACTAAAATTTACTAACGAAAAATATAAAGTCTCATGCAACAAGAGAAGATGCCAGTACGCTTTCAGGATTTGATTACTAAGTTTTACTACAAGCAGAACCATCTTTGCTTCCAGATTATTTTGAATGTTGGAAATAATGAAATGGTACCCTATCAGGAGTTCACAGACTATAAGGAGTACAAGATTGCCTTTGAAAAGCTATCTCAAATGAAGCAGCCAATTCCGGCGGCTCCAACGATGACTACACCGGCACAAACCAACTCTACTATTTATGCCTAATGGCATAGTATTTGGATTATAAGGAAGAGAGCGAAACGAAAGAAAACAAAGGCAAATAGTGAGAAAACAAAGTAAAAAAATAAAGTAATGTATCAGCTATTTAACAACGCATTATATAACGAATTTTACCATCATTAATCATCCTTTCTCTGTTTTAAATAACAAAGCAATCACAAAGTATTCTTGCATTGCAATTCTAACAATCGGGTTACAATCTACTAGAAAGTATATCGGGATTGGTAGAAGGTTATTTGAAACCTTTCAAGAAAAATACCATTTTTATTTAGCATAATAGTAGCTATTTGACATAGTTATCACTATAAGAATTTGGACGCAGCAATGCGATCAAAGCAGGTGAGTAGAGACCACTTTATTGGGGGGTAAAATTGGTCTTATACTCACCTTTTTAAAGCTTCGTTTGAAAGCGCCCGAAGGCTTATGAATGGAGTGAGCGAAGAAGCATAAAAAGGGTCAAAAAAATTAAAAACTTGGCAAGGTATTGTCATAGTAGCAGATATAACAAAAGAAATGATTTTGCCGTCACCCCCCATTGATTCCCCCCGTACTAACTGAAGTACTGAAAAGATGGAACAGAAAATCAGAGAAAAGTAGAAATAAAGTTAAACTTTAAGTATACTTTTTTTAGGCAAGATCTTAAGGTCAGAAGTGATCTTAAAACGGAGTAAGCGGAACCATTTTATTGGGGGGTAAATTTGGTTCCTGCTCACTTTTTTAAAATAATAATAATGCTATTTGTAGGTCACAGATCTATAGACGAGTGCATATATAGAATAGGTCTTTGAGAAAAACCCCCCATTGATTCCCCCCGTA
>JBLHRR010000016.1:0-61585 GCA_047626155.1 Saprospiraceae bacterium | reverse complement strand
TAATACGAGAACGAAAAATAGCTAAGCGATTAGGCGCAAATAAATTGTTAGCAATACTGAGAGAAGAGTTGCTTAGCCATGGTATATCTGTAGGGAATCAGAAGTTTTTGGATATTTTAAGAGCTAAGATTCATCACTACATCTCCTTCCAGCTCCCATACCTTAACCGTACCATCGGCTGATACACTCATAAAATATAGCCCATCAGATGAGAATTCAGCACCTAAGATCCTACCTGTATGCTGTTGTAACCAGTCTCCTCTAAATGCTTCACACGGGAGGAAGAACTCAGGGAGTTAATTATTTTCGGTACTTTACACTTAGCCTGGCGTCGCTCTAAAGCGAACAGGTAATGGCGAAGAATTGGTTTGTGAAAAATATAAAGTGAGCTATCAGCATTCTGATGAACATACAGATTAGAAATAACAAACTGAATAATGGAAAAAATAGGATTCGGTGGCGGTTGCCATTGGTGTACAGAGGCCGTTTTTCAAACACTTAAAGGAGTAGAAATAGTGGAGCAGGGTTGGATAGCTTCGGAAGGAGTACATGACGACTTTTCCGAAGCAGTCATAGTGCATTTCGATGAATCAGAAATTGATTTAACAACCTTGACTGCTATTCACCTATATACACATAGCTGCACTTCGGAACATTCGATGCGGAAAAAATACCGCTCAGCAGTTTATACTTTTTCTAATATGTATGCAGAAAAAGTTAAAGCCATTATTGAGCAGCTTCAATCCGAGTTTGACAAGCCGATTGTCACCCAGGTATTGCCTTTTGTTTCTTTCAAAGAGAATAAAGAGCAGTACCAAAATTATTATTTAAAAAACTCGGAAAACCAGTTTTGTAAAACGTACATCAATCCGAAATTCAGTTTGTTGATGCAGCGATTTTCAAAACAAGTGGACAGGAATAAGTTGAAGCATGTTTAATGCATTGTAAACTAAGTTCTACCCGTTTTGACTGCTTCTTCTTTCCTTAATTGTAACCTTCAGTTATAAACGCTATACCATTCTTTTTCCATAACGGTATTTAAAATACTTCATTGACCTTAAATGAATTCCCACCACCACCACATTTACATTCTCTCATTCCTAGCCTTGTTAATTATTGGTTGCGTACAGGAGCGTCCGAAAGAAGAGAAGCAAAAAGCTCCAAAAGAAGTTGCTAAAGTCATCCCGGTCGGAATACAGAAATTAATGAAAGCTTATCCCGACTTCATAGTTGGAGGGACAGATGATTCCATTTTATGGTACGACGGAAACACCATGTTATACGATGACAAGAATTCATCGAAATCTTTTGACGCGCTTTTAAATGAACCTGATCTACAAGACCATTTTGTTTTTGTTTATCCGAAAGCGGAGCTCAAAAATCCACCGGGCAGAAACCAGGACGCAGGACGAATTCGATACGAGCCCTTTTTTAAAAAGATGTATGGCGATAATCCCAAAGCGGTGCAAGCTAATTTTACAACAGTGATTTGGTTGCCTTCTACTTTGAATAAAAAAATTGGAGTATCTAAAATAAATGGGGTAGCAGAGCAAATGCAAAAAGTATCTAATGAATTGGATGGCAAGCCCCATTTACATAAATACTTAGAGAATATTGGAGGTGTTTTCAATTGGCGAAAAATTGCAGGAACGGAGCGTTTGAGTGCACATAGTTTTGGAATCACAATTGATCTAAATCCTAAATTTGCTCATTATTGGAAATGGACTTCAAAAAACGTAAAGGAGTCGGATGTGATTGCTTATCAAAATCAAATCCCTCATGAAATTGTAGCAATTTTTGAAAAGTACGGATTCATTTGGGGTGGGAAGTGGTATCACTTTGACACCATGCATTTTGAATACCGCCCAGAGTTGTTGGTTGATTTAGAAGAATAGGGTTAAGGGTAATTGTAAGTTTTTCGTAACTATTCAGACGGAAGTCCGAAGACGGAAGTCCGAAGTCCGAAGACGGAAGTTTCCATCGAACGTGAAATCCACAGGCTAGGGACTGTCAAACTCAAGGTTTGCATTTGTGGGAAACTTCGGACTTCCGTCTTCTATCCACAGCTAAACTATACCCCACTGAACAGTTACAACTTTCCGTACATTTATTTTCTTCACTGATCGTCATTCAATGCATTACACATCGATAAATTTAAGGTATCCACCGCACCTGAATTTTTGTGGGTAATCCAAACCTGTACATTTTGGAGACAGGAAAACCCTTGATACTTAATTGCAAAATCGGGTACCTTACCTCCAAATCTTCTATCTCCCCATTTTTTCACTTTTGGATGAAATGTTGGGTGATTGAAAAAATATCGAACTTCACTAATGTCTTTTTGACGGATTTTTGGCATGTCCAGCCAAAGCTTGAATTTATAATTCTGACGTCCAGCATCGTCTACATACATTATCTTATCAATATCGGTACGAGGTCTGATCAGCTCCATTAAAGGCGCGTCCTTGATGTATTGAAGTGTGATCGGTTTGTCTTTCGGATCTCTTCTTTCTTTTTCAAGTTTATCAAATTCTTCATTCCTTTTCTTTAGGGCCTCATTTTCTAGATTTATTCTTTCATTTTCCAGATCTGTTTTTTCCTTTTCGATTCTTTGACTTTCCTCACTTGCTTCAGCTTTATGCCGTTCTTCATTCAAATAATAGCTCACTCCCCCTAAAAACAAACTTCCAATAAACGCAAGTCCAAAGACAATAGCTAGCATTCTTTGCCGCTTTGCCGCTTGTTGTTCCGCTACCAGTTTTTCTTTGGTGAGTTTTAGTTCTCGTTCATGACGAGACTTTTCTTCCTGGCGTTTTTCGGCCGCATCTGCTTCAGAGTCTTTAATAAATTGTAGAAGATGTGGAGGCAGATTCATCTTAAGCCGAGGAAGGAATTCTTCTATGCTTAGGAGTTGTCGCTCATTTAGAAAAACACTAGTTTCCCGTTGTTCAACATAAGCAGCACTGATTCGTTGTTTGATCTGATTGAGTTGTCGTTGTTCGGTACTGCGTTCTTTGTCAATCAGATCGGCGAGGCTATCATGCGCAAGCTCAATCAGGCTTTCGGTGAAGCGAAGGATACGAGCTAGCTCCAGATTGTTTAGCGCTTCGGCTAATGCTTCTTTGGGTAGGTGTCCTAGTTTATTTCCAAAGGGTTCCTCCAGTATAATATCTTCACCTTCTCGTTTGTATTGAACAGGTTGTTTAGTGCCTTCCTCTGAAACAAAAATATCAAGTATCTGGCGGATGCAATCATTCGGTAACGAAGGGTAAGTTGCTTTTAGATGGTGCTGAATATCTTTTGTTTGTTGGCGTAGAAACTTTTCTAGTACTTCTTCAATCTCTCCAAGTTCTTCAATTTCCTTAGTTGTAAAATGTAGTGCTGGAAAAGAAGTATTTGTATTGTTATGTTTATTTGACGAGCTACTCCCTCTTTCATTACTTGATTCGGAAACATCGTTTGATGCGGTATAACCATTGGGGTAGGTCCGGTCAAAGTCTTCCCGCCAAAGACGATCAAGATATACTTGAAGGTATGGTAACTGAATGCCAGACCGACCACTACCTACCTGCTTGATGATCTGTTGGGTATTACTTTTTTTATCTTCAAGAGTAATGTTGAATTGAGTGCATGACCCCGTGATCACATTCTCTACATTACCATAACTCATCGGTTCCACACGCATCCGACGATCGAAAAGCGTAGGGATCGTCTGCTCAAATTGATAGAGGTAGGCGATATATTCCTCTCGCATGACGAGTAAGATCTTGCAGGGCTGTTCTGAGTTTAGAATTTTAGAAATGGTATTTATAAATTCTAGCTGCTCTTCTGCTTTGCCTAAAATAAATAGCTCTTCCAATTGGTCAAAAATCAAGTAAACCGGGCGAAGGTAGTTTTTATAAATATAACCAATCGTTTCCGGAATGCTGTTTTTGCGCAAGCTGCCATCAACGGCTTTGGTTAAGGCTTCTGTTAAGGAGGAGTTGATATTATCGTTACGTCGTATTAGAAAAGGAAACCAATCGGTCTCATCAAAGCGACTGCCGAGGCCACATTGGACAAGGCTGGTTTTGCCCGTTCCGGATTGTCCATAGACCAGTAGTAACCGACTTTTATAGATCAGGTTATAAAGTAATTCTATTTCATCATCTCGACCGAAGAAGGACTTACTATCTTCAGGGGTGTAGGCATCAAGAAATTTGAAAGGGCTTTTCATAATTGGTTCATCGCTTTATTAAATACTAATTTTGCAAATGTTTCAAATTGCATTTTTACCATTTTGAATCTTTTGTCCGATACAATTAATGGTAAATCATCAGGTTTGTAGGCATGACGGAAGGAGTACTTGTCTTGACCTTTATCATAATAATAGTAGAAAAATATTTTTGAAATTTCGGACTTTTCATCACCAAAAGCATTTTCGTCAATGACAAAAGGCGAAAGGTTGAGGTAGTTTTTTTTCGTACTAGTAGCCTCATTACTTTCTGCATCCTTTTTTTTCTGCGTCTTCTTTAAAAGTAATACAGAACGACTGTCCATGAAGCTTTCCAGTTCCTCATGTTTTTCTTCTAGGCCACCCATTAGTTTTACCAACTTTACTATTGAATGACTAAATTTAGGTGTTTTCTGGTGGCGTAATTTTACCACATCAATTCTGCGAACGGCGGCCATCGTGTAATTGGCAAGAAACCCCAGGTTGCTAAAAACAACGGCGAGGCTTTGTTCTCCTCGTTGACAAGCCATGGCAACTTCGTGGGGATCTATTTCGCTAAGATTTACCCTTCTTTTTAGCGCATCCATATAATGACAAGCATCGTTGAAGGTACTATCATCTTTGTAAATTTTCCGTATATCATTAAGCTCAGACATAAAGAAAGAGATGGTATTGGTATCGAGAATAGTATTGACACTATATAGGAGCGGTAAGTAGTTATAGCTTTCTCGCTCTTGTCTATTAAGTTGAAAAAAATGAGAGAGTTGTTTGAGTTGCTCACCGGGTATTTTCAAGTCAGGTTGTTTCTCGAGGGTCTCCCAAAGTTGAGCCAGTTGGATGTGGGAGAACAATTCTAATAAAGTCTCATAGGTATTGACGAGTTGGCTAACCCTAGCTACACTCACTTTATCGAAGCCCTTGTTTTTGTCGGATAAAGGCACCATCAATTTGCGTAGCTGTTCCGCCACGGGAGCTGGTAAACTGTTGAGGATCGCCAATCGTTTATCTGCAAAATCGACTTCTTCGCCCTCTTCCTCTGCCTCCACAAGATTGCGAACTGCTCGGGCGGTGGATGCAAGGCTTTCCATGAGTTGCTTGATAAGCAGTTCGTTTGGAGTGAAGTCATCGGGAATTTCTACGACCGCTTTTTCGGGTAAATCCCAGTTCAGTACTTCTTCCTTTCCTTCTCCGATAAATAAGCCCCAGGTCGGTTCAGCTTCCTTAGATTTACCTTTTCTCAAGGCAGCTCCTCGGTGTATATCAATCGATAGTTCAGCGCTTTGGGTGAGTGCATCCCCTTTTGCTAATTCGAATGCGGTTTCCATTGTGTCTTGCACAGCGAGTGCCTGATAAAACCGTTTTGAAAAATTAGTTGCTTTCAAATCATCTACTGGCGCACTTGTCGCAATGATAGCCGGTATCCCTAAATTTTCCAGTGCTGCGACCTGTCCCTCAGTAGAGCAGCCATTAAGAAAAGCCAGTTGTATGTTCGGACATTGTCCCAATAAATGAGCGATCCCTCCAGCCTGGCTGCTTTCCTCTGCCGTTTCTAACATATCTCTTCCGGCGTGACCACTGTAGTGAAAAAGTGCAAGTCGATCTTTATACTGGGCAAGGTAGTAGGCGATTTTTTCACGGGTGGCAAAGGGATCAAAGTAAATGACATACCGCTGTTGGAGCTCCCCCGGCGATAGTAGTCGAAACAATTCATCGGCCTCTTGCTTCAAACTAGGCAAAGGGTTATTAGGATCATTGGCAAAAGCGAAGAAAAGGACTTTCATTTGGTGCTGTGTTCGTAAAATAATAGTAACTGTTCAGTAGGGTATAGTTTAGCTCTGGATAGAAGATGGAAGACGGAAGTCCGAAGTTTCTCACTAATGCAAACCTTGAGTTTGACAGTCCTTAGTCTATGGATTTCACGTTCGATGGAAACTTCAGTCTTCAGTCTTCGGACTTCCGTCTGAAGAGTTACAAATAATAAAGATAAGAAAAAAGCTGAGGAAGTGATCTGAAAGGGGAGACGGGTATTTTTAATAAATGCTAGCTTATTAAAAGTTGAAAATGTATAAACATGTTATGATTGATTTCCTTAAGGACGGTAACCTTTAAGGAAAGTAATCTTTTCAGGACTTCTATATTCGCTAAGATAAGGAATGAAGAAAGGGGTGATGGAAATCACCATCATCCATTGATAAAGGTCATTTGTTGGCACTCAAGGTCTTTCCAACCTTGGGGTATTACTTAATTAAAAATCAATTATCATGTTTAAGATAGAATATTTAAAATTAGATTTTGGAACACTTACATCTTATATCTTAGATATTACTTATTATGCTTTGAAGAAGTAGTTCATTAATTCATCCGCCAAAAAAACGGACTAAACAAAATCAAAATCGTAAATAGTTCCAGCCGACCAAGTATCATTAAAAAAGCTAAAAACCATTTGCCAGCCATAGGAACGTTAGCAAAATTATTCAAAGGCCCGAGCTCACCAATCGCTGGGCCCACATTTCCTAAGGCAGTAGCAACGGCTCCAATAGAAGTAATAATTGGCTGATTAAAATCTGCTAAAATAATAGCCATGATAATAGAGCTGAGCACAAATATGATCAAGTAGATAAGTAGAAAAACCAAAATATGAGTGAGTATTCGAGGAGCAACTATTTGCTGGTCTATCTTTATTTTGACAACCCCTCTAGGGTGTAATAATCTTTTAAATTCCAAAAACGAATTTTTCACAAAGACCAAATGGCGGATGATTTTTATCCCACCACTAGTTGAGCCCGCACAAGCACCTACGAATAAAAGTGCGAAAAATAAAAGAGTCAAAGCAGGTGTCCAGGAGGTATAATCTGCGGAGACAAAACCCGTAGTGGTGATGATGGAAATGATTTGAAAAGTAACCTCTCTGAATGATTTTTCAAACGGAAGATCAGTCAGCTGATATACCGTAGCAGTTACGATAAAAATCAGACTAAGCACCAAAAAAACATAAGCTCTGAATTCATCACTTCGCCATACCTTTTTAAAATTTCCTTTTAAGCTAAAATAAATTACGGTATAATTGGTCCCCGCTAGGAACATGAAAAAGGCAATCGGGTATTGTATGCCGGGACTATCAAAATGGGCAATACTTGCGTTCTTAGTAGAGAAGCCTCCGGTCGCCATTGTTGTTAATCCATGATTGATGGCATCGTAAAAGGTCATCCCATTAACGTATAGAATGGCGGTGAGTAATCCAGTTAAACCGACATATATGAACCATAATCGTTTCGCAGTTTCTTTAATTCGAGGGTGAATTTTATCTGAGGTTGGACCAGGAGCTTCGGCGACAAAAAGTTCTACGCCTCCAATTCCTAAAAGTGGAAAGAGCGCTACGGTCAGTACAATAATTCCCATTCCGCCCAACCACTGCGTCAGACTTCTCCAAAAAAGAACGCCTTTCGGAACGGCTTCAATATCGTTAATGACGGACGCCCCGGTTGTTGTTAATCCAGAGACACTTTCAAAAAAAGCATTGGTTAGCTCCGGTAAGGAACCACTAAATAAAAAAGGTAAACTGCTGAATATGGAAATCGAAAACCATCCTAACCCCACAATTAAATACCCCTCTCGTTTGCCTATGTTTTTATTTGTTTTGCGGGTAAACCACCAAACCGAAAAGCCAAATAATACCGTGATGGTTGCTGAGGATATTAAGGCCGAGCTATCATTGGAGGCATGATAAAGGGAGAAGGGGAGCGTGGTTAGCATAAAGCCACCTAAGACCACTAACAATGCACCGATGACGTTTAAAACGATTCTTATATTAATCACTAATATCGTTATTATTTAAAAAGTTCTTCTACTTGACGAATGGCTTCTGGTAATGCTAAAACAATAACCTTATCGTTTATCTCAAAACAAAAATCTCCATTTGGAATATAGCTTTTTTCTCCTCGGATAACTCCTGCAATAATTGATTGCTTTGGAAAACGTAAATTGCGAATTGGATGTTTTAAAAGTCGATTCTTTTTATGGATTTCAAATTCTATCATCTCTGCATCCACGCCATGAAGACTCGCAATAGCTTCAATTTTTCCTTTTCTGACAAAGCGAAAAATATTATTAGCCGCAATCAATTTTTTATTGATGATGGTGTCAATTCCAATGTTTTGTGAAATATGAGTATAGTTGACATTGTCGACTAAGGCAATCGTTTTATAAACCCCTAATTCTTCTGCCATTAGACTGGTAATAATATTGGTTTCTGAGTTGGGAGTCAGCGCAATGAAAGCATCCATATTTCCTAAGCCTTCTTCTTTTAGTATATCGATATTTCCAGGGTCAGCACGAATTACAAGACTCTTATTAAGTAACTCTGCAGATTCCTTCGCCTGCTTTTTATCATTCATCACAATCGTTACCTGATACTTATCTTCAATGAGCTTAGCAGCCTTTATAGCCAAAGGACTGCCCCCTACGATCATTACATTTTTGATGGGTTTTAGTTGTTTTCCAACAAAGGCCATCGCCTTATTCATATATTCATTTCTAGTGGCGATATATAAATGGTCACCTTTTCTCAATATCGTATTTCCTCTTGGGATAATGGTTTTGCCTTCTCGTAACAATGCAATTCCTCTGAAAATAAAATCATCCGTTTGACCATCAATGTCCGTAATACTCTTGTTGATTAATGGACAAGTTGTATCCAATGTAAACCCGACAACGGATATTTTACCATTCTCAAATTCAAATAAATCAGTAAAGGAAGCTCGGTGTAATAATCTAAGAATCTCTTGTGAGGCTAATTGAAGCGGCGAAATCAAAACGTCAATGCCTAATTTTTTAAAATTTTCTTTTCGCTCAGGTTCTAAATATTCTGCATTGCTAATCCGGGCAATTGTTTTTTTTGCACCCATTTGCTTGGCTAAGATAGTCAGCAAAATATTGGTCTTTTCGGAAGTGGTAGCAGCTATGAATAATTGTGCTTTGGAGACTTGAGCTTGTTCCAAAATAGCAAAGGAAGCCGCATCTCCTTTAATGGTCAGTACATCCAAATGACTGCCAGCATGAGTCAGCACTTCTTCATCGCTATCGATTAAGGTAATGTCTTGGTTTTCCTTTGACATCAATTCTGCCAAGTGGAAACCTATAGCACCAGCTCCCGCAATTATTATTTTCATGTTTACTTTTCTAGTACTCTTGGTGGCCTAACTTAAAACTACAAAATCAACCAGAAGTTTAACTGATTGATTGACAATGTGTTGGATTTGCATCGTTTAGCAAATCTTCTACAATGTATTGCTTTTTGTTTGATTTGGCAAATTATGAAAGTTGTCTTTATGGACAATCAATCTCGCCTCCGATCCTCCGCCTTAAACGCCCCCCGATTATGCAATATCCACTGCGCCTCATCCAAAGGCGAAACCCCTTTATAAGCTCGAATTTTCTCCTCACTAGTCGTTGTCTTTTCGTAACCATCCAGCCTCCGTTTCAAACGACCTTTGCCAGAAGTAGTCGCAGAAAATTTAATACCATAATCCATCGATTTTGCAACAGCGACTCTCCCGGTCAGCGTAAAGAAATCGGCATCGAAAACAGGAGCATCTATCTGAGCTTTCATCTGATTCAGGTCACTAGCGATGGCGCCCAATAAATCAGCCTTGGCCTTAATTTGAAAAGCATACATCGGTTCCAGTAAATGAGTATCTGCTAAATCCAAACCGCGTAAAATACCCATTGGAGTTGCCAGTAAAAAATCGCCAGGATTGGAGTGCATCGTATGCTCCGAACCTTCCGTCAAAGTAATGTTAAGGTCAGTAACTTCCCAACCCTTTATGCCTTGCCTCAAGGACCAGGGAATCGCGCGTTTGACTTCATTCTGATACTTCACACTGATGTCACTAGTGCGTATTTTTGAAGTGAAGGTTACCCCAGATCCAAGTGGAGCAGGTTCTATCAAAAAGGTCATGATGGCCCAGCAGGGTTTTGGCATCCAGTAGCGAACATAACCTTCGGCGGACTGCTTTGGCGTTTCTTTATAAATGACTTTTGGTGTTAAAAAATTAGCGGAAATATCAAAGCGATTGGCAAGGCTGTCTTTCAATACTTCAGTTTGAATGGGACCGAGTATCTTTAAATGAAATTCTCGTTCTGCTTTATACCATTGAAATTCTAATTGCGGATCTTCAATGTTTAAGAATTCCAATGCCTCTCCAAGTTTTTGATAATCCTTTTCTTCTTCTGCGATTGCTTGTACGGTCAACACGGATTGGCTTATGGTGCTGAAGTCGTCTTCAAATTTCTCTTGGCCCAATACATCGCCTGACAACACTAAATCGCTTGTAGTCATAATGCCGATTTCGCCAGCAGCAAGTTCTCCAGTCGATTCTAGTTTACCTAACTTTCGTTGAAATATTTGATTGACCTTAAGTTCTTTTTGTAATTGCTGAGACCAGATGGTATCCTTGTTTTTCAAATGTCCGCCATACAATCTAAAATGAGCCAGGCGGCCTAGTTTAGGATCGTACTCTACTTTAAATACCTTTGCGGAAGCATTGTTTTGAAGAGCTGTTTTTGGTTTGAATAAAGTACAAATTCCATCTAGCAATGCGCTAATACCCAAGTCCATTTTTGCACTTCCAAACAATAATCCTACAAGTTTTTGATTTTGAATCTGTTTCCGAGCTTTTTTAAAAACAATAGCTAAGTTGCCAATATTTCCTTCTAGATACTCTTCTAAAAAGGCTTCATCTAATTCTGCTAAGTTTTCCAAAGACTTATCAATAATAGGACTGCTTAAGTAAGGTTCCGCAGCCATAAAGTCAATCACCTTTGGAGCATCGGGTTGGCTAATGTCCCCATAGTTCAATGCGAATAATGATGCCCCCAATTCTTTTTCAAAGGTTTTATAAACCGATTCCAAATCTGCGCCGACCCGATCTATTTTATTTATAAAAACCAAGACCGGTAACTGTCGCTCACGAATGCTTTCCCATAAATTCAAAGTATGCGCCTGTATCCCTTCCACAGCCGATATAACCAAAATGACCAAGTCCAAAACGGATAAAGCCCGATCAACTTCTGCCGAAAAATCGATGTGCCCTGGGGTGTCCACAATATTAATATGAGTATCCTGCCAAACGAAATCAACGGTTGCTGTTTTAATGGAAATGCCTCTGTTCTTTTCCATGGCGAGACCATCCGTTATTGCGGAGCCTTTGTCTACGCTACCCCGGTTTTTGGTTGCTCCGGAAGTGTAGAGAAGGGATTCGGTGATGGAGGTCTTGCCTGCGTCTACGTGAGCGAGGATGCCTATGGTTAGGATTTTTTTGGAAGACATAGAGTTATGTTAGCGGGGAGGTCTGATTTGTTTATGTTATAATGGATACGGAAGTTAGTAAAATAAGATTATTAAGAAATAATAGGATTAGAAGAATAGTTGAAGAAGTAAATCATTGATAACAATAGATTCACTAAATTCTTGAAATTTAGCAAGTCTATTGTTATAATAGTGCTCTAAAATTTCAAGCCCTTCATATACCCCGCATTCATCTCCGCACTTTTCAACGGCGTCGTCCCATCAAAACGCTCCTGCTCCGCAATAAAATACTCCATTCCATTCTCCTTCGCTACTTTTAAAATAGCAGGGTAATCAATAGAACCCGCACCCAAATTACAAGAAGCAAACTTCTCTTCAGCCGGGGCATTCTTCATTCGATCTTTGATGTGGCAAAGCGTGAAACGATTAGAATACTTCTTCAAATATTCCGCCGGATCAGCACCACCAGTGACCACCCAGTAGATGTCCATTTCGTGGTAGACCAACTCCGGATCAGTGTTGTCCATTATAAAATCATGAGGAATCATTCCCGTGAAAGCCCGGAATGAATAAGCGTGATTGTGGTAAGCGAAACGGATGCCGTTTTTTTTACAAATGGCACCACATTCATTAAATTGATCAGTTACTTTTTTCCAATCCTCCACCGTCTTTTGTGGCCCTATCCAAGGACAAATCAAATATTTCATTCCTACTTCAGCTGCCTGTGCCGCCTTGGTTTCAAAATCCGTTTTGATGTCGCAGTGACTAGAGACCATGTTTAATCCAGTATCATCCAGGTACTTTTTAAAATCGAGGGGAGGCATGTCCCAGAACATTCCCTGGTCGCCATCAAAACCTTCTATTTGTTTATAACCGAAAGAAGCCAATTGTTTGAGCACGCCTTTGGGATCTTTCGGCATCTCGTCTTTCAAGCTCCAAAGCTGTATCCCAAATTGGTCAATATCTGATTCGGCAACAGGTGGGGTTATACTTGTATTGGTACTGTTATTATCACCATCGGGTTTTGTATTATTACAAGCCAGTTGAGGAAGGAGTATCGTTCCCGCAGCAAAAGTGCCTGCTACCTGTAAGAAGCTTCTACGATTGTTTTTCATGATTTTTATTTTGATAGTTAGCAATGAGGAGTCTCTCGGCTCCGAAGCTGACAAACTTAATCAAAAAAGGGGAGATTGGAAAATCCACTGTTTAGATAGGACTTGTTTTTTTTGCACCACCGAATAATATCGTAATTATAAGTCGTATATTTACAGGAGCTTGAAACAAAAAAAACTAAACGACCTCCTATCTTTTTTTACCATTCTCTGTTTCATTTCTTCTGTATCCGCATAAGAGCAGGTTTCCTTTAATACTGAAGTGCGCTACTATCCCATTGTGAAAATGTTCGAGCAGGAAGAGAGACCCCTCAATCTAAACAACGAAGTACTGTTAAATATTAATACCATGCCCAACAGTTTTTGGTAAGTGCTATTTATTATCTTAACTTCACGCAGAATAGAGAACCCAAGAATCGGGTCACTATTCTCCACGAATTAAGCCTCAATTAACCATTCCATAAATTAACTAATCAACCCACCCACATGCGCATAAAAAACAAATTCAATCTCGAAGGAAAAGTTGCCATCATCACTGGATCCTCCAAAGGTATTGGCGAAAGTATCGCCCGAGGCCTCGCCGAATTCGGTGCGGCTGTCGTGATCAGCAGCCGGAAACAAGAAGCCGTAGATGCAGTGGCGGCTCAATTAAAAAAGGAAGGTCTGGAAGCGACCGGGATAGCCTGCCATGTAGGTGATTCGGCACAACTGGAGAATCTCGTTCAGCAAACAGTTGCCATTTATGGAGGCGTAGATATTCTGATTAACAATGCTGCTACAAATCCAGTATATGGCCCACTGGCAGAGATGGAAGCAGAAGTTTTTGACAAAATAATGAATGTCAATGTGAAGGCCTGTTTTAGTTTGGCTAACCTTTGTTACCCCATAATGAAAAAACGAGGAGGTGGGTCTGTCGTCAACATCGCATCGGTGGAAGGCTTAAAACCATCGACTGGGCTAGGTTTATATAGTATCAGTAAATCAGCCCTAATTATGCTGACACAAAGCCAGGCCAAGGAATGGGGGGCAGTGGGTATTCGTAGCAACGCCATTTGTCCCGGATTGATCCAAACGAAGTTCAGTTCTGCGCTCTGGAATAATGAATCCATATTAGAACAAGTAGAACAACACCTGCCTGCTAAGCGAATGGCACAGCCCGATGAGATGGCTGGCCTCGCAGTCTTCCTGGCTTCGGATGCTTCTAGTTATAGTACTGGCGGCGTCTTTACTGCAGATGGAGGACATATGATAGCTTAGTGACAACGAAAAATTAAATCCCGATTTGGAAACGATTATGTAAATCAAAATTTGTGTAATACTTAACGGCTACTCATGAATTAATTTACAAAATTAACAAAGGACGTATTTTAGAAAACATCAATTAGCCTTGAAAAAAAGCAAACTATGAATTTCGAATATTCAGAAAAAACAAAAGATTTACAAAACCGTGTACGTCTGTTTATGGAGAACCATATTCTTCCAGAAGAAAAAGCGTATCAGGAATTTACTAAAAACAATCTCTGGCAGGTTTACCCAGGAATGGAGCGACTAAAAGGTTTAGCGAAAGCAGAAGGCCTTTGGAACCTCTTTTTACCAGAAGATTATGGAGAACTAAGCGCGGGATTAACGAATCTGGAATATGCTCCTCTCGCCGAATTAATGGGTCGGGTATTATGGTCCTCAGAAGTGTTTAACTGCTCTGCTCCAGATACGGGTAACATGGAAGTACTCGCTAAGTATGGTTCTCCCGCACAGCAGGAACAATGGTTGAAACCATTATTGGCAGGGAAAATACGCTCCGCCTTCTTGATGACAGAACCACGAGTGGCCTCTTCGGATGCAACGAATATAGAAACGGCCATCGTCCGAGATGGCGATGAATATGTAATCAATGGATTGAAGTGGTGGTCTAGTGGAGCTATGAATCCGGATTGCAAAGTGTATATCGTAATGGGTAAAACAAATCCAGATGCAGCGCGTCATATTCAGCAAAGTATGATTCTAGTGCCTGCGGATACACTTGGCGTAAAGGTGCTTCGGGCAATGGAAGTATACGGCGCGGTAGACTCTCCACATGGGCATGCAGAAATATTGTTAGATAATGTACGAGTGCCAGTCGGAAACTTATTGTTAGGGGAGGGGAGGGGTTTTGAAATAGCACAAGGGCGATTAGGGCCAGGACGTATTCACCACTGTATGCGTTTGATCGGAGTGGCGCAGCGAGCATTGGAGTTGATGTGTGAGCGGGTAGCAACTCGAACTGCATTCGGTCGTGTGATAAAAGATTTTAGTAGCATTCGTCAGGATATTGCGAAATCAAGATGTGAAATAGAACAGGCTCGTTTACTTACGCTGTCTGCTGCTGACAAAATAGATCGTTTTGGAATCAAAGAAGCGAAAAGCTTGATTAGTATGATCAAAATTGTATGCCCACAAATGGCTTGTAATGTTATAGATCGTGCCATTCAGGCGCATGGCGGATTGGGGGTAAGTCAGGATACGCCATTGGCAGAATCCTGGATTTATGCTAGAACCATTCGTTTGGCAGATGGACCGGATGAGGTGCACATGCATCAGTTGGGAAGGAATACAGTGAAGGAGTTTATCATGAAATAAAAATAGGCGATCTTTCGAGAGAAAGACCACCTATAAAAAACCAAATGAAAATTCTTTTGTTATTTTGGGCCGCTGTCAGTAACAGTGATAATATAGGGGCATTTACCCGTTTTGACTTATACTTTAAAGTTAACCTAAATGCAAAATACGATTTTTATACAAAAAAAAAAATAAATGCTTATCCGAATGCTAATATTTTTAGTGATCAATTTTGCAGCCCTTGGTCTTGGGGGCTTCTTTACGACCGATGGAGTAACTTCTGAGTGGTATGCTACCTTGAATAAAGCTCCCTGGACTCCTCCCGGTTGGGTCTTCGGAGCGGCCTGGTCTATGATTATGATTTGTTTCTCTATTTATATGGCTTATGCCTGGAAAGCGATCTCAAACCAAAAGACGCTGATCGGATTATTTGTTCTTCAATGGATTTTAAACGTGGTCTGGAATCCCGTATTTTTTAAGTTCCATTCCATTTTACCTGCACTTATTATCATTTCAACGCTTACCCTATTGGTCGGGTATTTTTTGTTCGGTTTCCGATCTTCCATGAAAGAAAAGGCATTGTTAGTACTGCCTTACTTTTTGTGGTTACTGATTGCAACTTCCTTAAATGGATATGCCTTGCTTTATAATTAAGAGACGGATTCCAGAAAAATCTTAATCATGAAAATAAAAGCCACTCCCTTACCCTTTAGTGTAATACTTATTGTTGCGATGGTATTTTTACTTACCAATCCATCAGACCTTTTAGCGCAAGCCAATGAAGAAAAAGTAGGCCTCGCCCTATCCGGAGGTGGTGCCAAAGGAATCGCACAGGTAGGTGTAATTAGAGTGTTAGAAGATGAAGGTTTTCGACCAGATATGATTGCCGGTACAAGCATCGGCTCTATTTTAGGTGGCCTCTATGCCATTGGTTATTCCATTGAAGATCTAGAAAGATTGGCCATGGAAATAGATTGGGAATACTACTTTGATGATGAATTGGAAAGAACCTATTTTCCAATTGAAGAACGTTATGTAGCAGAGCGATACCAATTACGGTTTCCATTAATAAATGGCAAAGTTGGCCTTCCAACAGGTATCGTAAAAGGGAAAAAAATATCATTGCTACTCTCTCGCCTAACCATTCCGGCACATGGAATTTATGACTTCGATGACTTCGATATTCCTTTTCGAGCCATTGCAACCAATTTCGAAACAGGAGAAGCCATCGCTTATGGAAAAGGAGATCTTGCCAATGCCATGCGAGCGAGTATGTCCATTCCCTCCGTTTTTGTACCTGCCGAAATAGACAGCATGATTTTAATAGATGGAGGAGTAACAAGAAACTTACCAGTGCAAGACGTAATTAAACTAGGGGCCGATAAAGTCATCGCTGTAGATATCGGCGCCCCGCTCTATGACCGCTCCTCTCTGGAAAGTATCATGGATGTATTGGATCAGACGAGCAGTTACCGAATTTCGGAATCAAATATAGCTGAGGCTAAATTAGCCGACATCGTCATCAGCCCTGAAATTGCAGATATTTCAGCATTGTCTTTCGACAAAAACGATGCCTTGATGGTTCGCGGTATAAAGGCAACTAAGGAAAAAATAGCAGAAGTAAGACCATTGTTGAAAAATAGAAAACCACTGAAACCAAGAGGAGTCTACATCCCAGAGCGCTTTAGAGTGGTGGAGTTGGAAATAGTAGGCTGCGATCCAAAAGGGGCAAAGCGAATCCGTAATTCATTGCAAATAAAAAAGGATAAGGAATATACTTTAGATGCTGTGGAAAATCGACTGAAAAATTTATACGGTAGTGAATTGGTCGCTTTGGCCAATTATCGGTTAATACCTACTAGTCAGAAGGATGCTTATATTTTAAAAATTATTGTAGAAACACAAAAGGGCGAGTTTGTCCGAGTAAGCGCTAACTACGACTCCCGATTAAAAGCAGCCGTCTTATTAAATTTGACCTTGCGAAACCGAATCTTCAACGGTTCCAAGTTTAACGTTGATCTAAAGGTTTCTGAAAATCCTTCACTGGACGTAGATTACTTTGTACACACAGCAAGCCGCCCCAACCTAGGTGCGCACCTTCGAGGTCGACTCAATTTCTTTCCCGGACAAGAATTCGAAGGTGGCAACAAAGTCGAAAATTTCGATATCCGGCACATGGTAACAGAAGTTAAGCTGTTTTCGACATTGCACAACCGTTATCTGATGTCCATAGGCGCAGGTTTGGAACGATATGTCCGCAGCGAAGAGTATTTTGATGCCGATGATAACAATCTAACTACAGATGGAGCTTATGGGCAAGTCCGCTTCCTAAATGATACTTATGATGAAATACATTTTCCAACAAAAGGGCACCATTTTGAAGTGTGGGGGAAATATAGCTTCAGCCGAAAAATAGAAAGAAAAGTAATAGACAGCATCTCCACCATTGGTCGGGAGAACTTCATGCTGGGCCTAAAGTTTAGCAAAGCATTTTCAGTAACTAAAAGAGCGAGTCTAGTATTCGAAGTGAACGGAGGCTACACTCAATTTGTGGAGAATAATTATTTCCATCGTTTTTATTTGGGCCGCCTACTACCCAACGAAAAAACGCATTTCAATTTCTCAGGGCTACGCTATATGGAAATGCCTGTGTCCGCCTTTGTCCTAGGTTCCGGGAAAGTACAAATCGAAGTAGTCAAAGAAATTTTCACTACCCTGATTTTTAACGGCGGTTACTATGAACAAAAAACAAAAGCCATAGAAGGAGGAGTTGTTTCTAACAAGACAATCACAGAGTCAGACTATATCTATGGCCTCGGCCTGGAACTAGGCATGGTAACCCGCCTCGGCCCCATAACCTTCTCCACAGAATACAACATCAACCAGAACAACCTAAACTTTTACTTCCACGTCGGTCACGATTTCTAACGAAAACGAAAAAGAACCCAGAAAAAGGACAGCCGAAAGTACACGCACTTCACGTACCACAGGCAAGACTCCGGAGGAGTCGACCCTACATTTACCCCGAGCCGCAGCTCGGGTCGAGTTCGGCTGCGCCCGCGAGCTAAGAACTACAAGATAACATAGAGCACCCAACCCGATCCCGCGCCCACTCCGGCCGCTTTACAAACCACTTCTCCATCCCCACCTGCTCGGCATAAGGCCGTTTAAGCAACTGATACAACTCCTCAATAACACTATAGTCCCCCTCATCCGCAGCATCGATAGCCACCTGCGCCATATAATTTCGCAAAACATATTTAGGGTTCACTTTTTCCATCATAACCCTACGCTCCACATCAGAAAGTTCTTCTTGTTGCAAACGCTCACCATAGTTCTTCAGCCAATGCAACCACTGATCAGAAACTTCAGCAGTCAATTCTTCCGGTTTGTAGAACGCCTTTTTTATTTGTGCCAACATAAGCTCAGAATCATCTGTCTTTGAAACCCGACCAAGCAATCTGAAAAAGATAGTCATGTCCGTCTCCGTTAAAGAAAGCGTTTCTTCAATGGTAGAAAACAATAATGTATCATCCTTGTGATCAGTAACCAAACCCAACTTCGATTTCATCATTTCTGTATTCGCTTGCGCAAAATCCATTTTATATCTTTCCAGTGCATCTTCCAGTGGTTTAGAATCTTCTATCAAAGGGAAAAGAGCATTAGCCAGTTGGTAAAGATTCCATAGCGCTACCGAAGTTTGTTGTCCATATCGGTACCGTCGATTTTGGCGGTCTGTAGTATTGGGCGTCCATTCTTTGTCGTAACCTTCGAGCCAGCCATAGGGGCCATAGTCAATGGTAAGTCCAAGGATGGATAAGTTATCCGTATTCATGACGCCGTGCACGAAGCCAACCCGTTGCCATTCGACCACCATTTTTAAAGTTTTATCTAATACCGAATTGAAGAACTGGATATAAGCCTCCTTGCCTGTTGTTTTTATTTCGGGGAAAAAATGTTTGATGGTATAGTCGGTCAGTTTTTTCAAAGTGACATGATCTTTTCTGCTGGCTAGGATTTCAAAATTGCCAAAGCGGATAAAAGAAGGAGAGACTCGACAAACGATGGCTCCTTTTTCGTAGGCAGAATTTCCGTTGTACATTACATCTCGTAACACTTCACTTCCGGAAAGGGATAAAGACAAAGAACGAGTAGTTGGAACACCCAAATGAAACATGGCTTCACTGCACAAGTGCTCCCGGATAGAAGAGCGGAGCACCGCTAATCCATCGGCCCGACGGGAGTAGGGGGTTGCCCCCGCACCTTTTAGTTGGAGCGTCCACCGTTGTTTATTATGCAGTACTTCTGCCAGGTTAATGGCGCGACCGTCTCCCAATTGGCCTGCCCAATTACCGAACTGATGTCCGCCGTAGCACATGGCATAAGGTCGGCTGCCATCCAGTATTTTAGCTCCGGTAAAAACGTCCAAGAATTCTTTGGAAGCAATGTCTTCCTCAGAAAGTCCTAAAAAAGAAGCGACTTCCTTAGAAATATGTAGCAGTTTTGGTTCAGCCGGAATCGCCGGATTGACGAAGGAAAAACAGGCGTCCGTTACTTGACGCCGGCTGTTTTCGAGAATTGGGTCCGCAGGAAGTTCTTTATTGAAAGTATCGTTTATATTCAATTTCATGGCACTTGTTTTTTAGCATTTACACCTTGATCCCTGGGAAAAATTTCTATACTAATGGGTTTTAGATTTATAACAATCTAACTCAGTTGATGTTTAAAAAAGGAAGATACTAATAAAAAAAGCGCCAGACATCCTTTATTGGATAGCTGGCGCTTTTTATGTTCTTCAACTGCTTTAGTATTACACAAAAAATAATTTCCCGATTTCTTTCGTGGAAACAATTATACAAACCACTCTCTCTGTGGTCGGTTTGATTTACATAATTGTTTCCAAATCGGGAAGTGAATTTTTCGTTGTTACTTATCTATTCACAATGATTTGGATCACATCAGCTTCTCCATCCATACGGACGAAATAAACGCCATTAGCCAAGGCAGAAATATCCACTTCCTTTTTGTCTGCAACCTCAAAGTTTAAGACCGTATTCCCTAAAACATCAAAGATGTTGAATTCGGCTGAAGACTTAATATTTGATGCCGTTTCAATGCTAAGGTAATCACTAACCGGGTTTGGATGAAGGCTGAAATTGGCTTCTTTTTCCAACTCCTCAGTGGAGGTCATTTCATCACCGTTTAAGTTAAATTTATAAGAATCATTAGGATGGGAAGAGTTACCACCATCACTAGAACGAACGACTCCGTTAAAAATATAGATTTCGTTGTCAATCAAAAAAGAAGCCGGAGCCCATCTGCCTTTGTCCGGATGTGAAGGTAATTGCTCCCAACTGTCAGTAAGTGGATCGTAGCTCCAGAATTCTCCCTCATCTAGTGCTCTGTGGTCTGCTCCTTCGCCACTTAATACGTAGCCTTTTCCAGTCCAGGAAAACTGTGTACCGGCCACTCTTCCTTCAGCGGGCAACGATTCCATTTGATCCCAGCTGTCATTCGCAGGGTCATATTGATACCAAGCATTGTAAATATTCGCGCCACCGTGACCGAATCCGGTATAAACGTAATCACCTATTCCAAATTGATAAGGATGATGGCGCTGCGTACTCGGAAATTCTGTCCCTTCTGTCCAGCTATCAGATGCAATGTCATAAATCCACCAATCTTTTAAATCACCAAAGGAGCCAGCTCCCATTCCGACAAATATTTTTCCGTTGTGAGCAATCATGGCAGGGTGGAATCTTGCAGAACAGGGGCATTCTGCTAATTCAGTCCAGACAGCGGTTGTTGGATCATATTGCCATAAGTCATTTTGTATATTGCTACCATTAGCAATGCCAAAACCAAAATAAGCTTTTCCATCCCAATCATCTCCAATGGCAAAGCCACGAGCACCTCCTGGAAAATCATCAAGTTGAGTGAACTCATCGATTAGAGGGTCGTATTGGTAAAAGTTGTTCGAAAAATTTCCGTTGGAGGTTGTGCCTGCTACTAAATAGCCTTTCCCTTCAAGCGAAAATCCGTAGGTGTGATCCGTTCTAAAATTTGGTGGAGGAGAACTGACTGGAACCCATTGCGCATTTACAGCGACGCTATTTAATAGTATTAAAATAAATAAATAGCTCAAGGATTGTAATGGATTTCTTTTCATTGGGTATTCTTTTTTAATTTGTAATACTAATGTTTTATAGACTCAAAATTACAAAGAAAAAAAACCAGATGGAGCATTTTAAAGCTTTTAGATGTTGATTTGCCGTTAGGGAAACATAAGTGATTATTTTTTGAACAAAAGAAGAATATCGCAAACGCACCTCCCAAACTACGGCAGTGGTTTAAATTAATGCTCTGTTATGTTTAGTCGTAGAATTGGAGTTAGGAGAGTATAGATGATTATTTGTTGAACAAAGAATAAAAAGAGATAGGTAATGGAGAGCTATTGTTTTATTTTATTAAACAAAACTCCATTGCTTTTGATCGCTTCCTCAAAGCAGTAGATCGTTACCGGGCGCGAAATTCAGCCCTTGTTGCTCCAGAGAATATAAAAGACTTAGAGAGTGCCGATCACATCTTTTTCAATGTCAATCGGACACATCATGAAATCGTGCTTAGTGATATTTTGTATATCGAAACCTTAAAAGATTATGTGCGCATTCACATTAAAACAGACAAGTTGGTGGTGAAGGGAAGTCTCGGATCTGCGATGAAGCAGCTGTCAGAAAAAGACTTTGTTCGAGTTCATCGTTCCTATGCTGTTGCGCTAAATGCGGGTGGCGTAAATCTACCGATTGGTATAAGTTGGTGGGAAGAATTTTCAGCGCGAATGGGTTAACGATTTCCAGAAAACAACCTTATCTTCTCCTGCCTGGTAAAAATCTCTAATCCTAGCTTCCTCCGTATAACCAGCTTCAGCATAAAAGTCTCTGGTAGATTGAAAGCTTTCCAAGCCGGAAGTCTCAATAATCAAAATCCGCACGTTTCGTTGCTTTAGTTCCTCCTCGACATGCGTCAAAACTTTTCGACCAATGCCACTGCCCTGCATACTTTCATGAAGCGAAATCAAATATAAATTCCAAGTGCCCTCCGTCATTTGCTCCGCTGCACAGTAGGCAATAAAAGTAGGTTCGTCACTGTCACCAGTTAGCCACAGACTGTCTTTATACCCAGCCAAATAGCCACTAATCATATCGTCTAACAATTCAGATGGAAATAATTCAGAAGAGTCAATAACAGCTTTTAATTTATCTAAATCTCCAGCAACAACATTTCTTATTTTTAAATCTGACATAATATTATTTATGTGGTGTTTCAAAAAACAAATTTAGTCCTTTTATTTATAATGTCTGCCAGGAGCTTGTCGAATGGGAGCGCTACGTTTTTCGAGCGAAAGTGGATTTAACGTTGTGAACCTTATGGGGTGAAGAAAAAAAATGAAGTCCCGATACTATCAAAAAAAAACTTTGTGCCACTTCGTGCCCTTTGTGGTTAACTCCCGCGATCGCAATAGAAGAATCATGAATTGTAAAAATAAAATAAAAAAATCACCCCCACTGTCACATCCCTCCCATAGCGTGGATATAAAGAGTAGAAACAAGTTATTGATAACGTTTTATTATTTATTTGGATGAAACATAAATGACGTCGACTCATTCTGACCTTTACAAATGTGGAATCCTATATTACTCAACAAATTGAAATTTACTATCATGAAAAAGATTCTTAAGTTTTTACCTTTATTATTACTAGCAACGATTTTATTTACCTCTTGTAATAACGACGATGCAGATGACACCGCTTTAAATCCACTCTTAGACTGCCCTGCATTGGAGCTAAACATTGGTGATGAATGTATTTATACTTTTACTAACCCCAATGGCCAAACCACTACAGGAGTTTCCATTGTGAATGCCGATTGTGGTCTGATCGAAGTGATGTGCTTCAGGAAACGTTCATCAGCCTTTTTAAAAATCTTAATCAGTTCGATGTTCATAAAGCGAGCTTCAAAACTTGGGCGACTAGAATTGCCATTAATTATTGTTTGAAGGCTAATGAAAAGGGAAAAAGGAATGTGACACAGGAGTTGGTTTTGCCGATTCATGAACCACAACTGGACCCGACCGTATTAGGAAAACTATCGAATGAAGAACTATTGTTGTGGATGAAGAAAATACCTGAGAATTATTACGCCGTTTTTAACCTTTTCGTTGTAGATGGCTTTAGTCACCAGGAGATCGCGAAAATATTGAGAATAGATGAATCCTTGTCCCGGCAACGATTGTCTAGAGGTAAGGCTTGGTTGAAAGATAAATTGCCAGATGATTTCCGCTCACTATATGGCGACAAAAAAAAAATTAACTTCAGAAGCTACCCTGAAATTTACTAAATGAAACAACGATAGGAAGAGGAGCTTAGGGAATTTCAGAGAGTGAAAGATTCTGAAACCAGGTGGGTTGTTTTTTGTGTAAAAATTTGAGTTTACTTATAATTAATAGATTATGAATCCTTTCGAAAAAGAATATAAAAACCGTTTTGAAGAGGCGAAGTCTACGGATGGAATTGACCCAGGAGCAATCTGGGAGAATATCTCCAATGCACTTCCTGAAGAGGATGTGGTGGTTGTGGCTAAGCGAAATTTCTTTGATCGGAATCGGTATTTGCTTTTGTTGTTATTGTTGGTTTTTACCGGTTTGGGAGGGTTCTTTTTTATGACAAAAGAAAATACGCCTATTGCTGAAACAGAAAATACACCTATTGGTGAGAAACCTTTAACGGAAACCGTGAAAGGGGAGGAGAAGGAAGTAGTTGGTCATGCAGATCGTAAAGTTGAAGAAGAGGATAATTTGAAATTAAATGAAAGGGCTAAAAATGATTTAGAAAAGCCGAACCAATCTGATGAAAATATAAGTGAAGAGCGTGCTAAAAATAGTATATCGCCTGATGAAGATTCAACAAGAGAAGCAATAATCGCTAAGTCAAATATTGAAACTGATGAAAATGCTTTTGTGAAAACGAAAATTGAGAACGGAATTGAGAGTAGGAAAACAGAAGACTTACGTTTTTATCCGGAAGAGACTAGAACCATAAATGAAAATATAGTAAGTCAAAATGAATTAGGAAAACAAAAAGATACCGATTCGTTAGGCAAGAAGACTGAACAACAAAAAGAAGGACTTGTACTTGTTGAGGAATCAAAAAATGCCGCTGTATCGAAAAGTATAGAATTAGAAGAATCAAAAGAATCAGAAGAAAACATTAGCATTACAACAGGAAGTCTAAGCGAACTCTTACTGCCAATCGCTTATGGTGACTTCCCATTTGCAGCGCTTAGAGATCTTTCCAAAGTAGATAGGAAACCAACTATTCCAGTGGAGCCGAAAGGAAGAAATAGAAATATGAAAGTCGGTGTATTTGCGGGGCTGGTGGGCTGGTCAAGTTTATTTCAAAACAACAGTCAAGCAAATACTAAAAAAATATTGGAGGAGGCTACCAGTGTAGATTTAGGCCAATCCATTGCGATTTCGTTACAATGGAATTTGACAAAGAAAATCCATCTGAGTACCGGTTTTGAATATTTGAACACTCGTACTGAATTTAATTACATTGAAGAATGGGATACCCTAGCGGTAGTTCCGGATTACGAATCACTAGGTTTGATAGACGCCATAGCAACCAGAAAAGTAAAGCATAATAATCAACAAAAGATTTTATCCGTTCCAATAATGATTGGTACGTCAAAAGACTTTGCTGCATTTGAACTTGGTGTAGAATTAGGACTAGGCTTGAACTACATTATCAGCCAAAAAGGAATGTCCTTAGATACAGAAGGTTCGATTGCTGAATATGACTCTAAAGATAACAATGGGGTTCCGTATCGACAATTTTTCTTGTCTTATCAATTACAACCTTATTTGAGCTATGCTGTAACCGAAAGGTTTTCGTTCCAATTACAGCCAATTTTCCGCTACCAACAGCATGGAAACTCCAATTTATACGGAAGTGATATTTCTTCTTTCTCCTGGGGATTACGCTTTGGAGGCGTAGTCGGGTTTTAGTACTGAGCAAGTAATGGTTCTTATAAGCTACGGTACATTTTTCAGAAATAAGTTTCTATTTCACCGATATGTTTGCGGATAGCGGCTCCCCTTTTAGGGGAGGGCTGATCAGTTCTGCCTAAAAGGGAGCTTTGAAGAAAAATTATTAATCAAAATTAAAAGCCCTATACATGGAATTCATGCTAGAAGGTTTTGATTTTGATTCACATTTTAATTTTGATTTTAAAAAATCACCCATTTTCAATTAGAACTGATCAACCCTGCCTTTAAGGGCTGGGGGTTGGGCTGGGCAAAAAGTGTACAGCAAGTTCCGGTATATGCTTAATTGTACATTTTTTTCAGCAAGGTTTTTCCGTTGTCCTCCTCCTCCTCTTCTACCAGCTCCTTTATTTGCTTAGAAATGGTTAGGAAAAAAGTAGTGCCTTCTCCCTTTGTAGACTCTAGCCAGATTTTTCCACCGTGGGCATAAACAATCTTCTGACAAAGTGCCAGGCCAATCCCGGTTCCTTCATACTCACGTCCATGTAAACGACTAAAGATTTCAAATATTTTTTCCTGATACTTCTCGTCAATTCCGATCCCATTGTCCTGTACCGAAAACTTCCAAAACCCTTCAGGTGCATCATCATGCCGCTTGATTTTGATAGTCGGTGTAGTACTATTGTTAAATTTGATGGCATTGTTTACTAAATTATAAAACACCATTCCCAGTTGGTTTTGTTCACAATGAATCTCAGGAAGGCAATCCATTTCAATAACAACATTTCGCTCTTCTATTTTTTTAGCGAGGTCTATCAGTTTATAACTTAAAAGAAAATTGAGATTGGTAATTGAAAATTCAATTCCTTCTCGGCCTACTTTAGAATAGGTCAACAAACTTTTAATAAGATTCGACATCCGATGTACTCCATCATTTGCAAAAGCAATGTATTGCAAGGCTTCTTCTGGAAGTTGCTCTTTGTAGTTTCGGCCCAATAAACCAATGAAACTCCCAATGGTACGCAGAGGTTCCTGCAAATCATGTGAGGCGATATAAGCGAATTGCTCTAAGTCTTTATTGGAACGTATGAGCTCGTCATTTGAACTTCTAAGACTTTTTGTTCGTTGATCTATAATGGTTTCTAATTCTTCGTTTCGTATCGTTATTTTGTCTAACAATTCTTTTACCTCGTTGTTTTTTACTTTTAGTTGTCCTGTCCTTTCCGTAACTAGTTTCTCCAGATGCTGATCGCGTTCGTAAAGCGCGGTCTCTACTTTTTTACGTTCTGTAATTTCATTGTTAAGTTTTTCATTGTAATGTTGCAATTTGTTATTTCTTGACCGTACGTTCTTAGTGTACAGTTGAAACAAGCCAAAAATAAAAGAACTTAAAAGAAAGATACAGCCACCGATAAACCAACTGGTTTCCCAGAAAGCAGGTTTCACCGTAATGTATAAAGTTTGTCCAACTGCATTCCAAAGGCCGTCATTATTGGCAGCTTTTACATGGAATTGATATTCCCCAGCCTTAAGGTTAGTGTATACCGCAGAAAGATTGTGGTTCTCATATACCCACTCTTTGTCAAACCCAATCAACTGATAAGCATATCTGTTCTTTTCAGATCGGTTGTAATTGAGTCCTGCAAAATCAATTGATAGATAATAGTCGTCGTGATTCAAGACTAGTTTTTCTTGAAAAATACCGCTTACCTGCTTTACTTCATTCGGACTCATGGTTTTTATCTCTGTAATATGCACGGGAGGGAAGTCCCGATTTCTGATGAGTTTTTCTGGGTTGAAACGAGTGATTCCACGGCGACTTCCAAAGTAGAAATTTCCTTTTTCGTCTTGTCCGCTTGACCCTGTCCGAAAGGTAATGTCTCCCAATCCATCCGCTTTTTCAAACCTATTAAAAGTGGCTTTATCCATATCGTAAAAGACAATACCTCCTGTGGTACTCGCCCAAATATTCCCTTCTTTCGTTTTTTCCAAACTTTGAAAACAATACTTATCCTTATTTTTACTTAGGTCAATAAATTGCTTAGTCGCCGGATCATAGCTGGACAAACCGTTGATACTGCCAATGTATAGTTTGCCTTCTATTTCTACAATAGAAGTCAACCTATTAGAGGGAATACTATTTTCGGGAGTTTCTGTATCGTGCTTGAATGATTCAAATATCATTTTGTTGAATCCCGTCTTATGGTCTAAGCGGCTGAGGCCATTGTAAGTTGCTATCCAGATATTCCCACGGTGATCTTCCATAATATAGTTGATGGAGTTGTCACAAATAGAGTGAGGGACCGTTCGGTCATGCTGGTAATAGGTATATTCTCGGTTTACACCATTCACTACAAATAAACCATTAGGAGTTCCCAGCCAAATCCTGTTTTGGCTGTCGTAATACAAGGTAGTAATATTGAAATCAGGGTGTTGGAATTTGAGCCATTCTGGAGTCGGAAAATTGATAACTTCTTTTGTCTTCATGTTGAGCAAAGAAACACCCTGTTTTGTTCCAATACATAAATGTAGCCCGTCAGGACTGTGCATGGCTGTTACATTGAGGTTCGTCAATAAGTTGTTATACTTGAACTCACTTACTACTTTTGTATTCACGTCGTATTGCATTAAGCCCTTGTCATCCGTAGTGATCCATACCAGTCCTTTTTCATCAATATAATAATTTTGAGTTTCTGTTTTATCGGAAATTTGTTGAAAAAGCTCATGTCCTTCAAACTGATTGGTGTACCAATTGTACTTACTAATACCACTGTTGGTTGCCAGCCAAACGATACCTTGATCGTCTTCATAAATGCTGCTTACATTATTGTGGGTAATAGATTTAGGATCGTCGGGATTATAGCGGTAAGGGGTGCAGGTCAAATGCAGGAAATCAGATCCAGTTTTATTTGCCTCAAGGTTTAGGTCCTGAGGTTGGATCAATCTCAAACCACTAAGCGTAGAGACCCATAAATGCCCTTCTTTGTCTTGAAGGACGTCAGTGATAATCCCCCCGGAAAGCTGAGTGTCATCTGTCGTATTGAGCACTATGGGGTGAAAAGAAGGCTTCCAGTTTTGATTGGTAATATTATTGTTAATTTCTTTTGGAAGAGTCATATTCAACAACCCACCGCCGTGGGTACCCAGCCAATATCGTTTGTCATTGTCTTGATAAATTTTCCAAATGCTACTTGCTTGTAGATCTTCAAAAGGTTGAAATCTTCGAAATGCTGTATGCTCAATATTACCATCCGCAGCAGGGAGGACAAGATAGAAGCCGCCCGCCCAAGTGCCTACCCACAATAGTCCCTTGTCATCTTCCATAATGGATAGTATGGCTTCTTCGCGCAAGGTATTGGCTTTATTTTTAGTCGGTAAAAAAGAAGTGAAAGTGGCTGTTTCCGGATGGAAAACGTTAAGCCCATTTTCTGTGCCAACCCAAACTTGTCCCTTACGATCTTCCATAATGGTCAAAACTTCATCACTACTGATACTATTCGGATCTTCTGAATCGTGGCGATAAGTTGTCCAGGTATTGGTCGGTTGATGATAACAGCTAAGCCCGCCTAGTACCGTTCCAATCCAAAGATTGTCCTTGCTGTCCGCAAAAAGAGAACGGATATTACTACTCTTTAAACCTGTGGGAATGAGCGAGTCATTTTCCTTGTATATCTTCACGTGATTTGAAGATTCGTAGCGGCAAAGACCGTCATTGGTAGCTATCCAGATAAACCCAAGGTTGTCTTTCACAATGTCATTGACATTATTATTAGGCAATCCATCGGTGCTATTTATAACCGTAAAATTTAGTTTATGATTTGCCTGACTCTGTAAAACAGGCAGGTAAAAGAAGAATATAAGAAAGGTAAATGCAATGGAAAATCTCAAAGGAAAGGTGTACATAGTGGGAGTGATCTTTTAATCATATGATAGTTGGACACCTTATAAAGACAACTATCGTACCTAAGGCACTCCCTGGATATCAAACCTCTGCTGACAGCTCAAATACCGTTATTTCTGGCCACATTCCTACCCGGCCCGGAAAGGCCAGATAGCCAAAGCCTCGGTTTACATAAAGATATTGTTGCTGTTCTTCATACAAGCCGTCCCATCTCGGATATCGATATTGTATCGGACTCCACTTGAAACCCGGAATATTGATCCCAAATTGCGCCCCATGCGTATGCCCACTCAGCGTAAGATGGATATGCCGAGGATGCGTCAATACCTTGTTATCCCAATGGCTTGGATCGTGAGAAAGTAAAATGCAAAAGTCATCGGGAGCTGTATTGACTAGGGCCTTATCCAGATCGCCTCGTTTTGGAAAATAGCGGGCATGTCCCCAATTTTCTACACCTAAAAGACGAAGAGACTCCCCGCTCTTTTCAATGGCTACATTTTCATTATTCAATAATTGGAAACCCATCTGTCGAAATTTATCACTGAAGTCCGACCAATAAGTATCTTCCTCTTCCTTAGTTCCATTACGCGGTGCGCCATAGTAATCGTGATTGCCTAAAACAGAAAATTTACCAAATGGAGCATTAATTTTTTTCATGGTTTCAATAAAAGGATCCACTTCATCTTTATCAGAATTTACCAAGTCTCCAGTAAATAGAACCAGATCCGGCGACTGCTCATTGATCAATCCAACCATACGGTCAATGGCACTTACTGAATCCAAACTCCCAGAATGCATATCCGAAATTTGTACGATTTTAAATCCATCGAAAGCCTTCGGCAAATTTTTAAAAGACAAGGGGATATTTTTAACTTTGAAATTGTATTTCCCTTTCGTAATTCCATAAAGCATGGTAAGAAAAGGTACAGTCGCAATTCCTGCAGCAGTCATGGTCAGAAAACGTCGACGGGAGGGGAGGGCCGGTTTTTTTCGTTGAGTGATTAAATTGAAAAGACCAATTAACAATAAACCTACATCTTGTATTAACATCGCTGCCGCAAAAACAAACTTCGTGATCAGAGCAGTCAGAAAAAGTCCGAAGTAAATAGCATAGGAAGCCTCTCTAAAAATAGAACCAGCTTGCATCGCAGTAAAGGTCTGGTAAAAGCAATAGAAAATGAAGATGCTGAGCAGCCAGTAGATGATAGTGAAAGGTATTCTGAATTTCTTGCCAACAAGGGTGCGGAGACTAAAGTAAGTATAAATATCTGCGAGAATATAGGCAATGAAAATGAGCAGGATCATATTGAGACGGGCTTGACGGGACATGGTACTTTTTTTTGAGCGACAAAAGTAGTTAGGATTTCTGAGACTTTTTTCCCTACTCCTCCACATATACCCGGCGAACTCTTCCAGATACCCCCGTGAAAACCTCATAGTCAATCGTTCCCATGGCTATTGCCAAATCAGTCACGGTAGGCCGCTCTCCGAAAATAATGACCTCGGCTCCTTCCGTTGCTTCAGGGATATCGGATACATCCACCATGCACATATCCATGCAAACATTTCCGACAACAGGCGCTAGTTTTCCTCCAATGCCTACACGATGTTGCCCGTTTCCTGCGGAGCGCAACAAGCCATCGGCATAGCCAATACTAATTGTAGCAATTCGCATATCATGAGGCGCTACTCCCTTCCGACTATAGCCAATCGTTTCTCCGGCCTTCACCTTTTTAATCTGAGAAATACTCGCTTTCAACGTAAGGGCGACCTCCAACTGATCTTGTATTTCTCCAGAAGAATCTACGCCATACAAACCAATCCCCAAGCGGACCATTTCCATGTGCTGTTTTGGAAAACGAATGATACCTCCTGAGTTTAACAAATGTCGCATGGGTTTATATGCGAGTATGCTTGTGATGTTATTATGCATTCCGTTAAATCGTTCCACTTGAGAGAGGGTAAAAGCATCGTGCTCCGCTGTTTCACTTCCAGCCATATGTGAGAAAATAGATTGAATTTTTAAATGAGGATTGTTTTGTAAAATTATTGTTAAATCGTCGATGTCGCCTTCCCTGAATCCTAGGCGATTCATTCCTGTGTCTAACTTTAGGTGAATGAGGATCTCTTTTTTCTGGCCTTTTGAGGAGTCTAGCGATCCTGGTTCAGATGCGGGCTGATGTCCCTTTAGGGATTTAAGGGTGCGCGCTGGGAATGCCTCTGGCTCAACGGAGTTCTTTGTCAAGGCAACAATACTTCTGAGCAAAGAAAGATTGTAAACTTGGGCTTCTAGGTCATGTCGAAATAGCTCTTCCAAACTTCTTTTCTCTGGGTTTAAAACCATAATGGGTAATTGGATCCCAGCCTTCCGTAAGTTAATGCCTTCATCGGTATAAGCTACAGCTAAGTAATCCACTTTATTAAAAGCCAGCAAACGCGCTACTTCTACACTGCCGCTTCCATAGGCAGAAGCTTTTACCATCACCATCATCTTCGTTCCTGCCTCCAGATAGCGACTATATACATGTAAATTATGACTAAGTGCATTTAGGTTGATTTCCAGAACGGTTCGATGTACTTTTTGCGAAAGCCGGTTAGCAATTTTTTCAAATTCAAATTGACGTGCTCCTTTTAATAGAATCGTTTCCTGTTGGAACTGTTCGGGCGAGAGCTGCGATAGGAATGTGTTTGTATTGTTGTAAAAACTAGTATTAACTCCTTTCGGTAAAAAATCAGCAATTGTAGGAATGCTTTCGCCAATACCAATCAGCTTACTAATTTGCTGTTCTGAAAGCAATCGGGCCACCTCCTCATAAAGCCCGTCTGCTGATTGGCCACTCTGCAAAATGTCCGATAAAATCAGCGTCCGTTTTTTTTGTTCTTGTTGCCGCGCCAAAAACTGTAAGGCGATTTGCAAAGAGCCCAGGTCTGCGTTATAACTGTCGTTAATAATAGTGCAATTGTTAATGCCCTGCTTTAACTCTAAGCGCATCTCCACCGACTCTAGGCTTTTTGCGTGCATGTAACAATACTCCGGCGAAAGTCCCAGGTGTAAAGCCACCGCCCAGCAATGAATCACATTCTCCAAATAGACGGCGTCAAAAAATGGAACCTCCAAAAACATTTCCTCCCCTCTGAATATACCTACGATTCTGGAATACGTATCTTTTGTAGTCGTTTCTTTTATTTGTAAATCCGCCTCCGTATTCCTCGACCAGCTAAACAATGTTTTGTCCTTTGTTGTTAATTGTTCTCCTTTAGTTTTTATGAGAGCCTGTTTTTTGATTAGTGCTTCCGCTATGATAGGTTTATCTTTACAGTAAACAATAGTTTTACAGTCTTTAAATAATTTCAATTTTTCGTACACTTTCTCCTCCTTCGATTCAAAACCTTCCGCATGGGCCGGTCCTATATTCGTAAACACACCAATCTGACAATCGATGATTGGTGCCAGTCGTTCCATTTCCCCCGGCTCCGAAATTCCAGCCTCGAAAATCCCCAAATTGTGCATCTCTTCCATTTGCCAAACAGATAAAGGAACCCCTACCTGAGAATTGTAACTCTTCGGGCTTCGCACTATTTTATATTGATGTCTAAGTAGTTGGAATAGTAGTTCTTTAACAATAGTCTTACCATTGCTACCCGTGATACCAATACAAGGCAACTCAAACTGCTGTCTATGAAAAGTGGCAATTTGTTGAAGTGCTGTTAAAGGATCGTCTACCAGTATGATGTTAGCGCCAGGCGTTAAGGTATTTGTTCTCCTCGAAACAATAAAATTACGAACCCCTTGCTGATAAGCTTGCTCCAGATAATCATGTCCATCATGATGCTTCCCAGGGATGGCAAAGAACAAAGCACTCTTCGCAAAAAGTACCTGTCGGCTATCCAGTAATAAATGAGCAATTGGCGCTTCGGGCCGAGATTCCTGAAGCCACTGCCCCTTTACGATTTGCCGGATGTGATGGACTTGGTACATGTGATAATTTATCTAACCGCAACGACGCAAAGGGCGCTACGTTTTTTCAAGCGAAAGGACCTTAACGTTTTATAAAGAGGTGCGTATGGAACATTTACTAAACTGGAAAAGTTTAGTAAATGTTCGCGCTTTTGGTTCGAGAGGCCCTTAACGTTGCGTTTCTTTGCGCCGTTGCGGTAAAAAAAATACGGAATGCTAATTTACAAATCAAACCCGATATCCTTCCGATAATACTTCCCCTCAAAGTCAATCTTCCCAGCAGCATCCTGCGAAAGAGCCAAGGCAGATTTAAAGTCCTCCCCAAAAGAAGTTACCGCAATGACACGCCCTCCGTTCGTCACTAAGGCACCGTCGTTGGTTTTCGTTCCCGCATGGAAAACAATACTATTACGAACACCGTCTACTCCAGTAATCACTTTTCCTTTTTCATAAGCCCCCGGATAACCACCAGAAACCAACATGACCGTAGTCGCCGAACGCGGATCCTGCGTTATGGTTGTATCGCTCAATTCCCCATTCTCCATAGCCATAAATAATTCCATTAAATCATTTTGTACACGAGGAATAACGACTTCCGTTTCCGGGTCACCCAACCTACAATTGTACTCTATAACGAATGGCTCTCCGCCAACACGTATCAAGCCGATGAAAATAAAACCTTTGTAAGTAATGTTCCGATCCATGAGTCCATGAATGGTTGGCTCAATCACCTGCGTCTTTACCTTCTCCATCAATGAAGCATCTACGAATGGGGGAGGGGAGACGGCCCCCATACCACCAGTATTCGGGCCCTGGTCACCTTCTCCAATTCTTTTATAATCTTTAGCTATAGGAAGGATTTGATAATCCTTGCCATCTGTCAAAACGAAAACGGAGAATTCAATTCCATCCAGAAATGCTTCGATCACAACTTTGGCAGAAGCGGCTCCGAATTTCCCATTTAGCATTTGGCGTAATTCTTCTTTCGCTTCTTCTTTATCATCCAGAATTAAAACCCCCTTACCAGCAGCTAAACCATCTGCCTTTAAAACAATGGGTGGCGTTTGCGCATCAATGAAAGCAAAACCTTCTTCCAGGTTGTCCGCATTGAACTCCTGATAGGCTGCGGTAGGAATGCCATAGTCGGCCATGAATTTTTTAGCGTAAGCCTTAGACCCCTCCAGTTTTGCACCTTCCATAGAAGGCCCTACTATAACTAGCTTCTTCAATTCCTTCTTGCTTTTGCAAAAATCATAGATCCCTCTGACCAAAGGTTCCTCTGGCCCAATGATTAACATCCCCACTTCTTCTGCAAGGATAAAGTCTTTCATCTGCTCAAAATCATTCAGGTCAATACTAACATTAGTACCGCAACTGGCAGTGCCTGCATTTCCCGGGGCAATAAATAATTGACCACAAAGTGGGCTCTGTGAAAGTTTCCAGGACAAAGCATGTTCTCTGCCGCCGCCGCCGATTAGTAATACGTTCATTAATTGGTTGTTTATTTGTATATATTGAGTATGATGGCTTTTAGCTATCGACAGTTAGCAGTTGGCTTCCCTATAAATACGAAAGTGCTGAAGCGAACTGTTGCCTTTAATTTATGAAATCTAATTCTCACTTTCCTTACTACCCGCAAATATAAAAATTTGTACCTTCGCCACCGCAAAATCGGATATTCATTCACCAAAATTGACCTATGATTGTATTCCTAAAAGGACTAATCGCTTTTAAAAGCCCCACTTACATCGTGGTAGAAACGAGCGGAGGTATAGGGTATAAGGTAAATATCACCCTACAAACCTACAGTCAGATAGAGAAATTGGAGAAAATTAAAATTCATACCTATCTGCATGTGAAGGAAGATAGCCAGACCCTATTTGGTTTTGCAGAAGAAGCAGAACGGCGAATATTCAAGCAGTTACTTTCGGTTTCTGGTATTGGGCCGGCTACTGCGCAGGTAACTTTGTCAACAATGACAGCTGAGGAGGTAAGATCAGCGATTATCAGTGAAAATGTGCAAGCCTTTAATAAGGTGAAGGGTGTAGGGCCCAAGACAGCCAAACGAGTTATCCTTGATCTGAAGGATAAAATGATCAAAGAAGGGGGAGATGGGGCATTTACACTAACGCCTGTTAACAATACTTTAAGAGATGAAGCGTTATCTGCATTGACAGCCTTAGGTTTTCAGAAAATCAAGGTGCAAAAAGCCTTAAATCAAATTCTGAAGGAACGGGATGACATTTTAAATGTGGAAGGATTGATAAAAATTGCCCTGAAACAGCTTTCCTGATTTATTTCAACATAACAGCAACCATTTGCCTCAAACATCTTTGTAGATGCCTGAGACTTTACTGGTAAACAAAAAATACCTTTCCCCGTAGGAGATAAGGTGAAAATGTTTACTCCTAAGTCTATTTTTGTGCGTAATACTATTGAATGCTAATAAAGAGGAGTCATTTCGAATGATGAAAAAGTATTTCGCTCAAAACATGTTAAATAAATGATAGTGGACAAATATATACCTTAAGACACGTTATTCTCTTGTCTTTTGTAGACACAATTAACCAAACCCAAAATAGGAAACTTGCTCTTTCTACTCAAACCGAACCAGCGGATTGTCCCTATGGATATATCCCCAACAGTATTGTTACATTATACTGTGTCGCTGTGGTTCATCGGTTGTATTAAAAAGGCTCGTAACTCCTGAAGGTTTACTTTCTAAAGTCTCGTACTTTTTAGCATTATGAAAATAAAAAATTTACTCCTCAGCTGTTTCACCTTCTTCGTAGTGGTGTCTGGCATACTTGCCACTAACCCTGCAGGCGGTTCCAACCTCGCTGATCCATTCATTGTTGATATTCTGATAGAAACGGATACCATCCCACTCAAAGATAGAACGGGGGATTTTATCAACAATCCAAACGCTAACCCTTTTGATCTCAGTGACCCTAGTATCATTCAGCAGGAAGTAGAGTACGACCCAGCAACGGGGAAGTACATAATAACAGAAAGAATTGGAGACGATTACTTTCGTACGCCTACTTACATGACCTTCGAAGAGTATCTTAAACATACTGAAGAAGAACAACGCCAACAGTACTTTAGGGAGTTGGCCGGAGTTAGTAGCGGTAGTAAAGGCTATAGTGGTTTGGCCGATCCGTTGGAAAAAATTGATGTAGACCGGGATATCGTTAATCGTTTATTCGGAGGAACTAAAGTAGACATCAAACCTCAAGGAACCATCGACCTGACTTTCGGAGTAGATTACCAAAGAATTCAAGACCCAAACAGAACCATTCGCCAGCAGAAGACTGGAGGTTTTGATTTTGATATGGCCATTCAGATGAGTGCAACTGGGCAGATCGGGGAGAAGCTAAAATTAGGGTTCAACTATAACACACAAGCTACATTTGACTTTGACAATCAGATGAAACTCGAATACTCTACCGACAACTTTAGCGATGACGAAATTGTCAAAAGTATAGAAGCCGGTCACGTAAGCTTGCCTTTAAAAGGATCCTTGATACAAGGTGCGCAGAGTTTGTTTGGATTGAAAACAGAATTACAATTTGGACGCTTCCGCTTAACGGCACTGGCGTCTCAGCAAAAATCGAAAAGAGAAAATATCCAGATTCAAGGAGGTGCTCAATTACAAGAGTTTGAGCTGAGCGCTGATCAATACGACGAGAACAGACACTTCTTTGTCTCTCATTACACCCGTAGCGTATTTGAAGAGGCATTGGAAACGATGCCACAGATCAACAGTCTTTTCCGAATCAGCCAGATACAAGTTTGGGTAACCAATGATCGTAATGAGGTAAATGGTGTCAGAGACATCGTAGCCCTCGCCGACCTTGGGGAAGCCACTCGGATTACCAATAATAATCCGCAATATCAATTGCCACCAATTCCGGCACATAAAGATTTTAGTGGACGAGCACTTCCAGGACGTAACGTAACCACAGATCAAGATGCCAACAGTTTGCACGATGCACTTCGTACGGACCCTCGGGCCCGACAGCTGGATGCCAGTGTATCAATTTTGGAAGGGCAATACATGTTCAATCAAACAAAAGATTACGAAAAGATATCTGCTCGTTTATTGAGCTCTAATGAATTTTCTGTTAACAACGAATTGGGCTTTGTTTCCATAAACGTAAACCTTCAGCCTGATCAAGTATTGGGAGTTGCTTATACTTATGAATATAATGGAGAAATATTTAAGGTAGGGGAATTCGCAGATGATAACTATAGTCCAGATACACTGGGGGTTATTTTTGTAAAAATGTTGAAGAGTACAACCCAACGAATTGATTTACCCGCTTGGGATTTGATGATGAAAAACGTTTACTCCATCGGAGCCTTTCAGGTATCTGAAGAAGATTTCCGTTTTGACATCTTCTATGAGGATCCAGGAGAAGGGCAGAAGCGTTTTATCCCAGAACCAAATATATCTAATCAGCCATTGCTACAGATTTTTAATCTCGACCGGCTCAATACCTTGGGAGACCCCTTTCCCGATGGGCAGTTCGATTTTGTGTCTGGTATAACCATTAACCCCAATAACGGAAGGGTGATGTTCCCCGTATTGGAACCTTTCGGTTCTGCCCTGGAAGAAGTCATTGGTAATCCCAACTTGGCTCAGAAATATACCTATCCAATGCTCTACGATTCCACCATAACCAGAGCAAGGGAATACCCGGAATTCAATCGTTTTACACTGAAGGGAACTTATAAATCTTCGGTCTCTTCCGAAATTTCACTGGGTGCTTTTAATCTCCCGCAAGGTTCTGTTCAAATACAGGCAGGAGGAACTTTATTGACTGAAGGTTCTGATTATGAAGTAGATTATAACATTGGTCGTGTTAAGATTTTGAACGATGCGATCCTAAATTCAGGAGCACCTATTAATATATCCTTTGAGGATAATTCACTTTTCGGTTTTCAAACCAAAACACTATTAGGGCTTCGGGGAGATTTCGAATTTAGCAAAAACCTAAATATAGGGGGAACTTACATGCATCTCTTTGAGAGACCTTTTACCCAAAAGGTGAATATTGGAGATGATCCTATTAGTAATAAAATTTATGGTTTAGATGTAAATTATAGTAAAGAGGCCCCTTGGCTAACAAAGCTGGTAGATAAAATTCCATTGATTAATACCAAAGAAGCTTCTAGTATAAACTTTACGGCAGAGGCCGCAGCCCTAAGACCAGGCCACGCCAAAGCTATTGATCAGGGGGATGATGGAGGAGTTGTTTTCGTAGATGATTTTGAAGGTTCCACCAACGGAACAACATTGACTGTACCAGCGAATGCCTGGACACTGGCTTCTGTACCTCAAAACGATGGACAGAACAATAACCCAGATTTTCCGGAATCCAAACTGGTAAATGACATTAGAGGAGGGGTGAACCGGGCACAACTTGCCTGGTTCAGATTGGATCAGAGTATTGCCGGAAACAACAACGATAATCCTTATACAACGAATATTGCTCAGAATGAAGTTTTCCCAAACAGAACCATCCTACCTGGAACAGCTTCAATATTACAAGGACTGAACCTGGCTTATTATCCGAACCGAAGAGGACCTTATAACTTTGACCTTCCTGATGGAACAGCCTACTCCACAGGACTGGATAGTGATGGAGGTTTGAGCCAACCGGGCACCCGATGGGGAGGAATCATGCGAGCACTGACTACTAATGATTTTCAGGCGGCTAATATCGAATACCTTGAATTTTGGATGCTGAATCCATACATGAATCAGGGCGATGGAAATAGTACCTTTAGTGATGGAGAAATTTGTATCAACCTTGGGAATATTTCTGAGGATATTTTGAGAGACTCCAGAAAGTTCTTTGAAAACGGAATTACGACCAATGGAACAACAGCAATGGATGTGACTAGTTGGGGACGAGTGCCACGTGTACAAGCGATTACGAATGCATTTGATAACGACCCGGATAAACGTCCATTACAGGATATAGGTTATGACGGGGTTGATGATGAAGGAGAAAAAACGATCTTCAAAGGTTATATGGATATCATAACTGCTTCTGCAGGATTGACTCAAGTCGCTAAAGATGCGATTATTGACGATATCTCTAATGATAACTTTGTCAATCCAAGAAGTGATACTTTTCCTAATACAACTCCTGTATTAGATCGTTATATAGCAGCTAATAATCCAGAAGGAAACTCTCCTATTTCAACAGGTGGGCAAACAGTTCTTGGAAATAGAAATCCTGACACAGAAGACCTTAATCAGGACAATACACTAAATGAAACCGAGTCTTATTTTCAATATTGTATTCCTGTTCAACGACAAGGGGATGAAATGGTACTTAGCAAATTTGTAACAGATACTATCCACGGACCTACTCAATCTGGCACTGGAGAAGAAAGAGTTTGGTACCGCTTTAAAATTCCATTGGATCAATACACTGGAAGAGTAGGAGGTATTCAGGATTTCCGTTCCATTCGCTTTATCCGAATGTATTTGAAAGGTTTCTCGGATCCGGTCAATGTTCGTTTAGCTAGTTTTGAACTGGTAAGAAATCAATGGCGTAGATATCAAAGAGAGATTCAGGTATTTGAAGATATTTCTGATGGAGGAGCAACCATCGGTCAAGAAGATGGAGAGTCCAATACCTTATTCGATGTGAATGCGGTGAGTATAGAAGAGAATGGAGGTAAAATTCCATTCGGTTATGTACTGCCGTTAGGACTTACCCAAGAGCAGTCTACTAACACTACTTTTCCGAATCAGTTACAGAATGAGCAATCCCTTGCGCTCGAGGTCTGTAACCTGGAACCGAATGACGCCCGGGGAATTTATAAAATCATAAATCTGGACATGCGGGTTTATGATAACCTGCAAATGTATGTTCACGCCGAAGCCAGTAATCCGGAAAATGATTTAACCGTTATCGAGGATGGAGACCTCTCCGTTTTCATGCGGCTAGGTTCTGATTACGAACAAAATTATTACGAATATGAAATTCCGCTAACCATGTCGCGCGATGCAAGCATCGTCAATCCGGAATCGGATGCATACAAAGAGGAAGTATGGAGGATAGAAAATGACGTGAAAATTAATTTCGATTTTTTGAAAACTGTAAAACAGGCTCGTAATGATGCTGGCATATCTCTGAGCGAAACTTTTGAGCTGGAAGATATAGGAGACGGTCAGCCATCTAAGGTTACAATGGTTCGTGTGAAAGGTAATCCGAATTTGGGTTATGTTAAAGGAGTCATGATCGGAATTATGAACAGGTCAGAAAAGGCGCAATGTGCAGAAATCTGGGTTAATGAATTGCGAGTGGCGGGTATTGATGAAAGAGGTGGAGCCGCAGGTCTGGCGCGTCTGGACTTGCAGATGGCTGACTTTATGAACGTTTCTGCTTCGGTAAGAGGTTCAACCATAGGATGGGGAGGCCTTGAGGAGAGTGTCAATGATAGAGCGCGAGAGAAAGAATATCAATATGATATTACAGCTAGCGCCGAGCTTAGTAAATTCTTTCCGGAAAAGTGGGGACTAAGTCTCCCCGTTTATGCGCAGTATTCAAACTTTGTCAGTATCCCTGAATACGATCCTTATGATTTGGATATCAGGCTGGATGATAAACTAGATAATGCAGACAGCAAAACAGATCGGGATTCCATACGGGAACAAGCTATTGATCAGGTGGAAATCAAGAGTTTTAATATGTCTAACGTTCGGAAAACCCGAACCAATAAGGACAAAAAACCGATGCCCTGGAATATTGAAAACTTCAGTTTGACCTATGCCTATACGGAGACCAGTAGCCATGATCCAATTGTGGAAAAGGACGACTTGAAAACCTACAGTGGTATCGTAACTTACGATTATACCCGACCGGCCACTTACATCACGCCTTTCAAAAAGCTGATCAAAAAAGATAAGCACTTTAAACTCATTACGGAGGCCAACTTTAATCCACTGCCAAATACTTATGGTTTTAGCAGTAATATGAATCGTAGCTTTCGCGAAACGACTTATCGCTTTGTCGGAACAGATCCGTTTTATAATACATTCTATAACAAGAAGTTTACGTGGGATAGGAATTACAACTTGTCCTGGGATTTTACGAAGGCACTTAAATTTGATTTTTCGGCTTTGAATCGATCCATTATTGACGAATTGCAGGAATATGAAACTATTGACGATGAGAATAGAAAACGATCACGTAGCGAAATCAATGAAGGGATTTGGAATAATGTTCAGAACCTAGGACGAACAGAAACCTACACGCATAATTTCTCTGTGGTTTACACCTTGCCACTTAAAAAGATAAAAATGTTGGATTGGGTGGTCGTGAAAGCAAATTACGATGCTGATTACAGCTGGGATGCTCCTTATCCTTTCGATTCAAATCTGGCTGAAGAAGAAACTAGCGATTTATATGTCGATGAAGACCTAGGCTATATCATTCAAAATGGCAACACCAAGCGAGTCACAGGTGACTTTAGCTTTGAAAAGCTATACAACAAATCTAAGTATCTCAAGAAGATCAACAAAAAACCTGGAAGGGGGAGAAATAGTAGAAACAAGAGATCGGCTAGAAACGGCGGTTCAGAGAAAGGTGGTAAGAAAGGAAGAGGAAAAAATGGTAAGGATGAAGAGGCGGAAGAGGTGAAAACAGAAGGGAAAGGTGGTAAAAAAGGGAAAGGTGGGAAGAAAGGTAAAAAAGATAAGAAGAAAGATGGAGAGCCTAGCAAGTTGGAACGTGCGCTGATTCGTCCTTTACTAATGGTGCGTAAAGCTAATCTGAAATTCGATGAAAGCAGAGGGACGATGATACCTGGTTTTACCCCCACCTCAAAGTACCTCGGAATGTCAGATGGTTTCGGAGGGCCGGGTTTTGATTTTGTAGCTGGCTTCCAACCCTTCATTGCCGAAGACGATAAATCCAATGATTGGTTGAATCAGTCTGCTGAAAAAGGCTGGATTACCACCAATCCTGCCCAAAACAAATTGGTAGAACAAAGCCAGTCGCGAACGATAAGCGGAAGATTGACACTAGAGCCGTTCCAGGACTTTAGAATCGAAGTAGATGCAAGACGAACTTTAGGGCAAAATAGTGGAGTGTATTTTAAAGATAGAAGTGGAAATCAGTTTGACGAGGAGGGTAACATCCTTGACCCAAATCGAGATCGGCCAATTGGAGAAATCGAACACGCAGCATACCGAGAGATGGGGTCTTTCACCACTTCTTACTTTGCAATGAACACCTTATTTAATGACGACATCACAGGCTTGTTCGCAGAATTTGAAGACAATCGAGTTATTATTTCTCAGAGACTAGGCGCAGAGTGGGGTATTACAGAACCCCATAAGGAAGACGTAGATGCGGTATCAGATACTTTTTTCAAAACTAATAAAGTCACTGGTGAAGTTACTACTTTGTCATATGGTCCCCCAGTGCTTGGTGGTTATGTCAATGGATTAGGGCGTACACAGCAGGATGTCCTGATCCCCGCCTTTCTGGCAGCTTACACCGGGCAAGACGTGAATAAGGTGAAGATAGGAGAAAACTATGCAAAGAATATTCTATTCAAAACATTGCCTAAGCTGAATTGGAAATTGAACTACACGGGGCTTGGAAAGATCGAAGCGCTTAAAGAAATTTTCAGTTCGGTCGCTATAACGCATGGATATAAGTCGACTTTAACTGTAAACTCGTTCCAGACAAATCAGGAGTTCAATACCGATCAAGCTTTAAGCAGAAGGAACGATCAGGGGAACTTCTATTCTCGTTTTGAAATTCCGGCAATGACGATTAACGAGGCCTTTTCTCCATTGATTGGGGTAAACATGAAGTTGAAAAATGACATGAGCTTCACTTTCGATTATAAGAAAGCCCGTAACCTTGCCATGAGTATCAATATTGATTACCAGTTGGCTGAAACAAAAACTTCTGAGTTCGTTTTTGGTTTTGGTTATAGCATGAAAAACGTAATCATAGATTTCTTGCTTCCTAAGAATGCAAGACCGAAGAGGAAAAAGAGAGGAAGAAGAGGAAAGAAATCAAGTAAAGGTAAGACGCCTGCTAAAGATAAAAACGGAAAAGAAATCAAAGGAAATGATATGAACTTCACTTTCGATTTCTCTTACAGAGACGATGTGACCATCAATCACCGTTTGGACCAAGGTATCGCTGAACCAACTCGAGGTTCTAAGACACTGACCATTTCTCCATCGATTGATTATGACATCAATAAGCAGTTGAACGTTCGTTTGTTCTTCGATCACAGAAGAGTGATCCCGGCAACCTCGGCTTCTTTCCCGATTACAACAAATCAAGGAGGAATCACGATACGGTTCTCACTGAATTAAGTTGGTGTTATAAAACACAGATGACGAAAGTCATTCCATTCGACTACGCTCAGGACAAAGTTCCGGGCGTAGTCGTTTTGCGTTATTGGTAGCCCGTTCGGAAGGGAGGGTGGATCATTTCTATTTTATCGAATTTCGAAGGAAGGATTAATGATCAAAATATCAACCCGCCCGCCGACGCAGTCGGGCTGGTAATAATCAAAATTAAAAAACTGAAACGCGGGAATCACGGTAGAAAGTTTTGATTGGTATTTTGACTTTAAAACTTTAATCACCACTCCCCGAATCACTCGAATACTTCGCTGCCGCATCCAATTCCTCATAAAAAGCAGCGCCATATTTCCTGATGATCGCGTTTTTGACAAATTTATAAACAGGCAACTGCTCTTTCTCTCCAAGAGAACAAGCCGCTGAGCAAATATCCCATTTGTCGTAATTCAACGCCTCAAAAGAAAGCGCTTCTTCTTTGTTGACCCGAATAGGATAGAGGTGGCAGGAAATAGGTTTTAGGAAGTCGGTGGCTCCTGCTTTATGAGCTTGTTCGATACCACATTGCGCAATGCCTAGTTCATTGTAATTCATATAAGCACAAGCCGCTCCTTCTATCAATGGTGTTCCATTTTCTTTTGGCTCTTCAAACCACTTGTATTTACCCTCCTTTTCAATGACCGCTTTCCCCGCCTCACTTAAAAAAGGCTTGATGGCTTCGTAATCTTTTTCCAGCATTTCAATCTCCTCCTCTTCGAGGGGCGCTCCAAAGTCACCTTCCCAACAACAAGCGCCCTTGCAGGCAGATAGGTTGCAAAGAAATTGCTTTTCTATAATGTCGTCGCTAATGAGGATTTCTTGTATGATGAACATAAGTTAAAGTCGATTCTTTGATGAACCATGTCAGTTTGTCAAAGAAGGTTAGAATCTGATAAGTATGGGAAAAACTGTCAAAAATCTGCCTTTTGCAGATAGAATTGCACGAATCACTTTTCCTTTTCCCTAAAAAGTGTAATTTAGCTTATCTTTTCAATATCAACTAAAAAATAAAATAGAAATGAAAAAGTATTTGCTCCTCATACCTGCTCTATTCTTGGCTTTGAGCACTTTCGCCCAACAGAATATTGCCTCTACCGACGCTGCTGTTCAGGAAGTTGTACAAAAGTTTACAACTAAGTACCAGTTGAACCAGGAGCAGGAAACGAAAATGACAAAAATTCAACAGCGAAGATTGCTAAATCTGGCAGAAGTCAGTAACCTTGAACAAAAAGATCATGCTAAATTTTTACAGAAAAGAAAAGCCATTAATAGTGGTACAGAAGTATCTGTTAAAATGATTTTGGATAAAGAACAAAGAGCGCTTTACGATGAAGGTAGAATGGAAGTGAGACTGAAAAAAGCAGATAAAAGTGCAGAATTAAAAGAACAAGGTATGACTAGCGAAGAAATGACGCCATATCTATTAGCTATTGAAGACGAACAGTATTAAATATTATAAATCAACAAAATTCGGATAAATAAGTGCAACGCACCGACTCTTTTATAACATAAAGGTCGGTGCGTTTCATTTTACCGCAACTTTCTGCCTTTTCATTAGTTTTAATATTGACAAGTCATTGTAGTAATTATAGAGAATTTTGTTTATAGACTTAAACGATTTTTCCTTACTTTTACCGACGTATAAAAACCTTTTTGAAGAACTATAGAAACGTGGAATCCCCCTAGGAGCCCGACAGGTTCGTCAAGGAATCAAAATCTTTTGTAACCTTAAACTCAAGTATAATAAATGGACCCGTTAAAGAAAAAATTTGCCGATAAATCAGCCGCTTTGAAAACTCAGATGAAAGCTTTGCTGAAGGAGAAAGGAACTACTAAAGTAGATGAAGTAACGCTCAGTCAAGTGTTTGGTGGAATGAGAGGCGTAAAAAGTATGATCTGGGAAACCTCTCACCTCGACCCTATTGATGGGATTCGTTTCAGAGGGTATTCTATTCCTGAGTTGAGAGAGTTATTACCAACAGTTGCAGGAGGAAAAGAACCACTTCCTGAAGCTTTATTTTGGTTGATGCTGGTTGGTGAAGTACCTACGGATGAAGAAGTGAAATGGTTGACAGACCAGTGGACCAATAGAAGTATCGTTCCAGAGCATACCTTCAAAATGTTGGATGCCATGCCGATTGATGCTCACCCGATGACTCAGTTCAGTGCTGCTATTATTTCTTTGCAAACCGGTTCTGTTTTCGCACGCAGGTATGCAGAAGGAATGAACAAAACAGAATATTGGGATGCTACTTATGAAGATACAATGAACCTTATCGCTCGTTTGCCACGAGTAGCTGCTTACATCTACCGACGTACTTACCACGGTGGAAAGCACATAGCACCAGACATTTCTTTAGATTGGGCTGGTAACTTTGCGCACATGTTGGGCATAGAAGGAGAAGACTTCAAGAGTTTGATGCGTTTATATCTGACTATCCATGCGGATCATGAAGGAGGAAATGCATCTGCTCACGCTACACACTTAGTAGGTTCTACCTTAAGTGACGCTTATTACTCTTTGGCTTCAGGAATGAACGCCTTAGCTGGACCATTGCATGGTTTGGCAAATCAGGAAGTGATCAAGTGGATTTTCAAAATGTTAGATACTTTAGGTACTCGTCGTCCATCCAAGGAGCAGATTGCTGATTATGTACACTCAACATTGGCAGCAGGTAAAGTTATTCCTGGTTACGGCCACGCGGTATTACGCCAGCCAGATCCAAGATTCATCGAGCAAAAGCGTTTTGCACAAGAATACATTCAGGACTCAGACGTCGTTAACGTTGTTTGGAAATGTTTTGAGGTTATTCCTCCAATCCTTAAGGGATTAGGAAAAGTGAAAAATCCATGGCCAAACGTAGATGCCCACTCTGGAGCCATTCTCGTACATTATGGCTTGACAGAATACAGTTACTATACCGTACTTTTCGGTGTGTCCAGAGCATTAGGCGTATTGTCTGCTCAGTGTTGGTCTCGAGCACTTGGTTTCCCATTAGAAAGACCAAAGTCAGTAACTACTAAGTGGGTAACTGAATTTATGGCTAAGCAAGAGGAAGAAGAAATCGCTGCTAGTAAGAATTAACTCTTCTTTGGCGAATTAATTTGCCAGACTATTAGTACAATATAAAAATTATCACTTATTTTGGGCGGCTCTGAGATACCTCGGAGCCGTTCCTTAGTTAATAACGAAAGATTAACTTGCGCATTTGTATCTTTTTGATCTGATTGTAACGACCATAGGGAGAGAAGGTCAAGTCAAAAAGAGGAGTGTATAAAGGCGTAAATTATTTTTTGTGTAATAGTATTACTCTACCATCTTAAACGCATTAAAATGACATTTCCAAAAGATTTAAAATACAGTAAAGAACATGAGTGGGTTCGTATGATTGATGATACTACTGCTTATATTGGTATTTCCGAATTTGCAGCTGGAGAGCTGGGCGAATTGGTTTATGTAGAAGTAGACACCGTTGGAGAAGTCGTTGATAAGGATGGTGTATTCGGAACGGTAGAAGCCGTAAAAACAACATCAGATCTTTATATGCCTCTATCGGCTAAAGTAATAGAATTCAACCCTGCTTTAGATGAAAACGAGGGTGACAACCCAACACTGATCAATGAAGACCCTTATGGCCAAGGGTGGATCGTGAAAATAGAACTCCAGAATCCTGAAGAATTAGGACTTCTAATGGATGCAGAAGCTTATACTTCTTTAGTTGAATAACTAATATTCAATATTCTTTTGTTCTCTCACACCACTTTTGATTTGACTTACATCTAAATAAGCAAAAGGAGGAACCAAAAAGAGGACGTACAAATATTATTTTGGAATAAAGTCTAAGTAACAACGAAAAATTGTTTCCACGAAAAAAGCGGAAAATTATTCTTGGTGTAACACTAATATAAAAATACCTTCTTTGAAAAGTTATTTACCAGCCATTGGTTGGAGCGTCATTATATTATTATTGTCGACAAGGGCAACGATTAATTTGCCACAATCTTGGGGGGATTTATACTCACCAGATAAGTTCGGACATGCCTTTGTATATGCTGTATTGTGCTGGCTGTTGTTAAAAGCGTTTCAAAAAGAAAAAGTACGAAATGCAGCCCTTTTGGCAGTTATTATCAGTGGTAGTTACGGAATACTCATGGAAGTCGTTCAATATTCCTTTTTCCCGAACAGATTTTTTGAAAAATACGATATTATTGCTAATATTAGCGGCTCATTAATAGGGCTTTGGTTGGGAACGAAAAAAAAGAGCTAAGCGAAAGTGCAAAAAGCCCAGCGAACAGGCCTTAAGGTCGTAAAGATCTTGCATTACTAATGTACGACCGAGCAACACAAGTGAATTTTAAAATTTTTTAAATTTATAATTATGGATATAGCAATTGGTAGTAGTTCCCTGATGGGAATTTTCGCTGCGTTGCTGATTGGAACGGTGGCTTTTATCTTTGTGATGAAGTACTTTTTCGGCAGTAAAAGTAGCGATGATTTATCTGCCGCTTTTAACGAACGTACCCGAAAATCTCCTTTGGAAGGGCGTAGTAAATATCCCGAAGTTGATGCTTTCGGATTGAGCGGTACTTTTTTTAACGTAGGTTTATTGATGGCGCTTGGCATCACGATCCTAGCTTTCAGTTGGACAACTTACGAAAAAGTAATCGATGTATCACAGTACATGGAAGACCTTGAAGAAGAAATTGAGGTAGAGCCTCCACGTACTGCTGAGCCTCCACCACCCCCACCTCCACCACCTCCTCCGGTGATTGAGGAAGTACCAGAAGAAGAAATTGAAGAGGAAGATGAACCTGTATTCGTTGACCAAAGTATAGAGGAAGAGACAGAGGTGGCTGAATCAGAGCCAGTGGTAAATGAACCACCACCACCACCACCACCACCTCCACCGCCGGCACCAGTAGTGGATGAAATTTTCACGGTAGTGGAAGAAATGCCTCGTTTCCCAGGTTGTGAGGATAAGTCAGACAAAGAAGAACGAAAGAAGTGTGCTCAAGAGAAAATGCTTCAGTTCATTTATAAGAATATCAAATACCCACCTATCGCCCGTGAAAACGGTATAGAAGGAACTACCGTAGTTCGTTTCTATGTAGATAAAGATGGTACAGTGAAAGATCCTCAGATATTGAAAGATATCGGAGCAGGTTGTGGATCGGAAGCCAACCGAGTTGTCAAAATGATGAACTCAATGGGACAAAAATGGATTCCGGGTAAACAAAGAGGAAAAGCCGTTAAGGTTTACTTCAACTTACCAGTGCGTTTCCGCCTTGAGTAAGAGAACAATTCTCGGATAAGAAAAAGAAATCCCGAGCCTTTGCGAAAAGGTTCGGGATTCCTTTTTGAAGTGATATTGATGATTCAGAAAAAGAGGATCGAAATTGGTTCTAGACTTGAAGCGAGTAGGAACCTACAGGCAACTTTTAACACTTGCCTGCGTTTTAATATATCGAAACGGATACCCGAAACCAAACAAACGATAATCAACAGTCAATATATAAACATGAATGTTATAAAATCATTACTCTCTTTTTCTGCGCTCCTTTTTTTGGTGACGGCTTTGAATGCCCAGGGGAATAACAACCTCGCGCAGCAATATTTTCAGAATGGGGAATACGAAAAAGCAGGAACACTTTACGAAAAATTGTACCGGGATAATGAAAACAACAGTTATTATTTCAATAAATACATCGATTGTTTGATTGCTTTGGAAGACTACAATACCTGTGAAAAACAAATAAAACGAGAGGTAAAGAAGAAGCCTAAAGAGTTGCAGCTATTGGTAACTTTAGGGAATTTGTACGAGCGTCAATACAAGGACGAAGAAGCAAAGAAGCAGTTTGAAAAAGCCATCAAAAAAATGGAGGCGGATCGTTTTACTATTACAAAATTGGCCAACTCGTTCTTGTCTTTGACGAAGTACGATATGGCGATAGAGACCTATGAAAAAGGATCGAAATTATTAAGGGATAAAAATATTTTTGCCTATAACCTCGCCGATCTTTACCGACGTAAAGGAGATTCGCCAAAGATGATCGAAGGTTACTTGAATAGTCTTGCCGAAAGCCCTACCCGACTCAATAACTTAAAAACGACTTTCCAAAGATATCTTTCCGAAGAAGACTATGACGAGCTCCAGATACAATTATATGATCGTATTCAGGAAGACGAGGATGCACCATATTATCCGGAGCTGTTGGCCTGGGTATTCGTACAGCGGAAAGACTATCAAAACGCTCTTCGTCAAATGAAAGCGCTGGATCGCCAGCTCAATGAGAACGGAGGTCGTGTTTATCGCCTCGCCGAAATAGCGTCAAACGCCAAAGATTATGACACAGCTATTCAAGGTTACGATTATATCATTGCGGAAAAAGGAAAAAGGTCGACTTACTATATAGAAGCAAAACGAGAGTTGTTAACTTGTAAAAGAAATAGACTCGTAGAAGGTTTTGACTATACGGAAATAGATTTGAGGGACCTTGAATCACAATACGAAACTTTCCTTACTGAATTTGGACGAAATAAAACAACGGCCTCTATTATAGCGGAGTTGGCCAATCTGGAAGCTTTTTATTTGAATGATTTGGATAAGGCAATCTCATTGTTAAATGAGATGATTCAATTCCCGATGTTGAACCCAAATACGCAGTCCCGAGGTAAGATCAGTCTTGCAGATTTCTATCTGATGCAGGGCGAGCGTTGGGAGGCGACACTACTTTATTCACAGGTAGATAAATTGTATAAAGACGATATTTTAGGACACGAAGCTCGGTTTAGAAATGCAAAGTTATCTTACTACGTCGGAGACTTTGAGTGGGCACAAGCACAGTTCGATATTTTAAAGGCATCTACTTCTAAACTGATTGCCAATGACGCGTTGGATCTCTCCATCTTTATCATGGATCATCTTGGTCTGGATTCAACAGAGGCACCAATGTATCTTTATGCGCAGGCAGACCTGCTGGTTTTTCAAAATGATTTTAAAGGATCATTTCTAAAGTTAGATAGTATCCAACAACAGTATCCCGAACATAGTTTAGAAGATGATGTTTACTACCTGAAGTCCAAAGTGTATACCAAACAAAGAGATTACAACAGCGCAGCAGAAGCGCTGGAAAAAATCATAGAGGGATATCCAGATGGTATTCGGGCGGATAATGCACTTTTTGATTTGGCCAATTTGAATGAAAATAATTTGGGGGATGTAGAGAAAGCAAAAAGCTTATATGAAAAGATCTTTGTTGACTATTCCGGGAGTACCTTTGCGGTAGAAGCGCGAAAGCGATATCGAACCTTGCGGGGAGATACGGTGCAGTAAGATTATGCTTAGTGCACTGGAAATTAAGTTTCGTCCGAATTTGAATAGGTTATTTTGGAATTAATCGAGGCAGAGAGGACGCGAATAGCCTTAGCTATTTAAGGAGTTTCTAACGAAGAGTAATTTCAAAAGAAGCATTCAAAAGGGATAGAACTTAGTTTATAATGCACTTAGTGACAACGAAAAATTAAATCCCGATTTGGAAACGATTATGTAAATCAAAACGACCACAGGGAGAGTGATTTATATAATCGTTTCCACCAAAGAAATCAGGAAATTATTTTTTGTGTAGTACTAAAGAATAAATCAATAGTCATATAAATTCTAGAATCAGTCAACATGATCATTTATAACGTAACGGTAAAAATAAAAAAGCTCCTCGAAGAAGAATGGATAGCCTGGATGAAAGAAACACATATTCCAGATATACTCAATACTGGTTTGTTTTCAAAATACCAATTTTGCAGGCTGCTTCATGATGATGAGGATGGCGGTCGAAGTTTTGCCATTCAATTTTTTTGTAAAAACATGGATGACTTCCAGAAGTATCAAAAAGAACACGCACCTGCTCTACAAAAAGAACACATGGAACGTTATGATGGACAGTATGTCGCTTTCCGTACCTTAATGGAATTGGTAGACTAAGTAGCAGCTTCATTTTTTTTGTAATAGTTTTGTAATACTACAATTCCCCCACTAAGTCCTTCAGCGGATTAATAAAAAAATAGCGTATATTCGCTGTTAAATTTCAACCATTTACTAAAATCGGATTTTTGAAATGAGCACTGGTCAGTCCAATGGCAGAGCATAGGTCAAAAGCTTAAAATTTATAACCATCATGGTATTTGAACTAAACGAAGAACAATTAGCAGTAAAAGAGGCAGCTCGCGAGTTCGCGCAGAAAGAGCTTAAACCTGGGGTTATTGAGCGCGATAACACAATGACTTATCCTAAGGATCAGATCAGAATGATGGGAGAACTTGGGTTTCTTGGAATGATGGTAGACCCGAAATACGGAGGAGGAGGAATGGATACTATGTCCTACGTTTTAGCGATGGAGGAAATATCGAAAGTCGATAACTCCTGTTCTGTAATTATGTCTGTCAACAATTCTTTAGTTTGTTGGGGATTAGAAAAATATGGTTCAGAAGACCAAAAGCAAAAATACCTGACAAAATTAGCAACTGGTCAATGGATCGGAGCTTTCTGTTTGTCAGAACCTGAAGCGGGTAGTGATGCCACTTCACAAAGAACTACGGCCATTGATATGGGTGACCACTACGTATTAAATGGAACTAAGAACTGGATTACCAATGGAGGAACCTCTAAGGTTCATATGGTCATTGCACAAAGTGATGTAGAAAAAGGGCACCGCGGAATTAATGCGTTTATTGTAGAAGCAGATTCGAAAGGTGTTTCTATAGGCGCAAAAGAAAATAAATTAGGGATTCGTTCTTCAGATACACATACCATTATGTACTCTGATGTAATTGTACCTAAAGAAAATAGAATCGGAGCTGATGGTTTTGGATTCAAATTCGCCATGACAGTCCTATCTGGCGGCCGTATTGGAATTGCTTCTCAGGCCTTAGGTATCGCTTCGGGAGCTTATGAGCTGTCTGTTGCTTATGCAAAAGAAAGAGAAGCTTTCGGAAAACCGATAGCGAAACATCAAGCAATTGCTTTTAAATTGGCGGATATGGCTACTGATATAGAAGCGGCCCGTTTACTCGTTTATCGTTCTGCTTGGATGAAAGATGAGCATATGGATTTTGGCGCAGCCAGTTCAATGGCTAAGGTTTTTGCTTCTGAAGCGGCCATGAAACATACGACCGAAGCTGTTCAGGTACACGGTGGATATGGTTTTGTAAAAGAGTACCACGTTGAACGTTTGATGAGGGATGCTAAGATTACGCAAATTTATGAAGGAACTTCAGAGATTCAGCGAATCGTCATCTCCAGAGAAATATTAAAGAATAATAATTTATACGTACCTGTTTATAAGTAAGCAATAACGGAAATGTATTTATTTAATAGACTCTAATATATGGCCATTAGTAATTTGGCAGCTAGCAGTTGGTATTCCCTATAACGCGATAGTGGGAAGCTAACTGTTAGCTGCTAATAGCCAACTGCTCAACAGTTACGAAAAATCAACTTTTAAGAGATAGCTCCTCATCTCTCAACCGATTCAGCAACTTTCCAGCCCTCTTTCCGTAAAAATTTGAATATAATCGTTAAAGATCATACCTTTGCATGGATTTTCGCCAAAGGGTAGCTGTTTTTAAAACTTCAACACGTTTTTTTTTCGGCTTAACATTCAGATAATCATCCTTTTATATAAAATAAGTTGTTTAGATTCAGCATAGACAAAAATAAACGATAAGTTTAGTTTCTACTGAAATATGAAGCAACTTTTTCCTTTTTACTTAATACTCAATTAAAGACAAATCAGATGGCTCTCATTAGCAGTATAAGAAAACACAATTGGATATTGATCGTCGCCATTGGTTTCGCATTGGCCGCTTTCATTATGATGGATATGTTCTCCGGCGAAAAAAGCGTTTTTGGCGGACAACCAACTACCATCGGAACCATTGACGGAACCAAAGTCGAATACAACGACCTGATCCGCGCAGAAAGCGCACTTTATCCAAACTCTAGCGGAGACATGTACTCTCGGAGAAATACGTTATGGGACTACTTCGTAGAAGAAGCTCTCGTAAATGAAGAAGCTGACGCTCTTGGATTACATGTTGGAAAAGAAGAAATGATGGACTTGCAATACGGCGCAAATATCAGCCCTATCATGCAAGCTCGCTTCAGAGACCCGGCTACTGGTCAGGTAAATAGAGCGCAACTCACTCAATTAAGAGGGTTGATCGAAAGTAATGGCGTACAGGATGCAATTGCACAAGGTCAGTTGGCTCCAAGCTTCCCTCACTACTGGGCACACCAAATGCGCGAAGTGAAAAAAGATCGCTTGCAGTCTAAGTTGAGTACGTTGGTACAAAAATCTATCTTCACTCCAACCTGGATGGCAGAAATGGTAAATACAGCACAAACTCAAAGAGTTGATTTCAACTTTGTAAAAGTTCCTTTCGATGTAGTAGCAGGGGTAGATGCACCTTCAGATGGTGATTTACAAAACTACCTCAACGCAAACAAAGCGAAATACATCAATGACGAGGAAACTCGAAAAGTAGCGTTTGTAACCTACAAGGTTGCTCCAACAAAAGAGGATTCTACGAATATCTATAATAATGTAGCGATATTGGCTACTGAATTCCGAACCACCGATAATGACTCTACTTTTGTAGATAACAATTACGGAACCATCAACGGAACCTACTTTACAGAAGGTCAATTAGGAGCCATCTCTTATAAAGATACACTAATGAAAGCGCCTGTCGGTGCTGTGGTAGGGCCTTACCTAAACGGAAAGACTTATACGATTGCTAAAGTTTTGGATCGTAAAATCATTCCTGATTCGGTTAAGTCTCGTCACATTTTGATTAATGCTAAATCGGAAATTGAATATCAGCAGGCTTTCGCTAAAATCGATAGCTTACAGAAATTAATCGAAGCAAAAACGAACAATTTTGATGAATTGGCCAGAGCATTCAGCCAAGGACCAACCAGCGTTAAAGGTGGAGATCTTGGATTTGCAGGGCCTAACGCTATGGTGAAGCCTTTCAACGATTTGATCTTCTTCCAGGCTGAAACTGGAAAAGTATATCCAGTTGTTACTCAATTTGGTGTTCACTTGGTAGAGGTAATGGATTACAAATACATTAAAAATGAGCAAGGCGTACGTTACGCTTCTGTTTCTGAAACGATTGTACCTAGTCAGAAAACACAAAAGGTAGCTTATAACAAAGCGCTTGATTTTGTGGCAAACAATAGCGACTTGGCAGCGATGACAAAAGCAGCTGAATCTACTGCTGAATTAACGATGGAAATGTCGCCAGCATTGAAAGCAAACGATTTTTTCGTCGGTACCTTAGGTGCAGGTCAAGGAAGTCGTGACTTGGTAAAATGGGCTTTTGAACAAGCTAGCATTGGAGATAGATCTACAGATGTTTATGAATACCAGGATCAGGTTGATTATTTCGATAACAAATATATAATAGCAGCATTGGCTTCTGTTCAGAAGGCAGGAGTTATTGACTTGGCTAACGTAAGAGAAGAAATTTTACCGTTGGTTACTAACATGAAAAAAGGAGATGCTGTAAAAGCTAAAATAAGTGGACAATCTTTATCAGCAATAGCTACTTCTTATAAGTCAAAAGTTGATACAGTAAAATCTGCAAACTTTAATTCTTCATACTTACCAGTATTAGGATCGGAACCTAAAGTATTGGCTGCAGCAGCTAATATGGAACCAAACTCTGTTTCTCAGCCAATCGTTGGAACAAATGGAATTTACATTGTAAAAGTTTCCAATAGGACAATACCAACAGTTGCGACGGATATGCCATCTCTTCGCCGACAAGCTTCTGGCGTTTATTCAGGGCAGGTAAATCGTCAGCTATTACAAGCTATGCGTAAAGAGGCTAATATTACAGATAACCGTTCTACTTTTTATTAAGTAACAACGAAAAATAAACGTAGAGCACTGCAAGCTTTTACTTAGAAGTAAACACCCTTTTTTGAAAATTAAATAGATATAGATACTATGGCATCTTTCCTTCCATAAAGGGGAAGATGCCATCTCTATAACTACACAATTAACTTAAGATTGACGGCAATCACCTTCTAAATAAAGAAGAGACCTATCGGAACGATTGTTGATATATTCTCCTCGAATAATATGTAGGGGAAGCCCAAAATTATTATACATAACCTGATCATAGTTAAGTTTCATTACCGAAAATAATTTTTTCGATTCGGAAGTTTACTTTTTAATCCTTGCGTCGTCATCAGTAAAGACAACTGTCTCTGCCTGAAATAAAAGCGTACGACTTATTAGGGATCCATTTTGTATAATTATTAATATTTGGACTTTGTCCTTGCAAGAAATTTGTTGAACAGCCTTTTTAAAAGAGCTGTTTTCTACAACAAATCTTCTTACAGTATAGCAAATACTTTTAGTTTGACATAGTCTGTACCCGTATGATTTTTCTGTGCAGAAAAATTTTCGGGATAAGAATTCATTTTTTTAACTTATCTAAACTCAATTATCATGAATATTGCAGTAGTTGGAACCGGTTATGTAGGTCTCGTTACCGGAACTTGTTTTGCAGAAACAGGAAACACCGTAAAGTGCGTCGATATCGATGAGAAGAAAGTAGAACGCATGCGTAATGGCGAAGTGCCTATCTTTGAACCTGGTTTGGAACTGCTTTTTGACCGTAACACTAAGCAAGGTCGTCTTACCTTTACCACTGATTTGGCAGCAGCCATTGAAGATGCAGAAATTATTTTCTTAGCCTTACCAACACCTCCAGGAGAGGATGGATCGGCTGACTTGTCTTATATCCTCGGAGTAGCAGACCAATTGTCTTTCTTAATTAAAGATTATAAAGTAATCGTTGATAAGAGTACGGTACCTGTAGGAACTTCTGAAAAAGTACACGCCAAATTAGCGGCTCACGTAAGTACTGATTTGTTCGACGTAGTCTCTAATCCTGAATTTCTTAGAGAAGGAGTTGCAGTGGATGACTTTATGAAGCCAGACCGTGTAGTAATCGGTACTTCTTCAAAAAGAGCAGAGGAGGTAATGGGTCGTTTATATGAGCCATTCGTTCGCCAGGGTAACCCAGTTATCTATATGGATGAGCGTTCTGCTGAGATGACAAAGTACGCTGCCAATTCTTACTTAGCTGCTCGTATTTCTTTTATGAACGAAATTGCAAACCTATGTGAAGTAGTAGATGCAAACGTAGATATGGTTCGTAAAGGAATGGGTAGTGATAGCCGTATTGGAAAGCGTTTCTTGTTTCCTGGTGTTGGTTATGGTGGTAGCTGTTTCCCTAAGGATGTACAAGCGCTATACAGAACAGCAAATCAAAACGGATACGAGTTCAAAATTTTGAATTCTGTAATGGATGTCAATACAATCCAGAAGACCGTACTTTCTAAGAAAATCAAAGCTTACTTTGGTGGTGATTTGAAAGGAAAGACCATTGCGATTTGGGGATTGGCCTTTAAGCCAAATACAGATGATACTCGTGAAGCTCCAGCTTTATATATCATGAATGAATTGTTGGAGGCAGGTGCTAAAATCAAAGCTTTCGATCCGGAAGCAATGAAGCACATCGCCGAGATGTATGGAGACAAGATCGAATTGGTAGAAAACCAGTATGAGGCAGTAGAAGGAGCGGATGCTTTAGCCATTATCACAGAATGGTCTGTATTCCGTACACCTGATTTCAACTTCCTGTCTTCGCAGATGAATGCAAATGTCATTTTCGATGGTCGTAACTTATACGAAGTATCACAAATGGCAAAAACAGATTTCTACTACTCTAGTATTGGCCGTGAAACGGTTAATGCTCCGGTGGAAGTGGATTCTAAGTAGTCCATTAAAAAAAATATAAAAGCGAAAGCCATATCTCGAAAGGGGTATGGCTTTTTGTATTAATTACGCTTGATATTGAAGCTTTTGATAAGGTCACTCGTCAACTTTGGATATCTTGGTTGGTAGTTATCGTGTTCTTCTTTCATTCGATTTCTTTCATACTTTAACTCCTGAATCTCTTTGCTTTGTCTTTCTATCGTAATAGCTTGGCTCTCTATTATATTTAAATATAGAACTCAATACCTTTTCTACTTTAGAAAGGTCTGTTATTCCCACGGGTTCGATATTTTTATTTCATAACATCAATTAGCTTTTGAAGGCATACAGATATTGGGATAAAATTAGTTGATTCTATAACTTTTTAGATATAATTGCGTAATATTATATATCTGTTAATTCCTATGTGTGCCAAAACGCATTCAAACCAGATGAACCATCAACCGATCTTTTTAAATTTTACTAGACAATTCTTTTTTATTGATTCATATACTGATGTTCTCAGTATATGCAATGCGCTTTTTGAATAGCAAGTTGATAGAATTAATAAAAACCTTTCTTAAAATACTTAGTGCAAAAAAAATAGTGAAACCTACGTATTGATGCGTAAGGCTTTCTGCTATAGCTTATTGTAATTTTTTACAATAGCATTGTTAGCCATCGCATTTGCGTTGTGCTGGCCATGTTTTTTATTGTATAATGAGCTAAAAATATGACAATTCAAATTTAATTTTCGGAGAACCAAATAAAGTAAAACACTTTATTTTTATCCGAAATGAACGTTTAAAACCCATAATATGCACTTTATTTTTTATCGACCATCTATTGTTAGGTTCAATGTCGAAACCAGGTTTTTTGTAACATTAATTCTGCTTTTTATTAGTTTATTCTCTGGGAAGAGTCAAGCAGTAACATATGAATTAATACCGAATGATTGCTCTGTCGATGGCTGGTTACAAGTGAAAATTGGAGATGTGAATGGTTCTGCCATTGCAAACCAACTAGCACAAGCAGAAGATCGTACATTTACAGATGAATTGTTATTCAATGTGAAGGATCAACAGTTAGTAGCGGGAGAGACTTACGAAGTCGCTTTCGAAGCCACTAATTTCGATGCGATTCACGGATACCAGTTTACTTTGAACTTCGATGAAACTGCTTTAACTTTTGAAGGCGTAAGCGGAGGAGATTTGGCTGGTATGAGTGATAGTAACTTCGGATTAACAATGTTAGAAGAAGGAGTAATCACAACAAGTTGGACGAATCAGAAAGCACAGCGTTTAACGAGAGCATCAGTAGTATTCCAGGTAAGCTTCACAGCTAAGCAAGATGGATTATTATCTGAAGCGCTTAACGTTAGCTCACGCTACACGAATGCAGAAGCTTACGATAGTAACCTAGAATTGATGAATATTGATTTACGTTTTGAGGCTCCTTCTTTTTCAAAGGACGAATATCGTTTATATCAAAACAAGCCAAACCCATTCCGTCAGGAAACGGTTATTGGATTTGATTTACCAAACGATATGTTAGCTACCTTAATGATCTTTGATGATTCTGGTCGTGAATTAAAGACAGTTGAGGGTGACTTTGAGGAAGGATATAATCAAGTGACTATAAATAGAGAGGAATTTTTAACCCAAGGAGTATTTTATTATAAGCTAATAACAGACTCTTTTGAAGATATTAAGCGAATGATTATAGTGGATTGATAATAGAACTTTGAGCGTAATAATAGGTTAATTAGTAATTATTAAAGAAATAATTATTGGCCGGTCAACACTCTAGTTGACCGGCCTTTTTAGAATAATTGTTACTTTACTCCATTCTTTATCGTTATACGATTATTATAAAACTGTCTTTGCATTGTCATAGACCTTTTCTACTTTCGTGTTTGATAAAATCAAAACCTAAAAACATCGTTATGAATCTTATGAAGTCTAATTTAATACTCTTCTTTGTACTGGGAATTTTATTTGCATCAGGTTGTAAATCTTCTACCGAGTTGGTAGAAACCGTAGATGCTGAAAATGGAGAAAAAATAAGCTATACCCGAAGAGTGGATAACCTTGGGAAACAAGGATTGTACACACATCTCAGAAAAGATGGATCTAAACTCGAAGAGGCGATGTATGAAAACGACACCTTAAACGGTTTTAGAAAATTATACTATGAGGATGGAACCGTTTTTATTGAGGAGAAATATGACATGGGAGCTTTTCAAGGAGCTTGGAAAACGTTTCATGAAAATGGACAATTGAAATTGGAAGGAGAATATATCGATAATAAAATGGAAGGCCTATGGAAAGGCTACTACGATAACGGAGGGTTGAAAGAGGAAGTTCATTTCAAAGGAAATGAAGAGAATGGTGCTTTTATAGAATATTATAAAAATGGAAAACTAAAAGCGGAGGGAGCTTATTTGGGTGGAGATAACGAAAATGGATTATTAAAACTCTATGATGAAACTGGGGAGTTGATAAAGAAAATGGATTGTAAGAAGGGCGTCTGTCGAACCATATGGACCAAGGAAGATGGAGAGGTGACTCCAAAGCCGTTGCGGGGAAGGAGTTAAAGAATAGCATATTGAAAACAAACATTGTTGACTAAACGTTTTCAACTACATAATACAGCTTACAATAGCAAGTCTCGGAATATAACTAACAGCAACCTTACAAAATGAAACAAATCTACAAAATCACTTCATTGTCCTTTGGATTTAGGGCAGGGCTATCTCTTTATTTTTGCTTGGTACTGGTAGTAAACACAAGTTACGGTCAAATCATTGGAGGAGACAATATCTACGAATTCCTTAACGCATCTCCTTCCGCACGGGTAACCGCTTTGGGGGGCAGCCTGATTTCGGTTAGAGATGATGATGCTTCGTTAGCACATGAAAACCCGGCAGTACTTAACGAGGGAATGCACAATCAACTTTCGGTTAATCACGTATTCCATGTGTTGGATATTCAGCAAGGTTATGCTACTTATGCCCGCCATCTAAAACAATGGGGCATCACCGCACAAGCAGGAATGCAATACATTAGTTATGGCGATTTTGATGCAACAGATGAGACCGGAGCGATCATTGGAAGCTTTAAAGCGAACGAATATGCTTTTTCAGTAGGAGCGTCGAAGCAGTTATATGAGAAGCTAGCGCTCGGTGCCAACCTCAAAGTTATTACTTCACAATTTGAAGATTACAATTCTGTTGGTTTAGCCGCAGATATTGGTGCTTATTATCAGGATACCAGTGGTCGGTTTTCTGCAGCACTGGTTTTTAAGAATGCAGGTGTTCAATTAACCAAATACGACGAAGTAAGAGAAGACTTGCCTTACGATGTACAAATCGCGATTTCACAAAAACTAAAACACCTCCCTTTTCGATTCACCATTACTTATCACGATCTACATCGCTGGAATATCCGCTATGATGATCCAAATACAGAAGAAGATGTTTTTCTACTAACAGACTCCACTTCTCAATCCAATGATAATTTCAAAATTTTTGCAGATAACTTTTTCCGACATATGAATTTTAGCGGAGAATTTTTGTTAGGTAAGAAGCAAAATTTACGTATTCGGGTGGGCTACAATCATCAAAGACGTAAGGAACTGACTGTTGATAGTTTCAGAAGTCTTACTGGTTTTAGTGCAGGTATTGGTATGAAAATCAATCGTTTCCGGATTTCTTTCGGTCATGCATTCTATCATCTTGCCGGAGGAACAAATCATTTTTCAATAGCCACAGATCTGGGTAGTTTTAGGCGGCGAGCTTAGATGGCTGGTCCCAAAATATCGCAACGGCTGGGAAGTTACCCCTTAGTGCTCTGGAAATAAAATTTCGTTGCTGAAAAAGCATATAATCTAAGTCAGAGATTCGACTTTAATTATACTCCAAAATCTGGCTCATGGCTTAATATGATTGAAACAGAATTTTCTGTTTTGGCAAGACAGTGTCTAAATAGTCGAATTCCAACTAGAGAAATATTAGAACGTGATGTCCTCAAACTTGTCAAAGAACGTAGTGATAAAAAAATAAACGGGTCCTTTTCTATAACTGATGCTAGAAAAAAAAGGAACAGATTATATAACAAAGTAAATACGGAGAACTAAAATCCGTCATTACTTATTTTACGCTGCACTTAGTAACAACGAAAAATTAACTTCCCGATTTGGAAACGATTATGTAAATCAAAACGACCAC
>JBLHRR010000015.1:0-62777 GCA_047626155.1 Saprospiraceae bacterium | reverse complement strand
TAAGTCAACGTCTAAGTCAACGTCAATGTCAACGTCAATGTCAACGTCTAAGTCAACATCTAAGTCAACGTCTAACTACCTCTCCCTCTACTAACTCATAGTTCTCTCCACTCTCCTCACAAACCGCTTTTCCTTTTTCATCAAATTCTAACCGGCAGCCAAATTCACTCATCCAACCAATTTGCTTCGCGGGGTTTCCAACGACTAAAGCATACGGTTTTACTTCTTTTGTAATGACCGCTCCTGCCCCGATAAAAGCATAGCGACCAATATTGTGTCCGCAAATAATGGTAGCATTGGCTCCGATGGTCGCTCCTTTCTCTACTCTGGTTTCTCGATACTCCTCTCGCCGATTAACTGCAGCCCTTGGATTCATCACATTTGTAAAAACCATAGAAGGTCCAAGGAAGACATCGTCTTCACAAATCACTCCGGTATAAATGGATACATTATTTTGGACTTTGACATTTCGTCCCAAAACGACTTTAGGAGAGATCACTACATTTTGACCAATGTTACAATTTGCTCCAATTTTGCAATCCGGCATGATGTGGGAAAAATGCCAGATTTTAGTCCCCGCTCCGATGGAACAGCCTTCGTCGATGACAGCAGTTTCGTGAGCGAAGTATTTTTTAGAGGACAAGACTAAGGCTTTTTGATTGAAGTTTTATGGCTTCGCCGACGATAAGTCGCAACGACTTAATCTCCGAGGTGTTGTATGTATTGTGTTAGCCAAGAGGCTGATTGTATTTAACCCGTACCTATTCCGTTTAATGGCTTCTCGCTATTGGCAGTTAGCTTCCCTATAACCTGCGAAAGTGGGAAGCTAACTGCCCGCTGCTAAAAGCCAAAGCTGAATTGTTCCTTTAATTCTTTTATTAGAGACTTTCCGCTTTTCGCAAAAAGCCTTTTTTTAATCTTAACAAAGATGGATCGATTTCCATCTGAAACTGAACCCCAACATTTGTCAACTCCACTAAAAATCGTTGCTGCCCCGCCTCTGAAATTAAAGTCCCTTCTAATCCTGTCAATGCGCCTCCAATCACTTCCACCTCTTCGCCTTTCATAAACGCAGCTGGCTCGACGGTAAAATCGAAGCCCTCTCCTATTATCCTTTTCATGAGTTGAATCTCCGCTTCCGGAATTGAAAGTAGATTGTTAGAAAAACGAATAAACTTGAGCACGTGCTCCGTCTCCAACACTTTGATGTATTCTATTTTGGTAATCTTTACGAAAAGATAGCAGTTGATCAATGGTAGTTCCAGGTGCTTTACTTTTCTAACATACCGACGAGTCACTTTCTGAATTGGCAAATAAAGCGCTATCCCTTTTGCCTCAAGCATCTTACGAACAATCTTCTCTCGCTTATAGCTAACGTATACCGCAAACCATCGAGGGTCAGTGGCATGAAGATGATTTTCATATGTATCTGTCGTAGACATCGGTTAGGTGTTGTCAAAAAAAAGCGGAGAATCCGCGTGAATAAATAGCGGCCTCCGGATATATAGCTCCCGTTTAAAGGATTATATTCAAAACGTGTGTGTGTTGTGTAGTTAAGTAAAGTAGAGCAGAATTGCGGGTCACTTCCGAAGAACTAAACTCCGCAATTCCTGCACCTATTATTATAACATCAAAGTTTACCGTGTGTGCGGGAAATTTGCATTTCCGATACTTCAGTCCGCTGACCAAAGCAATAATGGTTTGGGTTCAAACTGCCCCCAATCAATGGATTTTCCTTCCTCGGTGGAATAGACGAGGTATCGAATTTTCCGTTTTATCAACTCCTCTGATTTCTCAATCAAACTAATCAAGTAGCTTTTATCTATATCACCAACGAATATTAGATCAATGACCTGACTGTCCAGACCTTTACTAAATTCGCCAGCAAGATATACCTGTTCAACTGCCCCTAATCGCTCAACCACATTTTCAATAATACTATCCAGACCAACGTATTTCATAATAATACTATTGATCTCCTTATATAAAGGGTACTTGGTGTTCGCCTGAAAGACCTTTTTATTTCCTACAGCCTTTGAAGTCAGCATTCCTGCATTCTCCATTCTGTTTAACTCTATACGGATTCCATTGGTGCTTTCGCCAAACTCTCCTTGCAAAGATCTCAAATACGCAGTAGTGTTGCTATTCAAGAAGAACTTTAGTAGCAGCTTTACACGTGTTTTTGAGGAAATAAGGGTCTCTATCATTTTTGTTGATATTGAGCAACAAAAGTACTCATTATTGATTGGTTTTTCCAAACATCTCAACAAAATTAACACTTATTATAAAATATACTAATTTGATGGATGGATTTTTCTCTTTCCCCAGACTAGCTTTCTTACTCTGTATTACTAATTGTTCGATAGTTATAGATATAACAAAGGGGTACAACCTTTGCATTTATCAAATGCAGTATCTTTTCCTTCATCAATATTAAATAATAATCTTTGTGAATGTAATTGAAAACCTTGTGACCATAAGTATTGTGATTCCTGTTTTTAATGAGGAGGATAATGTCCATGAAATACTATCTAATATCACAATGACTTTAGAAAAGTATCCTCAGTATTATTGCCAAATACTGTTAATCAATGATGGAAGTACGGACAATACCTCGGCAGAGGTTGTAAAGTATCTAGAAGAATGTTTTAATATTAAGTATCCAATTTTTTTTATAGAAAATGAGAAAAATATTGGCACAGCACAAACAATGTTGAAGTTATTTAAATTGGCTGTGTCCAAAAAGCCAAGCATGGTAATAAAGTTGGATATGGATCATGATTTCTCTCACCAGGAAGTGCTTTGCAAATTTTTCGATACGATATCAACTTCCGGGTTTTGTTTCAAGTCAACGATATTGGTGGGTATCCGAGTTATTCCCAACGAAAAAGTAATGACCTTCTACGAACAGGCAAGGAAGAAGCGAACTGATGATTTTTTAAAGGAAAAATTAGGTCTTAAAAATTATGACCCTGTTTCAGGTGGTACTCAACTTTACCCTCTTCATATTCTTGAAGAAGTATTAACCTATCCGGTAGTTAAAAGCTACAAATTAAAATGGGGGGTCGATGTTTTGTTACCGTTATTGGCTCGTAAAAATGGATATCAACTACATACCATACCTATACTTAATTCCAGGTATTGTTTTGACAGAAGAAGTGATAATAAGGTGAAGTCACAGTATGATGCATTTACGACTGTTTTTGAATTAGTCATGTGAATAAAAAAGAAACCATGCATAAGTTTTAAGAGACAACAAAAAATTAAATCCCTATTTGGAAACGATTATGTAAATCAAAACGACCAGCGGGAGAGTGATTTATATAATCGTTTCCACCAAAGAAATCGGAAAATTATAACTGGAACCCTTTTTGCCTATTGGATAATACCTCTCCCATCCAAGTCACAATAACACACAATTCTAAATGTATACCCCTCCTTTAGAGCCCTCGGCTATTATCTCTTCATTCTTTCAGAGTGGAAGTTTCCTTATTAACGTAAACTAGAAATTATCATGAATTCACGTCTCAATACACAACAAGTCGAAAAGGCTACTTCTAGTGTTTCTACAAATCCAGATTTATTCAATTCGTTACTGAATAAAACAGCGAATCTTGCTGTTGTAGGTTTAGGGTATGTTGGTTTACCAGTAGCGCTGGAGTTCGCTCGGCAATTCTCTGTAATTGGTTTTGACATCAGTGAAAACCGGGTGGATATGATGAAAAGAGGAGAAGATCCTTCAGATGAATTGGAGAGCTGGCAGTTTAAGCATAAGGACATTAAGTATACCTGGGATCAGGAAGTGCTGGCGGAAGCGCAATTCTATATTGTTGCGGTTCCAACACCTATTGATTGCTATAATCAGCCTGATTTAACCGCTTTGCGGGCGGCTACTTCTACCATTGCAAAGGGTTTGAAAAAGGGAGACTATGTAGTTTTCGAATCTACGGTATATCCGGGTTGTACAGAGGAGGTTTGTGTGCCTATTTTAGAAAAGGTTTCTGGATTGAAATTTAATGTCGATTTTAAAGTGGGTTATTCACCTGAACGTATCAACCCGGGAGATAAAGTCAACACTATTGATAAGATTGTAAAGATTGTCTCAGGGTCAGATGAAGCTGCGTTGCGTACCATCGCCGAGGTATATACTACAATCATCAAGGCTGGTATTCACAGAGCACCAACCATCAAAGTAGCTGAAGCAGCTAAGATTGTGGAGAATACACAACGTGATGTCAACATTGCTTTGATGAATGAATTATCCATGATTTTTGAAAAATTGGATGTCAATACTTTTGATGTTTTGGAAGCAGCGGGTACAAAATGGAATTTCTTGAAATTTTACCCTGGTTTAGTTGGTGGACACTGCATCAGCGTTGATCCATATTACCTGATTCAGAAAGCAATTCGACTAGGGCACAACCCCATCTTAATTTCTGCTAGCCGATCTGTAAATGATAGCATGCCAGTGAAGATTACTCAAAAAATTGCTCAGGAGTTAAAAGCTCGTGGCAAAAAACCCTCCCAGTCAAAAGTTCTAGTGATGGGCATTACCTTCAAAGAAGATGTAACCGATATTAGAAATTCTAAAGCTGCGGATGTAGTTCGCCATCTTTCTAATGTATGTGGCACTGTCGTTGTCAACGATCCTTTGGCCTGCCCAATAGAAACAAAAAACCTTTATGGTCTCGAATTATCTGAAAACTATTCTGAAAAATTCGATGCTATTGTTGTCGCTGTTAGTCACAAAGAATATTACAAATTGGAAGAAGCTGATTATCGTAAAATGATGACACCAGACGCTTTTATTATGGACATCAAAGGTGTCATGAAAGGCCGAATCGAAGAAACCGATTACTTCTCATTATAAAATGTAACCACCATGTTACAACCCAGAAGCCGCGCAATTAACTTTGTGCGGCTTTTGTTTTTGTGACTAACGGTCCCTTAACTATTGGCCGTTGGCTTTCCTATAATGCAAAAGTGAGAAACTAACTGCCAATTGCTGAAAAGTATTCCTTTAGTCATTCAACACCGACTGCAACCACCTTTCCGCATCCTCCATCGACATCCCCTTCCGCTCCGCATAACTCTCCAACTGATCCTTATTGATATTCCCCAATCCAAAGTACTTAGACTCCGGATGCGCAAAATACCAACCGCTAACAGCCGATGCCGGATACATTGCATAACTTTCCGTCAGCTTTATTCCTGTCAAAGCCTCTGCATCCAGCATCTTGAATAAAGTCTCCTTTTCCGTATGTTCCGGGCAAGCAGGGTAGCCTGGCGCCGGACGAATTCCCTTGTACTTTTCTGAAATCATAGCTTCGCTATCCAACTGCTCTTCTGAGGCATAGCCCCAAAATTCTTTCCGCACTCTTTCATGCATTCTTTCGGCAAATGCTTCCGCTAAACGATCAGCTAGGGATTTAAGTAAAATAGCATTGTAATCGTCATTATCTTCTTCAAATCTTTTTACGTGCTTTTCAATTCCATGTCCCGTGGTGACTGCAAAGCTTCCGATGTAATCTTCTACTCCACTTTCTTTCGGCGCTATAAAATCAGTCAAAGAGAAGTTCGGTTGTCCTGGTGCTTTTTTTCTTTGCTGCCTCAAATTGCGTAGAACGACATCAACGCCCTCGCGAGAATCGTCTTTATAAACTTCGATGTCATCGTCCATAACGCTATTGGCGGGGAAGATTCCGAAGACGCCTTTGGCGGTCAGCCATTTCCCATCTATGATTTGACGAAGCATACTCTGCGCATCAATGAATAATTTTTTGCATTCCTCCCCTACTATTTCATCTTCTAGGATGGCGGGATATTTTCCACGGAGTTGCCAAGTAGCGAAGAATGGTGTCCAGTCAATGTAGTCACTTAATTCTTCCAAGTCGTAGTCGATGAAATTTTTGATGCCTACAAATTTTGGCTTGACCGGTTTGTAATTTTTCCAATCTAATTTTAGCTTATTTGCACGAGCCTTTTCGATGCTTAAGTATTTCTTGGATGATTTACGGTTTCCACGCAATACTCGTACTCTTTCATATTCTTCGTCTAGTTCTTTTACGAAAGTAGACTTGACATTCTCTTCTTTACTCAACAATGTACTTACAACAGCTACTGATTTAGAAGCATCCAGCACATGAACCACAGGCCCGGAATAATGCTGTTCTATTTTGACGGCAGTGTGCGTTTTAGAAGTCGTCGCCCCACCGATCAATAGTGGAATTTTAAATCCTTCTCTTTCCATCTCTTTGGCGACATAAACCATCTCATCTAGTGAAGGCGTAATCAAACCACTTAGCCCAATAATATCTACCTTTTCTTGTCGCGCTACTTTCAGTACTTGGCTACAGGGCACCATCACTCCAATATCTACAATGTCATAGTTATTACAACCGAGTACTACCCCAACAATGTTTTTACCAATATCGTGTACATCTCCTTTTACCGTGGCCATTAGTATTTTCCCTCTAGAAGAAGTATCTCCTCCTTTCTTCTTTTCTGCTTCTATATATGGTGTCAGAATGGCAACAGATTTTTTCATAACTCGGGCAGATTTCACCACCTGAGGTAAGAACATTTTACCTTCTCCAAACAAGTCTCCCACAATATTCATCCCATCCATCAAAGGGCCTTCAATAACATGCAAAGGTCTTGGATATTTTAGGCGAGCTTCTTCTGTATCTTCATCAATGAATTCTGTGATTCCTTTCACCAAGGCATAAGACAAACGCTTCTCTACTGTTTCTTCTCTCCACGACATGTCTTTCACCAAAACACGTCCACCATCTTTTACCCGCTGCGCATAATCCGTTAAAGCCTCTGTCGCGTTTTCCGTTTTATTAAATAAAACATCTTCTACTAGGCCTAAAAGTTCCTTTGGAATATCCTCATATATTTCCATCATTCCAGCATTCACAATTCCCATATCCATTCCTGCTTTGATGGCGTGGTAAAGGAAAACGGAGTGCATGGCTTCGCGAACATTGTTATTTCCACGAAAAGAAAAAGAGATGTTGCTTACTCCCCCACTCACTTTTGCCCCAGGGCATTTTTCTTTGATCTGCCGAGTCGCCTCGATGAAATTAATCGCATATTCGTTATGTTCTTCGATACCAGTTGCCACTGCAAAAATATTTGGATCGAAAATGATATCGGTAGGTTTGAACCCAACTTCTTCTATTAGAATTTTATAAGCGCGTTCACATATTTCTACCTTTCGGGAAATGGTATCCGCCTGCCCTTCTTCATCAAAAGCCATTACCACTACAGCAGCTCCATAGCGTCTGACTATTTTCGCCTGACGGATAAATTCCTCGATTCCTTCTTTCATAGAAATGGAGTTGACTATACATTTACCTTGCACGCATTTCAAGCCTGCTTCTATCACACTGAACTTAGAAGAGTCGATCATTATCGGCAGTTTCGCAATGTCCGGTTCTGCCATTACCAGATGTAAAAACTCAACCATTGCTTTTTCAGAATCGAGCAGCCCTTCGTCCATGTTGATGTCAATGATTTGAGCACCACCATCCACTTGCTGTTGAGCAACGGAAAGTGCTTCTGCTAAATCTCCGTTTTTTATCAATCGTGCAAATTTCTTGGATCCAGTTACATTTGTTCGTTCTCCAATATTTACGAAGTTCAAGTTTTTCCTCATAATCAATGGTTCCAATCCAGAGAATTGGCTCAACATTTCCTGCTCCGGAATCTCTCGCGGAGCTACGCCAGTAACACCAACGGCCATTGCATTAATGTGATCCGGCGTCGTACCACAACAACCTCCGATAATATTTACAAAACCATTACTAGCAAAATCACGGATGAAACCTTGCATGGTCTCCGGTGTCTGATCGTATTCCCCAAATTCGTTTGGCAATCCGGCATTCGGATAAGCACTGATATAACAGTCTGATATTTTTGACAAAGCCACAATATGTGGTCTCATTTCCTTGGCACCCAAAGCACAGTTCAGTCCAACAGAAAACAAATTCATGTGACTGACAGAAATCCAAAAGGCTTCGACAGTTTGCCCTGATAAAGTTCGACCCGAAGCATCAGTAATGGTTCCGGAAATCATGATTGGCAACTTCATTTGATATTCATCAAATAGTTTGTCAATCGCAAAAAGAGCCGCCTTGCAATTCAGGGTATCGAAAATGGTTTCGACCAATAATATATCAGCTCCTCCATCCACAAGGCCTTTAGTCTGCTCATAGTAAGCATCCACTAATTGATCAAAAGTAACAGCACGATAACCGGGATCATTTACATCAGGAGATAAGGACGCTGTTCGGTTAGTTGGTCCAAGTGCTCCTGCTACGAAACGAGGTTTATCCGGATTCTTCTCCGTATATTCTAAGGCCGCTTTTTTAGCAACTTCGGCGGAAGCCTTATTCATTTCATAGGCCAGATGCTCCATTTGATAATCTGCCTGCGCAATTGAAGTCGAACTAAAGGTATTCGTTTCAAGAATATCGGCACCTGCATCAAGGTATGCTTTATGGATCGCTTCGATGACATGCGGTTGGGTGATAGACAGCAAATCGTTATTGCCCTGCACATCACAAGGATGATCGGCAAAACGCTCACTTCGGAAGTCTTTTTCTTCTAGGCGGTATTCCTGAATCATTGTCCCCATCGCTCCATCGAGTACAAGAATACGATCTTTTATTATCTTGTGTAATATTCTTGTTAGATCTTTTGTCGCTGTCATTCCTTAATATTTAGTTTAGTAGCTTCCAATATATGGCTTTTAGCTCTTGGCTTCTCTATAATGCGATAGTGGGAAGTTAAGGGCCAACTGCCGAATAGTTATCCGATGTATCTCTACGCTTTTAAAATTCTCCTTTTCTACTCCTGTTCAAATTAACTCGTATTCCGCCGCCAATGTAGTTATTCTTCAAATCAAAAGCATCGTCTTCACTATTTTGATTTCTATAAAAGTAGTTCAAATCAATGTACATATTATGAAAGACCTGATAACTAATGTCAAGACCAATGATTTGAGTCGTTGTTTTTATTCCTTGAGCGGTTTCATTATTAAAATCTTGTTCTCTCGTATTATAATTTAATAAAATGTTAGTCCCCCAATTAGTTGTATCGTTATCTATTCCGTATTGCATTTGAATTAGACGCCCTTCTATCATTAACTTCTTAGTGGCTTGGTATCTAAGTTTAGCTATGAGTTCTCTAAAATTCGCTCCAATCGGATGCGCCAGGGGCTGATTGTAATGCATGTAATTTGCTAAACTATCTCCATGTGTATAAGTATATGGTCTGACGGTATTGTATTCTAATTGTCCATCCAAGTGATCTATTCCAAAAACATCGATGTATCTCAACCCTGCTTGGATCCCATATTTATTGGCCCACCAACCGTTGCGTTCTACAATAAGTTCGTTGAATTTGAACTCATCCAAAATCATTTGACCATAGAATTGGAAGCGATTGAACAGATTCCATTTGATGTCCATTCCTATCATTACGTTATCGGGGCTGCCAATCAAATGTTCCACACTTCGATACAATATAACAGGGTTTAGATATTGAAGTTCAAAATGATTTTGTCGGCTGAAGACAACGGACTCAAATAACCCAATTTGTAGGTTGTTAGTGATCCTTACATTGAGGTAATGAGCAGCGAAATACTTTTTAGGAATCAAATTATCTCCCTGAGCATCACGCCCACTACCTGCATTCAATTCTGCAAAAATATTTTGAAAGTGGAATCGCCAAACACGCGTATTCAGTTTTAGATAGAAATAGTTGGCTGCAAAATCGGAAAGGAACAAGGACCGGTATCCATTGCCTATAAAGTTCGCACCATGACCTAGTTGTACCCCAACATGCTTGGATATATTAAACCCCAAGTAACCCTGGGCATTCAAATAATCATAGGCTCCCTTTGAATCTATAATGGAACTATTGTAACCCTTGTATAAACTCGCACCAGGAACTGCTCGATCTCTCTGTACTCGTTGATTGAAATAAGTTTGAAACCTTGTTTGGCTTTCCAGAACTTCCGTATAGAAAAAAACTTTCTGATCTATACCTCCCCGAAGAGCTACTCCACGCACATTGTCAAATAAGAAGTCATCTTCATTTTGGTCAAAGCCTACTGTACCTCTTAATAAGGGATTAACCTTGAAATAAAATGACTTTTTGTTAAGCTCAAAAGCATTAGCGTGCGTTCGATAAAAATATTTCAGAATGGGCTTCTTCGTTTCAAAATAATAATCCCGCTTTTCTGTCTCCCCATTTCCCAAAGTATAAAAAGTCTTTGAGCTGTCTACATATACTTTGTTTCCATCTTCAACTGTTTTCTTCTCGGTTGAAAAGGACGGCAAAAAATCATTATTGTCTTTGAGTATGTAATAAAGATCGTTTCTGTCTTTTACCGTTAGGTCCAAATCACTACTATCTATTCCAATAGCGTAATCCGCAACATCTCCTCTTCGATATCCTTTGATGGAACTATAGATTGGATTAAGCAATCCTGTTTTTATTTCCAGGCGGTCTATTATATGATAGCTATCTGATTGAAGCGGGACACCAACACCTTGCGAAAGAAGAAAGAAGGGTAAAGTCAAAAAGACGATTAAGGGAATAAATCTTTTGGTCATGATTTCTAGAGTGCCACTAGGTTTTGGAATGGTGTGTGTAATTTCTTATTCTTATTTGGAAGAAAATTGGCGAGCCAGCCAGGCCCCAACCCTTCCAAATACGAAAATGCCTGCAAAGTTGTAAAACATGTCTAACATTTCAAAACTTCTATCCGTCAATGGAACTTGCCGCAGTTCTTCGATGGTCACCAAAACGGCTACTATTATAGACCCCAATAAAAAAGGCATCTTAAATACCTTTACTCGTTTTGCCTGAAGCAGAAAGTTCAGCACCAAGGCAGCGAGGCCAATTAAAAAGAAATGACCAACCTTATCATGACTGAAAAAAATCCAACCGTCTACTTCGTATCTGCTATATATTTTAGGAATGAAACCTGGCGCAAGTCCTGGGTTAATGATTACAGCTGTAATGCAAATGAGCAGTATTATAAATATTAGTCTTAAAAGGTTATGCATATTTTGATTATACTAATTATACCAACTAGGTTTTAATTTGATGTAGCTCTACGCTATGGAAAACACAGCCAGTTACTTTAAAGCGTAGACATACATCATCTTCGAATTTTGGCTAAAGCCTAAAACGTTTTTTCTACGTAGAACTACATCAATTATTCATTTAAAACTTACTTTTTTTATCATTTTTTTTTCACGCACCTTTTTTCTTTCAAAAAATGACCTTTGTTAACAGAAAAAAATGATTTATAATCACCTTTTCCTTTCCTAGGTTTTTTAATTTATACCTGATTCTTTACTCTTTATACGTTTAGGGAGCTGTTATATAATTGATAATCAACCAATTACAATCATCAAAGCGTAGGTCTACTTGAGAAAAGCGTAGAGATACTGCAAGAAAGAGTAGAGTTACATTCTCTAAAAAAGTAGAACCGCATCAACAAAGCGTAGGATAACATTATATAAGCGTAGAGCTTCATCAAATTACGTAGAGAAACATCTAACGACGTAGAACTGCATCAACCCCATTAATCGAACCCCTTCAAAACGTAGACTTACATCAATTGACGTAGAACAACATCTAATAGCGTAGATTTACATCATAAACCGTAGAAGGACATCAACCAATAGTAGAAAACCTTGATTTAGAAGGGTTTCTATTATTCTCAGCTGTATAGAAAGCGTAGGTCTACATCAAAACCGTAGAAGTACATCAGAAAATAATTCGATTATAGCTCCTAAAACGTAGGGATACATCAAGAAAGTGGAAAACTGTGAGTTACTTGTTAGTAAAAGCGTTATTACAAACAAACACCCTCTACGCTTTTTGCATAAATTTGTATTATTATAAAAGTTATTACGCTTTTAGAAACACTAAAGTCAGAGTCATGGCGATAATCAAACATAATAAGCTCATTGAAACCAGTTATAAGCTGAGTGCACGTGAGCAATTCTTTGTACTCCATCTCATTTCAGAGATTTCTCAAAATCGTAAAGATCTTCAGGAGCACCAGATGCATTATTCTGAAATAGAGAAGATCATCAATTTTGATGGGAAACGACGTATTGCCAATAAATCAGAGGTCTTCTCTCTGATGGACAAGCTCAACTCAGAACCCATTATCTACGAAAAAGGAAGTATCATTGGAAAGTCTGTTTGGCTCCAACATATGGAACACGATACAGAGACCGATATCTTTACTTTTAGTCTCTCTCAGCGGCTGCGAGAATATTTACTTCAAATCAAAGAACATTTTACAAAGTACAATATTAGTAATATTGTCTATCTAAACGCCAATGCGGTGCGATTATATGAGGTTCTGAAGAGGTACCAATTCAAAGGAGAATGTGAAATAACGGTAGATAAGCTCAAATTCTATCTTGGAATAGAAGAGCGATACCCAAAGTTTTATGAATTCAAACGTTGGGTATTGATCCCCTCGCAAAGAGAGATTAAGAAATTTACGGATATTCGGTTTGACTTTGTACCCGCTAAAAAAGCAGGAAAACGCATTATCAGCCTTAAATTCTATATTTATGAGAATGAACCCAAGCACTCACCAGATCGAATTAAGATACTGTCGCAGGTAGATAATACCTATAATAAGAAGCGGTCATTAGTGCAGACTGGCTCTTCCGGACAAGACCTTAAAGAGCAACTGAGTTGGGCGCAGTACCATGCGTATCGTTTTCTCTCCGAAAAAGGAGTGAACAAACGATTTATTGTCGATCAAGTGCTGGGGCATGAAAAACTAACTTATGAGCCGTTGAGAGGTTATGAAGATATGTATATCAAAGTCCTTTGGAAGTTTTTTATTGATAAAACCAATGCGGATAAGCCAGCAGGGGCCTTTGTCAGTTGGTGGAAAAAAGGTCGTTTGACCGAAAATCAACTTCACGCCCGTATGATGGAACATATTCTCAGCCGTAAAAAAGCAATGAATGAGGAGGAATTGATGCAAAGAGAAGACAACAAAAAGAGGACAATGGCCACCGCAAAAGTTCAAAGCGATGTAAAAAACGTAGAAACACATCAGTTTGTAAATAATTTACAACCCTTTAATCTGGAGTATTTCAAAGAAGAGTATCCAGATCAGTACCGTTCTTTTTTGACAGCAGTCAATACGAACTTTAAAGAGCAGATAAATAGTGCCGGTCAGCACTTCGATCCCGTGAAATTTCGTCAGGCGATTGAGACCCAGGTGTACCATAAGTGTAAAATATGGTATGAAGAGGTTAATTAATTTCAATTTATTCACCTCTTCATACCATATTTGGGTATGTCACTCAAATTTTCCACCTTCATTAAAGAGAAAGCGCAGATTTTCATAGAAAATCTGCGCTTTCTCTTTAATCTTATCTCTGCCCTAATTTATAGATAATATCCGGTTTCAAGTCACATTAACAATGCTTTCCAAGTTGGATTTTTTGCCAAATGGTATACTCTTTGTCTAAGTGAGTCTGTACACTGGCTAAACATACTTATTTCTCCCCTTTATTTTAGTCAGAAACATCTCCCCTTTTGAAAGGTTTTGATTTTTTGTTCTGCTTCAGCAAACTGTTTGGAGAAAACAATAAGGTCATCATTAATCCAGAACTGGTTCCCCCATCAGCATACTCTCCCCCTTTTAGTCTATTTAAAATGTTTTCACTACTAAAAAGGAATTGTTATGTTTAAGAATGTTATCTCTACCTGTTACCTACTATTTGCTACTATTTTCATAATGAATGCTCAGGGAGTCGAAGTCGGCTTTTTCGTCGGATCGTCTGGCTATATGGGGGATCTACAATCCACTCATTTAGAAAAAGCTGATATCAGTCTCGCTGCTGGAGTCATTGGAAAATATAGAATCAATGAATTTCTGGATGCCAGAATCAGCTTTATTAAATCAACTATATCTGGTGAGGATAGAGGTGGTTCCGCTTCTAGGAATCTATCGTTCAAATCCCAGATTAAGGAATTGAATGCTTTGGCAGAATTCCACTTTCTGTCTTTTTTGACCGGAGATCGGCCAATATTCTCTCCTTATGTCTTTGGAGGAGTAGCAGGTTTCCATCATAACCCAAAGGCGGTTTACCAAAATCAATGGTACGATTTGCAACCCCTTCGCACAGAAGGACAGAATAGTGCATATGGCCTGTATCAAGTTTCAATTCCAGGAGGATTTGGCGCTCAGGTATATCTGACAGATGCCATTTCTATTGGAATGGAAGGAGGTATAAGAAAGACCTTTACCGATTATCTTGATGATGTTAGCGGAAATTATACTGATGTAGATGCTTTGGCAGAAACCAATAGTATCGCAGCAGGTTTAGCTTTCCGTACTCCTGAATATTTGGATGACGATAAGTTACCTAATCCACTTGGACAGCAAAGAGGTAATTCAAATCGAAAAGATGCATACTGGTTTGGCGGCGTAACCTTTATGGTTAATATCGCAGGTTTGATGGAATTAGCTGGAGGACCAGGGATTTATAATCCTTTCTAAAACCATTATCAATATAGTTCAAAGATAAAAGGAGATATCCCAATACTACTGTAACGGTAAGTATTGGGATATTTTTTATTAGCCTACTTATATTAGTATTCCACCAAAAATAATTACCCGATTGTTTCCAAATCGGGTAGTTAATTTTTCGTTGTTACTTAAAAGTGTGTCATAGGAATGGCTTCCTTTAGGATCAGAGGTACCGCAGACTAAGTAACAAGTCTCATTAAACAACATTACTTACAGCAATACAGCAAAAAGTAATTACACAAAACATTATTTATGCTTTTACAGCAAATATTAAAATGAAAAACTATATTTGCCGATACAAATGGGATTTATCCATTTGAGGAAACACCTTCTTTGACAAATGACGTGGTTCCTCAAAAAGATTTTTCAAAAGCGACTGTAGTGCAACGAAAGTAGAGTTGAAAATTTATTTGAGGAATTATAAAACACAGAATTCGTCAAAGAATCATAAAAAATAACACTATGATTCTATCTTCCCTCAGTTATAAAGGAGGAGTTGGCAAAACAACGGTAGCTCAAAATGTAGCGGTTTGTTTGGCGCATACGGGCTACAAAGTCTGTATCCTGGATGCAGATACCTCCCAAAACAGCCAGAGTTGGTTGGGCCGTCGCAAGAGTGAGCTACCTAACATCCCTGTTTATGGCAATACCGATCCACAGGCCATCATGCAAAATATAAAGGCTTTGTACGATGATTATGAGGTCATTATCATCGACAGTCCCCCTGCCCTATCCAAAATTGCCAGTAAGATCATTCTGGCTAGTCACCTTTTATTGATTCCCATTACGCCTACCGGTGGTTCAGATATTTGGACAACCGAGCAATTATTGGAGCATTATGATCTGATTCGGGATCAAAAGGGCTCTGCCATCCCAGCTGCGTTCGTTGTCAACCGCTTTAGAGCCAATGTGAAGATGCATCAGGCTTATCTGGAAGCACTAGCCGAGTTTAAGGACACTTATGGTGTGGATACGATGCAAAGTAAGCTTGTAGATCGATCTGCTTATGGTGAAGCTAATTTGCAAGGTATGGGTGTATATGAGTATAGCAATCCTCAGGCAAAGCAGGAGGTCATCAACCTTTGTAATGAAATTATTAATGTGGTTTCCTAAAACCCGCTTTATTTTAAAATTAAAATTTCGTTGATACTGACCACAGGAGGAGTCAATATTAAAGAATTAAAAGATAATTCAGTCATGGCCAATAAGAAAGATTTATTTAAGCAAAGCCTTACGCAAAAGAAAGTATTGAAGAAAGCAGCTCCGGACGTGCAAAGTTCAGAGAGAATCATCAAAGAGGTGCATACTGAAGAGGTGAGCTCCTCCCCTACTCCAGCGGCAAAAGCTCCTCAGGAAAAAGAAGCAGTTCAGCGAGTAACCATTGACTTTCCAGTTAGTGTATATACTGCTTTAAAATACGCCTCTTTTGAGAAGCGGGTGACTTTGAAGAAGTATATTGTGGAGTTAGTTCGGAAGGATTTGAATCTGGAGGAGTGATTTTTAGTAAGATTACACAGGAGCAATTATTTTTGCTGTAAAAACAGAAATATGTTTTGCTGTATGATGTGATTTTATAGAATTGTCTTTGCTTTGATGATGAGTCATCCATTTGATTTTGCCTACTATGGAAATTACGTTGTAAGTCTTCTTACTTATTTACTTTCTAAGTTGCGAGATCTACGAGATGTTCAGAAGAGGAGAAATTTACAAAACCTTCAAGGTTTTGCAAATCCGTGACCGTGCCGGTTTAGTAAGTCTCATGCAGTAACTCTGTATTGCTGTAAAAACAGCATTTTTCTTATAGTGAATAAATTTTCGAGTCTATCTAGACTAATCCAGTTTCTCCGCTAAAATAATCAAATCCTTTTCCCCGCCAGTACCTTTTAAATCCTTTTAGAGCGACTTTTTTGTCGAAAACGACGACTAGGCCTCAAACGACATCGAGGGCCGTTAAAAACGGGTTTTTCAAATTTTTCATTTTTGCTGTAAAACAAGCATTCTGTATTGCTTTACTTGCACAGTAAAACGAATTGGATTCCGGACTCCCCCACTACATTTTCTACATTGTGAGGATATGACTTATCCGATTAAAAGGCTGGAGACCTTTCTGAGTTATGCTCACATTGAAGGAGGAACAATCGGCTATGGTTAGAGGGGCATCTGATTAGTGGATGACCAGCCCTTGCAGGTTCCGGGTTGATTAGAGCTCTTTTCAAAATTTTTTAATTGATTCGGATCGAATGACTTGCTGTAAGGCTTACACTTGTGGATAAATCACCTAATATTCTGTATTGCTGTAAAGCAGTAAACCTGTATTGGTTTGTTTGACACATTAATGCAATTAACCCAAAGCTATCAAAAGTATCATTATAGCTTCTCTCTGTAGGTGGGTTTATCAAGGGTGCTAGGATTTTGATAGAAGAAAAAGATTTACAAAATCTCGAAGATTTTGTAAATCTTTGGTTTGGCTTCCTAATAAAGCTTTTGCAGTAATTCAGTATTGCTGTAAAAACAGCATTTCCTTATGCAGCCAATAACCTCTGAGTTCCTTTAAATCAATCAAATCCTTTTGCCAACTAGCATATTTTAACTAGCCTCAGATTGACTTTTCTATTGAAAAGGACCACTAGGTCGGAAACGGGACGGAGGTCTCCTAATGGCAGGTTTTCAGTATGTTCATTTTTGCTGTAAAACAAGTATTCTGTATTGCTGTAAAATGACAAGGCTGTGTTGATCTAGATTAGGGTAAAACGGTCTGTTAAATCAATCAAAGGTAGAAATGAAAAGAATGGACTTTCCTAAGACTATGGGATATCCACTTACAAGGTCGCAGGTCGCTGAAAAATGAAGAACTTCTTTTCTGTTATTATGAGCGATCGTAATGAGTCGAAGTAATGATGTCAGGTTATCGCTCTTAAGCTTCAGTGTAAAAAAGGCTTATTTGGGTTAGTAAGGTTTGCTTTAGCATCACTGTAAATAAAGCGGTGAAGCATTCTGTATTGCTGTAAAGCAGTAAAACGGGGCTTATCTCCTTTAAAATTAAAGAAAGTGTCAATTGATTCGGATGAGTCGCCTGTCTTACGTCATCTTGAAATAGTAGGGGGGATAAAAAAAGAGATATAAGATCCTCAAAGTTTTGTAAATCCATAGTCTCGTACTTTCTAAGCATGCTTAAATCTGTATTTCTGTATTGCAGTAAAAACAGAATGCTTTATTTATGTGATCAAGCAAATTAGTTTGCTTTCAGTTCTGTTTTCTAGATGACTTTTATGGATTTGGCATCTTTCATCCAAAGATCGTAGATCGTAGATCGTCTTGAAGAATGTCATATCGAAGGAGGACCAAATCGCTGTGCTTATAAGTTCGTTCGCTTCGTACTTTGCTAGTTTTTGTTACCATTTGGGAATTGAAGGTTATTAAGCTTCATCATAATTGATTAACTAAGTTTAGTTCAGTAAGGTTTTACTTTAAGAATTAGTATAAATAAAGCAATAAAGCATTCTGTAATGCTGTAAAACAGTATTCGGGTGATTGAAAATAAAACGTCAGTCAAATTGATTTAAAGCAAAATATAACTTTGACTCTAATCCCGATGCTTTTGGTTGTATTATTTCGATAGGACATCTTATCTAGGAGTTATTACGATCGCTAGATAGTTAATAACTCAACTTTTGTTTGTCCATATTATAACTCATAATAGGGTAGGGGAGAAGCGCCGTATAAAAGCGTAGTTCTACATCACATGAAAAACGAAGAAGCTATTATCGAAAATGTTTTTGAAACGAAGGATCGTCCCAAGAGAAGTAGTGGCAAATTCGCAAAATATCAGATAATTAAAAGTTGCATTATTTACAGCAAGAAGGCATTATGTTTTTACAGCAATAATGTTTTAAGTAAAAAAGTATTTAAAAGCCTATTTCGAGCGAAGGAGCCACTGGAAATAGGCTTATCAACGGGGCTAATAAAGGTGAAGTAGAAATCAACTCACCATCCCCAAAGCAAAAAACATCTCCCGGGCAATATCCCGACAGCGCTCCGCATAAGCCTTTTCTTCAAGCTTGGTATCGTCAAATGCTTTTGGGTCATTATAGGAAATTGGGAAACGCTGATCGGCTCCTAAAATAATAGGACAACCTTTATCCGCTTCTGTACAAACCAGAATAGGTGCAAAGTCCTTTGTTGGGTTTGGAGGAGCGTCATAGCGTTTAGAAAAGAGGAGTTGGCCGTCGTCTTCAGCGTGCATTGTAGTGAGATACCGTGGATTGCTTCCGTCTGTTTTCTTGGAAATTCTAAAACCAGCAGTTTGCATCGCTATCACGGCTCGTGGGTTGAAAGCGGTGCCTTCTGTTCCGCCCGAGTAAGTCTGTACATTCGGAATGTTGTAGTGCTTAGTGGCGGCCCTCAACCACAGTTGCCCCATATGGCTACGCCGTGAGTTATGGGTACAAATGACAACGAGATTACTAGCCTTACCGGTTTCCACTTGCGTTTTACAATATTGGCCAAGCGGTCTCAAAAGCTCACGGCGGGTTTCCGGTATTTGTTCAAATTCAGTAAGAAGTTCAGTTATGTATTGTTGAAGAGTGGGGTAGAAGCTCATAATTAGTCATTCAGCTCTTCCATGTCTCCCAAATCAATTTCCTCCTCGTCAAGAGGGTCTATCTTTTCAGGTTTTGCCTTCTTGCCGGTCTTGGTGAATTGCGCTTTCGGCTTTCGATCCGATAATAAGGTCCGTCGATTAGATTTGGTCGCTCCTCTTTTCTGAGCTTCTGTTTTCTCAACAAGGCCTTTCATGGTCGTAGGCACAATTAGCAATCGCTTCTTATCAATCAAATCCCCTGTTAGTATACAAATCCCATAGACTTTATTTTTGATACGAAGAAGGGCATTTTCAAAATCTTGAATTTGTTTTTTTTGTCGGAAAATTAAGTTATTGATAAACTCAACATCAGTATATGCAGAGTTATCGCCCAAGTCAGCGCCGCTTGTTTGAAGACTCTCATTGAGTTCCCGAACCTGTTCTTCGAATTGTCGAACTTGTTCCTGACCGTCGGTGATTTTTTTGTCTATGATTTTCTTGAATTCGGCTAATTCCTCGTCGGAATAGCGTAGTGATTTGTTCTTTTCTGGTGTGGCCATTTTAAAAATGTATTACGTAAAAAATGATTTAGACCATTATATACTTTAGCTTTTAGCTAATGTACTTTCCTTGAGGTCGTTTAGTTCTAACTTAAAGCTTACAGTGGGTTCAAGTTAATCTTTCGTTGTTACTATAACATATAGCAACAACGAAAGTTACTTAAACTATCTTTAATATTTCGGATTTGTAGCTATAAATTTTATTACATTTCTTTTTCACTAAAATTGTATTGGCATCAAAGTGTAATCATTATGTTCTCCTAATAGGTTAAGAGATACTGTATTTGATAACGGTTTGGATTAGAATGAAGAGGTTCTTCCTCTAGAAGTGCCTATGATAAAAGCCTTATACTCTTGAGACGAGGAATGAAGACGGTAGTAACAATAATGTGCATTTATTAAATCTGCCAAAAGAAAATAATTGGATTTTATATGGCCCTTACGGAGATACATTGCCTCCTCTAGACTGAGAGGTGCGGTAGGCGAAATGCCACACTATATTAAACATTCGCTTAACGAAAGAGGGTATTGCCAACTAATCCTCTAAACTAACTTCCTTCAAATAGCCCGGATCTCCGCTGAACAATTTTTTCAAGGCGTTTAATTTTTTTGGAATTTTCAAAGCCTTTTGCAAATCAGAAACGATTTTAGGATTTTCAATATCGTCTTCCACGACCACTAGGATTCGATGGGGTTCTTTTTTCTCAACCACGATATACTCTTTCGTTGATGCAATTCTACGCAATTCGAAAAGCAAGTAGTCCCAACTTTTCTGAGATTGGTGTTTGACGACCTTTCGAAAAATCGGAAGAAAGGAATCATCCATCATCAGCCAACTTCGTCGAGTCAAAAAAGAAAACAAGATCTCCCGCTCTTTCAGGTCCTCGGTATAAGTCAGCGCACCAATCATTCGGTGAGGACCAAGATGGTGTTTTTCGTTTAGGGTACTCTGATTGAAACCATAGACCAGTTCATTTCTAAAACCGCCGCCTTCCAAATGTAAAGGCCTGCCATTACTGACTTGAATCAAAAGGGGTAGGGGAGAGTCATGAAAAGGAACAAACTCTCCGTACACAAATGCCTCTTCTTCGATGGTCGTTATTTTCTCAAAGTCTAAGCTCACCAGTGGGTTCAGTTTAAATGTAGAATGGGTGTTATTTTCAGAGGAAGTAAATAGATCTTCCGGCAGGGTATACACTTCCAGTTTCTCTTTATTCAAATCAATTACCCGATTTTCCGAGCCACCTAGTGTTTCAAGCAAAACGTTTTGCACAATGGTATGTCCCAGTTTATGAGAGTCGCCAAAAACTTCCACTACGGCTCGTTCGCCTGAATAGGCTTGTTGCAATTGTTCATAACCTTTTCGTGCATCCAGAACAATTCGTTCATTAGTTGTCGTGATTGCGTTTAGTAATTTTTGGTTGGGTCGACTGAGTAGCTTTGCCACTTCGAAGTTGGTATTGGGAACCCGAACAATTTCATTTTTCTTTTTGTAAAATAACTTTTCTGTTCCCAATATCATGGCCACCCCATAGTGATTGGGATAATGCAGATCTTCACGGATACTCTCAGGAGTAATAGTACCTTCATTCAGCGTGAAAATTTCTTTTGTAGTTTCATTATAAACAAAAGTCTGACTGGCGGTTTTCATATTCCGAAGCTGCGCCTCATTAAAAGTCATCGGTTCCAGGTCAATATGCGTGATTGGTTCCTCGCTGATTTGGTCGATATAGAAAGACTGCTGCGTTGCAATATTCATATAGCGATTTCCTTTGGCGCCAGTACAAAGGGCCAATGCTTGTTTTCCAAGTTTTACGTAAGTTGAAAAATTGATATAGACCGGATCTTCATCGCAACAAAGAACCTCACTACTGATGGCATTGAGCACATAGGTATTCTGTTTAGTTTTAAAGACTTCATATTGATTCTTTCCTTTTTTGACGGTGTGTAAATGTTGGATGACTAGCTCGCCTAAGATAAGGAAAGGCTGTAAGTCATTCTCCGTCAAGTAGGCCTTTTGATCCAAACCAAGATAGACTTCCTGAATAAAAGAACTTTTTGCAAGTGTAATGTTATTCGGCCCCAGCCCAGTTATCTTCTGACCATAATAAGAAACCATTTCCAGATGTACATCATAGACTACTTTACCGATTTGTATCAAAGTACAATGAGGGCTCATGGAAAGAGCTTGCCCCCGAAACGAAAGAGATTGTTTTGATTTTTTCCCCGGAAGGGAAACCAACACATCATTTTGAAGAAAAACAGGAGCTTCCAATTTGCGCCCCTCCTTATCAAACCAATTACCACGTTTGTCTTTACCGTAGATTTGATTGTGATGTGGTTCTACGTAATGGTCGACCCAGTTATTAGGTAGCGGATTGGAATGAGTGGATTGATTCATTTTATCTTTTGATTTGGAGCTTGTTAAACAAAGTGTGTCATTTCGCCTCCCGCACCTCTGATCCTAAAGGAAGCCATACCGGCTCACACACTTTATGGAGCAACCTTTAATTTTTGAGTCCTGTTGAAACCCAGACTCTTGTTAAGTAACCATAAAAGTAAAAACTCTGTGACAAAGCCATAAGTATTAGACTTTGCCCTGTCTGGCGGTTCGACAGCTTCTAGATAGGTTCGTATCGGGAGAACTAACAATTACGAATAATCATCTAACGTATCAAAGTAACTTCTCCTTTTAGAATTTCTTGAATGCCTTGCGCCTCCACCACCATCCGATAAATCAAAACATCCATCGGATGAGGAGCTCCGGCATGTACACCATCCCAGCTCCCTGTGCCATTATAAACCTCTTTGCCCCAGCGATTGTAAATCACAAATTCCAATACCTGCACATCTCCTTCTGCAACTATACCAAAATGATCATTGACACCATCGCCATCCGGAGTGAAAGCATTCGGCATAGCGTAGATCCCGCATTCTTCTATTGTGATTGAGTCAGTAGTAAGGCAATTTTGAGCATTCCAAATGCTAACTTCATAGATACCGGCCTCCGAAATAGAAATGATATCTGTATCTTCTCCAGTTGACCAATAGATACTGTCGTCCATCATTACAGCAGGGCTTAAACTGAGTTCTATTTCCGGACTACATAGATATTCCTCACTACTAATGATGCTAACCACTAGGCTATTTTCTGTTTGTGGTGTTAAAGCAATAGCCTCGCAACCATTTACGTCAGTAGCTATAATGGTCAGACCGCTAATGTCTATTAAGTTCTCAAATAAAGAATCCGTTTGTGTGGTGATACCACCATCAATACTAAAAGTATAAGGAGGAGTACCGCCAGTCATGAAAACCTGAATCGCATTTGGCAATACATCGACTCCATTGGTGGCAGGATCGCAACCACCTATAGTGACTTCAAGGTCAAGGATCTCAGGAATTGAAACCGCTAAAATTTCTAAACTCAAAACTTCTTCACAATAGTTACCCATATCCGAAACAGTGACGGTATGTATGCCAGCAGTAAGTTCGTTATTGATCGATCCGCTGTTGCCATCATCCCATAGAAAGTTGTAAGGAAAAAATCCTCCTGTTACGGAAAGGGAAGCGACACCAGACATATTCGTACAATCAATATTTGTTTGAGCAATAATGGAGGTTTCCTGTTGAGAAACATAGATTGTTTTTTCTGCAACAGATGAACAAGTCGCCTGAAAGCTGATGTCATCTAAAGCCCAGTCATTTCCTCCGCCATTTATTTCTAGATTATTGATGCAAATAATAGCTGAAGTCTGTGTTCCTGAATCCCAGGTGTTAGTGAATTGTTGCCAATTGCAACTAGCATTGCCTAGTGGCATTGCGGAGGGTATTGGCGTATTATTAAAAGAAACAGAAAGGTTTGCTGGAGATCCACTATTAATGGTTTGCGCCCAAAAAGTAAAACTGTATTCGGTGTTGAGAGTAAGGGAAACGGTTTGACACCAACTGCTGAGGCCAGGGTCGGTTGAAGCATTGAAGACCATTTGGTTACCAGCGCCGGAAGTATGATCGCTACATTGTGTCCAGAGACTGGGAGGGGAAGGAGCTACGCCATAACAAGTCTGGCACATTCCATTGCTTGGTAGTTGGTGGAAGTTGTGGTCACTGGTGAAGCCAACGTTACCTAGTTCAAAATCACCATTGACAATCAGATTTTGGCCAATGGTATTTGTCGTTACCGTATAGGTCGTTTGTTCGTTTGGAAAGTCATTTATCAAATCGGAAATGGCGCCATTGTTCCACTCAAAAATAGCAGTATTCCCTCCATTGGCAGTCAGTGTAATGAGCTCGCCCTGGCAGATGGTGTCTGCGGTAGTGCTGATTTCGGTAGGAATGATGCCGGGGTATAATTCAATGCTAAACGCCTGAATATTAGTACATCCATTTGCATCTTCAACCGTAACTGAGTATTGCCCGCCGGTCAAGCCCTCCTCTGTAATTCCAGTGCCACCAGAACTCCAGTTGATGGTAAAAGGGGCAGTTCCGTTTCCGAAAATAAGGCTCACGTCTGCATCTTGTTGTAATTCACAAGCGGGTGCAGCTAATTCATTTACTGCAAAGGAAAAAACAGATTCATTGATGAGAATGGTTTCCATTTGGGTACAACCCAAATCATCAGTAATGGTAACGGAGTAACTACCACTGCAAAGGTTTTCAACAAGAGCTGTGGTCTGACCATCGCTCCAAAGGTAGCTATAACCGGAATTGGTGAAACCATCGGATGCCATAATTTCAATCATCCCATCACAGACTCCGGAACAAGTTGCATCCATTTGATTGAGTACCGTTATTTCCGGATCAGATACATTTACGATAACAGAAGATTCGCCTGCTGAAAATATAGAGAAGTAGATATCATCTATGGCAAAGTCATTTCCACTTAGAACAGTATTTTGATTGGAGATGCAAAGTTCGGCAATAACAGAAACACCCGAATTCCAGGTGCTGGAAAACTGTTGCCAGTCGCAGGTAAGGAAAGGAGCGGTAAAGGGCGTACCAATTAAAAAACCATTTACAGAAAACTGCAGATTGGCCGGGTTCTCAGACACCATAGTTGCTACCCAAGTAGAAAAGAGGTAATCCGTATTAGGTTCTATGGAAACGAATTGGCACCAAATGGATTCTCCCGCAACACCTGAACCGTTACTGATCATCATATTTCCAGTACCTGAAGTATGATCTACGCAGGGGGCAAAGTTGCTATGTGATTCAACAGGATCGTTCAGTACGACATAGGTTCCTTCATAGCCAAGTGGGCCCCAGGTTTGTTGCGGTAAAGAGTCGTAACCATTCACATAATCGGTAGTAAAACCGGTATCTCCCATTTCAAAATCTCCATTGGTAACTAGATTATCTCCAAGGTTGGTAGCGGTGATGGTATAGGTCGTTGTGGTGTTTGGTGAAGCAATTGGGGTAGGGCTATTCGGATCGGAAAGCGAAGTCGCAGGTTCCCAAATAAAAAAATCGACATCATCTACTCCAGTAGCATTTAGTTGTGTAACATTACCATTACAAATAGAATCTGTCGTAACAGTTGCCAGCACATTGACGGCATTAGAAATAGAATCTACGCAGACCATAAAATCTCCCCAATTGGGAGCAGCCGTTGCAGAAAAATCATTGACTCTTAGATAATAAGTCGTAGCCGGATCCAATCCTAAAATATCTAGATTGACAATACTTTGTCCAGATACAAAATCACCACAAGCCAATTCCGATAATTCATCGATGGCGCAATCGCCTCGGTACAAGGCAATTTGTGGTTGTACCAAAGGCAGGTTATTAGGCCCACCGGGTGCTCCACCTACGGTAATGGAAAAATCAAGGATACTTCCATTGGCCGGAGTCATAAAAGAAAACCAGACATCATTATTTTCGTTGGTAAACCAGCAGGAAGGAATATTGTCTGCAGGGTTGGTCGCGATGGTGGAGGGCGTTGCGTTTATATTGTTATAAATATCGGTAGGGCAGGAGGGCGCTTCTCCGAGATCGATGGCCTGAGGGCAGTCGTCATTGGCAGGTTGTGCAAAAGCACATTGGAGGACGAAGATTTGTAATAAGAGGAGTAGAAGGATTTGGCGCATTTTATTTTGGTTTTGTTTCGTTTTAGCGTTTTTGTAAAACTTACTTTAGATAGGATAAAGATAATGATAACTTTTGCCAAAACTATTTTTTAGCGTTGGTCTCCATTCGCTGTCGCCGAAAAGTCAAAGTCATCACATAGACAAATTTCCGAACGGCCTCCCCAAAATCATCGGTCTCCACAAAGTTATCCTTTCCAAAAATCGTATCCATGAAACCCCAGCCAGGCTCACCAGGATGTTTGTAAATATTAAGGTTGACCTTCGATTCATCTACAGGTGGTTTGAGGTAGATGCCTTTGATGGCCACATTCCCTTCCTTCCGTTTAACTCGGATGTATTCCCCTAGCTCCTCCAAATTGGTAATGCCAAGAGAAGGCCGTCCATCTGTGATGATGAAGATGCTTCGTAGGTGAAGCATGTCTGGTTTTTCTTTCTTCAATTTCTCAGAAAGTTCCGTTACTTGCTTATGGCACTCTCTGAGTCCAGCGCTGATATTGGTACCACCGAATCCGCCATATACCACTCCTTTCTCCCTGCTAACAAAAGAGATACTTTTTAGGATTTTGTATAAAAGTTTTCGATCTGTGAATTTGTCCGTAAAGTTGGCGGCTTCCATGAAGTCGGTACTGAAAAAGTGAATCGCGTCATAAGTTTTTCGATCTTCCAATCCGAGAATTAGTAAGTATAAAATTTTGAAAAGATTGCGCATGCGATCGTGATCCATAGAGCCAGAAGCATCCAGCGCAAAAGCATTGATTTGAATGGCGTCTCCCTTTTTGATTTTGACTTCCAGGGTTTTCATCACCTCGCCACTCAACCACTTATTTTGATCTTGGATGGTGGTGGGATCGAATTCGATGCCATCATGACTATGACGATAGGGATTGAAGTCGGTAGTTTTACGCATAGGCAAGGCCGACTTAAAGGCGTTTTTAACGAATGATATATATGGTGTCACCTCCTTTTCGATTTGAAGCATTTCATCCAGCAAAGCTTCGGTAGTCGATGTTGGTTTTTCTTCTTTGTCGAGAAGACCAAATTCCTTCATCCGGCGGATGCGGTAACTGCGGGTGTTGTTGAGCAGGGTCTTATGTTGCGCTAGGGCGGTGACCCATTGCTCTTGCAGGTGCGAAAACGCAAATTCATTTTCACCGGTTCGAGCATGGAATTTTTGTAAGGCGTGTACGTTTTTAATACTTCCAAGTTCGATGAGCTGGCGACGCAGTCTGTCTTCTGCTTCCTTCTCTGTTCTTTGCTTTTTCAAAAATGACTGAACAGCTTCTTCGGATTGTTCGGTAGGCAGAACCGTCCATTGAGGAATGATTCCGTGTTCCGAGTTTTGCCAGTTGAAGAATGGTGCCGTATAGCTATTGAGTAAATCAATGTAAGATTGTTGTTGTTTTTTTTCAGAAATAATTTGCAAATCGTTCATTACTTCGGCTTTAAAATGCCCATCAATCATAGCCGAAAGAAGAGTGTACTCTTCCTTTGATAAGTCAAACCATTTTAAAGTGTCTTCTTTCATCCAAGCCAATGAAGGAGGAATCAGGGCAGGTTCCGGCAGTGCAACGACCTCTTCAGAAAAAAGCTGAATGCGATCAAGGATGGATACATTCCCAATCAGGTTTTTCATTCGCTTAGTCAGAGAGACCTTTCGGTTAGCGCCAAATTGATGCTGAATATCGACAGGCAGTTGTTTCCAAAATTCAGAACCTTCTTCACTATCCAAAACAGTCTGCATCTGAATAATCGAAAGGTCATTTTCGAAAAAATCATAAAACTGATCTTTTAGGATTTGAGCGGTCAAAATATCCTTTGGTAAAGCCAGTCCTCCAAAACCATGGTATATATAGTATAGGTAGGAATCACCGCAATTTTTCCAATGCCCCTGTACCGAGTCATGAGCCTTTTGCAGAAAACGATCTAAAAAAGGAGATTCCTTTCGATTCAAATGGTAGGACTCGCAGGCGCCCATCATCAAACAGATAAGTTGAGCGGAAGGAAGTTTTTGCTCAAAGTCCTTCGATAAGGCTTTGCTAACCAATAATGGTTTCGCTTGCTGAAAAACGACAGGGGACTCCTCGGCTATTCTTTTTATAAAATTTAGATAGTACTGAAAGTAGAACCAGCCACCGATTACCGGAACAGGTACCTTATTATATTCATTTCTTAAAGTTTCCTCTTTCACCTGCTGCAGCCAATCTACAATCGGAAAATGCCGAGCTTTTAACCTTAGCAAGTTTACGGTAGTTGAAAGTTGCGATTTTGGTAATTCCACCACTTCCGTAATTGGAATAAAGAAGCCTTTCAGGTCAATCGACTTTCGGAGCACATTCCAAAAATTATTAGAAGCTATAAATAAGGTATCAAAAAGATATTTCAGATCGCGGTTACCCTCAAAATCCTTTTCATTATAATCAATGACTTTGAGGTTCTTCGCAATTTTAGCAGTGATGAGTGTTTTATAAGAAGATTGGTCTATAAACAAATGCCAAGAAGGACTATTGTTACCTGTCGGCAAGAACTGAATGAGGGTACAACCGCTGCGACGATTTTCCTTTTGGAAGTCGTTCCAATAGCGTCGGCGGTCGAAGGGGATGATAGGGGTTATTTCTTGTTCTTGCACTGGTTTGTATTTTGTATGTTAAATAAACGGATATTAATTTATATTTGCAAATGGTGCTTGAAGGTTAACCGCTACGACGCTACGAAGGCGCTACGGTTTTCATGCGAACCAAGAGATCTAATTAACCAACCAATGACGATAAAAGACCAATTCCAACACGAGCTCATTACGGACTACTATGAAGCGGATACTCACCTCGGTATTCAAGGTCTGGAAATTGAACGGCTACAAATGCTGATGGGAGAAAATCCTCAGGAAAGCATATTGTTAGTGATGTACAAACGTTCACCCAATCTGAGTTTTTACGATATGGATGGGAAGTTGATAGACATTGACCATTACCTGCCGGATCAATATCATAAGAAAGATTCGGAAGGGGCGGAGACCTTGATGGCGAGTCTCCGGGATCTTGATGTAAATAAATCTTCGATCAAAGCGAATTTTGGTGCGCTGTTGAAATCTTTGTTTGAGGCGGGGAAGGAAGATCTGGCTTTGGGTTTTCGGAAATTGTATGGCCTGGAAACGAGCCCGGGAATTGTGCGACAGTTTAAAGATCAGTACAAGTTAGAAGGGGAGGAGTTCTCCTTTGCGGAACATATTGCCACCCGATTTTTTAGTTTCTATGACTTTTTAGAAAACTTCATTGTTTTTCATCAGAAAATTAAAAATGGCTATGTTCACATTACGCCATCTGATAACATTATAATTACACCCTTAAATAAACGATCCGGCGTAGCGATTATTATAGAAACACAAAGTAGACAAAACACCTTGTTGCCGCCGAACCAATGGACGATTACCCGGACGGGAAGTGAGGAAGCTTTGGAGCAGGCTCTGGTATTCAGAACTGCTGACATCCGAGATTTCTTTTCTGGAGAGGGTTTGAATGAAGTATTGACTACGGAGCGTTATAAATTGTTCCACAGTCCAGATCACATTGTACTGGATTCTTTACTGGACAATACAGACAATCTACTAGACCTGGGATTAATTAACGACTGTTTTCAAATTTTACCTTCTGATCCTAACATTGTAATTGCATTGAGTAATAATCAAGAGGTGACGATTGTCAATACGCATCGGTCGATTGTGCCTTCGAAGTGGCCGAAGAAGGTTGTGTTACCGGAGCCTTGTATTTGGATTCGGATGGATGAATATTTTAATGTGTTGATTTGTCAGAACAAGCAGGGAGAAATTTTATTTCTGGATATTACAGGCGAACACCCGGTGGAGTTTTTACGAATGGAACCACATGCGCCGGGCTTTGAGTTGGACCGGTCCGGAAATCTGTTGTTAAAAGTCATAGGGAAGAATCAAATTTTGAAGGTATCTACCAATATTATTGAATTGGAGTTACCTACAGATGAGCGGAATTTGGCAGCGGTTTTGAAAACCCTTTCCCATTTATTTAAGGGAGAGTCTTTGTTTACCAAAACTCAATTTGCTAAAGTAGTTACCGAGGGGAGAGTGGTAGAGAAAAAGAAGTTACTTCCTGCAGCCTATGAATCCGCGAAGTACGACTTTGAGACGAATGTAGAACATATGTTATCAGCTTCTGATAATAGCTATGAGCAGTTGTTGGATATTCAGAATAAGATTGCAATTGCTCGGCATAATATTTCAGAGGAATTGACTTATGAGGCCGATAAAGAGGGGATTACATTAATCGGTCAACGCTTGCAATCTTCCATTCGGACCATTATTGGGCCAGCAGAACGGAAGGTGCGAAACCTAGTAGAGGAATCTCGGGCGGCTATTATATTGGGAGACACAAAGAGTTTTTACCAAGAGATTTCCAAACTTTCTGACCCCAATGCTTATCGCGATATTTTGAATACCATCAGAGGTTTTCAAGAGGAACTAAACAAGATGCTTCCGGATAATGTTTTCGGGATGATGACGGATTTTAAAAGGATCCAGGAAGAACTCAATGCTACCTTCTCTGCACAGATTGTCAGTGATGGTACGGCCTTGCAAAATTTCATCAATAGTGAAATTGCACAGATAGAGACGGCGATAAAGAATACTTATGATCCTCTGCAATTGGAGATCGTACTGAGTACACATCCGGCCGCCTTGGAATTGATGACTTTGTTGAAGCAGCCCTACGTTTTGCAAAATATTGCGAAAGGAAAATCGCTTTCTCCGGCAGGAATACAATCGCGTTTGTACAATGCGGTGACTGCCCGTAAAAGTGAATTATCAGCAGAAGTTGCCCGAAAAGAGGCGGAACACAGTCGTGCAAAATTGCAGTTGGCGAATATGATAGAAGAGAGTATTTCTTTCTTTGTGAAAAACCATACGGGTGGTTTTGCGGATATAGAATTATCGGGATCGGCGGCCTACCAAAACTTGATGAAAGATATTAGTCGGTTGGAAAGTATCTTTAAAGATGTTCGGCTGGCCATGGATATGCGACGGAAATTAGAGCGGCGTATCTTAGAAAGAAATAGAGAAGACCTGGAAAAGTTGGTGACCTATGAAGGGAAGTACGCTTTCATTCAAAACGATCCCGATTTATATATTGATCCAGAATCGAATATTCGAACTTTTCCAACTTGGGAGATACAATTGCTGGAGAAGAAAGGCACGATGGGGCATTACCTAATTACTTTTATCAGAAATACAGACGGTACAGTCTATCGCCCAAGCGCTGTTGATAATTTGAACGCGGCAAAAGCTTTTGAAATCCATGAAGATGATTATCCAAATTTCAACTCAAGTTACCAGCAATTTTCTGACAAGGCACACAGCTACGATTTTCTAAATGCAGTGTGGGAAATAAAATTGGGACAAAAAGAGGCTACGAATTTCCCACAGTTTGATAAGGAAACGATTAAGCGTTTATTGCCAACCAATGCCATTGAGCAAAAGGCACTTCGTTGTGCATTGGAAAAAAAATACAGAGAACATTTGGAGCGAACGCGCGAACGGAATGTTCCAGTGATCTCTCCCGAGTTTATTGACGATACGCCATACTTCCAGGAAAAACTTTGTGAATTTGCAATTAAAGCAAAATTACAATTAGTAAGTGGTTCCGGGATTATATTGTTATCCGGACCGCCAAGCACAGGTAAGTCGGCCTTTTTGAAATTCATGTCTGCGATCATGAACCGCGAGTATTTTGAACATGCGGCAGATAAGTGGCAGACGAAGAACTCTTTGATTACCGCAATTAAGTTTTCTGAATCTGGACCTTATGCGACACCAGCCGGATTTACCAGAGCCATCACCACACCATATTCTTTGGTCAGTATCGAGGAAATAAAAGAGTGGCCAGAAGCTTTACGTAAATCCTTGAATCCATTTTTTGCAGGAAGCAAGACTTTTGTTTCTCCTGATGGAACCGCTTATGACATTGGTGAAAACTTATTATTATGTGCTGCGGCGAATCTTGGTGCGATGTATCGCCAGGACGATGAACCTTTTACTGCAGATTTTTGGTCGCGGATTGAAGTGGTCGAATATAACTACGCGCCGGAGCGAGTAGGGCGTTCTTATTTTGACAATCTTTTTATGCCCACACCAAAAGATATACTGACCTTACAGGATTTGGTGCGTTCTTATTTTCGTTACGGAGATGCGCCGGTTGATGCCGTGGAAAAAGCCTATTACTTTGTGCCGCAGTTTGTAAACTTCATTATGTTGCCAAAAGCGGATGAAAAAGTAAAACGGGAAAATTTGAGAAACCACATTGATGAGTATTTCAAAGAAGTAGGTACAGGAACAGTGGAAGATGCTTTTGAAACAGAGTACAGTCCGGAGGAAGCAGCGAAGGTGGCTTTGCGCCGGATGAAAGATTTCCAGGGATATTCTGCCAGAGAGTTTTATGATTTGTATGACCATTTCGTCAATCGGCAAAATCTGCGTTCCCGACGATTTATAGACATGCAGACTTCAGATGTGGAGCGTTATGAACATCTGAAAACCGTAGTGTTTTCTTTACGGTTGATGGAAGGTTGTCTGCGAAGTTTGCGTCGGCAGTTTTATAGTACGGCCGGGCAGACAGAGCTGGAGGGAACGAATCGGGAGTTTATAAAGATGGTGTATTTGTTGGGTTTGATGGGGAGAGTGGGGTAGCGTCATTTTAATCGGTCCAATAGCCAGCTTTTTAAAACAAGATTAGTTTCGTTTAAGATTTCTTGTCTTAGCCGTTCACGGCTTTTCAGATCTCCTCCAATCTGTATCATTTTTTTTGTGTAGACAATGAATTTCAAATAACCAGTTACCATTTGCTCAGGAAGCAATTTTTCCCTACGAATGATTTTTTCAAAGGATTCTAATTGGTTCAATAATAGTTCGAAGTAGCTACTGTCCTTAAGGTAGAGGTCATATCGAATTTTAATTAATAATGCTTTTCCATTTATTTGTAATCGTGTGTTTTTGAAAGAATGTTTAAGTTGTTTTTCCGCTTCTGTCAAGACGCCCTGTGCGAAATACCATTTCGCCCAAGCTAGTGACAGGACGTCTGCGATAAGTTCAGTTGGCAGGTGGGTTTTATAGGTTTCTATAAATAATTTTGTCCACTCAAATTCCCTGCAGTGTGTTCCTATTCCTATTATGTTTATAAATGTGAATTGGCTAAGCTTTCCATCTCCTGACAAACATTTCTTTTCTAGGCCGATTTTATAAAGTTCCAGACTTGTCGTGAGACTTTCTAATTTACCTTGATTGATAAGTCGAGTAGAAAAATTTAGGATTATTTTTAAAATATTACTTTGATCAGCCTGTCTGAATAAATCGATATTTGAAATAAAGAAGGCTGTGAGTTCCTTCAGGGTTCCATCGTCTTCGTTAGACCGTTGTATTTTATCTAGTCTTCTATAAATGTCTGAGACCGTATTTACTTCAGTAGATTTTACTTTGTTTGGAGTTTCTCTAATTGTATTTACTCGTGCATTGCTAGCGCATTTCAGTTTCAGTTCTACAATTTCCTTAGAAGTTTCAAAGTACTCTATCGCTATTTCTAAAATCTCTTTTCCCCTCTGCTGTATCTCTGTTCCCGGGTGTGCATAAACCTGCAAATACAAATCTTTCTTTTCCGAAAAATAGAGCTCATCCCGATAGGGGAGTGTGTTTAGTTTTTTATGTAAAACGGTTGTGTTTTTCTCAAAAGCCTTATAGCAATTAGATCGTTCCCCATAAGCTTCTACTAATAGCTTTTGTTGAAGAATGTCTTTTTTTCCCAATTGTAAGGTTACCAGGTATTTTTCTAATAAGGTGTTAAATTCAGACATTAGGTTGATCATGCGCTTATGATCGTAAACTCTTTTGGGGTATAATTTTTTGAAAATACGTTCCGTGCTGAGCTTTGTATTCCCAAAAGTAGGATGTTCTGTACGAAGCAGCATGTAAAGCTTAACAATAGTTTTACTGGAATTGTAAAAAGGAGACTTAAGGAATTGTTGGAGGCGCTTTAACTCGACGATATTGAGTGCCTGAAGTGTTTTGACGACTTTGCTATTTTGCATTTGGCAGATTCATTTGATTGGTTCTTTGGCAACGTTGAATGAAGCTTAATAGGGATTTGGCTAAAGAAATATGTGATTAAATTCTCTAACAAATATAGCAAATAAAATCAGGGTTTTGTTTTTTAATTAATCTATTGATTAACAGTTGATTAGCGTATTCATATTATTTATTTAGCTAAAAATAACAGGGTTTTTACTCCATTTTGTCTTTTTTATGGCGATCAGAGGGCAGTACATTTAGATTACCAATCAAACAAACCGGAAAAACTTCTTTTTTCGGAAAGCAAAGCACTCAACAAAAAATGTCAAAGAATACTACTCCTTTGACAAGGCGGATTCTATACATGGATACTACTTCTGCTAAGCTATTAAAAATGAAAAAAACCAAATGAAGGCAGCAGAGGCCGTACACTAGTATTATTAGAATCCGTCTTTTTTACTCTTTTCCTTTCAAGAAATGAGGCCTTTGGGAGACCTTGTCGTAGAAATTCAAATTATAATGCCCCTATTAAAACTGTAATATTATATCCCTCAAGCTGGTGAAATCAGCTTGAGGGATTTCGTTTTGCCTTAGTTTTTTGTTGTTATTAAGAGACTCGGGACATCTATTAATCCTTCATTCTAAACCGATATAATGAATTTCAAAAAACATTTGATTCTACTACTTTTTTTACCTGCTTTTCTATCTGCCCAACATAGTGAGATTGGTCTTATGGTTGGTGGTTCTCTTTATCGGGGTGATTTGACGCAAAGTGGTTCCTTTGCTAGCTTTCGCGAAACGCATGTTGCATTGGGAGGCTTCTACCGATATAACATGAACGGTTATATTGCGATCAAACTCGGTGTTAATCATGGCAGCATTTCTGGTTATGACAGTAAATCGAACGATCAAATTCAACAGAATAGAAATCTGAGTTTTAAGTCAACGGTCACCGAAGTGGCTTTAACAGGAGAGTTTAATATTTTGGGCTTTCAACCTTATGGCTTATACCGTCCTTTTTCTCCTTATGTATTTGGAGGCATTGCTGCGTTCAAATATAATCCAAAAACAAAGCTTGATGGTGATTGGGTGGCTTTGCAAAAGTTGGGAACAGAAGGAGTAGATTACAAGCTTTTCCAATTTGGTATTCCACTGGGACTTGGGGCTAAATACGCACTGAACGACACTTGGAATATTGGCCTGGAAGCTGGTGCTCGTCTGACATTTACGGATTATTTGGATGATGTGAGTAGTGCTTTTTTGGATGAAAACACCTTGTTACAGAATGGAGGAGAGCTAGCAGTGGCGCTGGGGAATCGATCGACTGGAGACGATGCTTTTCAGATTGGTGATGCAGGTGGTAATCCGGATAAGAAGGATATGTACTTTATGGTTGGATTGACGATTTCGTATAATTTTTTGGATAATGGGTTGGTAGGGTTTAGGAATCGTTTTCGGGGGAGTCGGAATGGGTGTCGGACAAAGTAGGGGGAGTGATCAGTTCAAATTTAATTTTATATGAAATATTTTTATTAATAGAGCGGATCAACTTTGGCGGTAAGTAAGAGCAAGAAATAGAAAACATGAGAGCTAGGTTAGGGTTTAGAGGTGGCTTTTGTAGGGTAAGGGAGGGCCCAACCCAACCGCCACCGCCGGGTTTCCGAGCCCGCCTCGATTTTCGATACCATGCACGGTGTAGCTACCCTACGTCAGCTACTTAAGCCCAACATGGTCATATGTCTTTTCCTTTTTCAAGGATAATTTTGAACGTTCGTTTTGGAATTTGAAATAGAGTAAGTCTCCGGTTTTGAGTTAGAATGATTCTCACTCAAGTTGGATAGTCGTCAATCCCAAGTCCCATAGATATCTTATAAACCTGCCTTTCAGGAAATTTCAACGTCTGGTGATTTCCAAAGTGCCTCCTTTGAGAAAGCGCTACCTCACTCGGTACCAATCTCCAACAAGTCTATACTAATAGGTTGCAGAAAAGGGTAAATTCCATAAAAGGAAATCTACTTTTCTAAAATTTTTATTTTTATTATATATATAGTATTGATTACCAGTTGGTAATGAGGTTTCTGAAAAAGCTAAAACGACTAGTTTTATAGGGTTAATTTTGCAATACATTATTGCCGTTAGATGCGATCTACTACACATTAGTGAAGGGCAACCGAACTTTTCAGCATTTAGCAATTCTGAATAATTGCAAGCTTAGAAAACACCGATATCCACCCAACCTTTCAGGCTTTAGCTCCGTTACCACATCAAAGCCGCAAGTGACAAATTCAAAAGAAGGCGTCTGAATATACGTAATGGGCCTTTGCTCAAATTTTTACTAAAATTCTAAATAAAAAGCCCCAGGGCATCATATTTAAACGAAGCGAAACGTTCCTATTCGAATTTGGGAACTACGCTTAATTACCGGACATTTATTTAAGCGTAATCCCAAAAAAATATAGCCCCATACGTATTAAAATATTATACAATGTATTTGGTAAGGTTTTAGCGGCACTATCACTACTATGAGAACCAATTTTCTTTTTCTTCTTTTCTTGTTTTTTGTAGGGTTGACCCAAAGTCAAGGGCAAGAGAATACTTCATATATCCGTAACTATCCTAACGAGTTACAGGCACTTAGCACCTTTCGGTATAGCCAAAGTCGCATATCTATTAGTGGCCATCAAAATGGCAATCTCGGATTTGAGCAAGGTGGGGTGAGCATGGGAGCAAGGGTTCGTTTTGGAAACTGGCAATTGGCCGTGATGGCGCCCACTCGCTTATTCAGTGCTGATCGAAAAGGACGGTCTCTGGGTTTTCAGCTACAGCTTTTCCCTAAGAACTTTCTACTTAATGCTGGTGTCATCAGAAAAACGGGCTTTCAGGATGTAGAGGTAGGGCAAGAGATCATCACTCAGCAACCCGTCAATCATAATATGAAGATGTGGCACTTTTATGCCAATCCGATTTATGTTTTTTCAGGTGATAAATTTTCCTTGCGTTCCACCATGCAATTTACGCAGCGCCAACTTAAAAGTAGCGGCACCTTGTTGGCCTCTCTCCGAAGTGAATACCTTCGCTTGAGTAGCCAAAGGTTGATTCCTGAAGAATCCAGTAATACTAATGTTATATCCGGGTACGACTTTTTACAAAACGGAGTAGAAGTGGGCTATGCCTACAACTTTGTATTTTGGGATGGTGCGTTCATTTCCGCGATGGCAACCAGTGGCGTTGCACACACCAAAACGAGTTATAAGCTGGATGAAGAAAAGTATGCTTTCCAAAAATGGCAAGTCATTCCTTCAGCCAATTTCAATATCAGCGCTGGCTACAATGGAGACAAATACGTGGCCGCCGTTCGTTTCAATTATCGGAAAAGAAATATCCATTCCGAGAATATCCAAATGGATGTAAATGATTGGAACATTCAACTCACTTGCGGCTACCGCTTATACGCACCACAAATTCGTCGAAAACTGGATCAGCAGGGAGCGAGATTTGCTCAGTATTTCGTGCCTGTTCGCTAGGTTAGGATCGATTAAAAAATAAGTTATAAAGAGTAGGCGCAAAAGTAGTAGCTAAATGTTATAAGTTATTCTTTTATTGATCCTTAGTATTATCTTTGTGTAATACTAAATAACAAGAATGAAACAGAAAATCGATCTCCAGACCTGGCCTCGAAAATCCCACTTCGACTTCTTCCGTAATTTTGAAGAACCATTCTATGGCGTCTGTGTTGATATAGATTGTCAAATTGCTTATGAGCAAGCCAAATCCTTTGGCACTTCCCTTTTTCTCTATTATTTACATAAATCCATAAGGGCTGTTAACGATACGGAAGCATTTTGTTACAGAATGGAGGGAGAGGATGTGTTTTTGTATGATCAGATAGACGCATCGGCAACCATCAATCGGGAAGATGGAACTTTTGGATTCAGTTATATTCCTTATCATAAGGACTATCGTTTATTTGAGAAAGCGGCCTTGTTAGAGATAGAGAAGGTCAGAGCAGAACGAAATTTAGAGCCAGGTACTGATCAACACAATGTCATTCATTATTCTTCTTTACCTTGGTTGAAGTTTACCTCTCTTTCTCATGCACGTCATTTTCCTAGAAGAGAAAGTGTTCCAAAAATTACTTTTGGTAAGATAACTCAAGTCAACGGCCGCAGACAAATGCCGGTTTCTATTCATGTCCATCATGCCCTTGTAGATGGTTTACATATCGGAGTATATGTGGACCGCTTTCAGCGTTTATTGAATGAGCGATAAATTTTACAGACTTCAATGAGTCTAGTATTTATTTACTCCTTACCACTTAAAAGCTCAGTTTACTTTTCTACTTTTACCAATCGAAATATTCAAAGCGTCCTCACTCGTAAAGCAAGCTGTTCGTAATTTAACGTAGCTTTTGAGTTGTATTTACTTTCGTAATGAAAATAGAAGAATGCAACTAGATTTTCAACCATTCGTAACCACAACAATTCATCATGCAAATAAAAAAGATGCTCCCAACCTTTTTGGCTATAGCCATATTAAGTATATTCTTCTTCGCTTGTAAGCAAAATACAAAAAGTGACACTCCTGAAACAACAGCGGAACCTGTGGTTACTAAGGTAAATTTTACCAAACCTCGTGTACCAGACTGGCATAAAAATGCTAACATTTACGAAGTTAACCTTCGGCATTATACCCCTGAAGGAACCTTTAATGCTTTCGAAAGCCACATCCAACGACTCAAAGATATGGGCGTGGATATTCTTTGGTTTATGCCAATTCATGAAATTAGTAAAGAAAAAAGAAAGGGCGGGCTAGGTAGTCCCTATGCTGTCAATGACTATAAAGGTGTCAATCCTGATTTTGGAAATATGACTGATTTTAAACATATGCTAAAGGTCATCCATGATGCGGGAATGTATTGTTTAATAGACTGGGTGCCGAATCACAGTGGTTGGAATAACAATTGGATTACAGAACATCCCGATTGGTACTCTAAAGACAAAGATGGAAATATCATAGATCCAATTGATTATAACACAGGTAAATCCTGGGGATGGACTGATGTTGCTGACTTGAACTACGATAATAAAGAAATGCGCAAAGGGATGATTGATGCCATGTCGTTTTGGATTAAAGACGTTGGTATTGATGGCTTCCGGGTAGATGTGGCTCACGGAGTTCCTGTCGATTTTTGGGTAGAAGCTTCTGACGCTTTATATGCAATCAAACCTGTGTTCATGTTAGCGGAGGCCGAAGTTCCGGAAATTAGAAACAACGGAGCATACGTCATGGACTATGCTTGGGAGATGCATCACTTACTAAACGATATTGCGAAATCACGAGGAGCCAGTCAGAAAAAAGGAGATAAACTCGTCCAGGGTAATAAAGTAGAAGGAGGAGAGGTGGAAGAGTATTCAAAAAATGCATTGGACATTGATAAGCTTTTAGCAAAAATGAATCAGCGTTCTACGAAAGGTTACGCGATGCATTTCACTAGTAACCATGATGAAAATTCTTGGTCGGGTACAGAGCTGCAACGAATGGGCCCTGGGCATCAGGCATTTGCCGTACTAACAGCCACTTTTGATGGAATGCCGCTGATCTACACTGGCCAAGAGTCGGCAATGGATAAGCAACTGAAGTTTTTTGAAAAAGATGAAATCGAATGGGGCAATTTTAAGTATGCGGACTTTTACAAAAAACTCTTTGACTTAAAGCACAGAAATAAAGCGCTTTGGAATGGAGAACATGGGGGTGACTTGGTGAAAATTCCAACGGGGGAAGATGAGATGATTTACGCTTTCTATAGAGAAAAAGAAGGTGATAGGGTAGTTGTGATTATCAACCTCTCTGGTGAAAAACATGATTTTCAGTTGAATAGTAAAGGAATTACAGGAAGTTATAACAGTGTGTTGGGAGATGATGATAAGAAAATATCTTTAAAAGAAAGTACGAAAATGGATATACCAGCTTGGGGGTTTTTGGTGTTAGAAATGGAGCAAAAGTAAAAGTGTAATTTCATTGTTGAAAAAAAGCTCGGGTTTTACCCGGGCTTTTTTTTGGCTCAATATAGATCGCTCCCAGAACAGGCACTAGGTAAGTAGCTAGATGGAAAACATACAATACTTAACACATAGACACGTTTTATTTTACTTTATCATAATTTTCTAGTGTTAAAATTCCGATAAAGTAAAATGTTTTAGTAATCTAAGCGCATGCGTACTGCAGAAACCAATACCTAAACATTTAAGATGCTGAATTTACCACTCCACCCGAAACACCATATTAGGAGTAAAACCCAAAGCCACTTTATCGGTATATTCTAAGTTCGCCATCTCATTAGGCCGTTTCCGAATACTAAAGGTTCGGTTGTAAATGTTCTGTTGGTCATAAATATTGAGCACAGAAAGCCCAATAACCCCTTTCCAGGTTCCTTTCTTCTTTGGCAGAATCGTATAGCGAATAGCAGCATCCAGTTGATGCATTGCGGGTAGGTTTCCACTATTAAATTCTGGGACTACAGGGCGAACAAATTCCTTAGGGCCCGTGGGGCTATCTTCAATTGTTTTAAGCTCGAAATTCTCCAAAAGGGAATATGGATTTCCAGAACTAACCCTCCAACCTAGTGAAAACTCCCACTGTTTCCAAGCATAGGAGTTCGACCAATTGAAGATATGTCGTTGATCAGTTGGACCTGGAAAGCTTGGGTCAAAGAAAGTAGGGAAGTCATAATCATTTTTACTAAAGGTATAACTCACCCAAGAACGAAAACCACCCCAGCGTTTTTTCAACAATACATCTACACCTCGCACTTTCGAATTCCCAATATGATACCGCCTCGTCAACTCCTCATCAAACTCTGATGATAAAGAGCTTTGTCCATTGATTTGTTTAGTGTATAGTTGAAGATCTAACAACCAACTACCTTTTTGGAAAATCATCCCGCCCTGAAATTGAAAGGCATCCAAAACGGGAGCTTCGTTTCCTCCCGCCAACGTCCAAACCGGGGTACTAATGCTAGAATCGTCTCCTGCTATTTCATACAACTGACTTAAAAATTGATAATATCGCCCACCGTTGAAATGAAAACTCAAATGGTCTGATTGCTTATACCATAGACGTATTCGCGGTTCAAAAAAGGTACTTTTATCCAAACCAAAATAGCTCAGACGTAAGCCGGCATCCAGACCAACCCGCGTTTCATTTTTTGTTTTGAATCCACCATATAATACATGCAGCTTGGATTCTTTCTGACGCTGCTCCTTATCTAATACTCCACTTCCTCTCACTTTTTCCAAAGAAAAATCAGTCTCATAATCCACTAACTGATAGCCTAATTTCAGTTCAGCTGCACGCTTTGTCTCATAGCTATTAACGATATGAATTTGCTGCTCTTCTATCCGACTTTCCTTCAAACCCTTTTTATCATTCTCAAATTCGGTTGGCTGCCCCGGCATCTGATTTTGGGATTCTGTTTGCAAACGATAATCATAAGTGTAGGCATAGTCAGAATGAATAGCCAATAGTCGGGTAGACAAACGATCATTCCACTGATGTCGCCAGGAAATACTCAAGCCTCGATTATCGAGATATAAAGTATCCGCTTGTCGTTGCTTCAGTCTATTATCGAGTATCTCCCCTTCAAAATCATTATAACCATAAAATCCAGCGATAGAAAGTTCATCTTTATCTGAAGCTTGATAAGCCAATTTCACATTAGAATCAAAAAATCGAAAATCATCATTGATGGTAATTCCTTTCGGTAAATTATCTAAATCGACATCTTGCACCAGAACACCTTGTTGTATTCTATTTGTTAGACTTTCATAAGTAGGAGAGCGCCACAACTCCGCTATCGATCTTCGCAGGGAGTAGACAACCTTTAACTTGTTGTCTGCCAATGAGATAGATCCATTTGTATACACGTTTAAGAAATTCATTCCCACACCGAATTTATTCTTTGTTGTATTCAAACCTTCCGATTTCAAATCTACAACCCCAGATACTCGTCCACCATAGCCCACATCAAAACCGCCCCTATACACCGACACCTTATCTATGATATATGGGTTGAAAGCAGAGATCGTCCCGAAGTAATGCGCCGCATGATAAATAGGAATGTCTTCCCACAATATCAAATTCTGATCAGCTGTCCCTCCCCGCATACTGAGGCCCGAGGCCGTTCCATCTGTAGAAGAAATTCCGGGTAAAAACTGGAGACTCTCTAAAATATCCGCTTCTACATACCCCGGTAAGATGCCCGATTTATTCGGCCGCAACTGAGTTGAAAAATCATTGTTATTTAATTCAATTCCTTCTGTTAAATATTCTGTGACCACCACGAAATCTTCTCCAAAATCTACTGAGGAGAGGTGAATAATTTTGCAAGGATTTACTGAAAAGGATTTCGCTAAGAAGCTTTGACTCTGACAACCTACATAGCTTATGACTAAGCTGTCATTTGCCATTAGTGGCCCCTTGATTTCGAAAGAACCATCTGACGAAGTGGTCGTTCCTTTTTTACTTTTGGTGAAAAATATAGATGCAAAAGCGATTGGACTATTATCCAAACTATCTTTGACCTGCCCACAGAAGGTCAACCAATGGTCCTCTTCCCCAATAGGCTTCCTACTTAGAACAACATAATTGTCATTTATGATTTTGCATTGAAGTGGTGTAGGTTGTAATACTTTTGTTAAAACATTAGCTATCTCGCCCTGCATCGACAAAGCCTTCAACTTAACGTCTAGAACGTCTTCTGCTCTATATGAGAAGAGCAATCCAAAATCGCGTTCTACTAAACTGATGAAATCTTCAAGTGGAGTACCGTCTTTGATATTGACATTAACCTGAGCCTCCTGAGAAAAGGCGGGGTAGGAGAGGAGGAATAAAAGTATCGGGAGAAATAGTTCCTTCAAATGATCGTCGTTGTTTGATTAATTAACTGGAATCTTGCAGTGGTCCAAGTTAGTTTTTCGTTATTACTTATACAAATAAACCGTGCCGTCTTTCCGAATTTCAAACAGAATATCCAGTGCTCCAAGAGAAGTCATCAAAGCTAAGTTTAGATCCTCTTGCTGGAAGTTACAGCTAATCACCTCTTTTGCATCTATTTTATTCGAAAGAATTTTTACATCAAATTGTCGCTCTAATTCTGCTAACACCACCTCCAGCTTCACGTTCTTAAAACTCGTATTCCCACTGACCCAGTCTTTTTCCTGCTGCCCGATGAATCTCCATTTTTTAGCCACCTTACCACTTTTCACCCGTAGGGCATCATTCATCTCCAGCTCATCCAACAATACTCCTTCAGGAGATAAAACTGCTACTTTTCCCTCTTTACATTTCACTTCCAAACTGCCCTTTCGGGAACGAACATTGAATTGAGTTCCCAATACCTTTACCGTTCCATTCTTTGTTTCCACCTTAAACGTTGCTCCTTTTTTTACCTCAAAATACGCTTCTCCATCCAACTTCAATGTACGATCTATAGCCCAGGTGGCCATATCGTAACTCATTGTACTTCCGGCATTTAAGGCAAAGAGAGACTCATCTGGCAGAAAGCCTTCGATTTTTTCGCCATTAGCTAGTTTCATTTTTACAACTGAACTTTCCGGCCACATAAACCAGAGCACTCCTAGGAAAACCGCAGATGCAGCGGCATAGCCCGCTAATCGAAACATCGAACGACGAATTCCTTTTTCCTCTTTTTCTGATCCTCTTCGTTTATTGGTTTCCAATATATCTCCCAATACGGATTCCCCGTCAAATTCAGGAACAGCCATCTGATCAGTAAGCTTATATAAACGTCTTAAAGACTCGTAATTCGGACGTGCCTTAAAAGTTTCTAATTCTTCTGGCGATAGACTTTTATTGACCCACTTATGTAGTAGTTCATCATCCTTTAACATGATTTTTTATTTAGTAAAAAAAATAATTATACTGAGAAAATGAAATAATAGATATCTTCAAACTGTTCTTCTTCTTGTCTCTCTATATAAATACAAATCAGACTTCAAAAGACCTACCTTATCCCTGCTGAAACTCTCCTTAAAACGTCCAAAGCATTATACATCCGCTTCTCCACCGCTTGTTTCGAAATTTCCAAAATCGCCGCAATCTCTTTATAAGTTTTCTTATCCATCCGACTCATTAGAAAAACCACTCGCTGTTTTTCTGGTAAGGCCGCTATCGCCGCCTCTAACTCTGCCTGCAATTCCTTCTGCTCCATTAAAAATTCCGGACTCTCTTGATCTGCTTCTGAAGCAGGCCTTTTCTCAAACCGGAGCACCACCTGTCGATGCTTGTGCTCATTGATTAATAAATTATTAGCAATTTTGAAAACATAGGATTTTGCCGTTTCTGGAATAACAGACGCACAATTTAGCCACAAGCGAGTAAAGGCCTCTTGAGCTAAATCCTTAGCAATACCGGGGTCACCGGTTTTATAGAAAATATAGTTATGTAAAGTTTTGCTATACTCCTTAAAGATAGTTGTATACACTTTTTCTTCACATAGAGAGCCAAGTTTAGGACTCATTTTTTATTAATTTGTTTAACGTTATAGATAGGAAGTCTTATATGGTTGAACGCCTTTTAGTCGGCTAAGTTAGCAAAACTTATATACTATGTGAGGATACTTGGATCAATGGAGAAGGAGCCTATGAATAATCTGCAGATAGTAGTTATTAGCGACATAATGTAGGCCCTGATTACAGACTTAGTTTACAATGCACTTAGTATTATCAAAATAAATATAAAAAGAAAAGCCCCAATCTCTTGGAGCTTTTCTTAAAATATTTATAATACAGTGAGCATCAGTAATGCTCAACCATAATTAATATCTCTTATTGTAGCCACCGCCACCACCACCGCCGCCGCCTCTGCTGTCCCTGTTTTCACGAGGCTCAGCTACTTTGACAACAATTGTACGACCATCAAAATCTTGATCATTGAGATCATTGATAGCTGCTTGGCCTTCCTCATCGTTAGGCATTTCAACAAATCCAAATCCTTTGGACTTACCAGAGAATTTGTCCATAATAATCTTACAAGAATCCACATTTCCATAAGCCTCAAAAGCTTCTTGTAAAGTTGATTCTCTAGTGTCGAAATTTAATTTTGCAACAAAAATATTCATAAAAAAAAAGTTGTTCCCGCTTTTAACGGAATTGTAAATTGAAAAGCTAAGGAAGGATAAAATAAAATCATCCTAAGAACTTAGTAAATTTAGTGCAAAGCTACTGTAATTATCGTTGCCTTGCACTATTTAGACTAAGCTATGTTCAAAAAGTCTCACTTTATTTTATAATTATTCTATATATATACCCATTTACTTTGGTTTTAGGCGTGAATGGCTCCTAAAATAACAACAGATTTTCTACATCAAAACCCCATTTACTGCTTCCACCGGCTTTGGAATATCCGTTTCGCCGAGCATTTCTTTAAGATCTATCTCGATAACCCGACAAAGCGATAGCATGGGAATGTCATTGCCGAGCCCCTCGAAAGGATTCTCTGAATAATCTCCAATCAATTCCATAGTAATATATACCCAAGCCACCATTACCGTTAATGGGATAGAAACAAGGTGTCCCCAATGGCCGGCCATATCGTGGAAAGCCGTGGTCATTCCGAAAGGTAGTAGAAAAATGAAAAGACCTACGAAGATAAAACTCATGCTTCCATATTGACGAGGAAGCGGGAACTTCTTGATACGCTCACATTTCCCTTGATGGATGTAAAAATCGTTTTGAATCTTTTGTAATTCCATATGGCGGAAATCGTCGATGAGGTCTTTGCTTCTAAGCTCGGCCAAGTCTTGTGATTGTTGATCGATGATTTGAGTAGCGGTATTTTTATAGTTAATCAACCGATCGTGTTCGTCTTTTGGCAAATAACTCCTTAAACAATTTTCTGTATTCAGATCTCCCAACAATCCAATTCCGTATTTTTTCATTCTCGATTCGGTAGCTCTCTTCATGTGCTTTCCTTGACTGATGTGTTCCCATGGGGTTGGCAACAACAGCTGAGACCGAAGGGCATACAACCAAGCGATGTGCCGATACATTAGCTTGGTGTGAATGGCATGACGCTCCGCTTCTGAGTAATCCTGTTCTGTAAACTGATTGCCCACATAGGCTTTAACGATCGCTCCCCATGCTCGACTACTATTGATAATAGCTCCCCATATTTTACGGGCCTCCCAAAGGCGGTCATAAGCTTGATTGTTTTTAAAACCAATATAAAAAGCCACCGCCGTACCGATAACAGACAATGGCAACCAAGGGATTTCCATCCACTGCCAGTGTGTAAAACCATGGACACCCGCTACCGCGGAAACCCATAAAGTGATCCAAAGTAGATGCAGTCCTGTGAAACGCATGATGTTCATGAAGCCGAAATTCTTTTTTATGTACATTGGTTTTGATTAGTGTTAATTTTGAAATGGTTCAAAAGTAATAAAAAATGACTCTTTGACGAACCTGTCCGCCTTTTTAGTGGGGGATTCTCTGTTCGTCCTATAGTTAGTTCCTCAATAAGGTTTTCAAAGAAGGTAAGTAATCTGAACGCAGCAAGGCAGATCTGGTTTAAAATAAAGCAGTACCTTTGCTAATTAGAGTTCATGACTAAAGAATTAGGATAGAAATCAAGCCTTCAGTCATAAGCGCTATTGCAAAAAACAATACTATGGCACATTCAAAAAAGAACCTCGAGGTTGATGGTTTAGTAATTAGAGTCCGGGAAGATAACGACTATATCTGTCTGACGGATATCGCTCGAAAAGTAGACCCAAGAACCGATATAGTACTCTCCAATTGGCTTAGAAATGGAGACACGATGGATTTCATGTATGAGTGGGAAATGATGTACAATAGTGAAAATTTTAATACCATCATATATGATGGGTTTAGAAAACAAGCTGGAAAGATCGGTAATGTAATGACTTCAAAGAAGTGGGTTGAGGGAACGGGGGCGATCGGCATTGAATCAAAAGCGGGAAGGTATGGTGGCACCTATGCACACAGAGATATTGCCTATGAGTTTTGTGCTGCAGTAAGTGCCAGTTTTAAGCTCAGCCTGATCCAAGGCTTTGATATGCTTGTCAAAGAAAAGTACAAGCGACTTGGAGAACCGTACGAAATTACCCGCCTAATGACAAAGGGTACTTTTCCGTTGTTGAGCGAGGGGATTAGAGAGCAAATTCCTGCTAATATCAGAGGCACTAAAAAAGAAGGGATTTACTTCGCTTCAGAAGTAGACATGATTAATCAAATCCTTTTTGGCAGCTCTGCGGAGCAATGGCGAAAAGAACACCCCAAGGCGAAACCCGGAGAAAATATGCGGGATTATGCATCGGCTAGAGAATTGCTGATTTTGTCTGCGCTCCAGGCCTTGAACGAAAGATTACTGAAATGGGGATGTGATAAAGAACAACGATTTGACCTTTTGACGGAAGCTACTTCTGATTGGCGGGCAATTCTTACTAAGAAGAAATCTATTCAAGATCTTACGGATCGGATTGATAGGCAGAAGAAGTTGAAGAGGTGATTTTTGGTTGATTAGTGACTTGATTGGTGGGGCTTGAGTAGTTATTTTTAATCCCATCAGCCGTTATTCTAATCCCATCATATATGATGGGATTAGAGGTTTTCGTAAAATTCCCATCATCCCTGTGACCTTTTCTACTTTTGGGATACTAACCTTTATATAAGTGAGTTGAATGAGATAGTTGATCATATATCAACTATCAAAGCTATAAACAGAGTCATGCAAAAAAGTCAGAAATCAGATTTCTTAAAAGTCATAGCGCAAAATACGGGCATTATCAACAGCCTTTGTAGTCTTTACTATGCCCGAAAGGAAGATCAAAAAGATGCGCGACAGGATGTGATATTACAACTTTGGAAGGCCTGGCCGTCGTTTAGAGGCGAATCCCAAATCGGGACCTGGATGTATAAGGTGAGCCTAAATGTGTTGCTGGCAAAAAAACGGAAGGAGAACCGGCGGATTGAGGAAGCCGAATTAACAGATGTCAACTTTTCGGATGAAGACCCTGGTTTTCCTACAGATGATGACGTGCAACTATTGTTACAAATAATAGAATGGCTGAATGATGAAGAGAAAGCCGTGGTCATTCTTTTTCTGGAAGGGTATAAAAATAAGGAAATTGCCAGTATTCTGCTGACTTCTCAAACGAATGTCAGCACGCGCCTTCATCGTATTAAAACAAAATTAAAGAACCATTATCAAACCTTGATGTATGCTGGATAGATTAAAACCTGCCTGGCGTATGTATCAATGCCAGCAAAAAATAGAAGGTATTCCAAGTGCGGAAATCCTCGCCATATTAGATTTGGAAGAAGAAACGGTCAACTCTAACAATTCTTTTGCAAAGAGGTCTTGGAGTGTTGGCATTTTCGTACTGCTGTTTTTGATGACCTGTTGTCAAGGAGGATAGAAATCTATTACTAAATTCACCAATCTATGATCTGGAATTGCGATCCGGAGTTCTTCAATTTATTTGGAGTATTCTCTGTAAGGTATTACGGTTTATTATTTGTTACTGGCTTTGCTCTGGGGTTTTTATGGGTCTGGCATCAGCATCGAAAGGAAGGTTTGTCGACCGATCACTTAGAATCTTTGTTGATTCATATTATTGTGGGAACGTTGGTAGGGGCTCGTCTGGGACATTGCTTATTTTACGAACCGGAGTACTTTTTGGCGCATCCGCTAGAAATGATTTTACCGATTTCCATAGGAACAGATGGAATTGAATTTATAGGATTCCAAGGATTGGCGAGCCACGGTGGAGCCATAGGTGTTTTGGCCGGTTTGTTGGTTTTTACTTGGAAAACAAAACGGGCACTGCTTCCCATCTTAGATAAATTAGCGGTGGCCATTCCTTTGACAGGCGCTTTTATTCGACTTGGTAATTTTATGAATTCGGAAATTTTGGGTAAGGCGTATGATGGGCCATTTTCAGTGGTTTTCGCTCGAGTGAATCTGATAGCTCGGCATCCCGCGCAGTTGTATGAAGCAGTTGTGTATCTATTGTTATTTTTTATACTCTGGTGGGTGTATAGTCGGGTAGCTAGAAAGCAGAATCAAGCGAAAGGGAGGACTGGCTTCGTATTTGGTCTGTTTCTGGCTTTGCTTTTTTCGAGTCGGTTTTTCCTGGAATTTTTTAAGATTGATCAGGTTGGTTTTGAAGCGGGGATGAGTTTGAATATGGGGCAGTGGTTGAGTTTGCCTTTTGTGTTGATAGGGGTGGGGTTTATGATTTATTCATATTATTCTCGTACTCCTCAACTTTCCGATCCAACCGATGATTAAGGTAAGTATTCTTCCCTTTTAAAGATTCTGAAATCAACTTTGCTTCCTCGCAGTACTTGAGTATTTTTTCTTCAGTCCAATGCTTGGGCGGAGTTTGCTGATTCGTAATTTATTCTTGAAATTGATTACGCGACAAAAATCAATTTGAACCTTTCAAAAACTTCAACAAAACACTCTCTCCTAACTCAACTTCCGATACAAATTTGAAATCACTTTGCTCTATTATTGAAATAACACGATCTTTATCCATAGCCTGATCACATATATCGCCATCTTTGTTTAATTCTATTGTTGACTCTAAGACGTATAATACACCCTCTTCTTTCAGTGATTTTGATATCGACTCCAACATTTCCTCTTTCTTCCCAAAATGGTGAAAGGTGTTCCTAATAATTATTTTATCAAGATTAAGATTTTCCAAGTTAGTTGATTTCCTACTTCCTTTTACCAAATTAATATTGCTGAAATCGAAGACCCTTTCACTTTTCTCCAAGCTTAATCTTAGGTACTCAAGAAATGATGGTTTTAGCTCATTTAAATACAGTTTTATTGTTGGCTCTATTTTGTTTAGTAGCATTCCATATGCCCCTGCACCACATCCAATTTCTGCAATTCTATCCGTACTTATAAATTCACAGGATTCAATTTCTTTAAACAAATTGGTTTTTCCGTCAATGTTAAAAGGGTATTTTGATTTTAACAATCCAAGATGAATCATGTCTAGCAATTCTGAATTTCGTTTTATAACTAAAAGATCTTGCTCTGTTAAAGCCTTTGCTATTTTTGATTCTGGATCATGTTTCAATGCTTTTTTCTTAACGCTCTTGAATTTATACCCATAAATTTCATTTGCCGTCAAAATATTGAATGTCATTTTAATTCTTTCCTCTTCTGTTGTATTAAGGGAATCCCATTTATTTATTAATTCCTTTAGCTCTATTGTAGCATTTGGATTTCGCCTTAAGAGGTAGCTTCTATATTCTATGATCTTAGGTATCCATTCATTTATCTTTTCACCTTGACCTTGACATGTTCCTTTTGTATTGATGGAAAATAGAATCAAAACCATAACGACTATTCTTTGCATTCTTATTGTTTTATTATTCTTTTGCAACTTCACGATATAAGAGTAGCTGTAACGAACTTCTAGAACCTCGGGTATAAACAGAGTACCATATAACATTACCCCTTCTTATAACATTCTCAAATACAAACTCTTCAAATAAGCTCCTTCCTTAAACCCAATCGGATGATCCACATCGTGTTGTGTCTTTTCCAACACTTCAAAACGATACCCATTTTCGGTAAGTACCTCGGTCATGAAAGTATAAAAATCTTCCGCTAGTATTCGGGAAGAACAAGAGGCTAACAATAAAATTCCGTTTTTCTTCACCAGTCCAGCGCCTAATAGCGCCAGTCGCTTATATTGATTTTCAGCAACAGCTACTTCACTCGCTTGCTTAGCAAAAGAGGGTGGATCAATAACAATCAGATCAAACTGTTTTTCTGCCCCCTGCAATTTGGCCAATCCTTCAAAAGCATCAACGGCCATTGTTTTATGGCCATTGGTAAGTTTATTTAAAGCTACATTTCCCTCTGCCATTTTGAGTGCCTGAGCGCTTATATCGAGACTCGTTACTTCAGTTGCCCCTCCAGCAAGGGCGTGTACAGAAAACCCGCCGGCATAGGCAAATACATCTAACACTACTTTTCCATTTGCAAGTTCGCCAACTCTTTTTCTATTATGCCGATGATCGAGGAAAGAGCCGGTTTTATGTCCTTTGATGACATTGGCAGAAAACAAAAGTCCATGTTCCCGAAAGACGACGACTTCATCTTCTAGCGTCCCATGAATAACTTGTCCATTTTCATAACCTTTTAAATCTCCTTGTTGCTGCAGCAAACGGCTTAATCTTAAAACGACCGTATCTGCCTCACTGACTTCCAATAGGGCAGGCATTACTTCATCCAATTTAGAAATCCAATAATGTGCATACAATTTTACAACTAAAACATTATCGTAGACATCGCAGATCAATCCCGGCAAACCATCGTTCTCTCCGTAGATCAATCGATAACTATTGGTGTCTGTTTCCAACAATGGTTTTCGTTTGGCGAAAGCCGCTTTAATTTTCTCAGTAAACCATTCTGCATTTATTTTTGCAGGCTGATGCGCTTGTAGAATTTTGATGCGAATAGGGGAGTAGGGATCGTAAAATCCGATGGCCAGAAATTTATTTTTCTTTTGATCGTAGATGATGGCTAGGTCGTCTGCAGTTCCGTCTGCACTTTGTTTTGTGATCGCTCCTTCAAAAATCCAAGGGTGGCCTTTTTTGACCATTCGCTCCGCAGCGGGTTTAAGTTTTATGGCGATGGTTTGTGGTTTTGACATAGTATGTTTTGGTAGTAAGTAACAACAAAAAAATTCAGCATATAATCTATTACTAAATGATTTGTTTGGAGGTATATCGTATGTTTGCCGTTCCGCTAAATGTGTTTTTTTTTTCACCCCAAATACGCAACGGCGCAAAGATTCGCAACGTTGGTTTTTTAGAGAATACCTTCCCAACTTCTTTGCGGTAAGCATAAGTTATAGGAGCTAAGTTTTATGATCATGTATTTGCGATCACCTTCCAAAATCATCCTGCAAACGAACGATATCAGATTCATCAGAGAGATTATTAGGATCCGTGTGCTGCCAAATTTCTGCGATGATTCCTATTTCTTTTCCACCTATTAAGCGGTGACGTTCTCCTTGTTGGAGTGTTACTTTTTCGCCGATGGTCATCATATGAAGATCGCCTTGTTCATCGGTGTCGCTGCGGAAGAGACCGGCTTCGCCTTCAATAAGTTTCCACACTTCGGAACGACGGTGGTGGTATTGCCAAGATAGTCTTTTGCCAGAATGAACCACTAATATTTTAGGACTGACTCGTCCGCCTTTGGTAAGCGCATCGGCGTCTGCTTCTGGATAATAGGTTTCTATAAATAGAGCCGCCTGCTCTTCTTCGATGACGAAGAAACCACCCCAGGGTCGGTTGAAGTCGGTGCGCTCAAAACGGAAGCCTTTTTCAGTAAGGATTTGTTCTATTTTTTCGAATGCTCTTGAGGTCTGTTTCATGGAATAAAGGTAGTGATTTTTTTAAAATGGAAAATTTTGGTAACCGCAACGGCGCTACGAGGACGCTACGAAATAGGTTTTGGAGTCATGATGGTTTTGGTGTCTATTTCTTGTAAACGGGAAGTAAGAGGAAAGGTTTTGGGAGAACTTTTGATTGGTATTAGCAAGGGCTTTCTAGGCTAAGAAGTTACTAGCCAACTATATTAATCAAATTAATCAAATAGCTCACTTCGTCTCCAACGCCACTCCATTATAATTTTTCAACTCCATCACATTACCTGGCAATTAATAACCAGCTGCTTTCAAAGCATCTAGGGTTTTTGTAATCGCCTCCGTTCGAATCAGTCTTCCGCTATAATCCTTATTAAAAGTGTCCAGCCAATAATAGATGTCCAATTCAATGTTGCTCGGATTCACTTTACTAATGGTCACCGCTGGTGCCGCCTTATCTTCTTTGATAATGCCTGGTACAGTAAGCAGTTCCTTTTCAATAATTTCAATAGCCTTATTCACGTCGCTACCAGTATTCAATCCAACTGTGAAGTTCTGACGAATGAAACCATCAATCGTATAATTGACCAATGGGTTTTTCACGATGCTGGCATTTGGAATATAGATGTCTCGGCCATCAGCCGTTTTGATATGCGTTGTTCGTAGATGTAACGACACTACCGAACCCTTGTTCCCAGTCAACTCCACCGTATCCCCAATTCTGAATGGTCGATGAAAAGCCAGCATGATGCCCGCCAGAAAATTTTCAGCAATATCTTTAAAGGCAAAACCAATAACGATAGCACTTACACTCGCCCCGGTAATCAAACCCGTAGCTAAATGCGTTAGACCTACGATATTCATAAAGACCATTAAGGCTGTAAATATGATAATGACTTTAGCAATCCGAGCCAAAAACCGAGCAAGCAGAGGGTCATCCATCTGCTTGCTCAATTGATGATATAAAGAAGTATTAACACGAATGGCTATGCGGTAGAGTACAAAAAAGATCAAGAAGCCTAATCCGAGTCGGGGGAGGAGACCTACAAATTGATCGTAGTATATATTAATGTTAGATAAAATATCTTGAAAAAAATTATTCATTTCGTTTTTGTTATTTATAAAAATCGAAAGGTAGTGAAAATACGATTCTTAGATAAACAAATACGAACTTAACAACAACTCTCCTCCTCTCCTTCGTTCACAGAAAACGGCATCGCTCCACCACAGCCTTCATAGATTCCATAGTGGTTTTCAAAATCACCATAAAACTCAAAATGCGCTGCAAATCTGGTTGCCTTCAACATTAAATAAGTGTTTCCACAAACCGGCATTACTTTGCCTGCTGGAAAATTATGATGATCGTCCAAATCAAAACTATGTTTGTTATTAGCTATTGTACCCTGGTATTTCAAAGCCTGACCATAATCCTCACAATCGTCTTCCAGTCCTTCTATTTTAAAAAGACGATAAGTCACAGAGAAGAATTTAATGTCTCCTAACTTTTCTTCTAACAACTCATTTTCAACAGCTATTGGCTTTGACTCCGTAGTCCTCGGGTCAGTAAACCCAGCCTTTTTTGCGGTCTTCAAGAAGTCGTTCCAATACAAGGCACCGCTCAAACATTCGCCCCATAATACTGGATCGTTTTGCAATTCTTTAGAAATTCGGCGATCACTATAGACGTCAGAAAAATACATTTCTCCTCCGGGTTTCAACAACTGAAAAACATCGTCTAATACTTTCTGCTTATCTGTTGCCAGATTGATGACACAGTTGGAAATGATGAGGTCAAAGCTACCTGGTTCCAGATCCAGTTCATCCAGTTTTTCAATATTCCCTTTTAGGAATTTGACATTTGCATAATCATAACCAAAGGCCTTGGTGTGATATTCGATGTGTTTATTTGCAACGGCAAGTTGCTCTTCTGTCATATCTACACCAACTACAAAACCTTTTTGACCTACTAGTTTAGAGGCGATGAAGCAATCACGCCCCGACCCTGAGCCCAAATCCAAAATACGCATGCCTTCCAATTCATTTGGAATGGTCAGTCCACAGCCATAATATTTGTCCTTCACTTCATCGTGAACTTCTGCCAATGCCTCTAAAATATGTTTAGGTGGTGCCACTAAAGTACAACAGGCTGTGGTCTTTAGGTCTTCTGTGCCTGTTAATTCTTTACCGTAGTAATCTTGTACTTCCTGATGTTTGTTATCCATAGCGCAAAGGTATATTTTAAAATGATTCTTTGAAGAATTCCGTGTTTTTAGTTCTTTAAATAGATCTCCAACGCTCCTTTCGCTGCGCTACAGTCTCTTATGAAAATCTATTTAAAGAACCACGTCATTTGTCAAAGAAGGGGTTAAAGTTTATTGGTTGGGAAGATTAAACAGGTTTAGACTGCTCTTTGATGCTCAATCGGGCCTTTAACTTTAGCTTGTATCGTCTTAAAGACATCTTTTCTGATTTATACTATGCTCTCTTCAAGGAATCTGTTTTAAAAGCGAGGCAAAATAAACTAAATTAAAATCCCTTTCCAAGTTCCCCTTTCGTATCTTCGCGCTTTCTGGCAAAAACAACCCTTCTTTGAGTAATGACGTGGTTCATCAAAAAGCTTTTCAAAAACGACTGTAGCGTAACGAAAGAAGTGTTGAAAAACTGTTTGACGAACTTAAAAAAACGGGCTTCGTCAAAAAATAATAATAACTAAAAATGTCTGATCAATTCTTCGATTTCTTCAAAAAACAACCGCTGCAAAAGGGAGCTACTCAGTCCTTCGAAGAGGTCTTCTTCCAAATTGGATTCGACCACTTTGGGGCCTTCCTCGACGTGACTGATGAACAAGGTAAAATAGCAGAAACCACCTACCTCAATTATGCAGGTGCTACCCGAAACGTGCTTCGAACCCTCGAAGGTATCAGCGATAAAAACAGCTTCGTCATTGACTGGGAGAAGCCGCAGGATAAAATTTACCTCAAGGATTATCCCTTCCTCATTGATGCCTTACAACATTGTGACAACATCATTGACCATAAAAAACTGTTACTCGAATTCGGGAAAGGGCAGGGGGAAGTACGCTTGTTGATTCAACCTGTTGAAGACGAAGCAGAACAGGATGCTTTCCAATCAATCATTGTGTTGCAACACAATGATTTACCACACGAAGAATTTCAAGTCATCACCGAATCTTTTGTTCTGGTCGATAATCAAATCATTGAAGTTGATCCGATGGGGGCTGGCTCTTTCAATATGAGTCGTTTTATAACGAAATTTTTCCGTAAGGATTTACCGATCTACTTATCGCTTTTATTTTCTAACTTAGATCAGATCAAAGTATCCTTTGAGGATTATAAGTTTCTGGTTTCCCGTGAGGAAAAAGTATTGGCACGACCTTGTTTGTTTTTTGAAAAAATTGATGAGAACAATTCGTTGTACTTGAAAGTCGGGCAATCTTTACCAGGGCTGGACATCATGGCTTTGCAACAGTTTGAATTGTATCGTTTTGCAGAAATCAACGATCTGGAAAAAGTAGTGACCATCAAATTAATTGAACAGGAGCCAACCGACAATTACGTTCGTGAAATTGGGAAATTGCTAAAACGCAACCATCCTAAAAAGAAGAAAGCAGAACAGGAGGAGATCTTCTTGGATGGCCAACTCTTTATTATTCCCGAGGAGACTGCGGCGAATTTCATCTACGGCGAGTTGCCCAACCTTTTGATACGTTATTTGATTTTTGGTGCAGAAAAATTGAAATCTTATAAAATCAGTACCAAGGCGCCTCAATTGAAAATGAGCCTTGGCCACCAAATTGATTTCTTTGAAGGGGAAGTCACGCTTGATTTTGATGGCGAAGAAATTAATATTTTTGATGCCATTAGTCAATATAAAAAACAACGCTACATCCAACTTAGCGATGGCAGTCATGCACTACTAAATGAACAATACGTCAAACGTCTCGAACGATTATTCAAAAAGGTAGACGGCAAAAAAGCAGAACTCTCCTTTTTCGATTTGCCAATGGCGGAGGATTTAATCAATGACGTAGCGGACCAAAAAGTATTTGAACAATCGAGATCTATATATGAAGGTTTTAATTCCTTGGCAGCAGCTGAAGTAGTAATACCTACGATAAATGCAGAACTTCGACCTTATCAGGAGCAAGGTTACAAATGGTTGGATTATCTTAGAACGCATCAGCTCGGCGGTTGTCTGGCCGATGATATGGGACTGGGAAAAACGATTCAAACCATTGCCTTAATGGCTGCGGATTATCCGGGAACGGAAAAACCTACGCTGATCGTGATGCCTAAAAGTTTGTTGTTCAACTGGGAAAAGGAAATTGCCAAATTCGCCCCTCAAATTACAACGCATACTTTCTATGGCAATAACAGAAATTTTGTTGAAGCGAAGAAAGCCAACTTAATACTGACCACTTACGCCATTATGCGGAACGAGGTGGAGCGATTAAAAGAAGAGGATTTCCATTATATGATTTTGGATGAATCTCAAAATATTAAAAACATAAAAGCACAAACGACGCAGGCCGCCTTAATGATTCGCTCAGACCATAGACTTGCATTAAGTGGTACGCCTATCGAAAATAATCTAGGTGAATTGTATTCGCTTTTCCGTTTTCTAAACCCCAGAATGTTCGGCAGCACCCATCGTTTCAACGAAGATTTTTTGATGCCCATTCAAAAGGATAACAATAAGGATGCAATGGCCGCTTTACGCCAAAAAATCTATCCTTACGTTCTCCGTCGTTTGAAAAAAGACGTTCTGGATGATCTCCCTGATAAGATCGAACAAGTGCTTACGGTAGAAATGAATCCAGCACAATACAAACTCTACCACCAAAGAAGAGCTTTCTACGAAGTCGCTATCCAGCAGCAAGTTGCAGACAAAGGGATTGAATCCTCACAGTTCTTTATTTTTCAAGCGCTCAACGAGTTGCGACAAATTGCTACAGTGCCAGAGGCGGTATCTGAGGGGAGAGTCGCTTCCGCTAAATTGGAATTGCTAACGGAGCAATTATTTGATGCCATCGCCAACGGCCATAAGATATTAATATTTGTAAACTTCCTCGCTGCCATCGAAAGTATCAGTAAAGAGCTAATAGACATGAATGTCGATTTCGTTAGTATGACGGGGGCAACTCGGGATCGTCAGGCGCTGGTCAATCGTTTCCAAAACGAACCGGAGTGCAAAGTCTTTTTGATGACTTTAAAAACTGGTGGAGTAGGATTGAACTTAACTGCAGCGGATACGATTTTCATCTACGATCCATGGTGGAATAAGGCCGCGGAAAACCAAGCCATTGACCGGGCGCATCGAATTGGACAAAAGAATAAGGTACTGGCCTACAAACTAATTTCCTTAGGGACGATAGAGGAGAAGATTTTGAAATTACAGGAATTGAAGAATGAGTTATTTGATAATGTGATTTCATCGGATAGTTCCTCTACTAAATCTTTATCTATGGATGATATTGATTTATTGTTGAAAGGGTAAGTATATTGTTATAACAATAGTGTGTAATTTTGCCAACGCAAACTCCCAAGCTCCTAAAGAACTGTCTTCCGCTCGTAGGTAATAGGCTGACAAAACCTTGTTTTTGAAAAGTGTAAAGTTAAAATAAATGATTCTCGACCAGAAAGTAAAACTCCTCCAAGCTGCATTCGACACCTTCACTAAATTGGAGATGGACGCTCTCTTTCGTCCACTAACCATCGCCTTTCTCAAAAAGCACAGCGAACTGCTCGAAGCGGAAGGTCTTGATTTAGCGATCTATGTTGAGCTCGGGGATAAAAAAAGTCTGACCAAGGCGGAGCTGACCAAACTCGTCTCGATGCCTTTTCTCTCCAAAGACATGTACGAAGCTTGGTCTGCGGAGATACAGCCTGATGCTAAGAAAATTTGGGATACTTTAATTTTTGAAAAGCAACTCCATGAAACGGATATCTTAGACCGTTTTGGTTTGACCGTTGCTGTAAAAAAGGATCGTTATTGGTATGGAAATTTGATGGATCGGCTGATACCTGATTTTCGAATTTTTCAAACAGAGAAGGTCGGTTCCTGGAATAATACCTCTCTTGCCATCAAGCTGCCTTTTGAATTACGTGTTCAATTGAAAAATTATTACACGCCACCAAAAGAAGCAGAAATTGTACTTTACAAAGAAATACCAGAAACAGAATTTCTTTATGAAGAAGGAGATAGAACTATCCTTTCTGAAATCAGCAGAGTTTTCCTTTATCATGAGCAAGGACAGATTCCGGTAACCGGTAAGAACCGTCCGAAGTTTACTTCTTTGGGTAAAATGAAAAAGACGCTCAACATCAGGACCTTTTTCGACCAAGATGAAAAAGATAAAAAACTACGTATTCTTCGGACCAATATTTTGTCCTCTTTGATTGTGCATTCCGGCAGTAGAACAGGCAGTGATTGGTTGAAATTCCTACAGGAAAAAGTACTCTCCCGTGCTTTGCTGAACGAATGCGATACGGCAGCAGTCCTCCTTATGGACCTCAAAGGAATGGGCCATATAGATAACCATTACCTCACGGGTATCGAGCCTTACTATTTTAAATTTATAAAATCAATAGTTGAAAACAGCAGTATAGATGGAGCGTATCATTGGATTGGTTTCGAAGAATTTTACCAATCTGCTCGTTTCAATCTCATTCCAATGGAACCGATTGTCAGCCATTTTGCAGGAGACAAATTGTACTACGATTATGATGAGATGATCGAAGAAGGGGATTTCAAATACCGGGAAACTCGACATTGGATCAAGGAACAAAAGTACCATAAAGCCATTAGCATCCCTTATCTCAAAGCGACCATCTTTATGTATGCCGCGCTGGGTATCTTCGACTTAGCCTACGACAGACCGGACAGAACCGTAGTTGGTAAAACCTGCTACTCCTGCTACGACGGCCTCCGTTATTTCCGACTTACAAAGCTAGGTGAATACCTTTTTGGACTTCGTGACAACTATAGTGTAGAAGAACTGTTAGAAGATAAAAGTATTACTTTCTCTCCCGATGCTTTGACCATTACCGTTGGAAGTTCGGACAGTTCTATGGCTTTTACTTTGAAACCATATACCCGTCAATTGGGACCCAATCGTTATGCGACAGATAGTCAAATCTTCTTACAAGGCATTCATACTCGGGCTGACTTGGCGCAAAAAGTCAAAATGTTCCGTGAGGTAACCGGTGCTACTTTCCCCGCTAACTGGGAGTCTTTCTTTGATGACCTTAGTATGAAGGTCGATCCTTTTGAGCCACTAAAGGAGCAGATGGTTTTGTACAAATTACCTGAAGCAAACCGGGCCTTGATTCAGCTGATTGCGCAGGATGGAATACTGAAGAAGTTTGTATTGAAGGCGGAGGGTTATCATATCATTTTCCCTAAATCAAAAATGATTACCTTTAAGAAGAGGTTAGCGGAGTTTGGGTATTTAGTGACTTAGCTTAGTGAATTGGCGTTCCGCCAAATGTTTTTTTACCGCAAAAAAGGTCCGCTAAGTTAACGCTGTGAACTCCATTCGACAAGTTGAGGAAGGGCATTTTCCTTGTGTTACGGGTTCTAAAAAATTTGATTAAATCTTTTAGAACCCGTAACTTGCTGATAGAAACCATCGCTCTTTAAATCTAATTGCAATGAAACTTACGCTCATCTCTGACACTCACGGTTCTCACAATCCACTTCAACTCCCTCCCGGAGACACATTGTTACACACTGGAGACATTTCTAAACGCGGCAGTGAAATTGAGATACAACTATTTCTCGAATGGTTTAGCCGACAGGATTTTGAACACAAAATTTTCATTGCTGGAAATCATGATTTTTTCTTTGAAAAAGAATCTCCTGAGAAAATAGCCGCTATGATTCCGGAAGGCGTTACCTACCTCAACGATAGTGGAATCACCATCGATGGAATAAATTTCTGGGGTTCGCCAGTACAACCTCGCTTCTTCGACTGGGCTTTCAATCGGGATCGCGGTGCAGAAATTGATCGACACTGGCAATTGATTCCACCTGATGTAGATGTACTGTTAACTCATGGACCACCTCATGGTATCCTCGACCGAACTGCTGATGGTTTTGAGGCAGGTTGTGAAATGTTGCGGAAGCGAATAGCTGAGGTCAAACCTAAGCTGTCCGTCTTTGGTCACATCCATGAGAGCTATGGTATGTGTGAAGTGGAGGGGACAACTTTCGTGAATGCCAGCGTTTTAAATTTGCAGTATCAGTTGGTTAATGAAGCCGTTTCTTTTTCCATCTAAACCCTCAGCTCACCCACCCATTTAGCAGAAAGGCACATCTACACAAATAGATGGAATTAAGGAAACCGAATTAAGCCATTGAGTTGGTTTGTTCCATTGCTGAATTCGATCGTACTTCGTCTTAAGTTTTTTATTATTTCTTATTCGTACCTAGAGTGCAAAATGCGTCCCCGAACGAAATTTCTCCCGCAGAGGCCGCAGAGCGAGGCGTATAATAATGCGGCTCAATTGGAAATCAAACACCAAAAACAGAATAAGCTCTACTCATCAAAAACAAATTACAATGAAATATTTATCTACTATTTTAGCTTTGCTATTCGTCAGTAGCTTATATGCGCAGACTTCCCTTTCGGGAAAGATTACTGACTCAGAAACAGGGGAAGAATTGATTGCTGCTAATGTTGTGTTATATAAAGGAGAGATACTTATCACCGGAGTAGCAACTGATTTTGAAGGGGATTATCATATAAATATTGATCCAGGCACCTACGATGTTATGGTCGAATATGTAGGATATCTCAAGTCAAAAACCAATGGAGTAATTGTTAGAGCTGGGCAAAAGAATACATTTGATGTGCCTTTAAGTACCGGTGTTATTTTAGAAGAAATTGTGGTTTCAGATTCTAAGATCCGAACTAAGCGTAATGATACAGCAATGAAGTCAACAGTGACTAACGAAGAGATTCGAACAGCTGCCAAAAAAACAATTACCTCTGTTGCGGCTGAAGCAGCAGGAATAAGCGCGACAGAAGAAGTGGTTGGGCCTTCTATCAGGTTTTCCGGATCTACCATTACAGAAGTATCTCTAGATAAAGTGAGTGAAATAGAGGAGGTTTCAGAATCTGATCTAGTAAAACCAGAACCACTAGCCCCCGCCGAAGCTCCACCAGCATCTACAGAAGCCGCTGGGCAGCTCACTGCCGGAGAATGGAAAGATCTAGACAACTGGACTTTTTGGGAAACCCTAATGAAAAACGAACAATTCGCTCAGTATCAGGAGCACTGGGGATATCATCCGCAACAACGCTTTTCCGTAAAGCTTTCAGATGAGCAAGGGAGGGCTTTGGCCAACGTCTCTATTCAGTTATTGAATCAAAGTGACGAGGTGATTTGGGAAAGTAAAAGTGACAATAAAGGAGGGGCGGAACTTTGGGGCAACTTCTTCGGAGCGAAAGATTCCGATTTTAAACTAAGGGTTCAACAGGATCAATACCGAGAGACTTTTGCTGCCATGAATTATACAGAAGGAATCAACGCTCTAAACCTTCCACTCGATTGCTCGGCCAGCAAAGATGTAGATGTCGTTTTTGTGATAGATGTAACTGGATCAATGGGTGACGAATTGAAGTATTTGAAGGCAGAGGCCAGTGATGTAATCCAGCGATCTGAAGAAGAACTGGGAATTAAATTACGTACGGGTGCAGTTTGTTACACAGATAGGTCGGAGAAAAATACACTACGTACTGTTGCTTTTAGTGAAAACGAAAAAGAAACAATCGACTTCTTACAAAAGCAGCAATTGGGTTCTGGCGGTGATTATCCGGAAGCGGTAGACCTCGGCCTCGGTCACGCCATCAACGAAATGGATTGGAATGAAGACGCGATTGCTCGAATTGTATTCCTAGTGTTAGATGCTCCGCCACATCATGTGAAAGAAGAAATGAAAAGTCTCGAAAAGAGCATCCAACTGGCTGCCGCCAAAGGCATCAAAGTCATTCCCATCGCTTCGAGTGGTGTAAATAAGGAAACGGAATTCCTTTTGAAATTTTTCACCATGGCCACTAATGGCACCTATACGTTTCTGACGGACCATAGCGGTATTGGCAATAGCCACATCAAACCGGAAGCGGGCGACCACAACATCGAAACGCTGAATGATATGATGGTTCGTTTGATCGGAGAGAGTAGTGATTATCATGATTGTGCTCCAGTGGAAGATTTTGTAGAGAAGGGGGCGAAGCAAAAAAAACTGACTCGAAAAGAACGAAGAAATGAGGAGCTTAAAGAGTTCATTAAGCAGATTAAGTGTTTCCCTAATCCTGCAACGGATTACGTTTTTGTGGATATGGAGGAGGCTATTGACTTGTTGTTGGTGACGGATTCGCAGGGGAAGAGGATTAAGCAGTTGCCTAAG
>JBLHRR010000014.1:0-63269 GCA_047626155.1 Saprospiraceae bacterium | reverse complement strand
GCCAGCTTGGTTTGTTTCGAGGTCTGCGTTAGTACTGTTATCACTCCAGGTATAAGAAGTATAATTTTGTGAAAGCGAAAGAGTAGTGCTGCTACCTTCACAGAAAGAAGTAGCTCCGATGATCTGCGCGTCGATTTCATCACTGATGGTGACTTCAATTTCCGCAGTACCCGTACATCCTGCATTGTCCGTAATGACGACGGAGTAAATGCCAGCTAGGTTTGTTTCCAAAGTTGCGTTTGTACTGTTATCACTCCAGAGGTAAGTTTGGTAGTTTTCGGAAATACTAAGCTCAGTGCTTTCTCCATTACAAAAAGTAGGATCTCCTATTATCTGAGGATTGGGAATTTGATTTTGAATAATTTCTGCTTCTGCCAATCCTGTACAGCCAGTTGCATCAGTTACAACGACAGTAAAAATTCCGTCACTTTCTACGCTTAAAGTAGCACTAGTACTGCTATCATTCCAGAGGTAACTTTCGTATTCCTGAGAAAGAGAAAGTTCGGTGCTTTCTTCATCGCAGAGTGCAAAGTCACCTGTGATTTGAGCATCTATTTCATCGCTTTGAATGATGAAAATATCTAGAGATCCAGTGCAACCAATGGCTGTGGTTACGACTACATCATAATTGCCTTCCTGGCTTATCTCAATGGTGGGTTCCGTACTACCATCGCTCCACAAATAGCTTTGGTAGCTTTCCGAAAGAGAGAGTAGGGTATTACTGCCCTCGCAAAAAGTTTGGGAACCTATGATCTCTGGAAGAACAACGGTTTCTTCTGTAATCATAATGTTGGCGATTCCGGTGCAACCCATATCGTCAGTAACAATGACGGTGTATAATCCAGATTCATCAGCGGTTATTGTTTCATCGGTACTGTTGTTATTCCAAAGGTAGGAGACATAGTCTTCCTGTAGAAATAACAAGGTACTTTCGCCTTCGCCCTCACAAATGACTGATGTTCCATTTATTATAGGAATAGGTAAAGGAGCTTCAGTTACTTCTATTTGATCCATTCCTGTACAACCTTCCGCATTGGTAACCATAACATCGTAAATGCCCGTTTCGGTAACCAATAAATTTTGACCTCCAGTTCCATCAGACCACAGATAACTGACGTAACCGGCACCAGCGTCTAACAAGGTACTTTCGGTTTCACAAAAAGAATCAGTCCCTTGAATAATTATGGAGGGGAAGGGGGCACTTCCTAAAGTATAAGCTGTACTATCAGGACAACCTAAAGCATCTGTGACCGTAACGCTGTAGTTCCCAGGGGTAGTTACTGTGATTTGTTGGGTTGTAGAATTATCAGACCAAAGATAGGAATCGAATAGGGTAGTAACCGTGAGTAGTGCCTGATCGCCATTACATAGATCTACCGGGCCTGCTATAACTGGATTTAGATCACAGCCTCCTGTAATGAAGTGAGCGGTGATATTACCACTAGATGCAAGGTCTGTAGTCACTGTAATACTATTGTTGTTCGGAAGTAAGGCGTTGTTGTTAGAAGTCCAATGGCTGAATTGATAGCCAGGGTTTTCAATAGCGGTGAGCGTTATGTCAATACCACCAAAGTAGGATACATTCCAGGGGTAGTTGTCCCCAATGATGGTGTTAATCTGTACTTTGCCAGAGAGCGGAGGATCAACATCCACAACGATGTCGTAAGGGCCTTCCACATTGTAGCATTCTTCTATGCCGGTATCAATAATATCACAGCGGATGAGGATAAAATCGCGAATCTCCTGTACTTCATTCAGCCAGGTATTATAGTTGCCGCCCCATCGGTCTAATTGACCGGGCATTTCCGGATCAATATTATTGACCATTTCATCTAACAATTCTATCATGTAATCACAACTTAAAAAGCTGTTGTTGAGGTCCGCATAACGGTTGACATACATGGCGAAAAAGTCTTCATTTTCTAAGAGACTGATTAACATAGCTACGTGGCCTTCAAAGTCGGATGTAATGTCTTCAGGGTCACAAGGATCTGCATAAGCGGTGACATCAGGTATCCCCGTGTAATTGATGTAATGCCCGAAAGTGGCATCCATATCCCAGAGCGTGTATCGCCATTTTTGTGCGCCACCAGATGGTTTTCTTCCGCGCCACCAAGCCGTATTCCAATTGAGCCAGTCTTTACAAACCGTATGGGTATTGATGATCATGTAGTCAATAAGGCTCATGAGTTCTAGTTCTGTTCCAACGTAAGCATAGTTGGCTGGATCAGTCATGTCGTTACCGATGATGAAATTATTGAGGTTGTTCCAGTCATTGATGGATCCATACTCTGCCCAGGTACCACCCCAGGTTTTTATAAAGTCAATCCACTGACGTCCCTGATCGTAGTAATATTTTGTAAAATCGTGGTCGTCCACTTTTTCTCTAATATCATACACGCCCCAGTATTCACCATTGAGATAAAGTACACAGAATTCATTCGATCTTTCATCCAGTTCTAAATCTGCATTTTGTGATAATTGATTAACATAGGAGTCTCTGATATGAGCCCCGCCTGCGAAAGGGTAATTGTCATTGGCCGCAGCTTTCATGATTACCCGTTGAAATTTATCTCTAGTTTTATTAGGGAAAATCTGATGTTTAACGGCATAGTCTTCTCCAAACTGATCTCTTGCAATATAGTCAAATCCTCGTTGTGGGTAAGCCCAAGAGTCGTTTCCGTGTTTGTTGAACTCGCCAGAAGAATCAGAAACTCGAACGCCCGTTGCATCAAAATATTCAAAGTAGCCCTGAGGTTCGGCACCGGTACTTCCACTTAAAAGGTTAGGAATACCTGCCCCGGAAATAGAGACGATTGGGACAGTATGTGATTCATTTATAAAATAAGTATGAACGTCTAAGTGACTGTCCGGAATGCTGCCATCTGAATTAAGGGCAATGGCTTTAACCACTGTAGTAACAGAAAGAGTAAAGGCACCGCTGTAAAAAGAAGAACCATTGTTAGGGGTACTTCCATCGGTGGTGTAGTAAATCGTTACATTCGGATCTGGGGAGCTAATGTTTACAGATACTGACCCTCCGTAATTACCGGCAGCAGGTTCAATCAGCGGGCGAGTGGCATAAGCTTGGTCTACACTTGTATTTGTATTGTTGGGAGTGGGACTGGTGTCAATGCCCCAGGTTGTACTACCATCTGGGGTTCTAGCCCAGGAGTGGTTCTTTTTGTTGGGGACATCAATTGCTTGGCTGTCCAGTATGTTGGCGCTGTTGTCACTAAAGATAATAGCTTCCGCATCTCTAGTTTGCGTTATTTTGAAATTGGTGTGGATGACGCCTCCGGTATAGGAATCATTGCCAGAAGCCCAAACGCGGAGGTGATCACCTGCAGCAATCGAAACGCCCGCAGGGATTTGGAATTTAACTAGATTATCCGGACGATCACTAAGGAAATAGCCACCAATATTTACGCTACTGTTGCCAGCATTATAAAGCTCAATCCAATCTTCGTATTCGCCAAAGTTGTCGGTGAATTGATCGTAGTTGGCAGCGGAAAATTCATTGATGAGGACTTGTGCGCTGAGGGTAGTATTGGTGAAAAGGAAAAGGCAAATCAGACTGATTGGGAGTAGGGGGCTTTTCATGTTGAGGGTATTGTAGGCTTGTTGGATTCTATATTTAGGTATTACATAAAAGTAGAGGCCAATTTTGTTTTTGGAAATGTTGCGTCTGTTTCTTTAGGTATAGAGAAAATCTATTGCGAATATTAAATAGAATGACAAATGAAAGTACGAAACTTGAGGGGGGTGACCAAATAATGAGGGGGTAAAGTTGAAGGGGGAATGAAGGTGGGCAGAACTTGTTGAATTCATTCAAGGGGGAAAGGGTAATCGGGTTTGATTTACCTGAATCAGGTAAAGGAACTTTGACGATTTACGATGCTTCTGACCGCTTATTAAAGCAGGTAGAAGGAGATTATGAGAAAGGTTATAATAGGGTTTCTATATCGAAGGATGGATTGTCTTCTGGTTTATTGCATTATCAATTGGTGACGCCATTTGGTACTGCATCGAAGAAGATGATACTTCAGTAGGTTATGCTGAAGTAATATGGAGATTTAAAAGGAAGGTCGGTTCACTTTAGGGTGGATCGGCCTTTTTTAATTGGGCCTTCTTATTAAGGATTAGACGGATAGGTAAATCTCCTTTAATCCTCTTCTATCCAGAGCCAAAATAGATTTAAATAAATCGTAGAATATAGCTTTGCCACGTCGTCGGGTATTGAATAGGTCTTCAAAAAAAAAACAAATAGATGGGAAGTCTATCTTGACTGATGCCGTCATGTAGTCGCAATCAAAAGCTCAATCCAGTCTTCGTATTCGCCAAAGTTGTCGGTGAATTGATCGTAGTTGGCAGCGGAAAATTCGTTAATAACGACTTGTGCGCTGAGTTTAATATTGGTGAAAAGGAAAAGGTTATTAGAAAACAGATTCCGTTTTTAATACTTGTTCTTATATTTGCACGTATTGCGAAATTAAACCCAATAGCAAAGTGCTGGAAACCATTGAAGAACGACTACGACATACAGATGTAAAACAAATGCAATGTCAGTTAATAGAAATCATGAAAGACAAAATGAAACTTGAACAAAAAAATAATAAGATGATGATGTATCGTTTAATCTATTTAATTATTCTCTTTAACTACTCAACAGTACTAATATCTCAAGAACTGTTCATTGATCCATCATTTGAAGAAAATTCTACTTGGTGGTCATGTAAAGAATATAGTACTCCAGATAGACAGCCAGGGAATTGGGGAGTGGAAACTTCACCATCCCATGGCGATCAATATGTAAGTTTAGTAACAAGAGGAGATGGTAATTTAATACCATCTTATGTATCCAATACATTTGAATCCGTTATTCAAGTACTAGAAGAAAAAGGACTAGCCAATGAAAAATATATTGTATCATTCGATGCTAGTTTCTCAAATGATCTTAGAGCAATTTTAAATTCTGGAGATGATATTTTGCGATTTGATAAACCAATAAAGCTGGAAATTTGGTTAGGGATGAATAATGGTGATTGTAACTTTCAAGAATACGTTGCTGTTACTCCAGTCATAAGTCATTCTGATTGGAAGGAATATACGTTTGAATTTACTTCCACGATAGATTTTGAAAACATACTATTCCAAACTAAGTCTAGCGATGATGATAAAGTACATTCTGGAAATGTATTGATTGATAATTCCTCTTTAAGGATAAATCCATGCGATTTAGCCATTCCTAATGCTTTTACACCAGATGGAGATGGAATAAATGATGTGTTTAAATTATTGCAATCGGAATGCTCAGCAATAAAAGAATATTCTTTTTCAATATTTAATAGATGGGGGGTGAAGGTATATCAAACAAGTGATGCAGACGAGGGCTGGAATGGATTATTCAAAGGAGAGCCTGCTCCTACCGATACATACATCTACTCGATTAATTTTTCTGATTATGGAATAATTAGAAAATTCAATGGAGATGTTACATTGATTAGGTAAATAAAAACGGTGCCTAATATTAAACATATGAGGTTGAAGGTTATATTAGATGCCGACTTTCGAACATTGTCGAACAAGTATTTCCAAGGACCAAGTAGTCATTTTGCTATGGAGATTCAATAGTGGCTCAATGGTATTAAATTAGGAAGTATATTGTTATATGATTCTGTTTTTTTCGCATGAAGTTACACCGATGAATCAGTAAGTTAAGGACTTAGAAAGAAAGCTCAAAAGAAACTCCTTTATCTTGAATATCCGAAACCAGCTTTACTAAGTCACGAAGCGAACGACCTAAACGGTCAAGCCTCCAAATGATGACAATATCATTTTACGAAGTTGGGAAATAAGTTCATTGAGTTGCGGTCAATCAGATGTTGCATCACTGGCTTTTTCTTAAAAGATCATTTCGCAACCTGCTCGTTCGAGATCGTCTTGTTGTAAAGATAGATTTTTGTCTTTGGTGCTGACTTGTGCATATCCGATTTTCATTCTCTGATTCTACTTGAATGAAATAGCGGTAGCAAGTGAATTTTTTCAAACTTTGACTCTGCGAACCTATTTATCGAACGGGTATAAGGTGATTTTAATAGAGCGGAGTGTAGTAGGGGAGTGGTACGGAAAAAGGATGGTTTTAAAAGATCTTCAGATGGGGTTAAAAAACATTAACCGTTAGGTTGATATTTAATTGGCCTACTTTTTCGGAAATTAAATATCATACTTTCTCGTATGTTTTAATTCCAGAAAATATACCATTTAGCTCCAGAACATATGAATTAGATTATTAATATTAGATGTTGTAAAAAGTTAAAAGCTGACTAAGGACGTGCATGGTTCGAGTAGTGAGTAGAATATAAAACGCATAAGGGGGGTGTCTGTAAGTATATTGTTCTGAAAAGACGCTCGCATGGCTTATTATTCCGTATTTAATTTGTTACAATTTCATTGAGTTGGATAATAGAAAGCTGACTTTAGTATAAAAGAGGTATTTTTTTCATAAGCATTGGTAGTATGTTTGGGCCATATCCAAATAATTCTTCTTTAAGAAGCATCTATGAATATGAATACTAAAAAACACCTAATACTTACTCTTTTTAGCTTAGCTCTTTTTCCAAATTTTATTAGTGGTCAAATTCCTCTTGGCTCCACCGCGAATATTGTTAGCGGTTGTCAGGTTATTCTTGGGCCTAGTGCTACTGATGCCTGTTGTCTGGAAGAAGGTACAACTTTCTGTTGGACTTCAAATCCCCCTCCTGTAGGTGGAACTACATCTACGACGCTTTCGTCTGAAAGGAATATAACAGTATCTCCAACTGTTACTACTACTTATACTTTAACTATCAAAAAACCAACAACTGTAGAGCCTATCATTGGTTCAGTCTTAGTTAATGTAATGCCTGGGGGAAATGCTGTGGTAATTGATGTATTTAAGCCAATTTCGTTGGGAGGAGATGGAGTTACTCCCTTACCTGACAATGATGATGCAATGGCGTTCGTTAATGTAGATAATGACGATATGGATGGCGATTTTGATTATGAAGATATGGTTATAACTGGAGGGGATGATGATTTTATTAAGATAAGACTTAAAGTAAATGCTGCTATAGCTGGTGGTGTCCCTCCAACAATAAAATTGGATGCTATTGATAATTCTAACGATGATTTTGTGAGTATGCAAAATTATGCAAAATTTTGGCAGTCCGCAGATAAGTCTACTGGTGAGTATATATTGGGAGATGACTTAGTCTTGTCCAATTTATCTGGTGGCTTCTATACAAAAGACCTATGGGTTGAAGGAACGTATCGGCATACTGCTCAAAGGCATACTCGATTAGTAATGGAGTATAGTGGTGCCACTTGCGAAGCTACAGAGGAAATGGCCTTGACAATACTTGGTGTCCGATTTTTTGAATGGTCTGTTTCTCCACAAGGCAATGGTTTCGCTCCTCCGAACCATGGTAGCGTGAATTTGGATAATGATCCTCAATTCCCTGTAGGTCAGACAAATGAAAATGGTAGCCCCCTCACTTGTTTCAGGGTGTTTCCTGGAGCTAGATTGCCAGGAGATATTAATGCTCCAAGAGACATCGTAAATGCAAGGGTTCATCTTTGGGTAGAACCCTTAGAGCCAGTAGAAATGTATGTGAAGGCATTTGATATGGATGACCCATATCAATACCTTCCACCTTCGGCCCCTGAAAACTTTATTGACCCTAATGACGATTTAGCCATTGGAGGAATAGGAACATATAGTGGTACTGCTATAGGGTATACCTCTTCTGAAGACAATAGGGGAACTGTAGTGGGAGGTGGGAAGTATGGCGCTTTTCCAGACGATGTTGGAGATGAAATAATTGCAATTGAATTTTCTCAGGATGCAGACCCCCTTGCTCCTTCGGTTCTTGCTATTGTTAGATTTAAAGTTTCACAATCACCGGGAGATAATTTCCGATTAGCAGTTAGCATAGATCAAGACTTTCTTGGGCAATTAAAAAATGTAGATAGACATCACGGGTTTAAAGTCGTCGATGAAGATACAAATGGAAATCCTGATTTGCAGAAAGAAATACCCTTTGCTGAGGAATACATGACTCCGATTTTGACGGTTTGGCGGATATTACATTTGGAAAGTGATTCGATGGAACCATATGTTCAGGCTGGTTCTACCCAACAAAAGGAAGTTAGAATAAATGATTTTGCAAGTGTAATAGTTCCTAATATGCCTCCTCCGGCACCTCTGCCAATGCCTACTCCTAATGCTCAAGGGAACAATGTTTTAACGTTTTTCACTCAACAAGATTTAGTAAATAATACATCACCACAGCCCTTTAGAGATAATTCTCCAAACCTCTATAACCCCGGGGTGGCATTAGCAAATGGACGATTTGAGATGGGGACACTAACACTAGGGATAGGGGCTGGAGCAGTAGTAATTCCTGGAATAGTTGGGAATGGGTTTAGGAGAATAGAGTTAAATGCCCCGATAGACTTAAATGGCTTACCATGCGCCTTGACTACACTTGGTGGCATAGTATTAAATACTACAATAGCAAGCGTAGACAAAATTAACCCTGCTGATTATACATGGACTATAGATTTACCCGTTGGTGTTAATATTATGGATTATAATGGTGGTACTATTAATGTTGCTAGCGGTGGAAATACCAACATTGACGTTCCTCTTGGCAGTGTAAATACAGTGAATACAACTCAATTTCGTCTACGGACTAAAGTTGTTGATGATGATGCGGTTCCTGCTACTTTACCTCATCATTCTTCTTTGACAGAAATGAATGTTTTTAATAGGGCATACTTACTTCCTGTTCTTGATGGAGGTGGAATTATGGCTAATAATGATAACGATATTCAATTCGTAGAAAATTTATTTATTCTTGAAGATCCTGTAATTGCAAATGTGCAACTTAATGATATTAAAATGAACCGTGAATCTGCTGAGTCCGACTTTTTTTGGGTTTCACACCTTACATCTTGTTGGCAATCAGATAATGAACTTGATGGAGATCCCAATGCAGAAGGTAAGCTCCATGGTATACTTGATGTTTGGCCGGATACTGGAGTTCCCAGGGTTCACGACACAGATTTATTTATAGGCGGTAATACCTCGTTAATTTTTATAGAAACGATTTTAGATGTTCCATTAGGCCTTTCTGAGGCCCTTTATGTTGCCCATGAAGTCGGACATCAATTTGGCTTATCTCATGGAAATGCTAATATTCTTCCGGCTGGAATTCCCGAATTCGTAGCTGGAGAAATGGGGTTGATGAGAAACGGAGGGCCTCTAATTGGATCAATAGACTTAATTCCAAGGCATCTTAATTTAATTAGGAGTAGGATAAATAGCCCTGGCCAATAAAGTAACCATTTAAAATATTTTAATGAAAAATCAAATTCAATTCTTTTTTCTATTAGTGCTTCTGTCTTCATGTCAAATTCATTCTGCAAAAGGACAAGAATTAAGTAATGAGCTTTCCGTTCAAATTCAATCTTATAACATTTCAAACACAATAGATACCATAGGTCTGATTGATCCTATTTGTGTTTCTGCAAAAATCAGCAATTTATCTAAAGAAGGTATAAGTTTACTAAAGCCATCTGTAAGATTTGGTAGCTTGTACTTTGATTATTTAGGCGAATCAGGTAAATGGGAGAAGTTATCTGGCTCTGAAGACAAAGGACTGACATCGTTGATCCCCTTGATTAAATTCCACTTTCATGCTAATGATTCTATTCTAATGGATATCGAATTTATCCCTCATGTTTTTAGGGAGATAGATAGTGTTAAATATTACTTTACTGAAAATCAGAATGTCTCCTTAAGGTTAGTATATCAATTTAATTCAAATGGTTTAAATGACCGGATTTATAGCAATAATATAAACATCCATATCAAACCATATATTGGAGAGAATAGGCAAGTTTATGAGCAAATTAGTACGATGCGTATTCCTCATTCTTTTTACAAAACAGATGTTTTGAAAAAAGATTTAGAGTCGAAAAACAGAATTCAAGAATTAGTGAATTCTTTCCCAAATTCAATTTTTTCCAAATGGTTCAATTTGGATTTATTAAAGCACGAATTTGCTAATTATTTGATTTATGAAACTAATAGAATAAATAAAGGAGAAAATATTGAAAAGCCAAGTGACTATAATATGAATCAAATGAATATGATATTTGATAAACTTAAGAATGTTGACAATCCTTATTTAGCAAAGAAAGTATTATTAATAAAAGAACAAATAAATGATTTAGAAAAACAACGACTCACTCAATTGGAAATGGATAAGAGTTTTAAAGAGAACTAGTATAATAATATTATTATTTGATTTCCTCAAGAATCAAGAGATACAATTTTACTATTTTTCATTACTCTCATTCAGAAAAATGCCAGAAAGGGTTAATTAATATTGCACATTAATATCATTCCGACCTTGAAAAGCGCGCTTGTTAAGCAAAATTCAGCCGTGAAATTCTAGAAAATAAATAAGTTATGTTACGAACCTTCCGATTTATTTTGGTTATTCTATTATATTCCATTCCTGCTCACGCATTAATAGAAATAAACTCTACTCCCACCACAGACCCAAGTACCTGTGACGGCACAATAGAAATAGCTTTCACGAATGAAACTGCCAACCATATATGGGATGTGTACATCACTTACTTTGATGACCCTAGTGCAGCGGTAATAACACAATCAGGTCTTACTGGCACAATGGTACATTCATTCCCAAACCTTTGCTCTGGGGAGTATTTCATAGAAGTTGCTCCAGCCGGAACGGAGTGTGGTTTTGAATATAATGCTACCGTACCTTTTAACCTAGATGGAGAAGTATTTTCTGCCTATTTTGATTTTGAATTTGGTTCCGATTATTGTGAAGTCTTTTTCCAATTTAATATAACGGGAGGAAATGTTACTGAATATCTCTGGTACTTTGGAGATGGTGCATTCTCAAATGTACAGGAGCCTTCACACATTTATACAGAGCCAGGGTGCCATACGGTAATTTTAGAAACCACCAATTCGCTGGGAGAATATAATGAATATGAAGAAATTGTCTGTACCCCCAATTGCAATGTAGAAGTCCCTGAATTAGAGTGCGAAATAAACGGACCTTTTACGGCCACCGCTGGTGCACAAATAATGATACAACCTACAGTGTCTGGAGGAGTTCTTCCTTATTCTTACAATTGGATAACACCAAGTGGTGCATACGCGACTCCTGATGAATTATCAGGCTTGGGACCACATTCCATTACAATAGATGAGAACGCGAATAATGGTCAGAACCTTATATGGTTTCTAGAAGTGGAAGATTCAGAAGGGAATACTACGCAATGTGAATATACTGTTATAATTGCTGGTGGAATCCCAGCTTTGGATTTAGTCGTTTTTACAGATAATCAGCCGCTAACTCCCGTTACACTGTTTGCAAATATTGATTTCAGCAATATAACGCACCCCATAAATTACATTTTTAATTTGGATGTTGATAATGGTGCGGTTATTCCAATGGGAGTACAAGATGAAGGACAACTAAACTATTCTGGTGGATTACCAGCAGGAAATTATACGGCTACAGTTGTCGCGACAGACCAGATGGGAACCTACCAAGCTAGTACTACTTTTACAATTGACGGTTCGGTTACGCCACCACCGCCAGCGGCACCACAGGTTATAATTAGAGATCTTGCAACAAACGCATCGACTCCGGTAACTTTGGAGGGAGGAGAATGCGTTACTATTTGGTTTTTTATTTTGAATGATCCTTTTAGTGGAGGAACTGAATCACCTTTTCCTGATTGTGTCGATGAGTACTTTATCGCGTTGAGAGTGTTTCCAGAAGGAGGTAACGAAGATGACGAATATGATATCGGTGGTTTTCAAACGGATCCAGGTTGTCCAAATAATCCTTTTGCCTTTGAGCTCTGTCATTCCCATTTTGATTTTTGTTCCTTCAGCTCAGTAGAGCTTGTGGCTACTTTTAAGCCAGCACATAAAACGACCGCAAACAATGATTGTTGTTCTGTCGCTATGGCAAATAATGCGGAGGTAGAAAGCCCTCGTTTTAGAATAAATCTAGCCGATGACCCTCCCGAGATATCTACAGTATCTATTATAGAGGGCTGCGATCCATATTTGAGCGTAAGTCCTGAAGGTGGATGCCCTCTTGATGTCCCCGAGCAAATACCCGTTGAGGCACCATGTCCAGGAACCCAAAATTACACTAACGTTCAATGGACAGCTTATTTTGCTAATGATCCAAATGTGTCGGTTCAATCACTTTATCCTGATGACAATTTATTTTTAGAGCCCACGAGTTTCAAGTGTGTCTATCTAAATAAAGAACACCCTTATTTTTTAGAAAACAACAACCTGACATCCTACTTTTATGTTGAAGTAAGTTTAGTTGACCAGAATGGATTAACAGGGAAGAAAAAACAACTTATAGGCATTCCTCTACCATTTAGGTCACGAATTCTCAATACAGAAAAATATATTTGTGCAGGATTGCCTGTAAATTTATCAAATGCTTATTCAGCAATAGGAGGAATAGAGCCCTATAGTTTTTCTTGGGTGGGACCAAATGGGTTTGCATCCTCGCTTGAAAATCCTTCAGTTATGGCGCCACAAGAAGGTGAAACAGGTATTTATAATTTAACGATTACAGATGCTACAGGTTGCACTTCTAGTACTGAGGTTAAAGTGCTAGGTATCGAGTTATCTTTAGAATCTATGAGGTCTTCTTTTACGGAATGTAGTGATCCCGTTCAGCTAGGTCCAGATATATCAGATATAGGTGGGTCAGGGAATTATCATTATATCTGGACTGCTAAAAACGAATCTTTTGAGGATGTGAGTGTGTTTTCCACTGGAATGAGTGATCCCGTTGTTCTTAATCCGTGGGTGACACCATTAGTAGAAACTTTTTATTACATACTAACTTTAACTGATTTGTCAGGACAATGCAGTATTGAAAAAACTGTTTCAGTACGGAGAGGTGATGTTAGCCTAGTTGCTATAGCGGGTATGGACGAAGAGCTTTGTAATGGTGAAGAGGTCATTATTGGTGTTCCTACTAATGGTAGTGGTAGTTCAAATTCGATTATTGAGTGGACTTCAACGAATCCTCATTTTGAGGGTGGCAATACTCCAGAATTATTATTAAATAGCGCCTTGAATCGAAATCAGGGGGTCTTCACTTATACGATTACAGTTGTAGATGAAAATGGTTGTATAGCAACAGACGATGTTACTATTGAAGTCGCTGGAAACCCTTGGCTCCATGCTAACTTTACTTCAAGGAAAAAGCCTGTGTTATCTTCAGAAACGGAGGTCTTTGCGTGGGATTTCCCTCATATTAACCGATTTATCTACGTTTCAAACGCCAACCCCGGAGATGAAGACTATAAGGCTGAATCAGGGGCAATAGAGCCACTAACTTATTCTTGGACACCTTCTGGCGAGGTGTTCGAACCTAATAATGCATATGCAGGGGACAAATATCCAGTACTTGTAACATTTAATCCAAATATAAATTCTTCGTATGAGTTAGTAGTATCGGATGCAACAGGTTGTACAGAAAAGTTTCTGACTAATCGTTATTCGATTTTTTCTCAGGAAACTCCAACCGTTAGTGCTAGCAATTCTACTTCTGGAATATGTGGTGACGGACATTGTATTGATGTGAGTATTAACACTCATTTTATGGGAGGAGAACCACTTCCTTCTATTTATTATATAGAAGTTAGGAACGGGAATTCAGGAAATGATAAAATAGCAGCAATAAGCTTAATTGATTCTGAGGCTGGAATATATCAAGGCTCTGTATGTTTTACTACAGAAGAGTTAGAAGGAGATTCGTTTATTTCATTAGGTTTTTTATCCTATAGTTTTAGTGGGCCGAATAACCGCTGGTACTTCTTTCTTGAGGATTTTCCAGGTCTGACTGTTGAAATTAACGCTCCTGAAGTCCCTTCACTTTTATGTATTGATGGTTCAATTAGCGAAGGAACCACTGAAAAAGCGATTACAATAAATGTGTCAGGGAATGTTGATCCGTTATGTACTGAAGATACCGATATAAATGTAGGTGATGGAAATTTAGTTGAGTTTATCGGTGGTAAAAATGGGAATGAAGGAGGGGTTCATATTTTTGGAGAGACTACTATTACTGGATCGAATACAGAATTTTGGGCATATATAGACCCTTGCTTAATCGATGAAGATGAGCTTCTTGATCCGCCTTCTAATCTTACGTCGAATCCAGAAGAGGAATTAATTCCAGAAAAGATAACAAAAGAAAGGATAGAAGAAAGCACCGAAAATATATCCGAGAATTCATTCAACGTTTATCCAAATCCCTTTAACGAACAATTGTTAATTAACTATTCCTTTACCTCTGAAGATTCAAAGAGTGTGCGACTAGTACTTTATAATATTACAGGAAGGGTAGAGGCTATAATTGAAAACCATAAGATTCTAGAACAAGGAGATTATACAATCACTTACAATGGAAATAACTTACAGCCTGGTATTTATTTTATAGAGTTAACCGTAGGAGGAAATCGACAAATTCAAAAAGTAATAAAAATAGACATTAAATAAAATAATATAAACAATTATGAAAATTGCAATACATCGAATCGCGGCTCTGATTTTAATGATGAGTACCTTTATACTTATCCCAAACCTCGTAACAGCACAATCCTGGACGGTTTCCCCAAACAATAGTTTATATTCCAACTCAAGGATTTCTGTTGGAGGTTCTACCGCTGTGCCTAGTGACGGAAGAATGCATGTTTTGACAACTACAGACCGATTTGGTATGTACATAGAGAATTCAAGTCCAAAAAGTTATGGATTTGGTCTACCATCTTATAGTCTCTGTTTAGATGACGGTGGCTCTCAAGAAGGGACAAGGTTTGGCATTTATGTTAAGGTACCTGAAGGAACAACAAATCATGACGCTTATGCAGGTTATTTTGACGGAAATTTAGGGACTTGTGGCCAGCTGAGGTTAAACAATACAAGTTTTCCAAATTCTAATACAAGTCATCGTTGGTCTATATACCCAGATCATGATTTTAATGATTTAAGATTCACTGGAGGTTCGGGTAGCGTGAAATTTGTAAGAAGTCCAACTGCTGAAAAAGGGAAAATGGTAAGTATTGTAGGTAAAGATAACGCTGCATTATCTGTTCATACTGATGATAGTGCTCCATCCACATTTTATGTAAAAGGAAAAGGAGAAGCGATATCAAAATACGGTTTAACCGTTTATAATGGTCAAACATCTCACCCTATAAAAATGTATGGCGATCCAGCTAATGGAGCCCCGGAATTGTTTTATGTAAGATCTGATGGTGCCATATATTCACGCTCGGCACTTACTATAGCAGCTAATGATGCCGCTGCTGTACCAAAGCCCTTCCTAATGTTAGGTCCAGATGGTCAAGAGATTTGTAATATTGATAATTCAGGTACAATTAAGGCACAAGGTTCTCTAAGGATATACAGTCCACAGGGAAATACTGATGATGCAATAGTTGTTGAAGGGCTAGGTGGACAAAGCTCTTATGAAAAGAAATTTAAAGTAACAAAAGATGGAAAAGTTTGGAGTCGAGAGGTTCGCGTTACCCAGCTGGATATTCCTGACTATGTCTTTAAGGATGGTTATGATTTAATGCCTTTATCAGAAATAGAAAAATACGTTACGAAGCATAAGCATCTTCCAAATATTCCATCGGAAAAGGAAATACTAAAAGACGGTCTAAACTTAGGAGATCAACAAATGCTGCAGCTAGAGAAGATTGAAGAATTAACGCTTCATCTTATAGCAATGAATAAGCGTTTAGAGAAATTGGAAAAAGAGAATGAGGAACTAAAAGAGAAATTTAAAAGTAAATAATACGGAAAAAAACGAAAGTTGTTGATTTTGACTTTGTCAAATATTTTGTTTTGTCCAGTTGTCGATGCCGTTTTTAAAATGGCAATTACCTTAAAAAGGCCAACTCATAACTTTGGTTATGAGTTGGCCTTTTTAATTCAAAAAGAAAAATTTCCAAACAACAATCCCTACCCCCTAGCTCCCTCCACCGCCTTCCACACCCGCGCCAAATTCCCAAAACAAACCTTCTCAATATCCTCCTCAGAATACCCACGCTTCAACAATTCCGCAAGCAAATTCGGATATTGCGATACATCCTTCAACCCAGTCGGTAAAGAATCACCAACCCCATCAAAGTCAGAACCGAAACCGACGTGATCAATACCGGCCAATTTCACGACATGGTCAATATGATTGGCTACCATTTTTACATCAGAAAAAGAAGGCGGGTTTTCTTTATCGAATTTTTCTAACAATGGTTTTGCAGCTTCGTCATCGCTTTTCACTCCAGCCTCTTCCAATACCGCATTTCTTTTTTCTCGTCGGGCACCTCGTTCGTCCTGCAATCTTTTTTCGAGGAAGGTAGAACCGAAATTAATCATAATAACACCCTCGTTTGGTTTGATGGCTCGGATCATATCGTCGTTCATGTTTCTCTCAAAATCGGGCGTGTACTTTCGGCAAGAAGAGTGGGAAGCGATGACAGGAATATCGGTCATTGCGAGTACATCATAAAAGGTACTGTCAGAAACGTGAGAGATGTCCACCATAATTCCTTGTTTGTTCATTTCTTTAACCACTTCACGACCATAAGGACTTAGTCCATTCCAGGTTCTGGTCTCATCGTAAGAAGAATCGCAAATGAGGTTGTCTTTGGAGTGAGTGAGGGTGATGTAACTGATGCCTCGTTTTTTGAAGTAAGCTACGTTCTTGAGGTCATCTTCAAGGCCAGAGCCATTTTCCATACCCATAGGAAGCGCTATTTTCTTTGCTTTAAAAATACGTTCTACATCGCTGGCCCAATAAGCGATTTCAAAATTGTCAGGATGTGTTGTGGCGATTCGGGTAACCATGTCAATGAGGGAGTCTGCTAGGAGTTTTGATTCTCCGGGTTCTTTTTGCAAACGGGCTGGTAAGTAGATAGACATGAAGGGAGCATCGAGACCTCCTTCAACCGAACGGACATAATCGAAGTCGCCCTCATCTGTTTGAATCGGGATGCCAATGAATTCTTTTTCAAAACGAAAGTTACTCACCTTTAGTCGATAGGGGAGGTCAACGTGCCCATCGGCGATGATGTATTTTTTAGCGAGCATTTTAGCTTTGGTCAGGTTTGCTTCGTCTTCTGTTTGTGAAATTGTTTTGGTCAGTTTTGGAGTGCAAGCGCTAATTAAAATGAGGAGTGCTAAGAAGAGGTAGTGGAATTTCATGATATTGAATTTATGTTTTTTTGGCAGTGACTACGAAAGAAGAGGTGTAGGTGATGTTTTGGTAAATGTATGTTAATTCGCTTTTTAAATGAAATGTTCTTTTATCTTTGTTTAAGCATTTATCAAATATCCTATAGCAGATTCTACCAAATGAGCCGACGGTACTTTTATTTCCTTCTTTTTTTAGTCCCGCTGTCTATGCTTTTGCAAGAAGCAAATGCGCAGCCTGCCTCCTTGCAAAATTATGAGTTTGACGGCGCTTTTTATGAATCCAATCCTTCTTTTCCTTTCACGGGTAACCGAATCAAATCGATAGAAATATTGGAAGATGAGAAAGCTTCGCTAAGCATTTGGGATGTTCAAAATGAGTTAAATGAATCGAATTGGAAAACGCCGAATGTCTTAAAACCGGAGGCTGGCAAAGTGTACTGGATGAAGACGCGTTTGCATGGCAGTACTATTTTTAATGGAGAACAGTTGTTGCACGTATCCTCGGAAATTGGGAATGACCTGTACAGTTATGATCAGCTGGATATTTACATTTCAGATGGACAAGACAGATTTAAGTATCAACAAACAGGTGATCAGGTTGGTCTTGAAGATCGCCCGCTTAATTTTTGGGCCACCTTTATAAAGGTAAATGTTCTGGCAGGAGATACCATTGATGTGTTCATCCGGATGGAGGGCATGGATCGATACTTTCCCTTAGAAGAATTTGCTTTGTGGCATATAGACCCTTCCTCTGTTTTTCCCCGTCAATTACATGAAGCAAGAGCGAAAATCATTTTCTTTGGGATGTTGGGGATACAGTTTTTATTTTTTCTTTGTTTGTATTTCATAGAAAGAGAAAAGATTCATCTTCAGTTTACTTCTTTGATATGTGGAACCTTCTTAGCGTTTGCATTTGCTCATAACAATTATCACACGTATGTGCCTTTTCCAGTATGGAAGGATTATCATTTCCTAGTTTTTATGCTGGGTACTTTTTTAATAACAACTAGTTTGCTGAAGTTTGCAGCTACTTATTTTAACTATCCAGCCACTTCCACTCTTTCCAGAAAAATCATTCCTTATCTTATTGTGTTTTTTGCTGTTCTGGATATTCTGACTTTTATTTTTGTTCGTCAATATTCCTTTAAGGGAAGCCTTTCCTTTTTTAAGTTGGCTATGATTTGCCATTTTGTAGCCTTTGTTCCTTTCTTTGCAATAGCCTTCAGCGCAAAGGATGAGAATAAGAGTTTACGTAAATTATTCTTTATCGCTTTTACCCCCGTGACGGTATTGTTTTTACTATTGCAAATCTGGGGTTTTATTTATCCTTTTCTGGAAGGTTTTTCATCCAAAGATTATATTTATTACCTCCTGCATCTCCGTAATTCTTCTATGCTGATGGTGGTCTTTATGCTGGGTATTCTTGCCTTGAGTATCGGTTATCGGACAAAGCTATTGAAAGAAGAGAAAGAAAGAATATTGAAGCAGAATTTGATTGCAGAAAATACAATTCTTGAAAATAGATTAAAGACAGAAAAGCTTGAAGAATTAGATGAATTGAAAACTCGATTTTTTACTAATATTACCCACGAATTTCGTACGCCCCTAACTGTAATTATGGGGATCAATGCGGAATTAGCTGAGAAGAGTAAACAATTATCCATAAGTTCTTCTGAGAAAAATAAATTGGAGGAAGGACGCGGTCTGATTGAGCGGAATAGTAAAAACCTCTTACATCTAATCAATCAAATATTGGATTTGTCAAAGGTAGATAACAGAATGTTGACACTATTCCTGAAACAGGCAAATATCATCTCTTTTCTAAATTATCTAACAGAGTCCTTCTACAGTAAATCACAAGAGAAAAAAGTTCGTCTCGTTTTTTATACAGAACTGAAAATCCTGCTGATGGATTTTGATGAAACAAAAATCCAACAACTCGTTTACAATTTGCTTTCCAATGCGTTGAAATTTACAGATAGAGGAGGAAAAATTATTTTCCACGCAGAAGAAGAAAACATAGAAGGGAAGCGACAGCTGATTATGAAAGTGGCAGACTCTGGTCAGGGCATAGCACCAGAAGCATTGCCACACATCTTTAATCGTTTTTACCAGGCAGAGGCCAATAAGGATCAAAACAACGAAGGTACAGGAATTGGTTTGGCATTGACAAAAGAATTGGCGGAACTCATGGGGGGAGAGATAAAGGCAGAAAGTGAGATAGGGAAAGGTACGGTGGTGACCGTCGTATTACCCATTAAGCAAGAGGCTCCTTTTTCTGAGCATTCCTGGAATGTTGAAAACGAAACTAATATCATACTCACCGCATCAGATGAGATCGAAGACGATTCAGTGGCCGATGGGAAGGAAGCACAATTGCCTTTACTATTATTGGTAGAAGACAATAAAGACATCCGTTATTATCTCGCCCAATTGGTGGAGGGGCTCTATCAAATTGTAATGGCTGAAAATGGAGCCATAGGAATGGAGAAGGCTTTCCAGTTAATACCGGATATCATTATCAGTGATGTTATAATGCCGGTGAAAAATGGTTTTGAATTGACCGAGACCTTGAAAGAGGATCATCGGACCAGTCACATTCCTATTATACTGCTTACCGCTAAAGCTACGGAGGCTGACAAAGTGCAAGGCCTGAAAAAAGGAGCAGATGCTTACTTGATGAAGCCTTTTAATAAAGAGGAGTTGATGATTCGACTAGAACGGTTGCTTGCTTTACGTAAGGCACTTCAGGATCGACTTGCCCCGTCGAGTATGGTGACGGAGGAGGTAGCTGAAAAGGCCCTAGGTCAAGAGCTGACGATAGAGGAGCGCTTTCTTCAAAAACTACGGACAACCGTCATAAACCACCTTGCTGACCCTAACTTTACTATAGATGAACTAGCTGCCGCTGTTGGCCTCGGGAAATCGCAGCTAAGCCGAAAATTGAAGGCTTTAACAAATGAAACGCCTACTACATTTATTCGAAATATTCGTCTGACAAAAGGAATGCAATTGCTGAAATCTTCAGATTTGAATGTAGCAGAAATTGCATACAAGGCCGGTTTTAGAGATCCTAATTATTTCAGCCGAGCTTTTCACAAGTTGTTTGGTAAATCTCCAACCGCTTATCGTAAGTAATTGATAGTCAATATTTTCGTACCGTCTAATGCCTTTAAGTGATAGATTTGTGCTAGTTTTCCTTGGTTCAATGCAGATCTAGTGCTAGCCTTTTGAGAAAAGATATTTGATTGGAATGTTGGTATAAACTATCTTTAACTCAAGGTTAGTTAAGAGGTCATCCACATTGTTTTAATCTATGGCTAGAACCAGTATAATCCAAATATTTGGTCTGTCTAAATAGACAATCATTTTGATCTTATGTCAGTAAACCAAATGAGACTTCTGGCAATAATGAATGGGCAATTGTCCTAAGAATTTAATCTTATGACCCCAAATGATTTAATTTATAAAGAGAAAGATCAATAACTTGGTCTTTCTTTTTTTGTATTATTATGTGAACAAGTTACAGTGTTTTTTCGTTTTTTTTAATCTGTTCTTGTTTAAGAATACTCACTAAGTTGTATAGTAATACTTCTGTTTTTTCTTCACCTTACCTAAAGAGCCAGAGGAAGGAGAATTAGTGGAAGCAGAGGAAAGCTTAGAAGCGGTTTGTTGATTGTTCAGTATTTGATAAAGTACAATTCTGAGTGCGCAGAAACGAGCCGAGAAACCTACCTCCATCAATAATACCAGCATCAAAAAAAGGTCAGAGCTTTTTTATTCGGAATCAACCGAGCGAAAGTCTCTGACCTTTTCTTCACAACGCGATAGTAGGAAGTTAATAGTTAACGGTTAAAAGTTATCTAATCCTTACTTCGCTACGACCACTTTTTTCGATACTTGCTCACCATCTATCTTCGCTACCACCATATAAGTACCATCAGCCACATCGCTAATATCTACAGGAAGGCTAAGGCTTTGTCCTTGCTTAGGAGGATAGTTGCGGATTAGCTTACCTGTTAGGTCATAGATGCTTAAAGTAACTTCTTTTGTTTGGTTGAAACTTAAGGCCACAAAGAACTCTCCGTTACTCGGGTTCGGGTGAACATCAAACTTTAGTAAGCCTTCAATATCGGGAGCGGAACTCATGAATCCGACAACTACGGTTGTTTCAAATTCACAATCATTAGCATCCGTAATGGTCACATCGTATTCTCCTGGTTCGAGTTGATAAACAACAGGCGTTTGGTAACCAATAAACCATTGATAAGTAAAAGGTGGCGTTCCTCCAGCAGGAGAGATAGAGGCGGAACCATTACTTTCATCAACGGCAGAAGCAGGTGTAGAACTATTGTTGGACCCAAGAGGAATAGGTTGGTTAACGTTGACGGTTGTCCCGAAGTTACATCCATTGGCATCGGTTATAATAATAGAATAATTACCAGCAGGTATGTCATTCAAATCTTCTATCGTTTCTCCATTAGACCAGGTCAGCGTATATGGCTCCTCTGCGGTTAATACCGTTAAGTCAATATCTCCACTACTTTCACCAAAGCAAGCCACATTGTCAACGTCAAAATCGAGGGTGATGCCTTCTGCCGGATCAACAAAAATACTAGAATTGGTCGTACAGCCTAAGTTGTCTGTCACGGTCACTTCATAAGTACCTTGTGGGAGCATGGTCAACACCTGTGCATTAGAACCCGTAGACCATTCATAGCCATAAATTCCAGAACCGCCAACAGGGAAAGCGGATAGGGTAGCGCCTCCACTTGTACAATCATCAATGGAATTAAAATTGACCGCTATGTCAGCGTAAACCGTTAACATAACAGTATGTACACTATCGCAGCCATTGGCTCCGGTATAGCTAAGGTCAATCGGAGTAGATTGCGTATAAGTCGTACCATTGAATTCATCTCCATAGCAAATGGCAGCTGCACCTTGTGAAGTTGCTACCGTACTTGCAATGACTTCTACCAGGTCAACACCTGTACAACCCGTGGGGTCAGAAACAGTTACGGAATAAATGCCGCCATTACTTACGGAAAGAGTCTGTCCATCAGATCCGTCAGACCATTCGTATTCATCGAAACCATTTGCCGCACTTAGTAAAGTTGGGCTGCCTTCGCAAATCGACAATTGGCCCATAATCTCAACATTGAGACCATTGATTTCTTCTATTATCATTTGAGTAGACCCTGTGCAACCACCAATAGCGGAAACCATTACATCATAGGTTCCTGGTGTCGTTACATCAATGGTTTGTGCCGTAGATCCATTTGACCATAGGTAGGTATCATATCCCCCTCCGGCATCGAGGGTAGTAGAAAGTCCGCTACAGAAAGTTGGAAATCCTTCAATGGCTGGTTCCAATGAATCTTCTTCGTCAACATCAATTTCGATATAACCATCGCAACCATTCGAATTGTAAACGGTTACGGAATAGTCTCCATCGTCATCAATGGTAATGCTTTGGGTTGTTGCACCGGTAGACCATTCATAAGTAAAACCAGGTCCCGATGCGGCCTCTAACATTAGGGTACTACCATCACAAATAATCATATCTTCTTGCAAGTCTGGTCCTGGATCAACCCAGATTCCCAAACAAGGGCCAGGCATAAAATGAGCGATAATGGTATCAACCGTATCGACCGTCATTCCAATCGTTTCTGCAAATTGATCAGGAGTGTAATCATTATTGATGACCTCCCAGTGGCTAAAGAGCCAGTCTTCTTCTGGTACATTAGTGAAGGTCACATCAATACCACCAAAGTAAAGCGTATTCCAAGGGTAGTTGTTTCCAATGGTGGTGTTCGCTTGAACGAATCCACCACCTACAGGCTCTACCAAAATGGTTATATCAAATGGTCCGGAAAGACCTTCGTCTTCATAACAATCTACAATAGCAGTATTGATAATTACACAACGTTCTTCTATGAAGTCCCGAAGTTCCTGAACGTTGGATTGCCATTCGCTCATAGTACCACCCCAGCGATTAATCTGTCTGGGCATCTCTGGTTCAATAGCAGCAATCATCTCATTCAGCAATGGAATCATAAAGTCGCAATTGAAATACTGGTTATTCAAATCAGCATAACGATTGATATACAAAGCAAAGAAGTCTTCATTATCTAACAATGCATTTAACACCGGAATATGTCCCTGTCCTCCGGGGTCATTTAGCAAGGCTGGATTACAAGGATCGGCAAGTGGTCCAGTATCGGGTACGCCGGTATAGTTGATGTAGTGTCCAAAAGTAGCATCTTCATCCCAAAGAATATAGCGCCATTTTTTTGCACCTCCATCGGGGTTGTAACCTCTCCACCAAGCGGTATTCCAGTTGAGCCAATCCAGGGATACAATGTGTGAGTGAAGAATCATATAATCAATCAAACTCAGCATCTCCAATTCTCCCTCCACATAGGCGTAGTTAGCGGCGTCCGTCATGTCATTGCTCAATACATATTGTACGAGATCATCCCATTGATTGGTTTGACCATATTCGGCCCAGGTACCTCCCCAAGTCTTAATAAAGTCTATTTCGTCTCTTCCCTGATCGTAGTAATATTCGGTATAGTCATGGTCGTCTACTTTTTCTCTAATGTCATAAACTCCCCAGTATTCTCCATTGACATACAGCACAGCAGAGCGACTGGTTCGAGCATCCATTTCCATTCCTGCCTGTTGTGCAAGGGTGTGTACGAAAGCATCTCGGATATGGGCACTCCCATCTTCAAAAGGGTAGTTGTCGTTTGCTGCCGCTTTCAAGATCACTCTTTGAAACTCTTCACGATCTGTAATTTCTTCATCAAAAATAGGATATTTCAACGCATAGTCATCTCCAAATTGATCTCTGGTAACGTAGTCGATTCCTCTTTGAGCATAAGCCCAGGAATCGTTTCCGTGTTTGTTGAATTCACCCGTGGCGTCAGCAACTCGATCACCGCTTTCGTCAAATAATTCAAAGGAACCTTCTGGCTCATTTTGAGTACCGTTCATCAAGATCTCTACTTGTCCTCCAGCGATGGAAACAACAGGAAGTGTATGTATTTCATTGATGAAAATAGTATGATAATCAGCATGGCTTTTCAGAAATGAGTTATCTGTTGAGTAGCCAACGGATTTTATAACAGTAGTAACACTTATCGTAAAAGGTCCGGTGTAGGCTGTTGAAAACTGATCGGGATCTGAGCCATCGGTGGTGTAATAAATATTATCTGTTGGATCATCAGTCGCAATGCTGATTTCCGTTGGGCCATTATAAAAACCAGCTAGTGGGCTGATTTCAGCTTTGCCAGTATAACCCATGAAGGTCGCACCATTGGCACCACTTGGCGTTGGGCCGCTGGCTACAGACCAGACACCTCCTCCGTCAATACTTCTGGCCCAGGAATGATTTTTTTGATTGGGAATGGTAATTTCAATAGCATCAATAATGGCTAATGTTGGATCACTCAAAATGACCCACTCCTCATTCGTTTGATTAATTTTGAAATCAGTATGAATATTATTTCCAACAACAATATCGCGGCCTGAAGCCCAGACACGTAAAAAACCATTGGCTGCAATATTGACGCCGGCGGGGAATTGGTACTTGTCCAAATTGTCTTCATCGTCAGACATATAATAACCGGCAAGGCTCACAGGAGTGGCGCTGGTATTATAAAGCTCAATCCAGTCAACATTATTGTTACCGTAATTGTCTTGAAGGTTTTGATAGTTGGCCCCTGAAAATTCGTTTATCACGACTTGGGTAAAAGCGGTCGTTTGTAAAGAGACGAGGGTTAGTAACAACAAAAAATTAACTTTCGGATTTGCCCTCTTATTTTTTAATCGTAAAGACCATAGAGAGTGAAGGTTAGAAAATGGGAGGGAGTGTATAAATCCGAAAATTATTTTTTGTGTCATAATAAGTTGTAAAAGTTTCCTGATCATAATGTTAGGTTGGTTTCGAAAATGAAGTTAGAAGTTTACTTCTCCAATAGTGCGTTAGTGGGAAGTTAACGGTTAACAATCAATGGTTAAAAGTTGAATGAACTAAGCTTCAGGCTCTAAAAATAGGGAAAGATTGGTAATTGTTAAAAGATTTGCTTTGAAACGTCAGTGATTGGACGAAGCTTTTTCAGGATGTGGAAGTTGGATGACTAAATATTCGAATATTAGGAACATTTTGTCATCTGATAAGAGAGAAAGGACCATAAACTTCCTCTGTCTGCAACTGACCTTCCAAATCAATCCACTTATAATCCAGTTTATAAACATAGGCACCTGCTTGAGCAAGTTGACCTTTTAGTATGCCATCCCAGCCATTTTCAGGATTAGAACTACCAAAGACTTGACTTCCCCAACGGTCAAAAATCTGTAGTTGGAAATCTAAAAAATCACAAGAGGAGTAAACTTTGAAAAGCTCATTAGTCCAATCACCATTTGGTGAAAAAGCAGTTGGTACATAAACGGGACAGCTGCCACAAGCTATAAAAGATACTTCGATTTCATCTGAAGCAGTACCGCATTCATTCTCTATCGTTACGCTATACTTACCAGATTGCGTAACTTCAAAAAATGATGCCTGGGATCCGTCCTGCCATTCATAATGATCCCAATCCGGATCTCCGACTTCTAAACGTAAGGTATCCAATAAACATAGTTGAGCGTCTTCTTCCAGTGAAATAGCTGGAATGCTTTTTTTGCTGATATAAACACTATCCCGTGCGGTACAATCTCCGCGTCGTAGACTTAGGTGGTAAAACCCTGCTTGATTTACGATCAACGAATTAGTGCTGTCTCCATTTTGCCATAAATAGTTCATGTCTGGAAATTCAGGAGCAGACAATTGAATAGAGTCATCCCCACAAAGCAATAGATCTTCTCCTAGGTGAAAATCAAAGTGTTCATTTTCATAAATGATGAAAAAGCTATCTGCCTCTAACTGACAACCTTGCCAGTATTCAACCCAATAAAACCCCTCATCAGTAGCCGTAATACTTTCTGAGGTGGATCCGGTAGACCAATAATAACAATCCATTTCCGGAGGAGCCGTTAAGTCAATATCGGTATTGAATTGACAATCTAAAACAATGGTCTCGTTGTCGTAATCATTCAAAGTTGCCTCATTGAAAAAGATATGATCGCTATAATTCCCCATTTTTAAGAAACGGCTATCGGGTGTATTTGATAAGGTAAGTACATCCAAATCAACAGCAGCTGCCACTCCTTTCTCATTAGGATGGTTGATTGCAGCTAAAGCGGTAGGGGAACTGAAAGTTCCATTTTGGACGATGAAATAAAGCTTACCATCTGGGGCAAGTTGGGGGCCACCGACTTTGGCGTAAGAAACCAATTCTGTCATTGTCAACAGGGTAGTCGTGCTGGAAAGGTCGGCACTGTCTAATTCGTATTGTTTGATGTGAAGGATAGCTGCCTCATCAGGTAAGGGTTCGATTATTAGTTGGAATTCATAGAGCAGTTTACCATCTGGGGAGAAAGCAGTTGGAGATTCGTAATTCATAGAAATGCTATACTGTAAATCCTCTTGATGAGTGATGAGGCCACTGCTATTGTCAAAATGGTATAACTGTCCGCCACAAATCATACGGCTACCATCAGGGCTTATTTTTATCGGGCCATATTCGTCAAAGGTATGTTCATTGCCTTTTACCATTGGAATCTTATGTATTAATGAAGGACCATTGTTATTGACTAGGTATATATAAAAAGAATCTGCTGCCATTGGGTCGTTTAAAACCTCGTAATGTCCAGTAGGGACAATCAGCCAGAAGTCGATACAATTGTTGTGAATCGTAGCTGCTTGGTATTCGAAAGCAGGGGTAAACAACTCCTGATTACTGAGGGTGACTTTTCCTAGTCCACCATTGGCATTCATATCTATCTCAAAAAATCGAGCTCCTTTCCCTTCCGGGAAATTAATGTTATTTGTAGGGAGTGTTTCCTTTTCATCTACTGTAAAAAGGTAGTAAATGCTATCTGATCCAGGTTTTTTTAAGGAGATGGCGCCTTGGGCTGAACTATAGCCTCCACCTTTATCAAACCCTAAATCTCCGCCTTCCATGATTTCATGGTTGCTATTCCAGATGTAGCCATTGATCGCTTGATTGGCTCGTCCTCCTCCATTGGTGTAAAACAAAAGCGCTCCATTTTTATCAGAAATAGTAGTACAGGCTTCGTAGGTGTAAATTGAATTGTTAGAATCAGAAAGAGGAGCGCCGTTTGAAAAGTCAAGGCCGTAATGATCTCCGAAATACCAATGCGCAGCTTGTGCTTTTTGAGCAGAGAGGGGAGCGGAGCTAAGTAGCAGGTTAAAGACACAGAAAGCTAAAGGCAAGTTATTCATAGACAGACCTGTTTAGTGAAACTTCCTCAGAAAGATACGATCTTTTTGTGATGTGTGCGTGGAGGACTGTGTGGATGTGGTTTTTGGTTGAGTGGCTGGACAAGGAGGGGCCTCTCGCTTCGCTTGAAGATTTTTTACCACAAAGGCGCTACGAGCGCAGAGGAAACGCTACGTTTTTTTAGGATGTTATATTAACAGCTTCTAGTACCCTTTGGTTTCCTTTAACAATATATGGACATCATTTAAAAATGGTAGGATCGAAAAGCGATTTATGTTATTGTGAAGTATCTAAGGTTAGCTCACATAAGGAGTTAATGGCAGTGCCTTGCTTTTGTAACAGTGCAACGCTGGTTTTACATTATTTTCGTCTGTTGTGTTGTTGTATTCGGTATGTTCGCCAATGAGGTTGATGCCGTCAGGAGCGGCGAGGGATAGGTAGACTAGTAAGAGAACTGTTTGGTGAACTTGTTGTTCGATATGTTGGATGCAGCTAATCTTCATGCCAGAGGAGATCTGATGCGCATGAAAGCTTGATAGGTCCACGTACACCAAGTAAAAATAAGACCCGGATAAACAAAGAGCACTCCGGTGTTGTAGTATACGGCATCGTCCCATTGAAAATTATGCATATGTTGGACTGCTCTGGTCATGCCGCAACCAAAACACTCTATGTCGAAAAGAAATCGGGAAGGGCAGATAATGAGATCGCCGTCATCAAAAAAGTCACCAGGTAATATCCATAAAATGATAGGGACTAATAATAAAGCTATTAACCAAAGCACAGTTATGTTTCTTTTGTTTTTAGACATATTGATGGTTTAGCGTTTTCGATTGTTTGTTAATAAAAAAGCTTAGAAAGAAAACGGGTTCTTCCTAAGCCTTTGGTCAATTACTATTAGTGTCTACTAATAGTAATTCTTCTTCTTCACTAAAGCGTGGATTAAACCAGGCAACCAACAAAGGAAAGTTAGGAGCAAGTTTACGATCCAGTCACTACCACTCCAGTCGTCCATTACACCCATAGCTACCCATCCAAAACCTAGAATAGCCAATAGTACGTATAGGCCGCTGGAAATGTCTCCATCTTTCTTAGTTGCTTTTTTAACTGCTTTCTGTGCTGCCTTTAATTGCAAAGACTTCTTAATACCAAGACGTTCGCCGGTCATTTTACGGTATTTTCTTGGAGTCATGTCCATGAATTGGTCAATAGACATGTTAGTCATGTCTGGCGTCAAGACCTGTACTTCAGTGTCCTGAAAGTGAGTTGTCCAGTCCTGAACGCCCACTACAGCATTTGCATTTAGATAGCCTACGAGAATAAGGGTTAGTAATAATAGTTTTTTCATTCTGTTGAGAATTTAAGGTTATGATAAAATAGATTATATAATTACAATTTAGAAATAATATAAAAGGCAAGTATAAGAATCACTAAAAATCCAATAATGGATCCTGATATTGCTTTTTTTCGGGCTATTGGTTCGTCAGTATAAATCGCATAAGCAATAAGGATTCCAAGAATCCCCAGTAATGCGCCCACTATAAAACCAATGAACCAAATACCTTTTCTCCCTACTTTTTGTTCCGACTGTTGTTCTCGTTTCACCCAATCCTTTGATAGGTGATTACCGAAATTTTCTTCAGAGCCATCTGCATATTCTATCCGAAGATTTTTTTGATTGAGCAAAGTCCGTTTAGGTTCGTCTTCTCCTCCACAAAGCTTATATATTGTAGCTCCTATATTTACTTCTAGAACCGTAGCTTGTACTGCTGTTCTATCTGCCAGATAAATGATGTCACATTCTAGTGAATCAAAAGGAAAAAATCGCAAAAGAGTAGATAATTTCCTTCTAGTATTAGAGGTTATTCGGTTTCGGGGTCTTCGGTTTCCGGCCGACCGTACCATTCTATTTGGAATAAACTCTATTCTCTAATATCTTTTTGAAAGACAATCTAAGCTATTTTAGTTGTTAATGCTTGCTAGAATGTAATAATACGATTTGTCTTTGTAATGCCAAATAAATAACATTTATTTTCGACTAAGCAGGGCAATTATATTTTTCAGGTAGAAAATGCATCTATATTATTGTAGTCTTCAATTACTTGACTTGCAACGGGATATACATCTTTTATCTTACTATTTTTTTTCTGGAAAAATAGATGTATTTTTGTTTGTAGATCCTCCCTATTATAGACTTTATTCCCCTCCGAGTTTATATTAATATTACAACGTTTTTAACCAACACGACAACCATGATCATACCGACAACGGCCCGTTTGTATAGGCTGCTGGCTTATACGTTTTTGTTTTTCTGTTTCTCATCTATATCAGTTCAGGCACAACCCGACCTTATTGTAGTCGAAGACGCTTTAGTCAATTCTCTAAGCGCACAGACTTTGACCAATAACGATAATTGCTTTGTGGAAGAAGGCTGTGTGAACGGTCTAGGGTTACGTCAGATATTGCGTTTTACTACACATATTAGAAACGTGGGTAACCAGGATTTCTATGTGGGCGCTCCTCCTGCCAATCCTGCGGATGCTAACGAGGTTTGGGAATATGACGAATGCCACGGACACTGGCACTACGAAGGATACGCAGAATATGTCCTTTTTGATGATAATGGTAACCTAGTTCCTATTGGGTTTAAAAATGGATTTTGTCTCATTGATGTAGAATGTTCCGGTGGAGGCAATTTTACTTACAATTGTAACAATCAAGGGATTTCTGCCGGTTGTGGAGACATTTACAGCTCTGGTCTCGATTGCCAGTGGATTGATGTTACAGATATTCCAGCAGGTGATTACAAACTGATGATTCGGGTGAACTGGGATGGTGATCCTGATGCTTTAGGTAATTTTGAAACTAGTTATGATAATAACACAGGGGCGGTTTGTTTCACTTTAGAAAAAGATGCACAGGGAACGGCTTCTGCTACCGTTATCGGAAATGGTACGGCTTGTAGCAATGGAAGTATTTGCGAAGAAATAACTTTAAATATCACATTGGATAATTACCCACAAGAAACCAGTTGGGAAATTAGAAATGAATTCGACGATATAATTAGTACTTCTAACGGAACTTATGGAGGGCAAGCAGACGGAGCAAATATTAATGAATCCATTTGTTTGGCAGAAGGCTGTTACCAATTAATTATGAATGATGGAGCCGGTGATGGGCTTTGTTGCGGATATGGAAATGGTAGTTATCAGTTGACAGATGCTTCAGGTAATATATTAGCGGAGGGAGGTGAATTTGGAAGTGCGGATGCCACGAGTTTTTGCATAGCGTTGGAATCTAATTGTACAGATGCCGACGCAGATGGAATTTGCGTTGCCGATGATTGTGATGATAATAATAATGCGGTACCCGCTCCTCCAGGTGCCGCTTGCGACGATGGCGATCCAAACACAGATAACGATGAAATTCAAGCGGATGGTTGTAGCTGTGCTGGTTATGGTGTTAATGATTGTTCAGCCATCCATGTACATCCCTTATCTAATGGAATCATGGTGGAGAACATCGGAGGCTTTCCCCACTTGAGTATATTATTGTTTGATGCCAACTGGCAGACTTACGACAGCTGCAATGAGAACTGCGATAGTCCACATACTTTCTCTGGTCTTGCTGCCGGAACCTGGCACGTATCGGTGAAACCATTAGATGATAGCTGGCAAACAATCTGTAATCCGATCTTTACCGTAGAAGTGCTGGAAGGCCCTTGTGCGGATGCAGATGACGATGGCGTTTGTGCTTCTATGGATTGCGATGATAATGATCCTAACTTACCGACTACGGTTGGTTCACTTTGTAATGACAATGATCCGAACACAGAAAACGACATCATTCAATCTGACGGATGTACTTGCGCTGGTATTGGTCCTTGCGTGGATGAAGATGCAGATGGAATTTGTGTACCTGAGGACTGTGATGATAATGATCCAAATTTGCCATTGGGCGTAGGAACAGCTTGCGATGATGGAAATCCCGACACAGAAAACGATATGATATTAACCGACGGTTGTACTTGTGAAGGAATGGAGCCGGGTGGTTGTAATGTGCTATTCGTTCCAGGCCCTAATAATCTTACAATTACAGGTTTGGGGCATCCGAATGTTTCCGTGCAGGTTTATGATAGCAATTGGGCTACGGGCTATAGTTGTTTTAATGATTGTAATAATCCTGAAATTGTTGCTGATTTAGCGGAAGGAACCTACTACATTAAAGTAAACGTCTGGGACGAAACATGGCAGCTCATCTGTGAGGTGACAGAGTATGTAGCGGTGAGTGGAGGTTGTGTGGAAGGAAATGCTTGTAGTGATAACAATCCTTGCACGGATAATGATGTTTTTGATGCAGATTGTAATTGTGTGGGAACGCCCGCTATGGATGCAGACAATGATGGCTACTGTGCTACTATAGATTGTGATGATACTAATCCTGATTTCCCAACGACGGCTGGTTCTATTTGTGACGATGGTGATCCGGAAACAGAGAATGATGTTATTGCCGGAGATGGTTGTACCTGTGCAGGAGTACTGTTAGGAGGTGAAGGTTGTAACGCGCAGATGGTTGTAAATGGAAATGTACTAACGGTAAATGGTTTGGACGAACCCAATGTTTCTGTAAAGTTGATGAATGGTTCTAGCTGGACAGCGGTCTTTGATTGCTTTTTGGATTGTGATCAACCCGTTGTGATTCCCAATTTAGCACCAGCAACTTATTATATAAATATTCAAACCTGGGATGCTTCCTGGCAATCGGTTTGTACGGTTGGAGAATATGTAGAAATAGGTGGTTCTTCTAATTTAAGTGGCTCTGGAATTCAACAATCCAACCTGTTTTTTCAGGCAACTAAAAACGGCCGCTCTACTTTATTAAATTGGGTGACGAATACGGAAACCAGAAATGATCACTTCGTGATGGAGCGCTCAAAAGATGGGGAGGATTTCGAAGCAATAGAACAATCGGAAAGTTGGAACAACAGAGCAGGGACTTTTTCTTATCAGGTAAATGACCATGAACCTTTCTTTGGTAAAAACTATTATCGTCTGAAGGTGGTGCACCATGATGAGTCCTTTTTGTTTTCTGAAATAATGGAAGTAGAAATGAATACCCATTGGGCTAATTTTTCTATTTTCCCTAACCCCGTTAATGAAGTATTGGTAATCAATCTCGCCAATTATGAAGGAGGGGAGGGGGAATTACGAGTCGTGGATCAACTCGGGCAAACCGTGATGACTCGTCCTTTGGATAAAATTAGCAAGAAGCCCGTTCTTTTGGACGTAGGGGGATTGCAATCTGGATTTTACTTTCTGTTTCTTGATTTGGATGGCAAGCGTGCAATGGGGAAAAAGTTTATAAAACTAGAGGGTTTTTAAAAAAACGAACTGATCGCTGTAGTTGTTTTGTTTAACTATTTAACGAAATGTTTAAACAAAAAATAAACATTATTTTCGAATCTAGTCGAGTTGTTTCGAAAAGGTACTTATTATGGAAGATTATAAAAAAAAAGTGTGACCTTTCATGGTATTTTCGTCCTAAAGTCGTAGATCAACAGATCGCAACTTAAATTGACAACTGGGATTAACGTTAAAGATTCTTTTTTGTATCATACTAAATAGCTACTTTCGCAGCCGAATTCAAATATATTTTTTCAAAAGCAAAAGCAAAAGTAACAACCATGATAGCAGAAATACATACCGCAAAAGGATTAATGAAAGTGGAATTTTTTGAACAAGATGCTCCTAAAACTGTTAAAAACTTTGTAGACTTAGCAAGGAAGGGATTTTATAATGGTCTGAATTTTCACCGTGTTATACCAAACTTCGTAATTCAGGGCGGTTGTCCAGATGGAATTGGAAGCGGAGGACCAGGTTACAAAATCGATTGTGAATTAGATGGCGAAAATCAATTCCATGATATAGGTGTTCTTTCCATGGCACACGCTGGTAGAAACACTGGAGGATCACAATTTTTTGTATGCCACTCCAGAGATAATACCGCGCACTTAGACAGAAACCATACTTGTTTCGGAAAAGTAGTTGAAGGTCTAGAAATTATTGATTTAATCGAAGCAGGAGACGGAATTGAGAAGGTGGTAATAATAGATTAAGTCCATTTAGTAGTAATCATAGTAGAAAAGTTGATTACTTGTAACTACATGAACTACATGATTTGCACCATTAATTGGCAAAATATAACCCAATATCATTACTAGATAACTTTTTATGATATATTGGGTTTTAAAAATGAACAATTGGTTAATTATATGCTTATATTTGTGTGATACTTACAATAAGAAACGATAATACTTCCCTCCCCAAGGAATAAAGATATATAAGAAGTTTTCATTTGGTTTTTTGGGGTAGCGGGCAGCTGCACCTCGCAGTCTGCCCGTCTTTTTTTGCCCCGTTGTCCCTAGTTTTAAGCTTGATTATTCTATAAGGACAACTTACCCCTTTCATTCCAACAATACTATTACGGCTTCAAATCTAAGTTGGCAATCTTCATCACCATTACCACATCGTGGTCTTCCTCAAAACTGGTTTTCATTTCTTTATGCAATGCGGCTAGCAAAATATCATATGGGCCAAATACCTGTGTGCTCATCGTATTGGACTGTACTGAAAGTGCCTCATAGCTTTTTAATCTTTCAATAAATTGTAGAATGGGTGTACCGTACTGAGGAGTCAATGGGTACATACTGATTTCTAGTGATGCGGTCATTTTTATTATTTTTTGATTTTTGACGAATCTGCCGACTCTGCCCGGCCGTGAAGTGCAGGACTGATCAGTTCTGTTTTAAGGAACTTTGAAGAAAAATTATTAACCCGCCCGCCGACGCAGTCGGGCGGGTAAAAATAAAAATTAAAAGCCCTATACGTGGGATTCACGCTAGAAGGGTTTGATTTTGATTTTAAAAAATTACCCAGTTTCAATTAGATTAGAACTGATTAATCCTGTCTTGGGCCGAGATTCCGTGTTTTTTACACGAACCACCTTCTTTATCAAAGAAGGTTTTTGCTTTGTCATAGAAGCGTTAAAAGTAAAAGAATCTTTGGAGATAATGAAGGCAATGATAGGGTACTTTATAGCTTTACGACTTCCTTTATTAAGAATTTTTAAACAAAACGCTTTTATGAAAAACATTTGTTACTACACATTTTCATTATGCTTATTGGCCGTTAGCCTATCGGCGCAGCAAAGCAGCGTGCTTTCTATTGATACCGTAGAGCTTAGCACCACTCGCTTGCCACAAAAGATGGCGGAAACAGGTCGAAATATTAGTTTAGTGAAAGGAGTAGACCTGAAAAAAATGTCTTTTAATTCCTTAGACGAACTATTACAATACATCCCTGGTATTGAACTTCAATCCAGAAATGGCTTTGGCGTTCAGGCGGATATAAGCATGAGAGGAGCGACTTTCACCCAAGTCCTTATCCTATTGGATGGTATGAAAATGAATGACCCACTGACCGGGCATTTCAATGGTGCCTTTCCTATTACGCCAGCAGAAATTGAGCGGATCGAAGTACTCCGAGGCCCCGCAGCCGCACTCTATGGCCCGGATGCGGTAGGTGGAGTGATCAACATTATTTCCAAAGCTTTCTCGCCGCAGCAGGCAGAAGGTCTGGAAGCAAGTGGTCAGCTAAGTTATGGCGACCACAAGCTTATTAGCAATTGGATGGGCTTTTCAGTAAAAAAAGATCGCTTGCAAATTGTTGCTGGAGTGAGCTCAAATCAGTCGGATGGTGAAAGGATTGATGAGAAGACATTTGAACCTACAGATAGCACAAGCACAACTTTGGAAGGCTACAATAATTATTTTGATGTCAAAACCATCAGTACTGCTTTGTCTTACCAGCTTTCTGATAAGATGACGATCAGTGCGCGCTCAGCTTATGATTACCGTGATTTCAGTGCTCGTTACTTTTACACCACAAGTGCATTTGATAAATCTACAGAAACGACTAGAACTTGGTGGAATCAGGTACAACTTAATCGCTACCATGATAAAGGTAAAACGGATTTGAACGTGGCTTATAAATTCAACACCGATGAATTTATTTTTAGCCCCGACTTCGCTTCTACCAATAACCATGAAACTAAGATGCTCAATATGCAGCTTAGTCATTTACAGCGGATCAACAAGCAAATTTCTATTCACGGAGGGCTTCAGGCTGATCGGAGAAGCATTGTTAGTAATGATCGAGGAGATCACGAAGATTGGCACTTTGGAGCTTACGCTATGACCGCTTATCAACCACTACCTGCCCTTACGCTTAATGCAAGTATTCGTTTGGATTATGATGAGAATTATGATGTAGAAGTTTCTCCTCAATTGAATGTTGCTTATCAATTTGATCCTGTTGTCATTCGAGGTTCGATAGGTAGAAGTATTCGTGCGGCAGATTATACCGAGCGATATGTTTCTACGCAATTGGAGAATCTAAGTCCAGGAAGAAGCCTTGGGAATCCAGATTTATTGGCAGAGCAGAGTTGGTCAGAGGAGTTGGGATTTGACGTGAATGTTTCCAGTAACTGGAAGCTTAAAGCAACCGGATTCCTTCGTCAATCTTCTGAGTTGATAGATTATGTTGCTACCAATGCCAAAGACATTGAGCGAAACGAAAACCTACGGGAAGATGCCGATTATTTTTTGGCAACAAATATTACAGATGTTTCTACCAAAGGTCTGGAAATAGAATCCTGGTATTCGAATAAGATTGGTAACGTCAACCTTTTATGGATTGCAGGTTATACTTTTTTGAATACCACCAATGATGATGATGTCGTGTCTGTTTACATTTCCAGTCATGCAAGGCATTTGGTCAATACCAACTTTGTGTTATCGACACCAAGATTTGAAGCGGCAGTTTCTGGTTTATACAAAATGCGTGACCCGAGAGCAGCGGCCTCTATTAACATTGATTTGCAGGATCAATATCAATTGTGGAATCTTCGTTTGGAATGGAAGATCGTTCCTGAGTTTGGTTTTAATATACAAGTACACAACTTATTTGATGAAGAATATCAAAACATCTTGGGGGCGCCGATGCCTGGCCGTTGGATAATGGGTGGTTTACGATTTGATTTGTAGGGGATGACTTGATGTAGAAATGGGCCATATTCTCTTTCGAAGTTGAGGATATGGCCTATTTTTGTAAATACAATTAATATTAAGTAATTACCAATAATATTGAACAGTTACTTATCTTGCAGATATGCTAGATTTAATGTCATACCTCAGCGGTGGCGGTCACCGGATCAAACTCAAGCGGCACGAATACATTCGCGTGGGATTGATCACAACGGCTATTTTACTACTGATCTTACTAATTTCTCTTGAACTAAAACATTTCAACAATACTTTTGAGGCGAAGACGATGGTATTGATTGCCATGTTTGTAGGTTTATTGTTGGGGGTTTTTCTTAGTTACAAGACAACAAACGAAAATAAAAAAATGGAGACCCTGACCAAGTTTCAGATTTGGGTAGCGCTTCTTATTTGTTGTACATTGGTCATGCCTTTTCTGGTCAGCTTCACCAACAGGGTTTTGTCTTTCCGTGGAATAGAAGAAGTTCCCGTTACTTTTGTTCAAACGGAGGGTTTTTATGCAGACCGCTACGGTTTGTTGGATAGTGCAGAACCAGATGGTTACTTCCTTTTTGTACTGAAAGATGATAATTTGGTACGACTGAAAACCCGAAAAAATCCCTTTCCTAATGCTAAGGAGAATAAAACAGTTTTGCTTCCTTTGAGAAAAGGGTTTTGGGGTTTTAATTATGCGGATTTGTGAATTAGTCTTACCGCAAAGGCGCAAAGAAACGCAACGTACTTTTTAGAATTTGACTTTGCGAACCATTGCGGTGAAAAAAAAGTTTGGCGAAACGCCAGAAAAAATCATCAGAAAAGAAATGTCAAATCAACTTCCCGCTAATTTCAAAATAAAAACCAACCACTCTCTCCGAAAATACAACACTTTCGGAATGAATGTCAAAGCCAAGGCATTCCTAAAGATTTACTCCACAATACAATTACAAAATCTTCTTTCGCAGTACGATGGCCCATTATTTATTTTGGGAGGAGGTTCTAACATGCTCCTCACCCAAGACGTTGACTCGCTGGTACTCCACAATCAAATCATGGGACAAGAGATCAGTCGTCGTTTTAAAAAAACGGTTTATGTCCGAGCAGGAGGAGGAGAGAACTGGCACGACTTCGTGTATTGGACCATTGCTCAAGAACTGGGAGGTCTTGAAAACTTATCTCTTATTCCCGGAACCGTTGGCGCATCACCCATTCAAAACATTGGCGCTTATGGCGTCGAACTAAAAGATGTTTTTCATCAACTAAAAGCAATTGATATTCAGACCGGAGAACTAAAGACTTTCCGCCACAAAGATTGCGAGTTTGGTTATCGCGATAGTGTTTTCAAAAGAAAACTAAAAGGCCGATATTTTATTACCGAGGTTATTTTCAAATTATCGCTTGAGCCAAAAGTAAATATCCGTTACGGTGCCATCCAAAGGGTACTGGAAGAAAAAGGAATTGAAAATCCAGGAATCGATGATGTCAGTCAAGCCGTCATAGAAATTCGTTCGAGCAAACTTCCTGACCCAGCCAAAATTGGTAACTCTGGTTCCTTCTTCAAAAACCCAGAAGTCTCGAATCGGCTTTTTAAAAAAATACAAAAGGACAATCCAGCTATGCCTTTCTATCCTTTGGCTGGCAACAAAACGAAGATACCGGCAGGTTGGTTGATTGAACAATGCGGCTGGAAAGGCAAGCGGGTAGGGGAGACTGGCTGCCACAAGGATCAGGCGCTGGTATTGGTAAACTATGGCAAAGCTACGGGCCAGGAAATTTGGACCCATGCAGAGCGGGTGATGGATTCGGTGGAGGAGCGATTTGGGATTCGGTTGGAGGCGGAGGTGAATTTATTTTGAGAAATTCTGTGGACTTTGCGAATCCATTTACTTTAAATTTCCATGGATTAAATCTTCATCCTCGTGCTTGTGAATTTTACCAATTAAATCATCGGTAATTTCCTCAACAAGTTTATTTAATACCTTTGAGTATTCCTCATACTCCTTCCATAGGACATTTTTTAAGAAGCCTACATTGATATTAACCATTACGGTCGTATGTTTTTGTCGATGGTATCTATATGGTTTTACGCCATATTTTCTACAAATTGCTATTAACAATTTTTTATTCCATTGACTGTTTGTCGCAAGGCGATATTCCTTAAGGGTTCTTATGTATTTCTAATACAGGATACTTTTTTAAAATTCTCTCTTTTGCTGATTCTGCTGCATTCTTTTCTCCATCGGTACTTGCGCCAGCTATTAATGCTTCGATTTTCTTTATTCGGTCGAGTAGGTGGTCCATGAATTAAATTGTATTTGTATTGTTTTATTTTAGTTGTCGGTATGGTAAAGTCAGAATGGAGCTGTTGTTTCGGCTTGCCTGCGCTGCCCCCAGCCCCTGAAGGGGAGCATCCGCCCGCTTCGTAGACCCATTAAGCTTTGTCGGGAAACTTAATCATTCTCTATCCCAAAGGGTTTTGTTTTGAGATGATCATTAGGTCAATTTGAAACGTTTATCCTGCTATCCATTCGACAAGCTCAGGACAGGTTTCCCAGCAGATTATACTGAGATTTTCGAATGGAACGTAGGAGTGAGTGGAAAAAAGGAAGACCCTTACCCTGTCATTCCGAGCGAGCGAGGTACGGACGAGTCGAGAAATCTAGCTCCACTGCAAAGGTAAACGATATTATTCTATTTAACGCTCCGACTCTTCCTTTATATGATTTAAAACCCGTTCATGAATTCGATGAATAATAAAATCAGACCATGATTTCCAGTATACTTCAGGACTGATATCTACCTCTCTGCTGGCCATTGATACTAGTGTAAAGATAACAAGAAAAAGCTATTTATAGTTGATAGGAGAGAGAGACTAGCTTGTCAATAAGGGAATAGAAAGTACAACTCTTGTCCCCGAAGCTTCTCCATCTTTATCGAACAAATCTATGAAATCTATACTGGTTTCGATTTGATACAATTCGCGGGTCAGCTCAATTCTACTTTTCGTAATGCTGGTACCCATGGATCGTTTATAGGTATTGCGATTCGACTTTCTTTTTTCAGCTGCCGCTCTGCCGATACCGTTATCTTCAACAATACAGCGCAAACTGCCTTGGTGTTTGTTTAAAGAAATGCGCAGTATGTTTTTTCGATTCTGATCCACAAGTCCATGCCAGATTGCATTCTCAACATAGGGTTGTATGAGTAATGGAGGGATTTTTAGGAGGTCAATATCCAGACCGTCGGCAATGTTTATTTCATATTCAAACTGGTCATCGAAACGCATTTTTTCCAATTCGATATATAGCTCTAGTGCCTCCAGCTCATCAGATAAACGAATCATTTTATTTTTTGAATTCTGCAAAATGAGTCGGATGAGTTTAGAAAATTTCGTGAGGTAGTCCGCAGCCGATTGGGTATCTTTTTCAACAATGAATAATTTGATAGAATTTAAGCAATTAAATAAAAAGTGAGGATTCATTTGAGCACGTAAAGCCGTCATTTCCACTTCGGCCAGTTCTGTTTTAAACTGACTTTTCAACATCTCCTTCTCTTCTATTTTTTTGATTCGGTAAGTATGTGCAGCGAAAATGAGCCCGCCGATCAGTAAAGTCAATAGGGCATAAAACCAATCGGATTTCCAATAGGGTGTAGAAATATGCAGGTGTAATATTTTGGGACTTGTCCACTGCTGTCCTTTTGATTTTGCTCTAAGTTTGAATTGATAATCGCCTCCTTCCATATTGGCAAAACTTACATAATCGCGACCGCTTGTGTTAATCCATTCGTCCTGTAGACCTTCCAGTTGGTATTGGATTTCCTGCATGTCGTTATTGCTAAAATTAATAGCATCGAAATAAATGGAGAAGAAATTTTGTTGATAAGACAATTCGACCAAATCTATTTCATTCCAGTTTTTTTCCATCTCGAGTGAATGGTCAAATACTTTAAAATTTTTGATGGCAACCGTCGGTGAAGTTTCTATTTTCTTTATTTTATCAGGCCATACTTTTTGTAAATGGCCTAATTGTAAAATGCCCAGACTGCCGTCAGAAAAAGGAATAAAATTGGCATTAAATGTAAACCCAGATTCAAAGCCAAAGTTTTCAACGGCTAAATTCTTTGCCCGAATACGGGAGATTCCTTTCCAGTGCGAGACCCAAATATCGCCGTTTTTATCAATGGCCATATGTTGGATATGGTCGTCCCAAAGTCCATCGGCCTGACTGAGGATTTTTAGTTTCGGATTTTTTTCATCAGCATTAAAATAGGCGAGACCGTGATGTTGCTCTGCCAACCACATCCTGTTATGTTGATCTTTTTTTATGGTGGAAATTGCCTTCATCGGGAAAGCGGAATCGTCAGTACTGTAAGCGCTGAAAGGGAAATTGATAAATTTGTTTTGTTCAAAACTAAAGTAGCCAAAACCTACATCGGTACCATACCAAACGTTATTGTTGTCGTCCTGGAAAAAGCCTTTAGGGTAGCCATTGTAAACGATAGGCTCGATGCCTTTTTCAGGTTCGTTTTTAAAGGTGAGGGTTGTTTTCTGTTTAAGATCAACTTTTAAAATGCCACTATTCTTGGTGCCCAGCCAATAGTTTCCTTGTCGGTCAAGAAAACCACTCATAATTGATTCGGAAGAATTTCGGTTAAAATAGTCGGGGTATTCCCAAACCATTTTAAAGTTTTTGTAGTCATTGTTCAAGCGGTAAATATTGCCATCAGAATGACCATAGATCGCCCCATCTGTTCCACTAAATAACTTTTTAATTCGGCTATTGTTTTTGGCTAGGCCGCTCAAGTCGTATTTGAAAATGTCCCTTGTCTTTTTCTCCCGATTATATATTCCAATATTTTTTTCCTCCGCCTCTAAAAATAACAATTCATTTTCATTTAATTCAAAAATAGATTCGCTGTCTCCAGACAAACCAATAGACGTTTTTTCAAATGAAGGGGTATTCAATAAGTACAATTTATTTTTACTGAAAGCCCAGATTCGCCCACCGTTGTCCCTGAAAAAACGACTGATATTAAAAGCGATGTTCGCGAAAGCAGAGGTATTGTATTGCCAGTTGACGGTCCAGTTGTTTGTATTTATCTGAGCTATTTTATTATTGGCGATATAATATACATCCTTGCCATTTTTGAAAATAGAACGGGCTTGTCCTATTTTATTCGAATTTGGTTTTAGTGGAATAACTCTCGTTTCTTTATTTAAAATATGATAAACAAAAAGAACTTCAGCTTCACCATAGGCATGAAAAAGAATCTCTTGCTCATTTAATTTTACGATATCTTTTACCCCATTAAAAGCTACTTGGATGGCTTCTGGGTTTTGAAGATTATTTACAAAGTCAATATGCTCCAGCTTTTCTGTAGCTGGATCAAAACGAAGTAAACCCTCCAACGTTCCAATCCAAAGGGCATCATCTTGATAATGAAAACTCAGCACATCATCCAAAAAACGTTCGGCACTTTGTTGCTGAAGCAGGGTAGAAGGTTTGTAGCAAAAAAAATCATCTGTCTCAGGACGATACCGGCAAAAACCTTCTTTGTGGCAACCCACCCATAAGCGACCTTCCGGATCTTCAAACACCTTTTTTATACGACTATCGGGTAGCGCATTTTTTTGCATTTTAGAAGCGGCATAATGAAAGGCTTTATTTTTATGCACATCAATCCGATACAGTCCGCCCGAAAAAGTACCTCCCCATATATTCCCACGACTGTCTTTATAGACATTATAAAATGCTTCTGTGGGCAAGTTGCGGCCATCACCAATCGGACTGTTGGCCGTTTCAAATTTTGATCCATCAAATTTGAATAAACCATTTTTGCTGGCCAGCCAAATATACCCATAGTCGTCTTGAGCAATGTCGTGAAAATTAGTACTTGGATAGCTATTTAGCTTTTCAAAGGAGTGGAGGTTTATATAATCTTGTGCGAAGGAAAGCGTGGGAGAAAAGAAGAAGAAAATGAAAATAAAAAAGGCAATAGTTGCTCTGCCAGTCTGCCAGCAAAATGCCAACGGCTGATGGAAGGAGTAGGTCGTTATTGACTTTCTATTCATTAAGAAATAAATTACGATTGATTTAATATAGTATTTTTTCTGAAAAAAAATAAGTCACAGTTTAAAAGCACGTTCGCTCTGCGGCCTCTGCGCTCTCCGCGTGAGAAAATACACTAAAGCAGGGAACAAGGTTCTTCTTCGGTAGAAACGTACCAATCATAAATTAATAATCATGCAGAGGCCGGAGAGCCAGCTGAACCTAAATTCACAGCAACTCCATCAACAAATCTTTCTTACTCCGCGATACTTTTACCTTGTCTCCATTACTCATTACCAAGTAACCACCGTCAGCCTTTAAATACCTCTTAATATGTTTTAAATTAACAGTATAAGAATGATGAACCCTGAAGAAGATCGAGGTAGGTAACAGTGCTTCTACATCTTTAAGCGTTTTAGAGACTACCATCGTTTTTGCACCTTGTTGATGGATGTTGGTATAGTTACTATCGGATTGGCAATAGATGATTTTATCCACTTCTATAAACTCCAGACCAGCGGAAGAAGGTAGGGCAATATTGGTGTCATGCCCATCCATACTCTTTTTTAATTGGCTTAATAAAAACTCCATCTGATCCTGCGATACAGGACTCTCTTGTCGGCGACTAACCTTTTCAACCGCTTTTTTTAATTCATTTTCATCAATCGGTTTTAACAAATAATCCACAGCATTGACCTTAAAAGCATTGATGGCAAACTGGTCATAGGCCGTAGTGAAAATAATAGCACAATCTATCTTCCCTAATTTTTCGAGCATGTCAAAACCAGTCATATCTCGCATTTCAATATCCAGAAAAACGAGATCGGGTTGGTGGCTTTGTATAGCTGCCATACCTTCTGTTCCTGAGCTACACTCTGTTATTATTTCTACGTTGGGACAACTCTGACCGATGGCCCATTTTAAAAGGCTGCGACAGTTTTTTTCGTCGTCTATGATGATGGATTTTAGCATATGGTTTTATAAGCGTTTTCTATTCCCCAATATACTTCTTTTTGTAAAATAACCAGACAATATTTTGTCATTGGTTATTTTGGTTGAGTGGTTTGCAAGTTAGATTGAGCAGTTTGCAAAACGCGCATTTTTAGCTGGACTTTATCAGAAAAATAACTTTTACAAATGGCTCATTCGGAGTGACCAACTACTCATCCGGTGGGTTCAAAGGCTCGGCGGCTATTTTTAAAAGGAGGAATTGACTTTACATTTGAGAAGTAATTTCAAAAAACTAATCCTAATCCTAATCCTAATCCTAATCCTAATTTTAATTCTAACAAAGACGCTACTATGAAATGGATCAAGATACCATGCGCTTTTCAAAAGCAAAATCAATCAATCAATACCTCTGCGCGCAGGGTCTCCCCTAAAGGGGCCGGGGGCTGCGCTGGCAAAAAGTATATAGCTACTATGAAATGGATTTTATTTTTCGGCTGTTTTATTTTTGCTGTATCTGGCTTTGCGCAAAATTGTTTGCCAGGCGGAATCACCTTTACCACTCAGGCAGCCATTGATAATTTTGCGGCGGACTATCCGGGTTGTACTACTATTGATGGCTTTGTAGTTATTGAAGAAAGTGTAGCAGGAAACATTACAGATCTTTCTGGGCTGCTACAGTTGCAATCTATTTTTGGTGATTTATTTATTAAAAATAACACTGCTCTTGTAGAACTGAACGGTTTGCAAAACATCCAATTTGTTGGTGACAGCCTGAGCCTATTCAATAATGATGCGTTATTAAATATTGGTCACTTCAATAGTTTGAATACGATTGGAACGGGGGCATTGCTAATAGAAAATAATATGGCTTTGGAAAATATAGATGGGTTAGCCAATCTATTCTCAATTGGCAACTCTCTGATTATAGAAACGAATACATCTCTTATAGATCTAGAGGGCCTCAGCAACATTTTTGGAATTGCTGGAGATCTAACAATTTCTAATAATAACTCACTAATCTCGATTCAAGGTCTCCAGAATATATTGTCTATTGGAGAATGCTTTGTTATAAAGTTGAACCCTCAATTGGTAAATCTAAACGGGCTTGAAAATTTGTCGAACGTGGGGCTTATTTTAGCTATAAACAGCAATGAAAGTCTTATTAACCTGGAAGGCCTCCACAACTTGCAAACCATTGGCAGTTCTTTTTCAATTGCTGCAAATGAAAATTTAGAGAGCCTAAACGGAATCAATAGTCTGGAGCAGGTTGGTTGGTATTTTTCAATTAATAGCAATCCCAAATTGGCAACACTTTTTGGTCTAGATAATGTAAGCTCAATTGGTGGAGGGGTGAGCATATCCAACAATAATGATTTACTGAATTTGAATGGTTTAAACAATGTAGAATCAATAGGGAGTGGATTGGATATATTCGACAATGAGGCATTACAGAATTTAGAGGCCTTGTCCAATTGCACCTCGTTTAATTTGGCTGGAGGGGAAATCACAATTATAAATAACGATGTCCTAACTTCTTTATCTGGTTTAGAAAACATAGATCCCAATACAATAAGTGAACTAACCTTAGAAGGTTCCGCCCTGCTCTCCGTTTGCAATGTTGCCTCCGTTTGTAATTACCTAAGTATACCCGGCAACCCCGCCACCATAAACACCAACAGCATCGGCTGCAATACTTTAGCAGAAGTACAAACCTCTTGCAGCAACGCTTGCTTAGTTGATGGAATCACTTTCAGCAGCCAGGCAGCCATTGATAACTTTGCAGCGAACTATCCCGACTGCGGTTTGATAGGAGGCAACGTAATCATTAAGGAGGCAGTAGCCGGTGAGATTAATAATCTAAACGGCCTTTCCCAGCTGCTCGAAATAGAAGGTGGGCTCACCATTAAGAATAATCAAAATCTGGATAACCTTATTGGATTGCATAATCTCAATGCTATTGGCACCTTTCTGTCTATTTCCGAAAATAATTCATTGCTTGATATTACCGCACTTGTAAATGTAACGGAAGCCAGCGAAGGCATAATCATTTATAGCAATCCTGTTTTGCAAAACCTAAATGGGCTAAGTGGGATTATAGATATTGGTCATAATCTTTCCGTTAGTAGTAACTCCAGTTTGAATGATATTTCCAGCCTTTCTCAACTAACAAATATTGGTGGTTCTTTATCTATCGGTTTCAATCCTCAATTGACAAACCTGAATGGTCTGCAAAATCTGGAAACCATACACTGGGGAATTAGTATATATAACAATGCTTTTTTAAATGATATTTCTACTTTGAGTAATATAGGAGAATTGAATAATGACTTGGAAATATCTGGTAATCATTCGCTCTTGAATTTAGTGGGGCTTCATAATATAAATACGGTGGGTGGTATAGTTGAAATTAGTTCCAATAATGGTTTGGTCAATATTGATGAACTCGATAATATAAACAGCGCTTGGGCTATCGAGATACTCCAAAATTTAAACCTTAATGACATCTCTGGTTTGGATGGGGTCACTGAATTGGACGGGTCTTTAAAAATAATAAATAATGATGCCCTGGTTTCCATTTTGGCTCTACAGAATATTACTTCAGTTGGGGGTGATTTGTCAATTAAATTTAATGACGTACTAAATAATTTAATTGGTTTAGATAATATTATTTCGGTTGGTGGAATTTTAGAAATTGAAGACAATTCGGCCTTGTTAAATCTCAATGGTTTGGATAACCTAGAAACGGTTGGGGAGGCCGTTTACATTAATGAAAACAACAACCTTAAAAACGTGAATGGCCTGGGTAAACTTAAGACAACTGGTTTCGGACTTCATATTACTTTTAACGACGATTTGACTAATATAGATGGTCTGTTTAGCCTGGAGACAATAGGTTGGGTTTTAAGCATTCGTGATAACCCAAACCTGGCGAATCTAAATGGATTGGTTAGCTTACAGACGATTGAGGGAGGACTTAATATTGAAGAGAATGATCTACTATTGAACCTTAATGGTTTGAACAACCTGCTATCTATTAGCTTGTATTTAGACCTTACAGATAACCTTGTACTGGATGATATATTAGCATTGGAAAACGTAGATATAAGCACGATCAATTATCTAGGGATAGAAAATAATCCTGAATTAAGTACTTGTGCTTTCCAGTCAATATGCGACTATTTGGATGTCCCCGCCAATGCTGCTACAATTGCCATGAATGCTGTAGATTGCAACTCCCGAGCAGAAGTAGAAGATGCCTGCGGATCCGTTCTTCCAGTAGATTGGATCACACCGCTGAGCGCTAAAAAAGAAAATACTAGTGCGCTACTAACCTGGGCCGTTGCTCAACAAATTAATAATGACAAGTTTATAATCGAACACAGCATTAACGGAAAAGACTTTAATAAAATAGGGAAATTAAGAGGAGATGGGGATAATGAAAGTGTCAAGCATTTTGAATTTATTCATCAAGAACCAAATGACGGAATTAATTATTACCGCATCCAACAAATCGATTTTGATGGCACCTTTTCCTATTCCAATATGGCAGCTCTTTTATTTGAATCGATTAGGCCAATTCATATTTTTCCTAATCCAACCTCAGACCGATTCTATGTGGAAGGTGCTGATTTGGAAGGGAGTACCATACAGATTTCAAACCATTTGGGGCAGATTGTGAAAGCGTTGTTATGGTCAAGGGAGGGTTTTGCGATTGATGATTTGGTGGCAGGTGTTTATTTCCTTTCGGTGGATGGCGGGGAGGGGAGGAAGTTGGTGAAGATGGGGCTGTAGAGACTATTTCAACAGCCTTTTGTCAATATGAAGTTCACTGATCTGGATTATCTTAATATCTTCGTATGACTCATGGTTTGGATTTAACACGAAATTGTTCTCCTGAGGAATGATGGCTGAAGGTATCTGAATACCAAGTTTCTTTTCTTCATGTAGATATTTATATCCTAACTCTTCTGTCCATACTTCGTGTTCCAGGGTATTCCAATTGGGCGAAAGGTCCGAAGCTGATAACAGCTTGATTTCCTTTTCTAATTTCTTTGGAATTTCTATACTTTGGATTAGATATGTAGAAGGAAGCACGTTGTTAGTGGTATGTACTAATAATTCTAGTGTACACAATGCTCTATTTTCTGAGGTGTACAATGCTGGCGTGCCTACCGGATTCCACCGTCCCCCAAATAGCTCTGCACCTTTACCCGACAAATCTCCTTTATACTTTTCTTTCGTTATTCTAAATACTTTCATAATTAGGAGAATACTCCATATTCAAGGCGTCCTAAAATGTTTTTAACATTGTTTATTCCAAAAGGAGTGTCTAGTAAATCTATTGGTTTTTGATAGCTTAGCGCCCTTATTTCACTGTTCATCCATTCCTGAAAATCTGCTTCTATATCAAAAACCGAATAGCCAAATTCGTATAGTTCAGCTATTTGAATGAGATGTGCGGATACATCTGTTTTTAGAATTTTATCTAAAGTATATCGACTTAGCTGCCTTTCCGAAATGGATAGCATTTGAGCAAGCTGCTTGATATTAATATTTGTAAATTTTAATATCTGCTTTAACTGATTCATTGTTAAGCCTTTGCGGCTCAATGATATGTAATCTCTCGAACTGCTGACTTTTATTCCTCTTTTAGAGTCGCTTAATAATTTTGTAATTTTTACCATTTGATGTCATTTGTCTGTTAATGTACAGACATTTTGGTAGGAATCAAAATGTTGGGATAGCTTTCGTATGATTACATTAAGTTCTTTTGTGAAACTTGCAGAGTTACCTACTTCAAAGGAATCTTCAACCCCATGTCTAGAGCCTTTGATTCGCCGAGAATTTTGCATACTTTTTTTCGACTGAAAAAGTATGTCGCCGAAGGCATTCCGAAAAGTTTAACTTAAGAAATAAGGCCCCTGAAAAGACAAATGTATTTAACTTCAATTCCCAAAGCCACAATCTATGAATCCTATCCCTCCAAACTATACCCCATCAACCTAACCTTTTTCCCCTTCTCCGTCAAAACAAAATCCTCAAAATCCAACTTCACCCCATCCAATTCCTGCAACGCAGGCCTCTTATGCGGCGTAATGATCACAACCTGTTTCGTACGTCCAAATAATTGATGCGTCAACGGATAAAGTTGCTTCGGTTTGCAAAGATGCATAGCGAAACTACTAATGACGGAAGAGTATTGTTGCCGTGGAGGAAGTTTCCCTTGGATAACATCTTCAAAGGAATAGCCCATGCAAGGTTTTCTCATGCGCAGGCTATAGGCCTTTTGAGTGTAAGGATCGCAGCCCGTACTCTTTTCAAAACCCATCTCGTGGAGCACCTGACTAACCTCGCCACTACCACAACAAAAATCAAGGATCTTCTTATAATCAATCCGAGATTCGTTTTGCTTAAGCAACTGTTTGATGTAGTCGTAGTGTGGGTTTTGGTAGGTCTCCCCATTGTTACGGTAAAATGCATCCACTCCCATGTCCGCGTAACTATCGCGGATGGCCTTCAACGGGGGAGTATCGTTTTTGGATTTTTTTATTCTCCTTCTTTTAGGTCTTTCGCTCTCCATTTTGTTACCTTTCTGCGTGATTTAAACGGGATATAATTATAAGGGTGCCCTTTTACGTCGAGTAATAAGGCATCCAAATCTTGAACTGTCGTGTTGAGTTTTTCAGCAAATGCAGGGTCTTTGATCAGCATCGCTAAGGCGCCATCTCCTTCGTTGATTTGGCGAGCTATTTCTCCCAAACCTTCTAGTGCTACATCTGCTTTTTGCAAGGTAATTTTTAATTGAGCAATGGCCTCATCGGTACTTCCCAATGCTTTGTTAGCACTGTCTATCGTTCCACCGATATTGGCGGCATTCAATTTTGCCATTAGGCTATCGGCATTGGTCAGCATACTGGTGATCTTGTCATTAGACGATTTCACATTTCCAGTAATGGATTCCAAATTCCCCATCGTTCTATTGATGGTTCCGGCAGAAGATGCAAGTAGATTGTTAAGTTGATCGGTGGTCTGCTTGAGGTTGGCCATACTAAGCTGTAAGTCCTGCATGGTTTTTCCAATCAAATTATCCTCTGAAGGATCCTTCAAAGATTGATTCAAAGAATCAAAAGCAGGACCGATGCTGTTCTTTATACTGGTCAGGTAAGTGTCTATCTCGCCTTGAGGAATCATAGCTTCTAGCAAACCCAAGGTTCTACCATTAAGGTATTCTCCACTTTTTACGCAAGTACCATCCGAACAAGGTTGGTTGTTCATAATGCGAATGGCTTTACCGCCCATCATACTCGCACTTACGATTTCCGCCATTGCACCTTTATGAATGCTGATGTCTTTTCCAATATCGAGTACCGCAATGATGTCCGTCATTGTTTCCGGATTCAGGTAAATGTCTGTAACCACCCCAACCTGAAAACCATTGATCAGAACAGGGGAGGAGACGGCCATCATATCCACTTGATCATACTTTACGTAAATGATCTGTGAGGAGGTCAAGATATTTTGGCCTTTTATAAATTTGAAACCGAAAATAAATAGGGTGATAGTCACCACTGCTAAAATTCCGATTTTTGTTTCGTTTGACATGTTGTGTTTTTTATTTTTTCTTACTAGCGTTTATTTGGTGGAGTATGTAAACTGGCGTTCCGCCAATTGTTTTTTTCACCGCAAACCTGTCCGCATGCCAGGTGGAAGGCGCAAAGAGCGCAACGGTTTTTTTGTTGTAACAATTTGGTACGGTCGCCGGATACCAAAAACCGGATACCCGAAACCGATTATATATTACTCCACCCGAATCCCATTCCTATATCCAACCACAAAAGCTTCCTTAAACCCCTTCTTCCGCATCTCCTCCTTCACCTTAGTCGCCGAAGTCTTATCGCTAAATCCTATAACAAGATACTTGTAACTCTCTTTTTCTCTTAGCACCTGAACCGAATAATCAATATCTTTCCAAGGACTTTTCCCAGTATCTATTAATTTATTAGAAGTCGCCAGCAATACTTTATAATCAGTTTTTGAATGAATAGCTTTGGTCGTGTTGTCTTTATCATTTACAACAAGGGGAGGAGCCATACCTCTGGAAACTGGCTGAACAGTAGCTTCCCGCTGTTTTGTATTTATATTGTTAGTGGTTAGTGGGTTTTGATTTCCATTTTGCTTTTCATTCAAAAACCGACCAACCGTGATTGAGGTACTTTTTACTTGCACTTGCTTCGTATTACTTTCTACGTAAGTAGTTCTTCCAACTTCTGGATTATTGTCTTCAACAGCCTGCTTGTAGGCGGTGAATGCATCGAGTATAGAAAGCGCCATGTTGGACTGTCCCGTTTCGCTGGAAAGATATTTTTCATCTTCCGTGTTGCTAAGGTAGCCTGTTTCTACTAGAACGCTTGGCATTGTTGTTTGTTTAAGCACTACGAAACCTGCTTGCTTCACCCCCAGACTTCCTCGTCCTGCGGCACTAGCCAATTTATTTTCTATTTCTTCAGCCAGTAGAATGCTTTGGCCAAGGTAGGCATTTTGAAACATAGACAATATAATATGACCTTCCGGAGAGTTCGGATCGTAGCCATCGTATCGTTGCTGATAGTCTTGTTCGTAAAGGATGGAGGAGTTTTCTCGTTTGGCAACGTTCAGGTTTTGCTCCGCGGTGTGTAGCCCCATGACATAAGTTTCCGAACCTTTTACCCTATTGTTCATTGGGGAGTTGGGAAGAGAATTGCAATGGATGGAAATAAAGAGATCGGCCTTTGCATCGTTGGCGATGCGTGCGCGTTCATTCAAAGGAATGAAACGGTCATCAGAACGGGTAAAAATAAAACGGACATTGGGATAATGGTATCTCAGATTTGCCCCCAAATGATTGGCAATTTTCAAGGCAATATCCTTTTCTACGGCGTACTTTCCGGAAGTACCTCCATCTCGACCACCATGCCCGGCATCGATCACTACGGTTTTGATTTTATAATTAGCACCCTTTCCAAAATTATCTTTAATATATTTGCCCATCTCAAAACCAAAATCGGGTGTTTCAAAGACGGAAACATCTTTATGGAGATGAGGAATGAAACAGCTGCGATGGCCATTCGTTTCACCATCTAAAACGTTAAAGGTTTTATCAGTAGGTAATTCGTCTATAGCTGAGGGTCTTACCGAACTGTTAAAGTAAATGTTAACAAAAGGCAGAACCAAAAGAAAGGCCGTTAATTTTAGGAAGTTTGGTTTTGTCATTGGATCAGTAACTATTATAATAGATAAACCTAAGAGCTTGTTGAAAATTTGGTCCTTGCAGACTAATTACTAAATCATAAACAAACTCTAAGAAGGCGCAAAGAAAAACAATTAATAGGTTGAAAGCAAAACTACTCTTAATAATTTTGGTTTACTGCTGCTTCTGCTCTTCCCTTCGAGCACAGGAGGTACCACCTATTGACAGCTTGGCTGCGGTTGTCTTAGACAGTCTTGGCCTCCCGATTCCTACAGATTTACTGAAAAAGGTCAACGAATTGGGCGAAATACGCGATACCATTCCAAATAGATTAGATAGCCTTGCTAGAAGTACAAGCTTTTCATTTGACTCTCTTTCTCAAGCAAACACTACTACAACTACTTCTACTTTTACAGCTTCTTCTTCAAAAGTAGCCTATTCCACAGATTCCCTCGATCAGGAAGTGGAGTCCTACGGCAAGGATTCTATGCGTTATGACATAGCGAATAAGGAAATTCACCTTTGGGGAGATGCCTATGTTATATATGGAGATATCAAATTGGAGGCCGATTATATCATTTATAACTGGACGGATAATATCGTAACGGCGCAATATAGCGAGAATAGCCTCGGTGCTAAAAGCGGTTTGCCCAAATTCACTGACAAAGATCAGGACTTTACCGCAGAGAAAATGCGCTTTAATTTTAAGACTAAAAAGGGAGTGGTTGAAAAAGCGGTTTCTAATCAAAGCGGTATGGTCGTGCACGGAGGCAGGGCCAAAATATTTAGCGAAGGCTCAGATAGCATTCAGCAACATCAGCACATTTATAGTAAAGATGCCTTGTTTACCACCTGTAATCATCCGGAACCTCACTTTGGTATCCACAGTCGAAAGCAAGTGATGACCAATGATGTGATCGTGGTCGGTCCCTCCAATATCGAATTAGGTGGAGTGCCCACTCCTTTATGGTTGCCCTTTGGTGTTTTTCCATTGAAGCTAGGCGAACGCACCGGTTTGATTTTTCCTAAGAGCTATGAACAGTCTGACCAGCTTGGATTCGGTTTGGAAAATGTCGGTTGGTACTTTGCGATAAATGATTACATGAACCTGACCATTACCGGGAAAATATACACCCGAGGAACTTGGGGCTTGAACGCTACTACTCAATATAAAAAACTGTATAAATACAATGGTAACCTAAGCCTGCGCTATGCCAATCAGCGGGTAGAAAAAGGAAATGGATTTGCCAGGGATAAATCCTTTTCAGTCAACTGGACACATAAACAGGATACCAAAGCGCATCCAACAATGACTTTCGGCGGAGGGATAAATTTCCAAACTAATGATTTCCAAAGCCGAAACTTCAACGATGCCGAATCAGCCCAGCAAAACACGACTCGTTCTAACCTCAATTTTATAAAAACATTTCCAGATAAGCCTTTTACCTTCTCTGCCAGTTTCAACCACTCTCAGATTACCACTACGCGGGCCGTACAGATTTCATTCCCGAATCTTGATTTTAGAATGAGACGAATTTTTCCTTTCAAAAGTAAAAGTCCCATTGCTGATGAAAAATGGTATGACAAAATAGGGATCGATTATCACGGACAGGCACAGAACAGATTTGTGGCTACAGATACAACGGTGTTTACCCAACAAACATTAGATGATGCGCGTTTCGGTGCAAAGCATGAAACTTCCGCAAATGCAAGTTTCCGAGTTTTGAAATATTTTAATTTATCACCTAACATTAGTTACACGGAAGTCTGGAATTTCAAAACAGTAGAAAAATTTTTCGACCCAACACTGGAAATAGATACGATGCTCGTAGACACTATAGATATGATCTACGAGTATGATACCATTGCTTACGGTAGCGTTATTGATGGGACTAAAAACGGATTTAAGCCGCTGCGGATGTTTAATACGGGTGTTACGCTGAACACCAAACTATTTGGTACCATGCTCTTCAAACGAGGTTGGCTCCGAGGACTGAGGCACACGGCCACTCCTAGCTTAACCATGAGTTATACACCGGATTACACGACGGATGTCTGGGATTATTTTAAAACGGTTCGAGCTTCCCTCTTGACGAATGAGCAAGGAGAATATGACGAAGAGATGTATTCGATATTTCCTGGGGACGTTTATAGCAATCAGCCATCAAGCGCTGGAGAACAGTTTAACCTCAGCTATGGCTTAGTTAATATTTTTGAAGGGAAATATTTTTCTAAAAAAGATTCTACTTTCCAACGTTTCAAAATATTTGATAGCGTTGGCTTAAGGGGGAGTCGCAATTTCGCAAAGGATACAATGCAGTGGAGTACTATAACGATGAATGGCCGAGCTTCTATAATTCCACAGCTTACCACCCTTACTTTAAATGCTACTTTCGATCCTTACCAAGTCGTTTTTAATGACAGTCTCAACCGACGGGTAAGAGTGGATCAATTGGTTTGGAAAGATCGAAAAAGACTTGCCCGTTTTGATAGGGCCTCCGCGGGGGTAACCACTCGTTTTACCATCCGAAAACTAGTAGATATGATTTCTGGAAATGATAAAAAGAAAGGAAAAAGCAGCGAACGATCAAGGGGAGATCAAGGGCCTCAAGGCATTGCAAACCAAAGCTTCCTGAGTTTGATTGATAATTTCAGCATTAGCCACGATATTAAATTCCAGCTGGAAAGCATTGGAGCAGGAGATACCGCCCGTGATACATTCACCATTACCACTCATTCCCTCACCCTCCGAGGGAACATAAAATTGACGGATAAGTGGAGCGTCAACCTCAGTCAGATTTCTTATAATTTCAAGCAAAAGCGACTGGTTTATCCCAGTCTAGGCTTAGCCCGCGATTTGCACTGTTGGCGAATGCAGATCAATTGGTACCCTTCCAGAAACTCCTTTAACTTCTCTCTAAATGTAAAACCCGGAGCCCTGGACTTCATCAAAGTTCCCTATGGCCGAAACCAGTTTGATGGACAGTCGATTGGGCAGAATGGGTTTTAGTAGGATTTCCTTTTGTTTTCTCCTATTCAAAATTAACTTTGTGCTTAAATTAGTAAAATTGAATTCACGCATTCAAATTTCTATAGCACAACTATGACAAAACACCAGGTATATCTTCACCTCGGGAGCAACATCGGCAACCGCCTCGGCATGCTACAAAAGGCAGAGGAAATGATTGTGGAGCAGATAGGCCCCATTCAAAGGAAGTCTCCTTATTACGAAACAGCCGCCTGGGGAAAAACCGACCAACCCGATTTCATCAATTACGCGATTTTAGTAGAAACCGAATTATCTGCCGAGGAAACACTGGAAGAAATTCATAAGATAGAAAGCAGCTGCGGCCGCGAACGTCTGGAAAAATGGACCGCTCGGGTACTAGATATTGACATCGTCTTTTTTGGAAATGAAGTCATGGATACTAAGAAACTTGTTGTACCGCATCCGCATATGCAAGATCGTAATTTTGTGCTGATCCCGATGATGGATATCGCTGAAGATTTTGTACATCCGGTGTCTGGGCTGCGGATGGATGAATTGTACGATCAGTCCGGAGATGAACTAGAGGTCATGTTGATGGACGATAAATAAGTAGCCTTCTTTGACAAATGACGTGCTTCTTCAAAAAGATGCTGCTGAAAGCGACTGTAGTGCAACGAAGGGAGAGTTGAAAATCTATTTGAGGAACTATAAAACACGGAATCCGTCAAAGAATCATAATATATTTTAAATGAACAACCCTTTCCCACATAGATTTATCGCCATAGAGGGCAACATTGGAGCAGGTAAGACAACCCTTTGCCACCGGATACACAAAGATTTTAATTGTCGATTGGTATTGGAGCAGTTTGCGGACAATCCATTTTTGCCTTTTTTCTATGAAAACCAGGAGCGCTATGCCTTTCCAGTGGAGTTGTTTTTTATGACCGAACGACACAAGCAATTACAAGAGCAAACACAGGCTGATCTCTTTCAGGAATTAATCGTGACAGATTATTTCTTTTTGAAAACTTTGCTTTTCGCAAAAAACAATTTGAACTCGGAGGAGTATCGTTTATTTCAACGCTTGTTCCATATCCTTAACAATAGTTTTCCGAGGCCGGATTTGATTGTATTCTTACATCGTTCTGTTGATAACTTGTTGGTAAACATAAAAAAGCGTGGGCGAGATTATGAGCAGGATATTACTGTGGAGTATTTGCAAGGTATCCAAGAAACGTATTATGACTATTTTCGAACAGATAATAAAACGCCAATTTTAATCATAGATGTGGAGCGATTGGACTTTCAGAATAATCAGGCGGATTATGACTTGATTATTGAGGCAATGAAAAAGACCTATCGGCCGGGGGTAAATTATTTGAGTTTTGTTTGATGCGAGGAGGTAACTTTGAAGAAAAATTATTAATCAAAAGTTCAATCAAAATTAAAAGCCCTGTACATGGAATTCACGGTAGAAGGTTTTGATTTTGATTCACATTTTGATTTTGATTTTAAAAAATTACCCATTTTCAATTAGAGTTGATCAACCCTACTTGCAGGGGCGACATACATGAGGGTGGTACTAGTCCTATCCTATTATTATCAACCAACCACCACCTTCCCATCCACGGAGTCTATCAACAAACGCTGATTCCCAACCTCCGGATGCTCCAACAGCCAATTCGCAACAGTACCAATTACCAACTGATCAATAGCCCGTTGCAAGGGTCTCGCGCCAAGCTTTTTATCAAAGCCAGTATTGGTAATGTGATCGACCAGCGCATCCGTAAATTCAAGGGTAAGATTCAGTTTGACAAAACCTTCTCGGTTTTTCACCTCTTCCAATTCCTTTAAACAGATCTTTTTTATGTCTTCAGGTTTTAGGTTATTAAAAGGAACAATGCTGTCAATTCGATTGACAAACTCTGGGCGGAAGAATTTCTTTATCGCTGAAAACCAAGCGGCTTCTGGAGATTCGGTCTGCGAAAAACCGATGCCCTGTTGATTGCTAGCTCCCAAGTTGGAAGTCATAATAATGATGGTGTTCCTAAAATTGGTTACCCGTCCAAAATTATCGAGCATAACACCTTCGTCGAGCATAGTCATTAGTGCATCGAAGACGGCGGGGTTGGCTTTTTCGATTTCATCTAACAATATTACGGCAAAAGGCCGCTGACGGATGTTTTGGATCAATTGTCCAGGCTCTCTGCCGGAACCAATGAGTCGAGACATTTGGTAAGGGTGCTGAAATTCACTCATGTCAATCCGAATCAGCGGAGATTGACTGTTTCCTTTTCCAAAGAAATAATCAGCCAATGCCTTCGCACAAGCGGTTTTACCGACTCCGGTTGGGCCAGCAAAAATCAGAGTGGATATTGGTTTTCCAGGATTATTCAAGCCCGCTTTAAAAACCTTTACCACCGAGGCCATTTTCTTTACCGCCTCCGGTTGCCCGATGATTCGCTCACTAAAAAAGGCATCTAGTTCTTTGGTGTCGAGCAGCAAATCATCTCTCAGGAATAACTCCGGCAAACCACTGCGTTGTATAAACTGCTGAACGACCTCTTCAAAACCAACTTGCTTCGTCCCTTTTTGCTGAGCCGTGCTAACACACTGAGTCAGAAAGGGAATCACCTTTCCAGGAAAACTTTGATAGGGATAATACCGCTTCAACAAACGATAAGACATCGACAAGGCTTTTTGCGAAAGCGATATTTTTAAACTCTTCTGTACATAATTCGCGAAATGATCCATGACCTTTTGCACCTTTTGCTCTGGCATATCCGGAATCTTGACAATCTGAAAAGACGCAGCGAAGCCAGGAAGCATACGACGCATACTCTCCAGTTCTTTCTCGGTTACTTCACTGATGATCTGTAAAGTACCGGATTGCAAAAAGGGCATTAAGAACGCCGCCACAGAAGTCTCTGGCCCACGGCCTCCTATTTGCAACAATTGTACTACATCAATAACCCAAAGCACACCATTGGCCGATTGCAACTCTTCGACCATCACTTCACAGTTCTCCTCCCATTGCCCCAGAAACTTGGCTGAGGAGGTGATTCGACGTGGCAATAGTTGCCAGAAAGATTGTTCTGCTTTCAGTTTTTTCGATTGCGTATTTACCTTTCGCATGGCCTGTTTCAAAACAGCACTCTTCCCAACACCATGATTACCTACGAGTAGCAGATTGGCGGTTTTGATTTTATCAACGACTTGCTCTACTTTGTCTTCCATCTCCCAAGCTACGTCTGGAATGATCTGATTTGTCCGTTGGGATCCAGCCGGATCAGGGTATCGTACTGCTAGGCGATTCAACATCTCAAAGCGGCGTTCAGATGGGCGATTATCGAGTTTCCATTCTCGGTCTTCATTGATTCGCAGGTCTACATATTCTAAAGTCGGCTCCGGATAGCCCATATGCTGATAAAGTTGCTCAGGGCTAAGGTCATTTAAAATATAAGCAGCAAAGTGCTGAACCAGAGAGTTGAATTGTTTTGGATCGTAGTAAAAAAAGCTCTCGTCAAAGAGCGGGAGGTAACATTCATACAAGCCATCTTCTGTTTGGCCATAGACCACAGAAACGGGCACCTGAATCGTTTGCGAAAGCGGATAACGTCCAGAGTCATCCTGATAAGTAGGCCGTATTTTTACAGATATAGTTTTCAGTTTCGTCTTTTCCAATTCGATATAAGGATAAAACGCCTCCTTCTTGTACATCCGTTGCAAATGGTCATTCAAAATCGATTTAACCTGCTTTACTCCTGGCTCTACCACCTGGAATTCGGTACCCACCAAAATACCCAGAACGGCATTTTTTTGAAGCGGGTAGCAAAGCAATGGATAATGAATAGTTTTCATGGGGTAAATATAAACTTATGCGTCGAGAAATCTACCTCCTCACAAAAATTTCCTTTTTCCGAAAAAACAATTCATCTTTGTGAAACGTATAATTAGGATAGTGGTTATTTGACATCGGGTCGATGACACTCTTTTATTTAGCATAAAAGGCTATGAGGCTTGGCCAAGTAGTTTCGCCGTCACCTTCCCTTCATTAATGCGATAGAAGGAAGTTAACAGTTTAAGTTAACAGTTAAAAGTTTTAAAAAAATGCCAAAATCCATTCTGCTTCTACACGGCCCTAACCTCAACTTACTAGGTACCCGTGAACCCGAGATCTATGGTTCCAAAACCTTAGCCGATGTCAATGCTGATTGCATCAAATTGGGCAAATCCTTAGGCGTGGAAATTATCTGTGAACAAGAGAACAGTGAGGGAGTGATGATTGACCACATTCAGTCAGCAATGAGTAACTGTAGTGCTATTGTTATTAATCCGGCGGGATATTCTCATACTTCAGTCGTATTGCGGGATGCACTGGTAGCAAGTGGCTTGCCAATTTACGAAGTACACATTTCCAATATTCATAAGAGAGAATTATTTCGACATCATTCCTATATCAGCGGGATAGCAGAAGGGGTGATCTGTGGCTTAGGAACAAAAGGATATGAACTGGCCGTGCTAGCCGCAGTGGAAGCTTTGACCACGACAAAGAAATAGTTAGGCTCTATTCCTAAATTCGCTTAATCCCTAAAAAAAACGTAGCGTTACCGTTGCGCTCGCTGCGCCGTTGCGGTTCAAAAAAAAACTTACTTCAAAGAAGTATCCTTCCCTTCCGTGCCACCATAAGGGCAATGCCTACAGCCATTCCCACAACAATACCCACGCCCACGCAGATAATGCTCCGTAAGTACAAAGCGACCATCTTCCATATAAAAATCCAGCCCCTCTTTTAAAGGAGCTGGATTTTTATCATTGTTAGCGTCGGAATCGATATCGTTGTTTTTGGCCATTGTGCTAAGAATGGATAGGGATATTTTGTCTTAAGCTCTACTCAAAGACAAAACAGGAAAGCGATTTTGTAATAAAGCGAATGCACCAAACATTACACCTACATAAAATAAGTCACCCGCCAATGTGTTCCAGAAGTAAGGAATGGCAGCGGTATAACAAGTAACCAAGCCGGCTGTTGTTTTAGCATAAAGTGTTCCCGTCATCCAAGTACCGAAGTTTGTAACCAGGAAGAAGATGATAGAAGCCATCAAACTAGAACCAAGAAGATTCATTGGCTTTATTTTTTTCAAGGTTTTGAACCCCAACAAAATAATCAAAGCAAAACTACCGTACATCCAGTACCAACCATTGGTGAATAAGGTAAATCCTTCATAGTACTGAGGAAAGACGATAGGATAGTAAATGTTATTAATGACAAGATCCGAAACCCACATGGCAACGAAAGGAATAATCAAAGCCAACCACTTTCTTGAAAAGTAAGCTGCGCCAAATAAACCGATTCCCGCAATTGGTGTAAAGTTCATTGGGTGTGGAATCAAACGGCTCAAAGCTGCTAAAGCGATAATCACTGCAATGATTCCAGTACGAAGTTCTATTTTATTTTTAGTCATTTTATTTAATTGGTTCTTTAACGAATACCGAATTTTTATAGTTGCTCAAACATATATCCAACACTGCTTTCGTTTGTACTACAGTCGTAATGAAGATTTTTTTTGAGAAAGGAGATCATTCGTCAAAGAAGAGTTTAAATTTACGATTGCAAAATTAAGAAAAAATACGCAAAAAAGCTTTAAAATTAATAAATCATTGATCTACGGTATTTTACCTACGTTATACAACTTGTTTATGCTAATAGAAATTTTAATTGCTAAACTAACTGATATCCCATCCGTCCATCAGTTGTTTGTTCGTTGTACGGATGCTCTTCTGGCAGCGGGAATCAAACAGTGGCACTATGATTATCCGGGAGAGACTCATATCCGAAAAGATGTGGAGGCAGGAGAAACTTATGTGATCAGAGAAGGCAAGGAATGTCTGGCAACCATTACCTTGAATGGGCAGCAGGATGAGCAGTACCAGGCCATCAATTGGAAGTATGCTGGGGAGAAGGTCTTGGTGATTCATCGTCTAGCGGTTCATCCCAAAGCGCAGGGGAGAGGGCTTGCCAAGGCGCTTTGTTCTTTTGCAGCTGCTTTTGCTAAAAAGCAACAATATAACTGCATCCGCTTAGATGCTTATGCTGGGAATCCGGGTTCTAATGCTTTGTATGAAAAGTTAGGCTACGACAAAGCGGAGGGGCTTTGCCATTTTCATGGAAATGAGTTTCCGTTTTATTGTTGGGAGCTTCGTATCTAAGAAGGAGCATCCCGCTATGCCTTTGGACGTTTACTAAACCTCGAAGGTTTAGTAAACGTTTAATTGTCCAAAGGAAGGAACATCCCTTACGCAGTCAAATCAACAACAGGAGCAATCGGTGCATGTTCCATTACGGACTTAATCCCATTCTCCATCCCATCAGCTGAAGCATACATCTGGCTATCACCAACGATCTGGCCGTTACCACCTTTTAGACTGAAAAAGTTTTTACCATTAGTAGCTACCTTACGATCATAGTGATCAGCAATTGTAGCGTTTTCTCCAACAGAAAGAACCCCATTGTTTGCCGCCGCCTTTGAACCATAAGCCTGGCTAGATATGATAATCTGCCCATTTCTAGCTACCAATCGGAAATAAAATTTTTCATTTTTCTCGCTTTGAAATATTTCGAATTTCATTTTTTAAAAGTTTTAATAGGTGATGAAATAATTGATCGAACGTGCCAATCGTTAGGGGTAACCGCAACGGCGCTACGAAAATGCAACGTACAGTCTTGTAGGGACGACCTACGCTAATATAGGGCTTTAGTCCTATTACTTCACAAACTGACCGCACTAATTAGAGGTTATTCCAAATAGAGTGGTACGGTCGGCCGGAAACCGAATAACCTCTATTCAACTAATCCACCATTCAACAAATCCACCAACTACGGCGAAACCTTCCGCACCTTCTTATCAATCAAAGCCGTCCAGATACTCAACTTCTTGTCTTCGTAGCGAGTCCATATCGGTCGAACCTTTCCACCATAGGCACTGATGTTATTGTAGTCTCCAAAAAAGACAAACTCTCCGGGCGTTATAAAAGGGCTTTCAGAAATGACTTCATTTTTAAAGGTGCGGCCACCATCAGTAGAACTAGCTAACACGACATCCGTATTAAAGTCCTCGTATGCGGAGCGGTCATAATAAACCACGTATATCGCCCCCGTAACCGGATCGACATCCATCCAAGGAAAGAATTGATGTTTCTTTGTAAGGTCGTTGTTAACCTTTACTGGAGTACTCCAGCTATTTCCATTGTCTTTGGAATAGCTCACAAAAATATCGGTGTTGTCAGGACCATTACTGGCGTCTGCCCAATTGATGTAAATGGTACCTCGGTGAGGGCTATCGCTTAGATCAACACGGGTTACCGGCATCCCATTGGCTCTTCCGACTCCGGGAATGGTCATGTCCCAACCACCAGGTTGAGCGGCGACCACGATGTCTTTTTCCAGCCAGGTTTCTCCACTATCCATGCTTCTATCAAAATAGATTTTATTGTCGAAGCCCCAGGCGACATAGACCTCATTGTTGGGTCCCGCTGCGGGGACGGCGCCTTCCACGGTGTTGTCATCGTCGATGCAGTTGCCAGGGAATTGGGAGAGGGTAGTGGGCCTTGTCCAGGTGGCGCCACCGTCCGTAGATTTTGAGAAAAGGATTAAAGATTGGCAATCCGGTTCTTTTGAGCCATATTTATCAAACTGCGTCCAAGTCGTGTATATACTGTTATCTAAAGGATTTACGCAGGACCATTCTTTGTCCTGTTGTTTGGGAGGAGTGGCGCCGATGGCCGCTCCATCGTTCCATGTTTTTCCGCCGTCCGTAGATTTTTGGACGATGATGCTTTCTAGGATTCGGGGACTCTGCCAGTTGGTGCCATCTGGGTCTGCTAGATGGAAGTAGTAGAAGTTTCCATCGAGATCTGCGGTTATACAAGGGTCACCGTATACACCGTGAGAAGATTCTAGTGTTCCTTTTTCCCAACTTGCTCCTGCATCGAAAGAGTAATGATAGGTGTTAAGTACCGCGCCTGCTACTATATTATTAGGGTTTTTAGGGTTGATGAAAATACTGGGCTCACAGGGCCCAAGTCCGGTTTTTCCGGCTTGATGAATGAGAACGTTTTTGTAGGTGCTTTCTTTACAAGTTGAAAAAAGAAGCAAAATGGGGAATAGGAATAAAAACTTTTTCATTCGGTGAATATAGTAAGGATTTTTTATTATTTATGCTATCTTGAAATAGTAATCTCATGTGAGCTTGTAAGCGAAGA
>JBLHRR010000013.1:0-64337 GCA_047626155.1 Saprospiraceae bacterium | reverse complement strand
AGGGATGGGAATATTCACAAGCATTGTTGGAGTAGCAGGGCTAATACTTATTTTTCTGATGTTATAATTACCTTCTAGAAGATCCCCGCTTTAGCGATCCCTTTGAATAAAAAAAAGAACAGTACAAAAATAAAAAGCCCCTGAAGTTTAAAACTTCAGGGGCTTTTTATTGTAAACTAAGTTAAAAGGTAATTACTTCACTTCCAACAACTCCACATCAAATATCAAAGTAGCACCTCCACCAATTTTTGGAGGGCTTCCCTGCATACCGTAAGCCAAGTTATAAGGAATGTACAATTGATATTTTGCTCCAGGACTCATCAACGATACACCTTCTGTCCATCCTTTGATTACCTGATTCAAACCAAACTCAATCGGTTCTCCTCTTTCAATAGAGCTGTCAAAAACTTCTCCGTTTAACAATCGTCCTTCATAGTGAACAAGCACTCTGTCAGTAGGTGCAGGTTTCGCTCCTTTACCCGCTGTAAGTACTTTGTATTGCAAACCAGATTCTGTTGTTTTCACCCCTTCCTTTGTTCCGTTTTCTTTTAGGAAAGCTTCACCTTCTTCGATGTTTGGTTTCAACTTGGCGGCGTTAGCATCCATTTCCTTTTGGCGAGCCTGAACCGTATACGTCTTCATAATTTTTTCAGCAGTTACTTTATCAATTTTAAGCGTGCTTGCATAAACATCATTCAAACCATTTATTGTTGCAGCAACGTTAACTTTTACTTCACCCGTTTTCAATTGCGCCCCAAGGTTTTTACCAATGGCATAAGACAAAGAATCAATGTTGATGGTCGTTGGCGTAACTTCAGTGAATGCACCTCCCGCTGTTTGCAACTCCTTAGAAAAAGCAGCGAAAGTACCGAACATTTCTTCTTCAGTCATTGTAGAAGAACCGTCCAATTCTTTTTCGACTCCTGCTCCAAAAGCAGCAGGTTCTAGACTTACACCACGTGTTTTTAAATCATCAGCTGTTAAGCTACCGAAAGAATAGCAAAGGCTGTCTTCAAAAGTTGTTAATGCAGTAGAACCTCCACCTACGGATGGCCCACCTGAACCACATGCAATTGTTAGGCAAAGTACAGGAATTAAATAGAGTAATGATTTCATATCGAAATTATGATTTTGATTTATTTAAAATAAAATGCGCGCAAAAATAGTTCTTTTTTGCCGCAAATCGTTGCTTTTAGCTAGCAATCATCTTATTATTTTTCCCTACTTAAAGAAATATTTCGCCTTTTTATCTTCTTTACGTAATAGCAACAACAGCGATTTCGCGGTCTGCTCTCCCCTCAGTCGTTTCCGAAAATGTGTCTTCAACAACCAATTCGCAGCTTCTTCTACCTTTACATTTGGGTAAAATTGGTCTCTAGCGAAGTGAACATATTTCATAATAATAAACGCATTAAACCAGCGGAAAAAACGATTTTCAAAATTAGCAGCACTAGAGGTATTCTTAATAATTTCGGTTAAGTTCTTATCTACGTTAATGCTCTTTAAGAACGCCTGAATGGATTCGGGAAGGGAGCCCAAAATAGTCTCTGCGTTTTCTGTTTTCCATTTTCGCAATGTCGGTACTTTTTCAAAAAGTACTTTTAGATCTTCAAAGCTTTCGGGCGCATAGGTTTTCACCTCTTCCTTAGTATTTTCCGTCATAGTGGCCACCGCCTTTCCCGTTCCGAAAGGCACCCGATCAGAACGCCGTGGTGATGGCATAACAATCGTTTTTTTGATTTCTCCAAAATGACCGAGCGGCGTAAATTTATGTAAGAAATAGAAATCTTCCCCTGCCTTCCGCTTATTCATTCCTCCCTGTTGTTGATAGGCATCGGCCCGAGCGATCATCGCCGAACCAATGGTTTCGCAAGCAAATGGAAAACCGGCATAACGCTGTGCATGGGTATAATACCGCAGATGTAATTCATACAAAGTAATAGCCCGATAGACCATTTTCGGATACGCCGAACCTTCCAATGGATGCTCATAATAAATGCCCGCAGCTTGCAATTTTGGCCTTTCGGAAAAGTATTGTTGTATAACTTTAAAATAATTTGGCTGACAAAGCGTATCCGCATCAAAACAAACAATGATTCCATTCATTCGCTCTATTTGCGCAAAGCGGTAAACAGCTTCATCCATTCCTATTTTCCTGGCTAAACCAACCCCAGCATGTTTGGCCGGAAGACTACTATGATAAAGAATATGGAATTTCTTTGAGGCCGTACTATTTTCGGCAGCCCATTTTGTAGCTTTCGCAAAAAGTTTTGAATTTCGCTTGATTAGCTTCTCCTCATCTTTCTCGGAGTCATTGATGACCACTATCACTTCAACGGCAGCAGGAGGTTGCTTTGCTTCTCGCAATGATTCGAGACTTTTGAGCAGCTGTCTCTCATCTTTAGCGGGAATAACAACAATTATTTCTAAGTTCGGATCAGGGGTAGAACTGATTTGCGCAGGAAAGAGTGCCCGTTTTTCAAGATATGGTGTCGTAATACTCATATCCAAATCAGCATTGGATATAGTGGTGCCAGCGGCTAGGTCATGCAAGTGCTTTCGGAGGCTTTTCATAGCGGCGAAGATACCTATAGTTTAAGACAAACTCGCCTGACCGGAACCAGTCCGACTGTCGCAGACGGGCGGGGGGCTGGTTTGACAATCTTTATAATGGAATCATCTGTCTAGTAACAACGAAAAATTAACTTCCCGATTTGGAAACGATTATGTAAATCAAAACGACCACAGGGAGAGTGGTTTACATAATCGTTTCCACGAAAAAAATCGGGATATTATTTTTAGTGTAATACCTAAAGTACGCTCCCTTAAAATTAATATTTCCATACCTTTACGCCCATGCCACTACTTATAGAACTTCAATACCTCCCTTCCACCCAGTACTTTGCTAAGTTACTGCGGCATGAAGAGGTCTTGTTAGAACAAAAAGAACATTACCGAAAAGGGAGTTATCGCAATCGCTGCTATATTGCTGGTGCTAATGGCGTTTTGATGCTTTCTATCCCATTGGTAAAAGGAAAAAATGAACAACAGGATATCCGTCAAACCCGCATTTCGGAGGAGGACAGCAGCTGGCGAAACCAACATTGGCGAACCATACAATCTGCTTATGGCAACAGTCCTTTCTTTGAATATTACGGAGATGAACTAAAGGCTTTTTACCAAAAGGAATATGAATACCTTTGGGACTTCAATTACGATTTACTCCTTTGGATAACAAAAAAGTTACAACTGGACGTTTCCATAACTTTGACTGCTGAATATCAAGCAGCCCCTTCTGGTGATACAGCAGATTGGCGCAACGCTATTCATCCGAAGCAACATAAACAACGGGCAGATGAACATTTTAAAGCAGCCTATTATCCCCAAGCATTTGAAGACAGACATGGATTTTTGAGCAATTTGAGTATCTTAGACTTGCTTTTTTGTAGCGGACCAGGAGCAGGGCTTATTTTAGAAAGTTGCATTGTAGAATAAGTTACTATACCCTTTTGCCAGCGCAACCTCCAAGCCTCCTAAAGGAGGGGCTGCCACCCGAGGAGGTAGTAGAATTTAATTAATTGTTATTTACTTAACATAGACATACATGAACGAAATCTTAGATCAAAAACTAAAAAATCAACGCATCCAAATTAACCATATCGTTGGCGAGTTGCATGGACTGACCCAAGAAATTGGTCACCACGAACTTCAGCAAACGATTCAGGATTTGAAGGAACGCATCAACGAACCTTTTATGTTCGTCATTGTGGGTGAGGTAAAGGCTGGAAAGAGCAGTTTCATCAATGCACTTTTAGATGCGGGTAAAGAAATTTGTAAGGTAGCTCCTTCGCCAATGACAGATACCATTCAACAGATCGTTTATGGCGCTGAAGAAAGCTTCACAGATATTTCTCCTTTTCTGAAAAGGATAACACAACCGGTAGAAATCCTAAAGGAAATTGCCATCGTAGATACACCGGGTACAAACACCATCGTGGATCATCATCAGGAAATTACCGAAAAATTTATACCTGCTTCTGACCTAATCGTTTTTGTTTTTGAAGCTAAAAATCCTTATCGCCAATCCGCCTGGGATTTCTTCAATTACATCCATGACGACTGGCGTAAGAAGATTGTTTTTGTTTTACAGCAAAAAGATTTGATGAATGAGGAGGACCTCGCGATTAATACTGAAGGCGTTAAAAAATATGCTAAAGATAAAGGAATTGAATCTCCTTTGGTTTTTGCCGTTTCTGCCAAGCAGGAAATAGAAGGCGAAAAAGAAATCAGCGGATTTAAAAACATTCGTGCATACATCATGGAACATATTACGGGAGGAAAAGCACCTTTGTTAAAATTGCAAAGTAATGTGCAAACGGCGCAAAATCTCAACGACCGAATCTCCCAAGGAATGCTCATCCGAAAACAACAATGGGACGCGGATACTTTTTTCCGAAAGGATGTTCAGCAAACTCTAGATGACCAAGAAAAGAAATCGCAATATCAGGTCAATACCTTGATTGAAAATTTACTGGCCGCTTATGATAGAATAACATTGAAGACAGAAAGAGAACTGAGTGAAGGACTGAATTTCTTTACGCTACTAAAACGTTCCTTTTCTTCTTTCTTTAGTAAAAAAGAATCGGCGCAGGAATGGCTTGGCGACATTGCTAAAAACCTAGAACGTGACCTCAACGCTGCAATGAAAGACCGACTCAATTCCGGAGTCGTCGATATAGCCGACAGCATTCAGCAAATGGCCCACATGATTGATCTAAAAATTAGAAATAGTAAAACCATTCTGAAAGAAAATCATGATTTGTTTAGTGAAATTGCTGAAAAGCGAACTCATGTCATTCAGGATTTACAAGAAGCGTTTACTCGGTTTATGAACCGTTCGGAGAATTTCACAGATGAAGAGCTTTTCCCCGGCCATAAGTCCATGTCACCCAATGTCGCTACAGGTTCGGGTATCGCCGTCATCGGTGTTATTCTAGCTACGGTTACCAATGGGATGGTCTTTGACATTACCGGCGGCATTCTGACCACTATAGGATTGTTGTTCGCAGGCGTCTCTGTGGGAATTCAACGGAAAAAGGTCATCAACGGCTACCGAGTGGAGATAGAAAAGGGAAGACAACAGCTGGAAGGGGAAGTGACGACTAAGCTAAATCAGTACATCCGAAATATAAAAGACAAGATTGACGGTAATTTTGATGAGTTTGATACGCTTTTAAAGGAGGAGGAAACTCAAATTACTCAGATAGAAGGGAAGCAAAAAGACATTGAAAATCGACTAAAAGACCTGGAAAATGCATTATCTGTGTAGCTTAATATTACACAAAAAATAATTCCCCGATTTCTTTCATGGAAACGATTATATAAATCACTCTCCCTTTGGTCATTTTGGTTTACATAATCGTTTCCAAATCGGGAAGTTAATTTTTTGTTGTTACTTATAACTTTCTTATAGTACTGATTCGGCTACGGCTTCATTTTTGCCTAAATACCAAGTAAACAAATTAAAGAGTACCAGATATATTCTATGTCATCAAGTTAAAACCTTTGACTGAGAACAGTACTTCGATCACAAACTGAGAAAATGATTTTTAAATTAAAATGGTCTGACTTATTCTTTGTCTTTCCGATCTTACTGCTCCAAAGTCTGACTGCCTGTTCAAGTCCCAAAAACGTAACAGTAGATAGCCTTCCTAGCGTCACACGGGCCTATAATGGTTACCGCATTGTGGTTGCTGACATCGTAGTAAAGAAGAAAAAATCTAAATCTGCGCAGCTACAATACAAGCTCATCAATACTGGCCGGGAAACCATTTTCCATAAAAAGGGAGAGCGCACAAAACCTCCCATTTACTTCGAATTTGATAAAAGTCTTAAAAAAGCAGCCCTACTTGCTTATAAAAATGATATTATCCAGCAAGTGCTCAACAATGACATTACATTAGAGGCAGGACAATCATTGAAAAAACAAACAATGAAATTACGTCTTGATCCAAATCGCAAGTTAGCTGAAGAAGAGGAAGATGATTCCTTTACCATTTCTGTTGGAGACAACAGCTCAAAAGGTAAAGACTATATTGCCCGAAACTTCTGTCCTGACCTTCGCCTTGATACATTGATAATAACACGCCAAACAAGAAAATGGGCGACCATTGAATACCGTATTTCCAATAATGGAAAAGGCCCTGCTTCCTTTAAAGGAGAATCAGGAAAAGGAGAAAGGAACTTGGCCATTAAGGCCTTCTTAAATAGAACAGGTAAATTATCGAAAGGGTCCATCCCTATTGGTGGAGCTTTCATCAATGATCAGGATTTGTTGAAACCCGGAGAAGTTTACACCGGCGTTATTCGCCTGGACATTACCAAGAAAACAAAATACTCTTCCATGCTTATCATACAATTGGATCCGTATCTTGCAGTGAGGGAATGTGATGAGACGAATAATAAGAAAGCGGTGTCTCTTTCTAATTAGATACAACTTGATTTAACAAAAAAACTATTAACCAGCCTAAGGCCAGTTAATAGTTTTTTTTATTCATTTTCTATACAAAGAAAGCAAAAGCTAAACGCCCTTTCCCTCTTTATCACTCCACTAATAGTAAGAAAAACGTCTCACTTTAGCTGCATACTTCGCCAATCGTACCAACTGACTGGTGTAGCCAAACTCGTTGTCATACCAAGCATAGATCGTAATATTTTTACCATCCGGCGAAACGATTGTAGAAGGGGCATCGAAGACCGAAGTCGTTGTCATACCAACCGCTTGTGTAGATACAAACTCTGTTGATTCAGAATAATGAATCTGCTCAATAAGGTCTCCGTAAATAGAAGCCTCCTTGAACATTTTATTTAAAGTTTCTACTGAAGTTTCTTTATCAATCGTTAGGTTCAGGATTACTAAAGAGACATTTGGCGTAGGAACACGAACCGCATTTCCAGTCAGCTTTCCAGCCAATTCCGGCATTACAATATTCACTGCGTTGGCAGCACCAGTACTGGTTAACACCATGTTTACAGCAGCGCCTCTTCCTCTTCTTGGCTTCTTATGGAAGTTGTCCAAAAGGTTTTGATCGCTAGTGTAAGCATGAATCGTTTCCAAGTGTCCTCTTTGAATACCGAGGTTATCATTGATGACCTTTAGAATAGGAGCAATAGCGTTTGTTGTACAAGAGGCAGCGCAGAAAATCTGATCTTCCTCTGGTTTGAATGTTTTGTGGTTTACGCCAAATACGACATTTGGAATTCCCTTTCCTGGCGCAGATAAGCAGACTTGGTCTATCCCCGGACGAAGATGAATACTTAGCTCTTCTTTGTCTCTCCAAACACCAGTATTATCAATAACAAGCGCATTGTTAATTCCGTAAGAAGTGTAATCAATTTCTGTTGGGCTACTAGCGTAAATTAGTTTTACCCGGTTACCGTTAATGATTAGCTCCTCGCCATCTTCAGAAACGGCAATGGTTCCACGAAATCTTCCGTGCACAGAATCTTCTTCCAATAATGCAGCTCTTTTTTCCGCTTCTTCTTTACGGTTCTTCATTTTTTGACGAAGTACAATTGCTTTCAATCGCAACTGCTCTCCCCTACCCGTGTTTCCAATAATGATACGAGCGGCTATTCGACCGATACGACCAAATCCATAAAGAACAACGTCTTTTGAATTGATTCCATCATCTGTATTAGTAATGTTATTTTTCAACTTGTCGTGAATGAAGTCCACCACAGTTTTGTATTGATCTTTTTGCTCTAACCATTCAGCACCTAGTTTTCCAATATCCAATTTGGCTGGGCCAAGATCAGGAATTACAGCAATAGCATTAGCTAATTCCAAACTCAAATCAACAGACAGCGGTTGGTTGACATAGTTTTGAGCAAACAAATGATTGTTCAAAATTTCACTCGCTCTGCTATCGTAGATATTACGTCGGAAGATGACTAATTCGATAGATCTGTCAAAGCGAAGGTCACCAGCAACCTTGAGCAACTCTAGTGCGGTTTTTTCTTTTTCTCTCCAATCCTGCAAAGAGGCATCGGCCTGGTTTCGGAGCAATAATTCTTTTTCGTTCATGAATGGTAAAGATTAAATGGTTTTAAAAAAAAATAGCAACAATGGTAATTGTGGACATTGCTAATTTAATGGTGTTTAAATTATAACGGTAGGTAGTCTAAAACGATGCAAATTTACGGAGAAGGTTTTGAAAATACTACTTTAGACAGAAGCAATACTTTCGATCCTTATATTTTCATGAAAGGACATCCGAGCGAGGTATTTTCGTATCTCCCGAAAGCCCCTAGAGGAGTCAACCCTACATTCACCCGAGCCGCCGCTCGGGACTCGCAAAAAAACGGGGCTCGCAAAAAAAAAGCGCCCCGGAAATCAATCCGAGGCGCAGTAGTTATTTCTTTGTTATATTTCATCATGGTTAAGGGCAATACTATAATTGCTTATCGCAATGCTCTAAACGAAAAATGGGTAAGGGCTTTTTAAGCGCCCAAATAATTCTTGAGTAATTTACTTCTTGAAGTGTTACGCAATTTGTTGATGGCTTTGTCCTTAATTTGGCGAACACGTTCTCTGGTGAGACCGAATTTGTCTCCGATATCTTCCAAAGACATGGGGTGTTCTATACCTATACCGAAATAAAGTTTGATAACGTCGCATTGGCGATCAGTAAGGGTGCTAAGTGAGCGGTTGATTTCACGGCTCAAAGACTCCTTGTATTCCAAAGCTTTGTCGGTACCAGGTGTTCCGCTGTTTTCCAACACGTCTAATAGAGAGTTATCCTCTCCTTCTACGAATGGAGCATCCATAGATACGTGACGGGCAGCGACCCCAAGTGTTGTTTCTACTTCTTCAGTCGGTATTTCTAGCATCTCCGCTAATTCCTCAGAAGAGGGTTCTCTTTCGAATTCTTGTTCCAGCTCAGAGAAAGCTTTATTGATCTTGTTTAGAGATCCAACTTTATTGAGGGGAAGACGAACGATACGAGATTGTTCTGCGAGTGCTTGAAGAATAGACTGACGAATCCACCATACTGCGTAAGAGATAAATTTAAAACCTCTGGTTTCATCAAAACGCTGAGCGGCTTTGATAAGACCTAGATTACCTTCGTTGATCAAATCAGAGAGAGATAGACCTTGGTTTTGATACTGTTTGGCCACGGAAACTACGAAACGGAGATTAGCTTTTGTTAGTTTTTCAAGGGACGCTTGGTCTCCTTGCTTGATTTTTTTAGCTAAATCCACCTCTTCTTCGGGGGTTAACAGATCAACTTTTCCAATTTCCTGCAGGTACTTCTCTAAGGATTGACTTTCCCGATTGGTAATTGATTTTGTAATTTTAAGTTGTCTCATGCAATAACAGTTTATAAATTTATATGTAAAAAGAAATCTGTCTTTTCATAAGGTTGAATAATGGTCTTTTTGCTGATTTGTTACCTCTAATTCTATGTAAAGCTATAACTCCCAACTATAAATAGACAATCACTCACTTACTAATAAGGCTTATTTTTAATATTAAGTCACTTTTCCTATTAGATCCGATAGCCCATACAATATATTTAACAGCGAATATACGTATGAAGTTCAGATTTAATAGGTATTCTCGTTTTAGCTACCTGCCAAAGCAGATAGGTGTGTAAAAGCGTGTTGAAGTCAGTTCTTCCGTTAAGAAGATTTTTTCGATGGGATTAAATAGACGCTAATTTATTAAAAATAGTATAGCGTAAAAACTTAAAAATTTGTTAGAATGGGGTCCGTAAGTGAATCGGTGATGAGAAAAACAGAAATTCAATTCTAAATTATTGAAATATCATTATGACACAAAAAATAATTTAGATCACTATACTCTCAATCATTTAGTTAAAGCACTCTCCCTGTGGTCGTTTTGCATTAAAAAAATGATTGCAGCGATCTAAGTTAATTTTTTTTGATGTACAATTGCCCAACATCTCTCAAATACGGCGCAAAAGTAAGCTTTTTATCTCTGCTTGTCAAGTGCAGGAATACAAGAGCTTTCTTCCTTATCTTTTGAGCTTGAAAACGGTAATGATTCTTGTAAAAAGCGAGGTGATGGGTATTAATCATGCGATCTGTCCTAAAATAAGGGTTTTTAATGAGAATATCCACAATTGATGAATTTAAAATTTGGAAAAGCCAGATATTTATTTCTTATTGCCGCTAATACACTTTGTGCAAACAAATTTTTGTGTAATAACTGTACGCTTCTTTGACCTAATCACTGTTTTCTTTGTCAAAGATCAAATCCATATTTCCTTTATGAATAGAGTCTCCGTAGAAATCGAATTTTTGTTTAGAGCGTCCCCGACGATCCTTTACACTTTCATGACCACTCCTGCTTGCTTGGTTCGTTGGTTTTGTGACAAAGTAGACATTCAGGATGATGTGTACACCTTCTCCTGGAACGGTTCAGAGGAAGTCGCTGAGCTTATTGATGATATAGAAGACGATAGAGTACGCTTCAGATGGGAAGACGCCGATGAAGACGAGTATCTAGAATTCCGATTCCGTAAATCTCCTGTTACTAATGAAACCATCCTTGAGATCACCGATTATTGTGACGAAGGAGAAGAAGACGATCAACGTCAATTATGGGAAAGTCAAATTAAGGTCCTTCGACAGGAAACGGGAGGATAAATCAACTTTTAACGTAAACGTAAACTTCCCACTATCGCATTGATAACTTAATAAGGCCACTAGCTTTATTAGATTAATAAAAATGTAAAAGCCCACGATTTCCTAAAAAGAAAATCATGGGCTTTTTTATAACACAATAGTTGGATTTAATAAGTTGGATTTAATAGCTAACGCTTAAAAGTTAACAGTTGTCTCCATCAACTCCTCCCCTCTTTTAAATTTCACAACTGTCGTATCTCCTTTTTTAAACTTACTTAAGGCATCCATATAGCCATTCATGTCGTCCACTTTGTGCTCTCCCATTTGGATGACAATATCACCAGCCAACATCTTCGCATTAGAAGCTGGGCGGCCTTCTCTAACACCATCTATGCGCATTCCTTTGTCTCCGAACAAATAATCAGGCATAACACCTAAGGTGACTGTAAAACGCGGGGTGTCACCTCCCATCGAATCGTCTTTTGTTTTAGTGAATGTCAATTTTCCACGGCCATTCAATTTCCCAATCAAAGCATCAACATATTGCACAACCGACTGAATTCCAGGGTAATTGACCTTATCAGCATCATCTGTTGGTTTGTGGTAATCAGCATGCTGTCCCGTAAAAAAAGCAATAGCTGGGACATCAATTAAATAAAAGGAAGTATGATCAGAAGGGCCAATTCCTGATTCTGTCGTTACGGGTTTGAGGCCATTTACTTTGAGTTTATCAATTACGGGTACCCAAGAAGGAGAGGTCCCTACCCCATTAATAGCAATGGTTTTTTCTGGTTTCAAACGTCCCACCATATCCAGATTGATCATATAGTTCATCGTGCTTTTTTCGATGGTTGGATTTTTAGAAAAGTAGTTCGAGCCCCACAATCCTTTTTCTTCACCTGAGAAAGCAATTAACAAATAGTTATTAGCAGTGTATCGATTTTTCAAATGCTCCGCCAGTTGCAACATAGCCGAAACTCCAGAGGCATTGTCGTCCGCTCCGTTATGAATTTCCGGCTCTCCAGCATGAAGTGATCCGAATTTACCATAACCCAAGTGATCATAATGAGCTCCGATGATGATTGTTGTAGGGGCGCTGTTATCTAAGAAACCGATAACATTAATTCCACGTGGTGGCTTATTTTCGCTGTCGACCTTGTTTCCGTGAGGATCTACTTCTGCTTTTCCAGTGAAGGATTGGTAATAGCTCCCGTCGGTTCCGACAGGTGCAACTCCAATTTCTTTGAATCGCTTAACGATGTACTCTGCTGCGATGAGTTCGCCATTGGTTCCTATTTCGCGACCTTCGAGTTTGTCATCGGCAAGGAAGTAGACGTCTTTTTTGATGGCTTCGATGCTAATGGATTGATCGGAGAGGAGTTTGGTGGTTTTGCAGGCACTGCTTAAAAGCAAAACAAGTAATAAAAGAGGTAGAGTAATTTTCTGGATATTCATAAGCTGTCATTGTAATTTTGAAATAAAGATCAAAATTACACATTGAAGCCAATAAAAAAAGTATCCCGCCAAAGTTAATTGACGGGATACTCTTTTTATAATTGATTTTATAGTATCAAATTAAAGAATCATTAGTTCTTCACTACTCGTTTGGTAACCGTCCCATTGGAGCTGGTCATCGTCACAAAGTATACACCGCTATTCAAGTTACTGAAATTGATGTTATGGTTGTTAAGCCCACGTGAAGCCTCGAAATTTTCTACAGAGATCAACTTACCCGTTACATCAGAAATATCAATACTCACTTCTTGTGCTTTCGCTAAAGTGAAGTCAACATTTAATTCCTGACTTACTGGGTTTGGATATACCGTGATGTCACCAGGTGCATCTTCTCTTTGTAGTTCAACCAAATTAGAGTACTCAAAACGAAGGTCATAATCAACAGACTTCACCCGATAGTAAGCTTGAGCCAAAGGAGCTCTGTCCATCATTTCATATCGCTGAAGTTCAGCTGTCGTACCTGCCGCACGAGTTCTTCCGATTTCTGTCCAGTCTTTTTGGCCATCGATAGATCGCTCAATGATGTGCCATTCGGTGTTTTCCTCGGAAGCGGTGACCCAAGTAAGTTTGTTTTCTTTCTCAATGGTTTGGCCTTCGAAAGAAATGAGTTCTACTGGGAGAGGCACTCCTGCAATTGTTATTACAAAAGTACCCTGACCTCCTCCAAAACCATTTACATATATGTAGTAGTCCTCAGCCGCAAAACTCGCGGTTGTAACAAACTCTACAGAAGGGTCATCGGTGCCACAAATTGAAAAATCATCATCCTCTCCAATTACACAGGTAAAACCACCACAAGATCCTGAATATACTCCTATTTTTGAATCATAAGGCGCCCCACATATGTCTACTGTTACGGTCTCTGCAGTAATAGAGTTATAAACATACCAGACACCTCCAGCAGTAACGGTGGTAACGCATGTTGGTGGCTCACCAGTAGTTGTTGCATAAACTGTTGTCCCTCCTGTACTGGAACCAGATGAAATAAGCATTGCATTTGCACAAAGATCATTCTCAGGAACTGTACAATCCACATCCCAATCCCAGCTCGTAGTACAACAACCGGAACCACTAGCACAATCTATTGAGCTATCTGAATCGACTTCCATAAAAATATTAGAACCGGTAGAGGTAGCCGTTACGCCTGTCAAATCACCTCCATTGGCTCCTGAAAATAATACAGTACCGGTATTATCGGAACCATCATAGATCGTTATATTATCACAACAGGATTCTATTCCACCGAAATTAAAGGAAAGCGTCAAAGGACTAGTCCCATCTGAGGAAACATAGCCCCAAGTTGTCGCATCGTTGGTAGTATAACAATATGTCTCATTCGTGGTTGCACCACAAGTCACTGTAGGAGTACCACAACCAGCAGGAGAACCTGGAGTAAAAGTCAAATTCCAGTTAAAACCGCTTGTTGACCACCTGTCATCCCATTCAATATAAATGGTATTGCCACTACACATTTCGATACCAGTCACTTCCGAGGCATAAGAGCTTCCAGAACCATCTGGTGCAAATGGACAGGTGTCATCATCACTTGCAATACAGGTTCCCCCACAAGCATCATATACGCTAAGTCTTGTATCCACTCCGCCCAGGCAGGCACTAATGTCAACAAAACCATCAGCCGGTGCAGTATAAGAATACCAATCCGCATGGGTAGCACTTGAATAGCAAGTATTAGATGCTCCGCTTCCAGATGCTGCGCCATCAGCGGTATGAGGACCCGCAGCTACAGCCAAAGCTGTTACACATGTTTCTCCTTGTGCCTGTATCTCTACCAAAGAAAAGGGCAGTAGAAATAAGGCTATTACTGTTAATAATTTTGTAAATCTTTTTTTCATAATCACAGTTTTAAAAAGGTTATAAAGTAGTAATGTTAATGTTCAAACAATAATTCTCCATCTACACACAACAATACTTTCCCATAACCAAAGATGGAAAAGAACAAAGCAATTTAACCCAAGCGAGTGCAATAAAACACTCCCTGACATAATCACTAACCCGCGATGTTTTTCAAAACTGGAATCTAAAAAAGAATAGAAACAGTTCTATTTATAAAAAATAGTTGTTACCGCTGTAAACGGCGAAGAATAATATCAATTTTAGTAAACCTTTCAAAACGATCTGTCACACACATAACAATACATCCACAAGACATTCCATCTTAGTGCACAAACCTAAATAGGCTTTTATATTTAATCAGTTAAAAATTTAGAGTTAAGCACAAAGCTTAATTTCAAAAACAAGGTAATTCTCGGCTTTTGGAAAGCCTTTTGATTTGAGTTGGTTGGAGTTGTTGACATAAAATTAGTTAAATATCTTTATTTGACAAATATTTAGCTAAAAAATATTGCAATCGCGCAACATTTAATATATAATAAAAAACAAGGCATCCCGAACTAATCGAAATGCCCTGTGGATAAGGATAACTTATTTAAACTATTTTGGTGGACAATATATTATTTCGGGTATTAAGGATTACACCCAAAAGATAGATAAAGAGATTGCCCAGCTATTTTTTCAACGACTAGTCTACATTATCATGCAGATAACTATTGTCCGATTTTAATTCTGGTTCTTCATCATCGCTGATGGTCCAACGAGAACGATTGAGTTCTTCTGATTTTGGATTGTCGTCCAAATTTACTCTTCTACGAAGGTAGGCCGGTTGGTTTTCCAAATCACTTACCGTGTTTGGGTTGCTTAGCTTCACTCTTGCATTACGTAAGCGTTCTTTCTCTCTTCGCAAAGCTTCTTCCTCCTGCAATAAGCGACGCTCCATTTCCAACTGCTTCTTTTCCTCGCTTTTCAAATAAGGTTCTTCGTAAGAGTATCCAGTTCGGTTGTATCTTGTTAGAGAGTCACGAACATCATCGAATTCGACAGTCTTCGCTTTATCTCCATCATTGTGTCCAACTTCGTAGAAACCTGGTTTATTCCTATCGTCTTCATCCAGTGAAATACGAACCTTCTCTGTTTCTGGTGCTTCCTGATCCTTTTCTATATGCTCAAATCCAGTAGCAATAACCGTTACGGAAATGGCATCACCCAAGGTCTCATCAAAGCAGTTACCCCAGATTAAGTTGGTTCCATAACCCGCTTCCTCCTGAACGAATTCTGTAATCTCAAAAACTTCATCCATTGTTACTTCCTTGGTACCAGAAGTGATATTCAACAGAATGTGCTGTGCTCCTTTGATGTGGTTGTCTTCCAATAATGGAGAGTTCAATGCTTCATCAACGGCACGCTTCGCTCTATCTTCTCCTTCTGCTTGTGAGGTTCCCATAATGGCAACTCCTGAGCTACGCATAACAGTGTTTACATCTTCGAAATCCACGTTTACATAACCGGCTACTGTGATGATTTCTGCAATACCTTTGGCCGCAGTCGTCAATACACTATCCGCTTCGCAGAAGGCCTCCCCTAGTGATAAGTTACCATGAATCTGGCGCAATTTATCATTAGAAATAACAATCAATGAATCTACATTTGCTTTTAGCTCTTCCAATCCTTCAACTCCTTGAGTCGTTCTTTTTCTTCCTTCAAAAGTAAATGGTAACGTCACAATACCAATTGTAAGGATGTCCATCTCCTGTGCAGCTTTGGCAATAATTGGTGCAGCACCTGTTCCGGTACCACCGCCCATACCTGCAGTGACGAATAACATCTTGGTATTATTAGCTAAAAATACTTTTACTTCCTCTATGGATTCCTGACAAGCTTGCTTTCCGATCGTCGGGCGGGAACCCGCTCCACGGCCTTCCGTCAATTCAGGACCTAAACAAATTTTTGTAGGTACTGGACTTAAGTCCATCGCTTGGTTATCTGTGTTACAAATCGCGAAGTCTACACCAACGATTCCTTGACGGAACATGTTAGAGACCGCATTGCTACCACCGCCACCTACACCGATGACCTTGATTATTGATCCTTCTTCTTTGGGTATATCGAACATGATATTTCTTTTTTTGAGTTTAAATAAGTTTAAATAAATCGATCCTTAAGTCTTAATAATTTCAGTTGCTGATATTTAGTATTACACCAAAAATAATTTCCCGCCTTTTTTCGTGGAAACAATTATGTAAACCACTCTCCCTATGATCGTTTTGATTTATATAATTGTTTCCAAATCGGGATTTAATTTTTCGTTGTTACTTAGCTCAGCTTTTTTATCCTTTTATGTAACAGTATTACCATATTAAAATTCCGTATCCCTCTCAGCCTCGAACCACTCTTTTGTTTTATTAAAAAGCTTTTCATACCATTTGGAATCTTCTGCAAGTTGAATAGCTTCTGCTGCTGCTTTTTCTTCCTCTTCAATAATGGCATCAACAGTTACAGGTTCCTCCACTTCTACTTTTTTGTAAACCACCTTTCCACTTTCTACGCTCTTAATGCCATTGATGAGCAAGCCAATCGCGGTTGCATAAATAGGGCTGCATACTTTTTCATTGTAGCCATGTGCCAGGTGCTCGATAGGCATTCCGATACGTGTACTAAAACCAGTGTGGTAAGCTGTCAACTTTTCAATATGTTCTAACAATGATCCTCCACCTGTCAAAACTAGGCCTCCAATCAACTTGGTATCATAACCAGAGCGACGGATTTCCCAAACCACATAGTCCAAAATTTCCTCTACTCTTGCCTGAATAATCAAAGCCAGATTCTTTTCAGAAATTTCCTTTGGCTCATGGCCTTTCAAACCAGGAATTGTAATCACTCTGTTTTCAAAAACCTCTTCAGATAATGCAGAACCAAATTTCACTTTCAGCTTTTCAGCCTGTTGCTCCATTACAGTACAGCCTTCCTTGATATCTTTTGTAATAACGTCTCCTCCAAAAGGAATCACAGCGGTGTGCCGAATGATGCCGTCTTGGAAAATGGTAATATCTGTAGTACCGCCTCCGATATCTACCAATGCAACCCCTGCTTCTTTTTCTTCCTGACTCAATACTGAGGCAGCAGAAGCAATTGGCTCCAAAGTCATATCTGCCACACGTAAACCTACGCGTTCGATACAACGGTAGATATTATTAGAGGCTGTGATCTGACCAGTTATAATGTGGAAGTTGGCTTCGAGGCGAACACCAGACATCCCAATTGGATCGGTGATTCCCTGCTCGTTGTCAACAGTATATTCTTGTGGAATAACGTGTAAGATTTTATCTCCTGGAGGTAAAACCAATTTGTACATGTCACTGATTAAACGATCGATATCAGATTGATCAATTTCCTGCAAATCGTTGTCACGGGTAAGGATACCGCGGTGTTGCAAAGTTTTGATATGCTGACCTGCAATTCCAACATGCACGATTTTGATTTCCTGACCAGAGTTGCGCTCAGCAGAAGCAACCGCTTCTTTGATTGCTTTCACTGTCTTTTCAATATTGGAAACAACGCCTCTGGAAACACCAGAAGATTCTACTTTGCCAATACCGAGGATTTCAATTTTTCCATGTTCGTCTTTACGACCCGCGATAGCACATACCTTTGTAGTCCCAATATCCAGGGCAACAACTACTTGGTTTTTTTGTGTTGTACTAAAGTTATCCATCATAGTATAATTTTTTGGCAGTGCTTAAAAAATCGGAAAATGGGATCATCCTATCGTTTTTCGCAAACTACCTGATTTTTGAATGTCAGATTAATCGTTTTGTATTTATTCCATCCAGTGTATGGTACAGCTTTTAAATAAAACTGCTCTAATCTAAAAAACTTGTCTTCTACCGATTCATAAGGTCCGAAGACTATGTTTTGATTTCCTACGATTGGAACCAGTATAAAACTCCCTTTTTTGTCGCGGTAAATCTGTGCAACTAATGGTTCCAGAAAATCATCTTTTAAAATTCTATTTGTCAATTCAAACAAATCTCGCAAAGCATGTTTTGGTTTTTCCCTAAAGTTGGGAATGTGCGGTGGAATATTTCCATTCGCTACTAAAACCTTTGCGGTAAAATGTTTGGATAGCGGCATCTTGTTGCCTGCTTTATCTAAGTAATAATTCTCTCCTTCTGCATCAATCACTCGCAACAATGGTACTCTTTGCTTCAATTCAATGTGAACTTTGTTTTTTGCATTGATGTAAACTTCCGCAGCTTTCACAAAAGGATCTTCTTCCAATACTGCTTCTATCTGCTTTACATCCAGCGCTCCTACCGGCTGTCCAGACAAGCCTATAACAAAACTTTTCTGTAAGCGTTCCAAAACATCCTCTTTTGTAAGTAGATTGTTACCTTCTGGTAAGTCTTCTACTATTATCGTCAACTCTCCTGTTATTTTGGCTTGTTTCTTTTCGATGGACCAAATTATTAAAATGGCTGCTACGAAAAACAAAACCAACCAGAACAAATTCAGGACAAAGGTTGCGTTCTTTTTTTTATTCTTCTTTTTCATGGTCTTCTTTGTTCCAACCAACTCTTTGTTCCAACCAGCTTTTTATGGGTTGCACAAACCTGTCAATATCTCCAGCTCCTAAAGTAAGTAATACATCAATTTCTTTTTCAGCCAGCTCTTCCATCAGCGTCTTTTTATTAACTAGTGTCCGGCTTGCAAGATTCATCTTATTATAAATAATTGCAGAACTAACTCCCGGTATCGGCTCTTCTCTTGCCGGGTAGATATCCATTAGTATACATTCATCCAGACCATCCAGTGCTTCAGCGAAACCCTTTACAAAATCACGGGTTCTGGAAAACAGATGTGGTTGAAAGATTCCTGTTATTTTCCTTCCGGGAAACAATTGTCGGGTCGCATCTATCGCTGCTTTTAACTCTGTTGGATGATGGGCGTAGTCATCAACATACGCCACTTGTTCATCACTATATACTCTTTCAAAACGTCGCTTTATTCCTTTGAATGAAGCCAATGCGTCTTTGATGGCTTTCGCCGAAATATTCAGTTCCTGCGCTACGGCAATGGCAGCACAGGCGTTTGTTATATTGTGTCGGCCGGGCATTGTAAAAACAATGTTATCAATACTGCCTTTAGGACTTTTGAAATCAAAAACAGCACAGCCATTTTCAACCCGCTCATTATATACAAAATAATCTCCCTTTTCTAAACCAAAACTCATTTGTCCTGGCATCTCTAAAGGCAAGTCGGCTTGTACAAACAACTGCCCGCCTTCTTTCAACTGTCCCGCAAATTCGGCGAAGGTTTTCTTCAGCTCGTCATGCGCTCCATATATATCCAGATGATCTGGATCCATAGAAAGGATAATCGCTAAATCTGGACTCAGGTGTAAAAAAGAACGATCAAACTCGTCCGCTTCTACCACCATCCAGTTGCTCTTTCCACCAACGTAATTCGAGCCAAGATTCTGAGCTATGCCGCCTAAAAAAGCAGTACTATCAATCCCGCCCGTTCGAATGATATGGCTCACAATAGCGCTTGTCGTTGTCTTTCCATGTGTCCCTGCAACCGCTATGGTTTTCAAGTTTCGACTGATCAATCCCAATACCTCTGCGCGTTTCATAATCGGAAAATCATTGGTACGGAAGTACTGTAATTCCCGATGTTTCGCTGGAATGGCTGGTGTAAAAATTACCAGATCAACTCCTTTTGGTATTCGTGCTACATCTTCGTCGTAGTGGATTGTCATCCCTTCAGCTTCCAGCTTTCTGGTAAGCACTGTTGCGGTTTTATCGTAGCCATACACGGCCGCACCGCGTTGTAAAAAATATCTGGCCAATGCACTCATTCCGATGCCACCGATACCGATCAAATAGATCGTTTTTAGGTCTTCGAGTTCTAAGCGCTTTTTTATCACAGGTCTATTAACATTACAGTTTTTATTAATTGTATCTTTTTATCTTTATAAAGCACTGTACATCAGGCTTAAATATCAAAGTATGTGCCGTAATTATTATATAAAAAAATATTTATTCATTTGTTTTGTAATTTGTAATTTATTTTAATATAATAATGCTCTTTATGGCTGATTATCAATGAGTTTCATCACTTCGTCTGCAATTTGAGCAGCAGCATCAGGTTTGGCCAATGTTTTAATATTTTGTGACAATAAAGTCATCTTATCAAAATCGGCTAACAGTTCAATTGCGTTTTGAATCATCCCTTTGGCATCTTTATCTTTGACTAAAATAGCTGCATCCTTCTCCACCAAGGCCATTGCATTCTTCGTTTGGTGGTCTTCAGCCACGTTTGGCGAAGGAACTAAGATGGCTGGTTTTGCGACCAGGCACAGTTCAGAAATGGTTAAAGCCCCTGCCCTTCCTATCACTACATCTGCCATCGCATAAGCTAAATCCATCCGTTTGATAAAAGCTTGCACTCTTACATTTTCCAAACGGGCAGTCTCTGAGTCCTTAAACTCTTCGATGTACAACTTTCCAGCTTGCCACAAAACCTGTACCTCTGGATGTTTTGCCAGTAAAGCAACATTAGCTCCCATGCTATCATTCAAAGTTCGAGCGCCCAATGATCCGCCTATTATGACAATGGTCTTTCGATCTGACTTAAAACCAAAGTGAGCCAATGCTTCTGCTTTCTTCCCTTCCAATTCTGCTATATCTTTCCGTACCGGATTTCCTGTCCAGATGATATTTGCTTTTGGAAAGTAGCGATCCATTTTATCATAAGCCACACAAACAGTGCACACTTTGTTTTGTAACATCTTATTGGTTACACCCGCATAGCAATTCTGCTCTTGTATCAATGTGGGAATGCCTCTTCTGGCAGCCACTGCTAAGGTTGGATAACTCGCATAGCCTCCAACGCCTACTGCTACATCTGGCCGAAAACGACCAATTATTTTATGTGCTTTCCACATACTGCTAATCAGCTTGAATGGAAAGAGTAAATTTTTTAAAGTGAGTTTCCGCTGTATGCCGCTGATCCAAAGTCCATCTATTGGATAACCTGCCGCTGGAACTTTCTCCATTTCTATTTTCCCTTGCGCCCCTACAAAGCGTATTTCTATTGTTGGATCTTTCTCCTTCAATGCATCTGCTATCGCGATTGCTGGGAAGACATGGCCTCCTGTACCACCGCCACTGATTATTACTTTTCTATTTCTTTTTTCTGATTTCATAATTGAGTAAATAATTTGGTTAGACGGTAATTTAGTTTTTTACTACTGACTACCAACTATTAATCGTTAACTCCTGACTATTAACTGTTCAATTATTTTACATTCTTTTAGTAAAAACTTTCCATGCATTTACCCCCTGCCCCTAAAGGGGAGCTACATCTCGGTAAGCTCTGGGCGCGCGTTAGGTCTCCCCTTTAGGGGTCGCGTTCGGCCTTCCTAACTTGTCTTTTCAATATATCGACTCACACTTAGTATCATTCCAAAAGAGATACAGGTAAATACGATTGAGGTTCCTCCCATACTTACCAGTGGCAGTGTCAATCCGGTTACTGGAACCAACTGTACTGTTACAGCCATATTTGCCAATGCTTGTATAACCATCAACATCCCCAATCCCATAACCAACATGGCTCCGAATGCCTTAGGTGCTCTTGTAACAATACTTACACAACGGAAAAACAAAAACACATATAAACAAATTATCGTAAAGCCTCCAACCAAACCATACTCTTCGCATATCATAGCATAGATAAAATCGGAGTAAGGAGCTGGCAGATAATTCCGCATTACACTGTTTCCTGGGCCTGCTCCGAATATGCCTCCGTTGGCAATGGCTATTTTAGAATGTAGAATCTGGTGACCCGGTTCTGTCTCCTCCAAGAAGGCTCTTAGTCTTTCGATCCAGGTATCTGTTCTTACAAAATCTGGAAAAAATTCTCCGATTACAATCAAGCCTGCAAAAACTACAATCCCCAATAGGAGCAACAGGAATATATATTGTACCGCTACTCTTCCTAAAAACATCATTCCGATACAGGTTACAAAAAGTAAAAGCGCTGAGGATAAATCCGCTGGAGCAATCAATCCACAAATAATCAGTATGGGTACGATGATCGGTAAGAAAGCCGATTTAAAATCTTTTATATAATCCTGTTTCGCTGAAATTGCGCGGGCTACATAAATGATCAGAGCTAGTTTTCCAAAATCCGATGTCTGAAAGGTTAAGCCTATAAAAGGTATCCTCAACCAACGCCTCGCATCATTTACCTCCACCCCAAATCCTATGGTATACATCAACAGTGGAATACAAATAACCAACAGTATCGGTGCGATTTTCATATACTGTGTATAATGCATAACATAACAAATGTAAGTCAGGGTCAAACCGATACAGATGAAGAAAAAATGCTTCAAAAGGTAAAATTCGGTATTCCCGCCTTGCTTTTGAAAAGCCATATGCCCCGTTGAGCTATAGACCGTCAACAAGGAAAAGATGACCAACATAAGTAGGATCATCCAAACAGCTCTATCGCCTCGTAACTCTGCGTATATTTTATTTCCTATTGACATGGACGTTAAGTATTACACAAAAAATAATTTCCCGATTTCTTTCGTGGAAACAATTATATAAATCACTCTCCCTTTGGTCGTTTTGATTTACATAATTGTTTCCAAATCGGAAAGTTAATTTTTCGTTGTTACTAAGTATTACACAAAAAATATTATTCGTTCTCTTTCAATTTTCGATTATGCACGGCCTCCTTAAATAGCTCTCCTCTCTTTTCATAGTTTTCAAAAAGATCAAAGCTAGAACAAGCGGGAGATAATAAAACCGTCATTCCTGGTTCTGCAAAAGCAGCAGCCAGTTCAATAGCTTCTGTTACGCTTTGTGTTTCCTTTATGATTTGTACTAGTGGTGAAAATTCTTTTAGTAGCTTTTCGTTGTCGGCTCCTAAACAAACTATGGCCTTTACCTTTTCTTTGACTAGTGGTAAAATGGAACTGTAATCGTTTCCTTTGTCTATACCGCCTGCGATCCAAACCAAGGGTTTTTCCATAGCTAGCAAACCATAATAAACAGAGTCTACATTGGTCGCTTTGCTATCGTTTATATAATCGACTCCGTTAATTTCGGCAACGAACTCTAAACGATGTGGCGCATTTACGAAAGTGGTTAAACTCTCTTGTAAACTTTCTTTAGCAATTCCCATCTTTTCAGCAACGAGTAGAGCACAAGTCGCATTAAATCCGTTGTGCGGGCCTTTTAAATTCGTGCCTTTCAGTGTGTACTGATTTTCTCGTGTACGTATTGTTTTATTTTCAAAGAACTTATCACTAACCGGAATGGTGTTCATCCCAACTGGCTTTTTATTTAGGTAGGATTTGATATTTTCGTCTGCTTCATTGTAGATAAAAAGATCGGAATCCTGCTGTTTTTGAATAATTCGAAATTTCGATGCAACGTAATTGCTGATCTTGTAATCGTAGCGATCCATGTGATCGGCAGTGATATTGAGCAAGAGTGCAATCTCTGGTCGAAAATCGTAGCAATTGTCTAATTGGAAGCTACTGAGCTCCAATACATAACAATCCTTTTGCTGTTTATGGGTGAGTAACCTAGCGAAGCTAAATCCTACATTTCCGCCAATACCGACCGAAAGGCCAGCCTTGTGGAGAAGGTGGTAAATTAGTTTGGTCGTGGTTGTCTTCCCATTGCTACCTGTGATGGCGATTATTTTTCCTTTACAGAATTTTGCTGCAAATTCAATGTCCGAAATGACTGGTATTTTTCGATTCAGTGCTTCCTGAACGATAGTTACCGTGTCGGGTATTCCCGGACTTTTGATAATGCAATCCCCATCAAAGATTAATTCGTTTGTATGTTTGTTTTCTTCAAAAGGGATTTGATGTTGCTCCAATTCCTTTTTAAAGCTCTCTTTTATTTTTCCAAAATCAGATACGAAGACTTTGTAGCCTTCTTGCTTTGCCAATAATGCCGCTCCTACTCCACTTTCTCCAGCACCTAAGATTACTGCTTTCATTTTTTTATTAACTTTAACTGTTAACATAAACTTCCCACTTTCGTGATTTAACTAAAACGAAAACTTCTCTATAACGCGTTAGTGGGAAGTTTTTGTTAACAGTTTTCGTTTTTATTTTGGTTTACCTAAGTTTCAAAGTTAAAATTGTAACTACTGCCAACAATATTCCTACAATCCAGAATCGGGTTACAATTTTTGACTCGTGCATCCCTTTCTTTTGATAGTGGTGATGCAAGGGTGACATTAAAAATATTCGTCGGCCTTCGCCGTATTTCTTTCGGGTATATTTGAAGTAACTCACTTGTAATACTACCGATAAATTTTCTACTAAAAAGATTCCGCAAAGAATTGGAATCAACCATTCCTTTCTGATGGCTATGGCCAATACTGCTATGATCGCTCCTATCGTCAAACTTCCGGTGTCTCCCATGAAGACTTGTGCCGGGTAGGAGTTGTACCATAAAAAGCCGATACAAGCTCCGAGAAAACAAGCTGCGAAAACGACCAATTCTCCGGTACCTGGCAGGTACAGAATAGTAAGATAACTTGCTAAGTTGGAGTTACCCGAAACATAAGCTAGTAAGGCCAGCGTTCCAGCCATTATCGCGGAAGTTCCAGTTGCCAAGCCATCTATTCCATCCGTTAAATTCGCTCCGTTTGAAACTGCTGTGATGATAAAAATGATAAATGGTATATAAATCAACCAAACTAAACCTTTTGCATTTGCTCCTAGGAAAAAAAGAAGACCTGAGTAAGCCGGTTCTTTTCCCTTGAAGAAAGGAACATTGGTTAAAGTTGTTTTTACATCTACAAATTCTACAGGCCCTTTACCATCTTTCTCGACGAGGATTTCATTGACAAAATCTTCAGCTCCAAATTTATATTCTTCTATTGCAATCTTTTTATTCATACGAACCACTACATCCTGACTCCACAACATTGTACAAGCGACAATAACTCCAAGTCCAATCTGCCCCAATACTTTAAACTTCCCACTCAGTCCTTCTTTATCTTTTTTAAACACTTTGATATAATCATCAATGAAACCGATAATCCCCATCCAAGTGGTTGTTACCAGCATCAACAGGATGTACACGTTAGTCAAATCTGCAAAGAGCAGACAAGGAATTATGATCGCCATAATGATGATGATACCTCCCATTGTTGGGGTTCCTTGCTTTTCTTTTTGACCAACTAAGCCAAGATCACGTACGGTCTCTCCTATTTGCAATTGCTGCAAATAACGAATAATTCGACCACCTAATAACATGGAAATAACTAAAGACATGATGATTGCCAAGGCCGCACGGAATGTGAGGTACTCGAACAACCTAAATTGTTGGTACCCGTTCTCCTGTAACATTTCTGCAAGCCAGTAGAGCATTTCGTTTGTTTTTCCTGCTGTGAAATCAGGCTATTGCCTAAATTTTTGCTTATCGGATTGGGAGAGAATTCAGATTTGTTTTCCTTCCTGTTTCCTGTTAATAGTATGTCTTTTTTTCTAACTTAAACGGTTAACTTTAACGTAAACTTCCCACTAATTCAAGCTAAACGTAAACTGTTAACTTTAACTGCCCACTATCGAGCTTCTCAAAAAACAGCTGGGGCAAATTTGCACTCGCCACCGGCTGTCGAGAATCTGAGAATGATAATAGTTCTTCAACATGTTCAGCTATTAGCTATTGAACAATGTTCTAAGTATTTCTTTGTCATCAAATGGATTTTTTACTCCGTTGATGTCCTGGTATTTTTCGTGGCCTTTGCCTGCTACGAGAATGATATCTCCTTTTTTTGCCAATTGAACTGCCGTCTTAATGGCTTGTTTTCTATCTGTTATTGACAACACTTTATTTTTCAAATGTGGTGGAATGCCGACCTCCATTTCTTCAATGATGGTATTGGCGTCTTCCGTCCTCGGATTGTCTGAGGTTAGAATTACTTGTTGACTGTTTTCACAAGCGATTTTAGCCATCACTGGTCTTTTACTTTTGTCGCGATCTCCGCCGCAACCGACCACTGCAATTACTTTTTCCGTTCCTTTCCTAAGATGTGCAATTGTTGTTAGCACTTTTTCCAAAGCATCTGGTGTGTGTGCATAATCGACAATTCCTATTTTCCCATCAGGGCTTACCTGAAAATCAAAACGACCCTCTGCTGTTGTCAAGTTGCTAATGTGTACCAGCACCTCCTCCGGATCAGCATCCAACAAAATAGCGGTTCCATAAACGGCCATTAAGTTGTAAGCATTGAATTCTCCGATGAGTCTACAGATCATTTCTGTTCCGTTGACATTTAGGTGCAAACCGGAAAAAGAATTTTCAATAATCTTTGCTTTGTAATCGGCTTGTCTTTTCAAGCCGTAAGTATACTTTTTTGCTTTTGTATTTTGCAACATTACTTTCCCGTTTTTGTCATCGACATTAGTCAGGGAAAAACTGTTCGCAGGTAACTGATCAAAAAACCGCTTTTTGGCTTCTAAGTAAGACTTAAAAGTCTTGTGGTAATCTAAGTGTTCGTGTGTTAAGTTGGTAAAGACTGCGCCGGTAAAATGTAAGCCGGCAATCCGTTCCTGATCCACAGCGTGAGAACTCACTTCCATAAAGACAAATTCGCAACCTGCGTCTATCATCTTTTGTAGCAATTCGTTTATCGCTACGGCATCAGGGGTGGTAAAATCAGTAGGCAAAGTATCATTGCCTATTTTATTTTCAACGGTTGAGATCAGCCCTGCGTTGTAACCCAATTGGGTAAACAGCTTATACAATAATGTTCCTGTGGTGGTTTTTCCGTTGGTACCAGTAATACCCACCAGTTTAATTTTTTTTGAAGGATGTCCGTAATATTCAGCGGCCACTAAGGCCAGTGCTTTCGCAGAATTTTCTACCTGCACATAACAAACATCCGAACTTCGTTTCTCTGGTAGCACTTCACAAATAATTGCGGTTGCTCCTTTTATAATGGCCTGTTCGATGTAATCATGGCCATCAGACTGTAACCCTTTAATGGCTACGAACAGGGTTCCTTTTTTAACCTTTCTGGAATCAAATTCAACTCCGCTTATGGCTTCTGGGAAGTCACGATGTAAGGCTATTGTTTTAATATTTCTCAGTAAGTTACTCAAGAATGCTGCAATGTTTTAGAAAAGTGTTTCATAGTGCCCTGGAGTGAGAAAGAAAATAAATTCAGCCGAAGCTTCCTTTATCTACCACTCACTCCAGGAGAATAGTGTTTAGTGTAAAATTGTCCCCTATCGCCGTAGCGTAGGTGGATAGTGTTTCAAAGAATGAGGGGATAATTGTTAATCAAAAAATTGGTCAATTTGCAATTGCTTCATCTCTGATTAGTTGTGTTATCTTAAAGTCAGCTTGACAGTTTGTCCCTGTACCCTAGTCCCTGGAATAATGGATTGCTTTCTAACGCGACCAACGCCGCTGACTTTTACTTGCAATCCTAGGTTTTCTAAAACATATAGTGCATCCTTGAGCCCCATACCGACTACATTGGGTACTGTCTTCTCCGCCATTTGACGGGTCAGGATGTTGAGTGTGTCTGATTCTGCAGTCAACACTCCCCAATGGTCCTCCTGTGTATAATTTATGTATGGCAGTTGCAATCGGTCCAGCACTTGTGCCAGATCTTTTCCTTGTGCCACTTGGTAAGAAGGCAGGTATTTATCTGCCATTCTTGGTTTAGGTTTATTATTTAAAGGGCTATGCAGTTCTATTTTTTGTGCAAAACATTTGTCGGCGATTTCTCTAAAAATCGGACCGGCAACGTCTCCTCCGTAAATCCCATTTTTTGTTGGGTTGGTCACAACAACTACGCAGGTATAAACCGGATTATCTGCTGGAAAGTAGCCTGCAAAAGAGGCTCGGTATTTCATCCCTTCTTTTCTTTTAAATTTTCTGTAGTCGATTTGTGCCGTTCCTGTTTTACCAGCAAAGCGGTATTTATTTGTTTTTAACTTATGGGCTGTCCCATTTTCAACTACAGATTCTAACAATAATTTTACTTTGTCAATGGTCTTCTTTGAAGCAATGCTTTTATCAACTACTGTAGGCTTTATTTTTTTCACGGTTGTTCCGAATTGTTGCACTTCTGAAACCAAATAAGGCTTCATCATTCTTCCATCATTTGCGATGGTATTAAAGAAGGTCAGCAACTGAACGGGCGTTAATAACACTTCGTAGCCGATGGACATCCATGGTAAAGTGATACCAGACCATTTGTCCTCTTTGCTGTAAGCTTCTTTGATATAAGGATTGGCTTCTCCTTGAATTTCAATATTGACTGGCAGGTGTAATTTGAACTGCTTCAATCTTTTTATGAACTGCCGAGCTTGTCCTTTATCGTCATTTCCATAATACTTAGTAACCAGTTTTGCAATACCAACATTTGACGAAATTTCTAAAGCACGCATTACGGTAGTGGTATCCAGGCTAAAACTTTCGCGACTGGCATCTACCATTTCTTCTTCATAAAAAGTATGCTTTCCCTTTTCTATGTCAATAGAATCATAAAGATTAACATAGCCATCTTCCATCAAAGCCATCAAGGATGCAATCTTGAAAGTAGAACCAGGTTCATAAGCTTCTCCGACTGCGTAATTGTATTTTTCAAAATAGCCTTTTTCGATTTTACCTAAATTGGTAATCGCCTTTATCGCCCCTGTTTTCACTTCCATGATAATCGCCGTTCCGCTTTCTGCTTCATGGTGGTTGAGACCACGTAGTAAAGCTTCATTGGTGATATCTAACAGGTTTACATCTAAAGTGGTGACTATATCATCTCCTTTTTTAGGTTCTATTTCCGTAAGGTCAGACATCGGCAGCCAAATATTCCCAGGCGCTTTAAACATGACTTTAGCTCCTTGTTTACCAACCAATTGGCCATTAAAGAAACCTTCCAAACCAACAGGATTATAACCTTCGCGGGTATAACCAATGGTCCGATGAGCCAAACCTTTAAAAGGGCGTTCTCGCTTGGGGTTAGGAATAATTTGAAGTCCTCCACCATACTGACCTTTATTAAATAAAGGAAAACTTCTAATCAGTTCCGTTTCGGTATAAGAAGAAGAAGAACTGATCAACATGTATCGTTGACCTTTGTCTTTTTCTTCCAGCAAGCGTTGGCGCCATCCACCAACGGTCCAGGTTTTGTCTACAAAAGTAGAGAGGCAAAAGGCAAGGGAATCGAGATTGTCATAAAAATCCTTCTCGGCCATGCCGGTTGAGTTAGGGTCGAATCGTATTTCAAAGAACGGTAACGAAGTGGCCAGTAAACTGCCATCTTCTGTTAATATATTTCCTCTTTCTGCATTCACTGGTTTTAGTGATACATAAAGGTCTTTTCCTTTTTCTCTCCACTTGTCTCCCTCTGTCACTGAAATCTTCACGGCCTTCAAAAAGACCACAACGGCAATCAATACGATAAAAAAGAGCACCAAATAAACTCTTCTCAATACTTCGTTTCTAATGTCTACTGCCACAGGAAGTCTATAAGTGAATGAGTGATTAAATGAATTTGTGGCTTTTAGCTTCTGGCAGTTAGCTTCCCACTTTCGCATGTTATAGTGAAGCTAAAAGCAAACTGCTAAATCACTACAATTATTAAAAGCTTAATTCCTCTTTACAATAATCTTATTAGGTTTGCCTTTCATTGGCTTTAATCCCATCGGCTCTACTGCTTTGACAATCTCCGACTGTTTGGTACTGAACATCAGACTGGATTTTAGCGACATATATTCCCACCTCAATTCTTTCACTTCTCGCTGTAGTCCCTGAATGGCTCTTACTTTTTTTTCTGAAGAATGCGCATTTGCGATGTAAGCAATGACCAAAAAAACCATAAACAAAACGAAGGGTAAATTCTTCAAAACCCACTCAGAACTCATTTGTCCTATAGATAGATACTCTGTCAGTTTTTTTTTCTTTTTGGCCATACCTCTTTAGGATTTTGTCTGCGCTGCCCCTAACTCTATGGCTGTTAAGTTTTAAATCACCCTATTTTTAAAAAGAATTAGAGTTATGAAAAGAATTAGAAGTCAGGTTTTAATTTTGCGTATTAAGGGGAAATTTTATTTTGATTTTTATTTCACTTACTTCTTCTCCCCTATTCTCATCTTCGCGCTCCTCGCTCTAGGGTTTCTTTTTATTTCTTCCTCTGTTGGACTAATTGCTTTTTTACTTATCAATTTGAATGGTCGATTGATATTTCCAAAGAAATCCTTTTCCACCGTTCCTTCAAAGTTTCCTGATTTCAGAAACTGCTTGGCCATTCGATCTTCTAAAGAATGATAGCTAATGATTACCAATCGTCCTCCAGGTTTTAGTACTTCAAGACTCCCTGCTAAGAAATCTTTAAGTGCGCCCATCTCATCGTTCACTTCGATTCGCAATGCTTGAAAAACCTGAGAGAGATATCTGATTCTGTTTCCTCGAATTACTCCGTCGATGACCATCATAAAATCACCGGTAGTGGTAATGGGCCTATTCCCTCGCTCCCTGACAATAGCTTGTGCTAATGTTTTTGCATTACGAACTTCTCCGTATTGGCTAAAAATATTTTGTAGTGTGTCGACTTCGTAAGTATTTAAAATTTCGGCAGCGGTAATAGCCTGTTGTTGATCCATCCGCATATCCAATTCTGCCTCAAAACGGTAAGAAAATCCTCGACTTGCATCATCAAATTGGTGAGAAGAAACACCCAAGTCTGCCAGTATACCATCGACCTTCTCGATTCCGTGCAGCCTCAGTATTCGTTGTAGGTATCTAAAGTTATAATGCAAAAAGGTGAAACGCTCATCCTCAGTAATATTCGGCAATACATCTGCGTCTTGATCAAAGCCGTATAAATGCCCTTCGGCACTTAGTTTTTCAATTATCTTTTTGGAATGTCCGCCACCTCCAAAGGTTGCATCTATATATATGCCATCGCCTCGGGTGATTAATCCCTCTAGACTCTCTTTGAGTAGCACGGGATCATGGTATTCCATTTTTTTGTTTTTATTGTTCTTTATGTTTCTGGGTTACCGAAGTTATTTTCGGGGTAATCCAGGTTGTCTGCTATTTCATCTGCGATATCGGAGATGCCGTCTATTGCGTCAGGATCGACTGCCATTTCAGCTCGGTACAACTCCTTGTCCCATATTTCGATGTAGTTATTCACCGCAAAAAGGATAATCTCTTTTTCAATTCCTCCATGTTCCATCTGCGTCTTAGTCAACAAAATTCGATCAGATGAATCCGGTTTTGCTTCTGAAGCCCCTCTGTGAATAAAGCGGATAAACTGACGGTTCTTCTTTTTGTAAGGGTTAAGGCTGTTCACTTTAGCAACCATTTTACCCCAAACAGGTCTTGGATATAGATTCAAACACTTCTCAAAACCTCTGTTGACTACGAACTCCATCCCCTTGTCATACTTCGAAAGCAGATTTGTAGGGATCCGGAAACGGCCCTTCGCATCTAATTTACATTCAAATTCGCCTATATTCTCGAACATTATGTATGTTTGCTTTCGTAATAATGATCAAAACTACATAATTTTCCCACAAAACTCCACATTTCCCCACCCCAGAGGCAAAAAAAGTTTTCCACATTTGTCAATACATGGAAATTCTTAGTATTTAATTGCAGTTTTAGAGCACTTTCGCTACTCTTTTTTTATCGAATTAGGAGGTATTTTCCCACCTGATGGGCAAATTTAGATTTTTTTGGCATAGCCAGTGTTAGAATTAACAATTTTAACACAAAGCCACTTAACTCTTCCACATTAATCCTTTGCATAAGAAGTAGAGAAACTTTCCCACTTCATTTGCAAAACGCCAAAAATAGCCTCATTCACTATACTTGTATTCATTTTAGAAACACCTTCTACCCTGTCAATAAAGGTAATGGGCACTTCTTTTATCTTAAATCCTAAAGAACGAGAAGCAAATTTCATTTCAATTTGAAAAGCATAACCAACGAACCTGATCTTATCCAGATCCAAAGTTTCCAGCACTTTCCGTTTATAACAAACAAAACCTGCCGTTGGATCTTTCACAGGCATCCAAGTAATGGCACGTACATATATAGACGCACCGTAGGATAAAAAGATTCTATCAAAAGGCCAGTTTTCTACTTTCCCCCCTTTTGTATATCGGGACCCAACAGCCACATCTGCACCTTCTTCTGCACAAGCCCGCTGTAAACGAAGCAAATCTTTTGGGTTATGAGAAAAATCAGCATCCATTTCAATCAGGTAGTCGTAGCCTCTTTTCAGCCCCCATTTAAATCCGTGGATGTAGGCGGTACCCAAACCCAGCTTACCCTTCCGCTCCTCTATATGCAATATCCCAGGGTAAGTAGCCTGAAGATCTTTAACGATTTGGCCAGTTCCATCAGGAGAACCATCATCCACAATTAGTATGTGGAAGTCCATATCGAGTTCAGAAACCACCTTTATCATTTTGGTGATATTCTCTTTCTCGTTGTAAGTAGGAATTATGACTAAATTCTTGGACACGTGTTTTTGTTTGCTGAATAAGGAGCAAAGATAATTTTATGCTTCTAATAAACAAGATTTAAGTACTAGTTGTTTATGCTACTTTATTAAGAGATATTTGTTTCAAACCTATACAAAAAAATGAAAGAATCTGCGGCGCTTAAGGCTGGTATTAATATAGACAAAGACAAATTCGTAAAATTGATCAATCAGCAAGTGGATCAAGCCGTCTCTGTTTTGCCTCCTCAACAAATCGATATGGGTGAGGTATTCCTTAGTAAAAAGGGAGATTTGAAAGTCGACATTATTGGTCAGGACATCCTGCTTTCGATTCCTTTGGGTATTCAATTCATAGGAAAAAGACTTCTTGGCTTGGTAGAGGCACAGGGGGCGATTGAATTATCTTTCAGAACAAAGATTGACTTTCAACCTTATTGGCAATTAATAACGGATACAAAGGTAGAGCGATATACTTGGTTGGACAAACCGGATGTGCAGTTCAGTATTTTGAATTTCTCCGTCGAGAAAATGGCCGATCAATTTCTTGGGAAAAACAAAAAAAAGATCGAAGGAGAAGTAGATAAGGCTATTGCCAATTTTTGGAATAAGGCAGGAGTAGCAATGATGGCAGAAGCTTTCTTTCAAAAATCGCATCAGCTTAGACCGGGACTTTCTTTGTTTTTACAGCTTTTACCTGAGCGTATTCAGTTGTCCCCGACCGTAACAAAAGACGCCGAACTTTCTACCCAGCTTGATTGCTTACTCAATATTGATCTGAGTAGTATCCCACAAGAGCAAAAAAAGGAAGCCCTCCCTACCCCATCTTTTGATATTAAAGAAGAAAATGAGCAAAGTGATATCAATGTAAATGTGTCCCTGCACTATTCGGACATTGAGCAAATACTGGCAAGCCAGCTTAAAGGTCAATCATTTTCTTACAAGGAGAAAACCGTGATCTTTTCTAGTTTACAATTAAACAAAACTAATACGGCGCTGCATTTCAATATTGGCTTGTCTGGTTTTATAGAAGGCAACATTGAAATGGATTGTCTTCCCATTTACAATAAGCAAGAGAATCAAATAACAATGCAAATACAGGCCTTTGAAATGAAGGCTACTTCCTTTTGGAAAAAAAGTATTGTGAATTTATTTTCCGACCGTATTAAGAAGGAAATGGAAGAGCGTTTGCAATATAAATTGGATGATATTATTACTCTGAAAGAGGTGAAACGATTGAGGGGTTTTTCGCCGAAGGATGGTATTAAAGCGGCGATTGATATTCAGAAGATTAGCTTAAGTAATTTTATTGTTGGAAAAAAGGGCATTGACTGTTTATTGAAAGCTACGGCAGAGTTGAGTGTGAGCCTTTGAGAGAGAAGAGAGGAACGAATGAGAATGTGAAAAAAAGTGAAAAAATGAGGGCACATGATATACGAATAATCACGCAGAACCTTCTAACGGTAAAAAGACATCTTTAAAACTACAAAGTATTACACAAAAATAATTTCCCGATTTCTTTAGTGGAAACGATTATATAAATCACTCTCCCTTTAGTCATTTTGATTTACATAATCGTTTCCAAATCGGGATTTAATTTTTCGTTGTATACAAAGGCCACGAAGAAGCACAAAGCTTTTATACTTTCTGATTTTCCGTGGCCTTTTATATTTGAGTCTTTTTTCGCTTACTCTTTCACCAATTTACTAATCACTTCACAAACATCCTCCGCATTTGGTTTGGTAAAGTAATCTCCGTCTGAACCATAGGGTGGTCGATGCGCTTTAGCCGAAATGGTCGTTGGCGAAGCATCCAAATAGAAGAAACCTTTTTGCTTTTCCATGACCTCTTGCATCATGTAAGCCGTAGCACCTCCGGGAACATCTTCGTCCATAAAAACAATGCGGGTCGTCTTTTTCAGTGATGCAACAATTCTATGGTTGACATCAAAAGGCAACAATGTTTGCACGTCGATCAATTCTACAGAGATTCCTTTCTTTTCTAACAATTTAATCCCGGCTTGCGCAATACGAATGCAGGAGCCATAAGTGACCAACGTTACGTCTGTTCCTTTCTGTAAAACTTCAGGCTCCCCGAGTGGTACTGTAAATTCAGAAAGGTTGTCCGGCATCTTCTCTTTGAGGCGATAGCCGTTCAAACATTCAATAACGATAGCAGGGTCATTTGCTTGTAGCAAAGTGCTATACATACCCGCAGCCTGTGTCATATTTCGGGGAACACAAATGTGCATTCCTCTCAGGGAGTTTATAATCATTCCCATTGGAGAACCAGAGTGCCAGATCCCTTCCAGACGGTGACCTCGGGTTCGGATAATAGCTGGAGCCAATTGGATACCATCTGTTCGATAATGTAACGTAGCTAAGTCATCTGTCAGCGGTTGTAAACCATAGATCAGATAATCCAAATATTGGATCTCTGCAATTGGGCGTAAACCTCTCAAGGCCATTCCGATCGCTTGCCCCATAATACTCCATTCACGAATTCCAGTATCAAAAACTCTTTCAATTCCGTATTTTTCCTGAATCCCTGCAAAGCCCTGATTGACATCACCGATGTGACCGACGTCTTCTCCAAATGCAAATACGTTGTTATATTTTTCAAAAATCTTATCGAAGAAGGCGTTAAGGATTTCGTAGCCATTTTTAGACACAGAAGTTTCAGAGAAAACAGCAGGTACTTCCGGTACCTTCATGGCGCTGGTTACTGTTTCATTATATAGATTGCTATGGTAGTCGACCTCTGCTTTTTCATAAGTCGCTTTCAGCCAATTGTCGATTGGACCTAAGTCTACGTCTGCATCTTCTAATTCAAATTTCAATCGACGTGTATACTCTACTATTTCTCCAATAGTTGGGTTTAGTATTTTAGCCAGCTTCTCACTTGATTCTGTAAAGAGAGCTTGATAAGAAGGGTTTAAATCCCCTACCTGAGAATAAACATTTGACAAACCCTCTACTGCTTCGTTGACGGGTTTGAGGTAAGCAGCCCAAGCATTATTCTTTCCTTCTTTCGCCTCTATTTTTGCCTGCTCTTCGATTTCTTTTAATGTTTCTTCATCAGCGACTCCTTCCGCTACGATCCAATTTCGGAATTGCAGATTACAATCATACTCTTTTTCCCAAGTCAATCTGTCTTTAGACTTATATCTTTCGTGAGAACCTGAAGTGGAGTGACCGGTTTGCTGAGTCAGCTCTTCTACATGAATTAACGCAGGAATATGTGTTTTTCTACTTCGGTCAATCGCCTTTTTGTAAGTCGCCAATAAAGCTGGGTAATCCCAACCTTTGACATTATATATATCTATTCCATTTCCTTCCTCTTCTGCCCGAAAGCCCTCCAGTACTTTAGAAATAGAGCCTTTAGTCGTTTGAATTTCTTTTGGAACAGAAATACCATATCCATCGTCCCATACAGAAACAACCATTGGCACCTGAAGTACTCCAGCAGCGTTTATGGTTTCCCAAAATACACCTTCCGAGGTACTAGCATCTCCTATAGTTACAAAACAAACTTCATTTCCTTTTTCAGAAAAAGTATTTCCCCCAAGTTGCTTTGACAATTCCCGATATTTTTTGGAAGCGAATGCCAGTCCAAGTCCACGTGCCATTTGGCCTCCAGTACTGGAAATATCTGAGGAAGTATTGTATTGATTGAGGTGGTTGGTCCATTCTCCATTTTCATCTACGGTGGGTGTAGCGTAGTGACTGTTCATTTGACGGCCGCCAGAAAATGGATCATTGTAAGTGTCCGCGTAGAGTTGAGCAAAAAATTGTTCAATTGTTGTGACATCCAAAGCCATCATAACCGTTTGGTCCCGGTAATAGCCCGAGCGCCAGTCCCCTTTTTGAAAAACCTTGGACATCGCCAATTGAGGCAATTCTTTACCGTCTCCGATAATTCCAAATTTGGCTTTTCCTGTGAGAACTTCTCGCCTTGCCATAATACTGACTTCACGACTGAGGCAGCAAAGGTGGTAATCTGATAAAATATCTTTTTGGTGTTCCAGTGAATTTTCGATTTTTTTATTTGTGTTTTTTTCTAAAAGAAAGTCTTTAGACATAAAAAAGGTTTTGTTTTACGACTGTTATTTCTAGTCACTTGGTAAGGATGACCAACTCCAATTGGAAAACAACCGTAAAAGTGATAATCAGCCAATACTGATCAAACAACTTTAAATGGTACTATATTATAACTACCTCCTAGGCAGTATTGTTCCGACTTTGATGGTTTAGCGCTGATGACTAGAGATTTAGATGGAGCCCCAATGACCTTTTTAGGCCAACTGTGCTCAGCTACTCCCCTTAATAACTAAAGCTATTAGGTTCCGTGCGTTTATCGGTTAGCCCAAAAATCTCTTTTTGGTTCCGACACTAAATCTCTAGACATAAACTCTAATTTAATTGCAAAAATATAAAAAATTTCGGCCAATTTCTGCATAACTGTTAACGAATCATTAACTGAAATTACCCTTAGAATCCTTTAAATTTGGCATTATTATCCCTACTTTTGTTTGTAAGATGATACAAAAGGCTTTTATATAGATGCCAATTTGTTTTACTACAATTTCATTCGTGGGTATAAGTCCCTTGAAATACTTCACTAATTCATGAACTTTAAATTATATTTTAAATGAAAAACTTATTGTCTTTACTAATGGCTTTCACTTTAACTCTTGGAACCCTTAGTGCCCAAACAGCTACAGAAGCAGCTGCTCCAACTCCATCAACTGACGGACCAGTAATGGAATTCGAAACAACAGAGGTTGATTACGGTACCATTGAATACAATTCTGATCCTTATCGATCTTTTGCCTTTAAAAATACAGGTAACGAACCACTTCAGATCACTCATGCAAAAGGAAGTTGTGGATGTACCATTCCTGAGTATCCAAAAGAGCCAATTTTCCCAGGAGAATCAGCTGAAATCAAAGTACGCTACGACACTAAACGTGATAGTGGAAAGCCTTTCGTAAAGAAAGTAACTGTTTCTACGAATGAGCCAAGTGGCCAGAGTCGTGTATTGACAATCAGAGGAACTGTTTTGAAAAGAACAGCTGAACCTGCTGCATTGCCTACAAGCGAGCCTAGTATTTTGTCTCCACAGGGAGGGAAGTAATTTCCACTTGTTTCTTGTAAAAAGCCCGATTGATTAAGTCAATCGGGCTTTTTTATTTTAATGTGTAATTGAATTGAATACCTAAGCGCAACCCTTCTAACGTATTTCATTATCAACTTCTCACTATCGTATTATAATACTGAAATAGCTTATCCGGATTACTCAGTCAGAGGCCGCAGAGCAAAACGAATGAATCAATCTTACCGCAAAAACACAAAGGTTCGCAACATTAAATTCCTGGAAAGTTTCTTTATGGCGTTTCTTTTCGCCTTTGCGGTAAAAAAATATGCTTGGCGGAGCGCCAATTTACTGGCTATCACCAAATGAAATCATTTATTGCCCCAAATTACCTCCCAATACAAAAAAAGAAAACCCTTGCTTTAGAAAAGCAAGGGTCTCTAACCCAAACAAATAAACACAAAAACTATCTTTAAAAACAGAACAAAGTCTGTCTTATATATCATATTGTAAAAAAGAATGCTGTCACAAATCCACCAAACCACCTCTATTCTTTTAACGAGGCTCCAGAATCGAATGTTTCTAAGTTAGTGAATTAAATTGTTTAATAATTTTCCACATACATCGCGTCGTATGATCTATCTATTTTCAAATTTAAGGCCAAAAGTTCGTAAATCGATATAAATGCATTATTTTTTTTCTATCACGTTCTTTTTAGAGTTTAGTCTTAGGAAATTCCATTTATTGCCCTATTTTGCTGTCACATAAAGTACTTTCTATACCAAGGAAGTCAATTTATACATACAAAATTCATAATTCGATGCCACTAAAAGCATTGATCTATGCCAAACACACTAAAAGAAACCTAAACTTCCTTACATGCGCAGCTTCCTATTTTTCCTCAGTCTTGCCATAACCGTCGCTCTTATCTGGCTATTAAGTAACTCTATTCGCCCTAATCCTCAAAACCCTAGCATACCTCCCTTAGGAAACCTCTTAAATCCCTTTACTGGTTTTTGGCAAAATGGAGAGCAAACAAAATATCCGTCCGAATCTTACGATTTGGCCGGTTTAAATGAACCAGTGAAAATTACCCTCGATGACCGGCTTGTCCCTCACATTTTTGCACAAAATGAAAAAGATGCATATTTCGCTCAAGGGTATATTACCGCTCAACATCGTTTGTTCCAAATGGACCTAGCCAGTAGAAAAGCTGCAGGGCGATTATCAGAAATATTTGGGGATGTTACTTTATCAACAGATAAGGATCAACGAAGGCTGGGTATGGTCTATGCTGCAACGAACACTTTGAAAGTCTGGAAGGAATCACCTGCTGCTTTTGCCAAGCTGGAGGCTTATACCGCCGGGGTTAATGCTTATATCAATAAACTAAAGCCTAAGGATTATCCAGTTGAATTCAAATTACTCGACTATAGCCCTGAAACATGGACTCCGCTGAAAACGAGTCTGATGCTGAAAAACATGGCGCAAACGCTTTGTATCCGAAATATGGATTTAGAAGCGACTAATACACTGGCTCATTTCGGACAGGAAACTTTTGATTTATTATACTCAGATAATAATCCAAAAGAATCCCCTGTCATTCCAGCGGAGATTAAATGGAATTTCAAACAACAATTACAAGACAGTATTATAAACTCAACTCTTAGCCAGCTTCCACTACCCCGCCGAGAAGGTACACAGATGCCTGACGGTATTGGTAGTAATAATTGGGCGGTGGCCGGTAGCAAAACCAACACAAAAGGCCCCATTCTTTGTAACGACCCGCATTTGCCGTTGACCTTGCCTTCTGTTTGGTATGAAGTACAACTGCACAGTCCGGGACTAAACGTATATGGCGTAAGCCTTCCGGGTGTTCCTGGTGTAATGATCGGTTTCAATAAAGATATTGCTTGGGGAATGACCAATGTCGCTCATGACGTTCTCGATTGGTATACCATTAACTGGGCAGAGGCCAAGAAGGAATCTTATTTTTATGATGGAAAATTAATGGCGGTAGATAAAGTAGTGGAGCGCTATGAAATAAAGGGACAAGGAGTTGTATATGATACCGTGAAATATACTGTTTGGGGACCTGTCGTTTATGAATCAAAGGGACATGCGAAACAAGATCTCGCCATGCGCTGGATGGCTCATTTCGAACCGGAAGCTTCTGAAATAGAAGTGATCAACAACCTAAACAAAGCCAAAAACTATGACGATTATGCCGTAGCTTTAAAACCATACGCAGTACCAGCTCAGAATTTTGTCTTTGCAAGCAGAGAAGGAGACATTGCGTTGAAGGTACAAGGTCGTTTTCCAATTAAAAGAAATACCCAAGGGCGTTTCATTCAGGATGGTAGCAAAAGCAGCAACGATTGGCAGGGCTTTATACCTGAGGCGCACAACCCCAAAGTGAAAAATCCGAAACGTGGTTTTGTTGCTTCCGCTAATCAGCGATCTACGGGAAAAGATTACCCTTATTATTATAATGGTCAATTTGAAGATTATCGGGGCCGAGCGCTGAATAGCTTTCTTGAAAAAATGGATAATATCATTCCTAAGGATATGATGGATTTGCAAAGCAATACTTTTTCATTAAAAGCTAAAGAAGCACTGGAAATCATGCTGCCTCTCATCGATCGGACTAATTTGGATGAGTGGGAACGAGATTATCTGAGACAACTCACCCAATGGGATTATCGCTATAGTCCAAATTCTACCGCTCCTGTCTTATTTGAACAATGGTTTAATTCTTTTTATAAAATGACCTGGGATGAGATGGAAGCGCTTAAAAAGGGAAAGGATATTTTAGTACCAGAAGAATGGCGCACCATTGCTTTACTCGCAGATGCTCCCAACAATGAATTCTTTGACATTAAGAATACGCCAGAGAAAGAAAATGCAAAAGCGGTTGTCAATAAAGCTTTTAAGATCATGTGTACCAACATTTCAAAAAAAGAGGATGCAAAAGAATCTTTGCTGTGGCACGATCAGCAAAACGTAAAAATCAAGCACTTAACTCAGGGGCATTTTTTTGGTGCTGAAAATATTTCCATCGGTGGCTCTCCAAATGCCTTGAACGCTATGAACCCAAATGGATTTGGCCCTTCCTGGCGTATGGTTGTTTCCTTTGGAGAAGAACTGGAAGCTTTCGGTATTTACCCAGGCGGACAGTCTGGGAATCCTGGTTCTATCTATTATGACAATATGATAAAAGACTGGGCGAATGGAGATTATTATAAACTCCTGTTTGTGGAACAAGCTGAGGAATTGGGAGAACGAGCTTTATACCAAATCGATTTGAAATAAACTATTTTATCTACAACAATACTATTACAAAATGAAATTCATACTAACTTTATTAAGCATCGCCGGACTATCAGCTTTAGCTCAATTTTACTTCCCTTGGTGGGTTATGACTATTGTTTGTTTTCTCATTGGCGGAGTAGCTGGAATGAAAGGCTTTGGCAGTTTTCTCACTGGCTTTTTAGCTATTGCAATTTTGTGGGGTGGTTATGCCTTTTACCTTGATATGGAATCAGCTGGTATTCTATCTGCGCGCATGGCTGAAATTCCAGAAGGATTAGGAGTAGACGGTAAAATGCTAATACTGGTAACCGCGCTAATAGGTGGTCTCGTCGGTGGAATGGCTACTTTGACAGGAAGCCTTGGCAGATGGGGCTTTCGGTAGTCTTTGGATGAATAGCAATTGAATGGTCGTTCATTTTTAGCTGTATTTCCCAAAGGAAATCATGTTTATCTATTTATATTACAAGCTTGTATATTAAAGCTTATATTTAATTTTCTGATTTTTCACGAAAAATTTACACCCGCTATATTATTATTTCACCACACGTTATTCAATTTATGGGCTATACTGAAGAAGAAATTTATCGCAAAGCAAAGAAGAAGGTCAGAGCTAAAAAAGGCTTCTATTCCCACCTTGGGGTCTATTTTACGCTGTTTCTCTTTTTCTTCATCATGAATATTCTAAACTATGATGGAGACCTTTGGTTCTTTTACCCGATGCTTCCCTGGGGCATTAGTATTGCCATTCATTACTTATCTGTTTTTGGATTACCTGGTGGTAAGATGAGTTCTAAATGGGAAGAGGAGGAAATGGAAAAAGAGATGAACAGACAGAGGCGAATTCGGGGAGCAGCCCCATCGGAACCTTTAGCCTTACCAGAAGATGAGTTGGAATTACGGGAGTTTAAGAAGCTGCGTAAAGAGTGGGATGATCAGGATTTTGTTTGAGAGGTTGAGGGGTTGGCGTTCCGCCAATTTTATTTTTTACCGCAACGAGCGCAAAGAGAGCGCAAAGAGAGCGCAACGTTAATTTCCTTTACTTACAAGGTTCGAAATTCTCTTTTTTTTGGGGAACCATAAAAAACTAACTCGTGTTATTCTGACATGAAAAACGAAAAACAACTATTCCGCTTAGGAAAATTTCTCCGTTATATATTAAGACATAAGCCCGAGGAAATCGGGATAGAATTAGATGAACAGGGTTGGACAAACATCCCTACCCTACTTGAGAAAATGAATGATCACGGAAAATCCATTGATCGCGAAACCCTTGAGTATATTGTCGCTAACAATAATAAAAAGCGATACGCCATAGATTCAGAAACCAATCGAATCAGAGCCAATCAAGGCCACTCCCTTTCCATCAACTTAGGCTATCAGCCACAGCAACCTCCTAATATTTTATACCACGGTACCGCTCAGCGTTTCATCGACAGTATTTTTACTACAGGTTTGGGGAAAAGGAATAGGCATCATGTTCACTTAAGTGCGGATTTAGACACGGCTACCAGCGTTGGGAAACGACATGGGAAAGTCGTCATTCTTGAAGTGTTAGCGGAGGAAATGTATCGGGATGGTTTTGACTTTTTCGTTTCTGACAATAATGTTTGGCTTACAGACGGCGTAGCTGTGAAGTATTTGAAGGAGAGTTTATCTTAAGACGGAACTTTTGTCCCGCCTTAAGGTAAACCATTCTCTTCAATATTAAATTAAAATAGAAAAAGAGCCATATACTTACTTCTTCCCCTTCTTCTTAGCCTTCGTCGATTCCGTCTTCTTCACTTTCTGTTTCGGCGCTACCAATACTTCTTCTCCAAACCGATTGACATCCGGAATAGTATTGTTTTTAAAGAACAGAAATATTCCGCCAATTCCACCTAATAACAACAACAAGGAAGAAATCAAACTCAGCGTTTCTCCAACATAAAACGACTTTGGTTCAAAGCGCATTTCCAAGCTATGCTTTCCTGCAGGAAGCCGTGCTGCACGAAGCAAATAATCGGCTTTGATGATCTCCACTTTAGTATCTGTTCCATCAAGATACAGGTTCCAACCTTTGGAAGGCGGGTAAAAAATTTCTGAGAAGACCACCAGTTGTTCAGAATTGGTATTGTAACTGTAGGCCATTTTATCAGGGTGGTAACTCGTCAGACTTATAGTAGCCGAAGGATCAGGTTGAATTTGTAAACCTTCCAATGCGGAAGCATATTGTTTTTGAACAACGGCTTCAGTGGCTGGTTTTAAAGATCCCAATGCTGCAATTTCTGCATCTCCATTTTCAACAACTTTATAGTTATTTACAAACCAGGCATTTCCTAAAGCCTCCGGAACCGGTATTGCCCGAGTGGTTCCTCCCTGATTTTGGATGATATATTTACCATTGAGCATGCCAATGATGTGCATATTTTCACCAGGCTTACTGAGGTAACGTTCTATTACTTCCTGATAACGCATCAGCTTAGCAGCATGATAACCACCGAGACTTTTATGAAAATAAGACGCGTCTGTTGAGGTAAAAGGATTAGCTCGTAAATCTAGTACCCGATAATGAATATCCTTTTCCGTCTTCAGAATCTGTTCATCTACAGCACCCATTGTTCGTTGTCTTGGGTTTTCTATTTTTTGTTCATATTTTTCGGCATAGATGATTCTTTTGGATGCCGACCAACTGTCTGTTAATACCAAAAAACCTACAAGGCCGACTAATACAATAGCTTTGATTTTTCCTTTGAGGTAAGCCCAAACCAAAGCAGCGCAAATCAAAATATAAACCAATGCTTTAAAAGCATCTGCTTGTATCATACTTGCACGATCCCCTTTAATCAAGTCCAGCATAGTAGCTGGATAGCGACCATCTTTCGCCGGGTTCCCCAAATCCCCTCCACTCAACATCAAGGCAAAAAGGCACCATGCTCCGGTAATTCCCAAAGCGATATACATGGCTTTCTGTCGATCCGCTGTTGATCTTTTTTGATTGAGTAGTTCCTGCAATCCTAAAACAGATAGTGCGATAACACAAAGATGGGTTAGGCCCAATGCCATGGAAACTGCACGAAATTTATTAAACATTGGGAAGTAATCCACTAAAAAATTATTGAGTGGAAAGTTACCACCCCAGGCGATACTCAAGGAGAAGAAGGCCGAAATCGCCAACCACCATTTCACAGTCCCAGGGACCAACACTAATCCTACAAAAAAGAAAAATAGGATAACCGCACCAAAGTAAATTGCCGTTCCAACAAAGGGTTGATCACCATAATAGAAGACGGAAGCAATGGATTGTCCTGCCGCTTTTTTCGCGGCATCAATAGGATAACCTTGTTGTGTCAATTGCTGAATTTGGCCTGGAGCCTGCCTCTTGTGAAATTCCGTTCCACTCATATTGTGTGAAGCTCCTCCCCCATTAATATTATGAACCAAGAATGTCATTGACTCTTTGATCCCATAACTCCACTGCCAGATATATTCCTTATCCAGACCGTCTCCTTTTTTTGCGTTGGAGGCCAATTCTGATTTACCACGGATGGTTTCTTTACTGTATTCATAAGTGGTCCAAAGCATTGAAGCATTAGACAGAACGGCCAACAATCCTGCTACAACAAGAACGCCAGCCGATTTAGCGAAAGCGGGTAAAGTATTTCCTCGAACGGCTTTCACCAATTCTATAATTCCTAAAATGATCAGCAATAAGGCGGCGTAATAAATAATTTGCACGTGGTTGGCTAAAATACCAATGGATAAAAAGATACCGAACAGCACCCCTCCTATGATGTAGCGTTGCCGGAAAGCCAACACTGCTCCTGCAAAAAAACCGGGTACCAGGGCTACCACTACCATTTTGGTAGAGTGCCCTGCTTCAGCTATATCACAGAAGTAAGTAGAGAGTCCAAAGGCAATAGCACCAATTATTCCGATTCGCCAATCCACGCCAAGTACTATTAGAAAAAGATAACAACAGAACATCGCCATCAGAATGACAAAGGGTACGTCCACAATGCCTTGAAATAAAAGCATCGCTCGATAAAGGTATTTGTTGACATTATTGTCGTAAGACCCCTTGACCTGAAAGGCTGGCATCCCTCCAAACTGCGAATTGGTCCACAGTGGCCAGTCTCCAGTTTCATTAAAAACTTTGGTCGACTCCCCCTGCATTCCATAAGCCCGGCTATTATCCGATTGGGTAAGGGCTTTATCTTGAGTGAGGTAAGGAGAAAAGAAAGCGAAGGAGATGCACATAAAGATGGCGTAAGCTATCAGGTGCGGGACGAATTTTCCGAAAGGTGTATTGTTCATTGTGTTCTAAGAATTTATTGGCCGAAGGTAAGCTTTTTAGTAATAGTTACGAAATTCGTTGGAGACTGTTCCAGCGCGGTATTTGAGAAACGGTATCTGAGTTTGGAGGTAGATTTCAAGTATCATAGAATTCGACTCGTACCTTGCTCGGGATGAATAGGAGTTGGTCTTTGCTTGTTTGACTGCCTGCGTTCACTCAGTATGACAGTTCAACACTGACTGCACGTTTATAGCGGCAGCTCAAATACAACAACCAATCACACCGAACGCATTCCGAATTGTTCCTCCTCTGATAGGACATATCTCCCTGCGATCTTCGATCTTTGAAGGGGATATGCCATATCCTTAGGTTTTTTATTGATCTTTAATATTACACAAAAAATAATTTATAACAGTTTACGCTCAAGCTCTTAGCTAAATCACTCTCCCTGCAGTCGTTTAGCTTTATCTAAAAGCTTGAACTGTTATAAGTTAATTTTTTATTGTTATTTAGCAGCTTTCTTTGAAACTCCATTTTTGTTTTACAGTATGTTAAATCTATGACTCAACCTACTATCAGTATCATTACCGTAGTTTATAATAGTGCCTCTCTTTTAGAGATGACCATGATGTCTGTATTTGAACAGGACTATCCTAATATTGAATATGTCATAGTGGATGGTGCTTCTACAGATGGTTCCTTAGCGCTCATTCAGAAGAAAGACGAACAAATTGATCGTTGGATTTCGGAACCGGATAAGGGTTTATACGATGCCATGAATAAAGGGATTGATTTGGCAACCGGAGATTTTATTTGGTTTATGAACGCAGGAGATACGATTCCAACAAAAGATACGGTCCGTAAAATGGTGGCTTGTTGCGAAGAGGATACGGATGTGCTTTACGGAGAAGTTATGTTAGTCAATGAACATCGGGAAGCTTTGGGTACTCGTAGTGAGTGTACGACTCAACAATTGCCCAAGCAACTGACTTGGAAATCATTGCGTTATGGAATGGTAGTCTGTCATCAAGGATTCTTGCCAAGGAGAACAATTGTGCCCAAATACATGATGAATAATTTAAGTGCAGATATCAACTGGGTTATCGAGTGTTTGAAGAAAAGCAGGAGGACTAGTCAGACAAATATCATCCTGGCTCATTATCTGACGGGAGGGATTTCCAAGAACAGGCATCAACAGAGTTTAAAGGATCGATATCAGATTTTACAAAAGCAATATGGTTTTTTCCCTAACCTCTTTGCACATAGCTGGATTATTCTTCGGGCCTTCTGGGCCAAATATGTTCAAAGGAAAGAGTATGTTTGATTATCCTTTTTAAAAATCATACAACAAAAAACTATGACTACTAACAACTTTATTACAAAAAACATCACCAGCCTTCTATTCTTCTGCGTACTTTGTAATTTTACTGTTATGAAAGCACAGAAAAGTACCGAAACGCCCTCTTACAATAATGAATGGGGGCTCAATGCTACAGGGTTCGCCAATCAGTTTCTTTCCTTAAATGGAAACGAAACGGATTCGGGGGGTTACCTACTTACTTATAAAAAAATAAACGGTGATAAAGCATTCCGACTGGGGCTTGGTGTAGACGTTAATCGTATTTCTGGAGATGAAGGCAATTCAATAGTCCCTTTCAATCAAACCTTTATGGCATTTGACCTCCGATTGGGAGGAGAAAAACAACACGAGATTGGAAAGCGATGGTTGTTTACTACAGGGTTCGATGGTATGGCATTGATGAAATGACACCTGAAGGAATCAGTATAGCTGTATCAGAGTTCATACAGTCCATTACCAGCTTTGACAGTAAATACGATCAAGGAGTTGACAATAACTTCAGCAACTTCTCCCCTTTAGAAAGTCTAGGCAAGGCTGTGTTCTTTGAAAAAGCAAATTGTTCAGGTTGCCATGTTGATCCGCTCTTTTCTCCGTCTTGGGGAGGTGCTTCTGCTAATATTGGCCTCGACTTGATCTATGAAGACCCAGGGGTAAGCTCTACGTTTACGCAAGTTGTAACTGAAGATGGTCAGTTGATTTTTGTAGAGAACCCTTTAGGAATTATTAATAGCGGACAATTCAAAATACCGTCCTTAAGAAATATAGGGCTTACGGCTCCTTACATGCACGATGGCCCTTTCGGCACACTCGAAGAAGTGGTGGAACACTATAATAGTGGCATAAAAAACCATCCACAACTAAGCTGGCATTTCAAAAGTTTCGATCAAACAACAGGAAACGTACAACCTCAACGTATGAATCTGACGGAATTGGAAAAAGAAGGACTTGTAGCCTTTCTCAAAACACTATCCGGAGAAAGCTTTAGAACGGACGAGAAATTCTCTGATCCTTTTTTGAGATAAAAAATCATTTTTGAATAAAAAGCCCGAATTTGTCATGCGAATTCGGGCTTTTTATTTGTCTACACTAAAAAATTCTGACAATTCATTTATCTTTACTAGAGTGAATAACCTTGCTAGAAATTCACCCTTGATACTATTTCTCGTAATACACACATATCCAACCTTACCTTATTCTGACTCTTTATTCTCTCGTTGCCTTCGTCAACTATCTATTGCTTTATACTGACCAGTTCTATTTTATCTTTCCGTTCAAAACCTAACATTATGACCAAATCATTTCCCCTCAAGGTAAGATTCCTAATTCTAGGCCTGCTACTCTCCTCTTTTGCATACGCAAATAATGGAGACCCCATTGTGAAATTATGTTCTGGTAAAGAAATGAACTGGGATGAATACCTTATGTTTAAAAGGCTCAACGCCGATGAATATGACATTAAACTGGAGTCTTTCGGTAGCAAGGATTTTATTCCTTACCGACAGAGTTTCGTCAATAATACGGTAGGCGCCTGGAGTTCGGTGATCCAAATGCCGCTGGTTGCTATTGCAGGGGCCAATCTACCCAACGGTAAATTGATGACCTGGTCTGCTAAAGATAAACTCTCTTTCGGTGGAAACCTGGGTAGAACATGGACAACTATCTTCGACCCTTCTAACAATAGTTCTGCGGAGTTCCTTATTACCAATACCCAACACGATATGTTTTGCCCTGGAGTGACGACTTTACCCGATGGACGGGTGATGGCTACTGGTGGTTCAAGCTCTGACAAAAGTTCTATATACGACCCGTACACCGGAGACTGGAGTACCAACGATGCGCTGAACATTCCTCGTGGCTATCAATCTCAAGTCACACTAGCTAGTGGAGCAACCTTTACTATTGGCGGTTCCTGGTCTGGTGGTCTAGGTGGAAAAGATGCTGAAATCTGGTCAGAAAAATCGGGCTGGTTCCGGACTCCGGGCATTCCTGTTACGGCCATTACGGATGGTACAAATTCTAATCAGCCAGTACAGCATGATGATTATTTCCCTTGGTTATGGGTGGCTCCAAATGGCAAACTATTCCATGCCGGCCCAAGTACGACCATGCATTGGATTGATACAGATGGTCTTGGCAGCTATACTTCTGCCGGATTACGAGGCGATGATGACTATTCCATAAATGGCAATACTGTAATGTATGATATTGGAAAAATTCTAAAGCTTGGTGGTGCCACTACTTTCGAAGAACAAAGTGCTGCAAACAACAAAACTTATGTCATTGACCTCAACAGCAATACACCCCAAGTCACACCGTCAGGCAATCTAAATTACAGTCGTAACTGCCATAATGCGGTGGTACTTCCCTCAGGCGAAGTAGTCACTTTTGGAGGAATGCCTACCTCCTTTTTATTTTCTGATGCCAACTCCAGATTGATCCCTGAATTATGGAATCCGAATACACAAAGCTGGTCGCAAATGGCAGCGATGCAAACTCCTCGTAATTACCACAGTATCGCTTTACTATTAGCTGACGGACGTGTTTTTGTAGCAGGTAGCGGTCTTTGCGGTAGTTGTTCGACCAACCATCCGGATGCGGAGATTTTCAGCCCTCCATATCTTTTCAACAGCAATGGGACGCTGGCAACTCGCCCCGTCATCAACAATGCTCCTACAACGGCAAATTACAACAGTAACATAACCGTAGGAATGAACAGTAGCGTTAGCTCTTTTTCCCTAGTTAGAAATTCTGCAGTTACGCATAGTACTAATAATGACCAACGGAGAATACCTGTTTCCGCTACGAACCTGGGAGGCAATCAGTACCAACTTAATATTTCTAACAGGAATATACTGCCCCCCGGAAGTTATATGTTATTTGCAATGAATGCTGCGGGGACGCCTTCTGTTTCCAAAATTATTCAGATAGGAAATGATATAAACAATTGTACTCCCCTATCCAACAACGTCAGTGGTGGAACAGGACTGGAAGCTACTTATTTCAATAGTATAAACCTAAGTGGCACGGTATCCACTCAAGTAGATCCAACTATAGACTTTAGTTGGGGAACAGCTGGCCCTACCGGCCTTCCTGTAGATAATTTCTCCGTTAGATGGGAAGGAGAAATTGAGGTTCCAAGAAGCGGAACCTACACCTTTTACACTAACAGTGATGATGGTGTTCGACTTTGGGTCAACGGTGTACCTATGGTGGATAACTGGACCAACCATACTACAGAGGAGGACATTGCTATGATTCAATTGGAAGCCAATCAACATTATACCATTCGTCTGGAATATTACGAAAGTTCGGGCGACGCACTTATACAATTATCTTGGTCTGGCCCGGGCATCAATAAGGAAATCATTCCATCTAACAATTTATTTCCACCTTCCGGGAATTGCACAGTTGGCAGCAACTGTAATGATGGGAACGCTTGTACTGTAAATGATATTTACGATAGCAATTGTAATTGTGCCGGTACCGAACAGGACTCCGATAACGATGGCGTTTGCGATGCCAATGACTCTTGTCCTAATTTTAACGACAGCCTTATCGGTACTTCTTGCGATGATGGAAATCCTAATACAACCGATGATGTTTACCTCGCTAACTGTTCCTGCGCAGGAACACCCGGAGGCGGAGGTACCCCGGATTGTAATAATATTGGCGTCAGCACCGGAGCTGGTGTAATTACTGTTACTGGTTTAGATGGTGCCCCCATTAGCTCTGTCCAGGTATTCAACTCCAATTGGACTACTGTTTACAGTTGTTTTGCGGATTGTAATCTCCCTACGGAAAACATATCTGTACCTGATGGGAATTACTTCGTTTATGTAAAATATTTTAATGAAAATTATATTCAAGTCTGCCAGGTCAACGACTCTTATACTGTTGGAGGGGGTGGTGGCTGCCCGGACAATGACAATGATGGCATTTGTGCAAATGTAGATTGTAATGATAATGATCCTAATCTACCAGCAACAGTTGGGAGCGCTTGTAATGATAATAATGCAAATACCAACAATGACGTCATCCAATCGGATGGTTGCACCTGTGAAGGTACCCCATCTACTGGACCAAATGATTGTAGCTTCATTTCAATAACAGCAGGTTCAGGTTCTATTAGTGTAAGTGGCTTAAACTCCCCTATCACACAAGTTCAAATTTTTGATCCTAGTTGGACTACCATTCTGAATTGTGCAGGCAACTGCGACGCGCCTACTCAAACGATCAACAACTTGGCAAACGGCACCTACTTTGTCAAAGCCCGATTGTATACTGCCAATTGGACTGTCATCTGTGATGTGGAAGAGTTCGTAACCGTTGGCGGCGGAGGTGTTGATTGCGACAATATTAACTTTACTTATGACGGAACCAACCTGACCGTAACTGGTTTGGATAGCCGACCTGTTTCTATTCTTCAGGTTTTCAATAGCTCCTGGTCTGAAGTATTTAATTGTGCCGGAGATTGCAATGGTACCGAAGTACTTCCATTAGCTAATGATACCTACTTTGTAAAAGCATCCTTATATACTAGTTCCTGGTCTACGGTCTGTAACAAAGAGGCTTTTGTGAATAGTAGTACCAATTTGGTAGCGCAGCAAGATTCAGAGGATTTCCTATTCTCTGCGGTTAAAGACGGCCGAGCAGCGAGACTTTATTGGGTGACCAATACAGAATACAAAAATGAATATTTCGAAGTAGAACGCTCTTTAAATAACATTGACTTTGAAGTCGTGGATGAAAAAGAATCTGATAATAATTACTGGAACGCCCATTTCAATTATAGTGGAAAAGATGTTGCCCCTCAAGTTGGAACGAATTACTACAGAATCAAAAAAACACATCAAGACGGAACGGTGGCCTATTCTGAAGTTAGAACTTTGACCTTCGATGAAATGGTGAACAACTTTACCGTTTTCCCTAATCCAGCGAAAGATGAGTTTTTTATTCAGTTGAGTGATTTTGTTGGAGAGTCAGGGACAATTTCCATTTATAATGCATTTGGACAATTGATGACGGAGCGTTCTGAGGATGAAATTTCGGAAGGGGCTTTGCGCTTTTCGACGAGTAATTTTGAGAGTGGTTTGTATGTGGTGGTGGTGAGAATGGCTGATCGGAAAGTCTTGAGTAAGAAGGTGATGGTTGCTCGCGAGTAAAGAGCTGCCCTTGAAGACGCATTAAAAAAGGGCCGAAGCTAAATAAGCTTCGACCCTTTTTTTTATAATTTCAAGAAAGTAACTACGCTGAAATTGGTAGTTTACAAACGTAATCGTTTTTATGCTTTATCAGCTGACAATACCTTGGATACAAGATCCGCTGCTTCCTGTAGAAGAGTGGCAGAGTGTACTTCTAAACCAGATTCGTCGATGATCGTTTTAGCGATGTCTGCATTTGTACCTTGTAAACGTACAATGATTGGAACAGTGATGTTACCCATGTTTTTGTAAGCGTCCACAACTCCCTGAGCAACACGGTCACAACGAACGATTCCTCCAAAGATGTTTATTAAGATTGCTTTTACCTTATCGTCTCTTAAGATGATTCGGAATGCTTGTTCTACACGCTCTGCATCTGCGGTACCTCCTACGTCAAGGAAGTTGGCAGGCTCACCACCAGATAGTTTAATGATGTCCATCGTTGCCATTGCAAGACCGGCACCGTTTACCATGCAACCTACGTTTCCGTCTAGGTTTACAAAGTTCAAGCCATAGCCCTTTGCTTCTACTTCAACAGGATCTTCTTCTGAAGTATCTCTTTGTGCAGCAAGATCCGGGTGACGGAACAATGCATTCTCATCCAAAGTTACTTTACAGTCCACAGCAAGAATGTTGTCATTTCCAGTGTGTAGACAAGGATTGATTTCAAAAAGAGAAGCATCAGATTCGACAAAAGCTTTGTATAAAGAAGCTGTGAATTTTGTCATTTCCTTAAACGCCTGTCCGCTCAAACCAAGGTTGAAAGCGATCTTACGCGTTTGGAAAGCCTGTAATCCTAAAGAAGGATCGATGTATTCTTTGTGTAACAACTCAGGCGTTTCTTCAGCCACCGCTTCGATGTCCATACCACCCTGAGTAGAGTAAACAATTACGTTACATTTCTTTTCACGGTCCATAAGGACAGAAAAGTAGTACTCTTTACAAGAATCGAAATCAGGAGCGTAGCAATCTTCGGCAACTAATATTTTGTTTACCAATTTACCTAGTCCTTCCATTCCTCCTGGTGTCTGAGGAGTCTTGAGCATCATACCAAGGATATTCCCTGCATGTTCTTTTAGCTCCTCCATGTCTTTAGCTAATTTCACTCCGCCACCTTTACCTCGGCCACCAGCGTGAATTTGCGCTTTGACAACGGCCATTTTGGCTCCTCTGTCTGCTTGTAATTTTTCGAAAGCGGCAACCGCTTCTTCAACGGTGTCTGCTACGATACCATGTTGAATGGCAACACCAAATTTTTGCAAAAGCTCTTTTCCTTGATACTCGTGAAGATTCATATTTGAATATTGAGTTTGATTAATGGATTGATTTCAATAGAATTTATTCGGTTTATGGTATAACGGTGTCCGGTTTTTGACCGACCGTACCAATTCTTAGAGTGTGAACTCTAATTTTGAGTGGGCAAAAGTACAATTTCTTAGGTTTAATTCAAAGGGGATTTGGTATGCGAGGGAGAAAACTTAACTTTGACTTGGAGCGGATCTATTATATTGCCCCATTTTGTCTGTACTTCTCCCCTTCTAATCAATATTTAAGAAAACAAATTAGACCTTTAGTCCAACTATTTGCGTAATGAGTTGGATACAACTAACAATAGAACAACCTACTAAAATGTCAAAATCAAACACAGCTTCCTACTTTGATCCTAATTCTGAGGCTACTAAATACATAATCAATTCTTTTCAGAATAACTTCAAATTATTTTTCTTTTTCTTATCCAAGTTGCCTTCCGCCGCTTGGTGGAGCTTTAGTGTAAAATCCTGTACTCCTTATCGTTCGGAGGTAGTTATTCCTTATGGATGGCGAACGAAGAATCCTTTTAAGTCCATTTATTTTGCGGCTTTGGCTGGAGCAGGTGAGTTGTCGACAGGTATGTTGGCGATCATTGCCATTCAGAATAGAAAGGACATCGCTATGTTGGTGCTGAAGCAGGAGGCTACTTTTTCTAAGAAGGCTATTGGAAAGATTACTTTTACTTGCGAGGATGGACAAGAAGTAATTGATGTGATGCAACGGGTTTTGGATACGGGAGAGGCTGTCCCAATCACAATGACGGGTATTGGACGGAATGAGCAAGAGGAGGAGGTTTGTCGGGTGATGGTCACTTGGTCTTTTAAGTTGAGGCGAAAAAGGAAGTGAAAAAAAAAGCCCTTTAACGCGAGTTGGTAACCGCAGCGGCGCTACGAGGACGCTACGATTACACTGCGATTTTATTGAACGACCATTCTCCGCTCGGTAAATGCTTTGCATTTAGATCTACACCTTTATGGACTCTTGCCATTTACATTACAACTCCTGCTCTACTTCATCATAAAATAGTGCTTTCAAATCGTTCTTGTGAGTTTATTGTTTTTCCTTAAATGGCAGAGACCACAGGATGACTCGATGAAAATGCAAAGCATTTACCGAGCGAACGTGGGAAACGAAAAAATCCCGAACGATTGTAAATCAATCATCCGGGATTTTTTAAATACATTTTACTGATATAGAAAAATGTACGAAATAGCTTTGCTTATCGAATAACCAAACGCTTAGTAGTTACACCAGTTTTTGTTTCGATAGAAACCATGTAAAGACCAGCAGTCAAGTTAGAAGTTGCTAGTTCTATTGTATTGTTTCCTGTAGCGAAAAGCTGCTTGCTGCTAGAAATCAGTTGACCAGTTACACCGTACATATTTACGGTAGCATCCATTGATTGTAGCGCTTCAACATCTACGAAGATGGCATCTGAGCTATTTGCAGGATTAGGTCTGACACTCCAGTAATTTACACCTTCTACTGTTTCTACTTTAGAAGCAATGGCGTTTGTATTAAACGAAAAAGCATCTCCGAAAGAGGAGTCACAAGTACTGTATTCATTGAATGGGCGCACTCTCCAGAAGTATTCTACATTTGGCGTACAGAAATTACCGATGAAAGCAGAGTTGGTTGTAACCACTTCTCTAAGCGGCATCCAATCGAAAGATGTAAAACGATCCAGTTCTACGATGTAATGAGTCGCACCTGGAACAGGATCCCACTTTAACTCAACTGCATTGTAAGACTTTTCTTCTCCGTTTATTGGGCTGATAGCTACCGCCAATTCATTCACTACGTCTAAGTTAGGCGTAATGCCTGGATTCACGTAGTTACGGTAAGGCTTATTCAAATCTGACACAGCCACGTTCATCTGATCTTCTGTGAAGACGTAGTCACAATTTGAAAAGTAGCTCATCATATTATTTTCCAGCGGATCGATCAATACGCCGACTGGATCCATTGCACCTCCCGTAAATTCACCACAACCTCCACTTTGAGAAGGGTGGAAAGCGAACAAATAATCTGGTGGTGTATCACAGATTCCATCAGCTACAGTAGCACATTGAGGATCATCTACTTTTTCATTTAGATTGCCGCCAGGGCTGGAGAAACCAACCTGAAGTCCATGTGTGGCAGCATCCCATTCCTCAGATTCCCATCCCAAGAAAGGATGATTTAAGCTAAAGAAATGTCCCATTTCATGAGGTAAAGTCGAAGCCTCAAGCATAGATTGCTTACGTACGAAAACACAGTCAATTACAGGAGTGTAGTAAGCAAGCGTTACACCGTTACCATTGCTACCTCCTACGTTACTGGTTACAAAAACGTTGATTGCGTTATTTACTTTATAAGCATTCGCTTCGTTCCATATTGCCAAATTTCCGTTTGGATTATTGAAACCATCATGGGTAAAGACGAAGCTATTATCAATGTAGTTGATGTCTCCTTTTAGGTAGAACTGAATATCAGCAGTTTCCCAACCTTCATTAAGTACACAAAGCATATCCAATACGCGATCCTGAGTAGAGTAACCGGTACCGTCATCTTTTCCAACCAAGTGGACTTTTATAGGTACATAAGTAGTCACCCCTCTCGTACGTACGTAATTTGGAGTTTCTTTTCTGTTGTTGAGCATACGCTCTTTGATAACGAGCCCTTGCTCGTGAGTTACGCCGCAAACGCCATGTTCATGTTGTGCGTAAGTTGGAGCAGCAAAAATAGCCGTCATAAGGCCTAGTAGTAGCAGTACTTTTTTCATGTCTTAGAACTGTTTTATTTTTTGTAAAAAAGAAGCATTTGATCAAGTGCTAATGCAGCAGTTTTCATGCCTCTATGGGTAATAAGTCAAAATAAATTGAATATGTAAATATAATTTCAGACGTAAAGATAGTAAAAAATCATCCGCTCTTCTGTCTCTCTGAAGTCAAATCATAAGACTGAAGAAATGCATATCTAATTTTAAAACAATATTAAGTCCCTTAAGTTGTCCTCTTCTTTATTTCTGTAAGATAATTATGTTCCAGTGGGTACATCCCCTCAAAAAAATAATTACTTTTACAGAAATTATCAATTCACAGGAATGGCAGATCAAATGTTGTCCCAATTTGACTTCATTAAGTGATCTCCTTTTTCCTAAAAAACTTAAGTTAATTCACATGAGTAAAGTAACCGTTGTTGGAGCTGGAAATGTTGGCGCTACCGTTGCTAATGTATTGGCCCACAAAGACATTGTAAAAGAAATCGTATTGTTGGATTTGAAAGGCGACTTCGCAAAGGGTAAAGCCCTTGATTCTTGGCAACAAGCACCTATTGATTACTACAGTACTAGCATGAAAGGTACTGGTGATTACAGAGATACTAAAAATTCTGACATCGTTGTCATCACTGCAGGTTTGCCACGTAAGCCTGGTATGACCCGTGACGATTTGATCGCTATCAATGCGGGAATCGTTAGTAGTGTGACGAAGTCAATCATGAAGTATTCTAAGAATCCTATTATTATTGTTGTTTCTAATCCGTTGGATGTAATGACCTATGCAGCTCACAAGGCTTCTGGTTTGAAATCTAACCGTGTTTTCGGAATGGCAGGTATTCTGGATACCGCTCGTTACCGCGCCTTTTTGGCAACAGAACTGAATGTGTCTCCTAAGGATTTACAAGCTGTTTTGATGGGTGGCCACGGTGATACTATGGTACCACTTCCACGTTATACTACTGTTGCTGGTATTCCTGTAACAGAGTTGATCGAAAAAGGTAAGTTGAAAGCCATCGTTGAAAGAACGAAGAAAGGAGGAGGAGAATTGGTTAAATTGATGGGGACTTCTGCTTGGTATGCTCCAGGTGCTGCTGCCGCTCAAATGGTGGAATCTATCGTAAAAGACGACAACAGAATCTTCCCTTGTTGTACTGCACTTAACGGTGAATACGGCATGAAAGACACTTATTTAGGCGTGCCTGTAAAACTGGGTAAAAACGGTATCGAACAGATTATCGAGCTTAAGTTGAACAAAGCAGAAATGAACTTGCTGAAGAAGTCAAACGCAGCAGTTACTTCTGTTATGAAAACTTATGATGCCATTGCTAAAAAAGCAGAAGCAGAAGCAGAAGCGGAAGCGAAGAAAAAACCAGCGAAGAAGAAAGCAGCTGTGAAAAAGACAGCAGCTAAGAAAGCTAGCCCTCCGAAGGCTAAAGCGGCTAAGAAATAGCTTAATCTAGCTAGTCAAATAGACAAAATATAAAAGCCATTCGTTGTTTAACAGCGGGTGGCTTTTTTTTTTGGAAACCAACAAAAATAATTCAATCCGACAATTCATACTAAAGATGAAACATTTCATCCAAATTGCAATTCTGACATTCGTTTAAGTTCGTATCTTGTGGCAACCATTCGCCTTTTTTATTGTTATAATTACATATTATATTCTAATACAAAATGATCTCACCACTAATAAATACAAATGTTCTTTCCAGCATGCGTACCAACCATGGGGATAGTCTTAAGGATCTGTCTACTAAAAAGCCGGTCTTTTTAGTCTTTCTTCGTCACTTTGGCTGCGTTTTTTGTAAAGAAGCCTTGTCCGATCTTTCGGAAATGTTGGATACGATTCGCAATAAGAATATTCACCTTGTAGTGGTGCACATGGCCACGAACGATCTGGCAGAGAAATATTTTTCTACTTATAAACTAGAAGATGTATCGCATGTCTCGGACCCTAACATGCGCTATTATCAGGATTTTGGTTTAGCAAAAGGTCGCTTCTCTCAGCTTTACGGATTGAGTACCTGGATTCGCGGCATGTCTGTCAAAAATAAACCACACAAGTTAGAGTTGGCTAAACAGTTGGGAGATGTCACGCAAATGCCTGGTATTTTCACCTTATTTAAAAATGAAATCATTGAAAGCTATATTCATAGAAGGGCTTCCGAGCTTCCCGATTATGAGGGTTTATTGAAACGAGCTTTTGAAAAAGCAACTGCCACATAGAGGGGTAGTCAAAAATAAAAAACATGACAGGTTGGAATTTCTCAGATTATAAAGCCCCAACGGAGGGAAGTACTTTTGATAAGCTGCTAAAGCTTTTCAAGGAGTTGCTTATTCATACTTCTGGAAATATATCAGAGGCTTTATCTTGGTTGACACAACTGGATAAGGAATACGATCTGACCACGCCGGATTATGGAATGGCCGATTTTATTCAGGATCTAATTGACAAGGGTTTCATCAACCAGCCAGAAACGGGAGATGGTGGTTTTGCACCGACAAAGAAAATGGAAATCGGCTTGCGCCAAAAAGCGCTAGAAGATATTTTTGGTCAATTAAAAAAAGCAAAGAAAGGAAACCATAACACTAGGATTACAGGAAAGGGAGATGAGACCACTTCTGACAGACGCCCTTATGAATTTGGCGACAGTCTGGAGAATATCGCTTTTTCTGAATCTTTGAAAAATGCACAAATCAATCACGGACTAGATGAATTTAAACTGACACAGAATGACCTGGAAGTTCAGGAAACTTTCTACCAAAGTCAGATGAGTACCGTATTGATGATTGATATTTCGCACTCCATGATTTTGTATGGTGAAGATCGAATTACACCCGCTAAAAAAGTGGCAATGGCCCTGGCAGAGCTGATCACGACTCGCTACCCTAAAGATACTTTGGACATTATCGTTTTTGGCAATGATGCTTGGCAAATTGAAATAAAAGACCTCCCCTATCTCAACGTAGGGCCTTACCATACCAACACCGTGGCTGGTCTGGAATTGGCAATGGATTTACTTCGTAAAAGAAGAAACCCGAACAAGCAGATTTTCATGATCACTGATGGAAAACCTACTTGTATTAAAAAGGGGAAAGATTACTACAAAAACAGTTTTGGTTTGGATAGAAAGATTATTGCCCGGACCTTGAATCTAGCAACGCGTTGCCGTAAAATACAGATTCCGATTACCACCTTTATGATTGCGCGCGATCCTTATTTGGTGAAGTTTGTAGATCAGTTTACTAAGGCCAATAATGGAAAGGCCTTTTATAGTAGCTTGAAAGGGTTGGGGGAGTTTATTTTTATGGATTATAAGAATAATAAGCGGAAGTCGAGGTAGCCGCTGAAAATAAAAATTGAAATCAAAACCCAAGATGCGGGCCACTGTGATTTTATCTGAACCTTTGTTTCCTTCCACAAGGTCGGAACAAGCTTTTAGCAAAACCTTAGACTTGTAATACAAAGTTGCACAAAGAAGATAAGTATGAAAATGCTAAAGCATTTCATTTAATACTTTATGAAAACTTCGTGCTCTTCGCGGTCTTTGTGGTTATCTAGAATGAAATACGGAACGCATGAATCCCATCATAAAAAAAACGCACAATTTCCACCCACCCATTCCGTTTATTAAAAGGTCAAATTCTGTCCATAATCTAAACGTACTTAAGATGAAAAATCAGCTGTTTCTCTTTGTTTTCACCCTTTTAGCCATTAGCCTCTCGGCACAACCAGTAGAAGAAGTCCAAAAAGAGGTGGCCGATTTGTCGGAATTTGAGCAGAACATGATTCAGTATGGAAAGGCCATACTTACCGACACACTGGTTGAAAACAGAAAGAAGGCACACAAAGATTTGGGCGTAGAACTGATGGCCAATCTGAGCAAAAAAGGAAGCTTCTTCTATCCTTTTGATTCCGTGCAAAGCATCTCTATTCAATATCCTTCCGATACTAGTTTCCGAATCATTACCTGGCAACTTTATGTAGACATCAACGAATATCAATACGCTGGTTTCATTCAGACGAATGAGGAGCAGCCTAAGGTCATCAAACTGTCCGACAAATCAGTGGATATGGATGATGTAATTCTGGACTTTGAAATCATGACCGCAGACAATTGGTATGGCGCGATTTACTATAACATCATGAGTTTTGACACACCGGAAGGCACCAAGCATTTGCTATTCGGATACGATGGCTTTCATTTTTTCAACAAAAGAAAAATCATTGATGTACTGACTTTTGAAAATGGAACGCCCATCTTCGGCGCTGCCGTTTTCGCTCCTCTTGACCCTCGCCGAACGGACCTGACTAAGAACCGAGTTCTCATGCAATATGCGGCAGGTTCCAATATCACTTTGAATTTCAACAAGGAACTGGATATGATCATGTTCGACAATTTAATTCCGCATAGCAACATGGGCGGACAGCCTTCCTATGTGCCTGATGGGAGCTACCGAGGCTATAAATTGAAAGATGGTCAGTGGGTATTTGTCGATAAAGTTTTTGATCATGTTTATGAATCTGCGCCAAGGCCTGCTCCGGTTTTGGGCAAAGGGAGAAAGGTGGATATTATGGGGAGGAAGCAGTAGGTGATTAAATCAAAATTAAAATGTGAATCAAAATCAAAACCTTCTATCGTGATTCCCACGTCTCGGGTTTTTGATTTTGATTGAAATTTTGATTAATAATTTTCTTCAACATTCGCTAAAACTAGAACTGATCAGCCCTGCCTACAGGGCTTTGCGTGGCACCTTAGTTGCGCCGTTGCGGTTAATTTCACTAAATTGGTGCGTTAGAATTATTCTCAATTTTCAATCGCCAACTAAATGTACACAGCACATAATACCTCCGTTCAAAAAACAGCACACTACTACACCTTAGGTATTCCTACTAAAAAGACAAAGCGTTTTTGGATCGTCTGTCATGGTTATGGCCAACTCGCTTCTCGCTTTATTCAGCAGTTTCAATTATTGGATACAGCAGAAAATTTCATTCTTGCTCCGGAGGGCTTTCATCGTTTTTATTGGAATGGGTTCTCTGGTGATGTGGTGGCCTCTTGGATGACGAAAGCGGATCGGGTAGACGAGATTAAAGATTTCACTTCTTTTTTGCAGCAGATTTATGATCAGTATATAACAATGCTTTCCCCAGAAGTAGAAATCATTCTCTTTGGTTTTTCTCAGGGCTGTGCTACGCAATGTAGATGGATAAATGCGCTACGTCCTCAATTCAACAAACTCGTTCTTTGGGGTGGTGCCTTGCCCGAAGATATTGATTACGCGCCGCTCCTCCCCTACCTTTCCCAGAAGGATATTATTTTTACTTATGGTACTTCTGATCAATTTCTAACAATAGAAAACCGGATTGAAAAGCATATTGAGTTTGCGAAAGCGAATAAGATAGAGATGCGGGTTTGGCCTTTTGAGGGGAAGCATGAGACGAGGAAGGCGGTGGTGAAAAAATTTGCCTTGGAAATGTAACGACAAATACTCCGTTTCCCATTCCCCTGAGACTATTCAATAATCCGTGTCTTTCATCTGCCCCTAAATAAGGCCATCCCCTCAGACGCAATTAATGGACAAGACTTGTTTACTTCTCTATAAAGAATGTCATAACAGGAACTGATATGCAACTTAGCTTCCTTTTATCCTAACTATCTGCTTCTTTTAGTATTACTTAGTTTAGAAAATTGAAAAAAATGGTACTTTAGCTTACTGTTTTACAAGACCATTTCAATATACCTATATGCATTTGAAAATTTTTACAAAAATCAGTTTTTTCCTACCCCTTTACTTCCTATTTACACCTTTTCTATCTAGCCAAAACATTACTATTAGTGGCAATGTCATAGATGAATATGGTGACCCTTTGATCGGTCTGAGTATTATCCTAAAAGAGGATCAAGGTAAAGGCACTGTTACGGATTACGAAGGTAATTACAGTATTACGGTTCCCTCCGAATCAACCACCTTATTGTTTCAATACATTGGTTACAAAGAAGTAGAAATAGTCGTTGGCACACAAGTCAAAATCGACATGGTCATGAAACCCGATGCGGAACAATTGGCAGAAGTACAGGTGACTGCCTTGGGCATCAAAAGGCAAAAAAGGGAGATTGGTTATTCTACAGAAAGTTTTGATGGGGTTCAGTTGGAAACATCCAATGCGCCCAATTTAGTAAGCGCCCTCAGTGGTCGTTCGGCAGGTGTACAGATTGTTAGCCCGAACGGGGTGGATGGCGGAACGACGCGGATTACGATTCGGGGGAATAATAATTTCAGTGGAAATAATCAACCTTTAATTGTAGTTGATGGAGTTCAAATGGCCAACGAACCAGGACTCACAAGTGTTGGGAGAGGAAAGGATTGGGGTTCTGCAATAAATAACATTAACCCCGCAGATATAGAATCCATGAATATTCTCAAAGGCCCGACAGCCTCCGCTTTATACGGCTCTCGAGGTGCGAATGGAGTCGTTCTTATCACAATGAAGAAAGGTAAAAAACAAAAAGGCGTTGGGATTAAATATTCGTTGCAACATAAAACTATTCAACCCTACCGTTATCGAGATGTCCAAAATGTATATGGCGCTGGCTCTCCAAGTACTTTTTTAGAACCTACCTTCCGGATAGATGAAAACGGAGACCCCGCGCATCCGGCAAGGGCTGGTCTTTACCCAACTGATGGACCTTTAGGAGAACCAAGCTCAACGAGTTTTGGTTCTTACGGTAGTGGCGTTTCCTGGGGGCCTCGAATGGAAGGTCAAATGATTCGCTGGTGGGATGGAGAAATGAGGCCTTTCTCTCCACAACCGGATAACATCCAGCAATTCTTCAACAATGGTAATACAACAACTCATAATCTTTCTTTTTCAGGAGGAGGGGAGATGGGAACGATGCGTGCTTCATTAACAAGAACAGATCACAATGCTATTATTCCCAATAGTGAATTTAGCCAAAACACCGTTAACCTTGGATCCAGTCTCAACATTTCGAAAAAATTAAAAGCAGATATCTCTCTTAGTTATATTAATTACCATCGAAAAAATACACCAACCTTAGGTGACGATCATCAAAACTCTTTTGCCAAAGGTGTTTTATATAGCTTCCCACGAAGCTACAAGGGACTAGAAGAGGAATTAAACTTTGCTTCAGATGGTTCCCGATTTGATCTCAGCAGTATTTCTCCGTTCCAGTATTCAGGTGCCAACCTTTGGTGGAACACTTACAACAATAATACTACATTAGATAGAAATAAACTTATTGGCGGATTGTCTTTGAGCTACGACATAACCGATTGGCTAAATATAACAGGGCGTATTGGAACAGATTTCACCTTGAATCAGTTTGAAACCAAAAACACACCCACAGACTTAATCGGTATTGAAGGTGGTTTCTATTCGACGGAACTGGGTCGAGACGTGGTACAAAATAGTGACTTTTTAATTTCTGCAAAAAAAGATAAAATATTCAAGTCCGATTTTAATGTTCGATTCTCCGTAGGGGCCGCAAAATATGAACGAAAATTGTATGGTTTAAGAGGCCAGACAAATGGTTGGGCTAATCCATGGCTATTTGCGCTTCAAAATACGGAAAAAGGATTTTTAGAATTTAATGCCCCTCCAGAGTTCAGGTCCAATAAAGTCATTAATTCTGTTTATAGTTTTCTCAACTTAGGATATAATGATTTTCTTTTTCTAGAATTAACCGGTCGTAATGACTGGTCTTCAACGCTTCCTCTAGATGCCAATAGTTATTTCTATCCCTCCGCTTCTTTGAGTTTTATTGCAACAGAGGCTTTTGATTTGAATTTAGACTTTCTAAATTTCTGGAAAATAAGAGGAGCCCTTGCAAACACAGCGACAGATGATGATCCTTTTCTTTTAGAAAAAACCTATCGAATTGGTACTTTTGGTGGAAATCAAACGGCAACAGGACCAAGTACGATTCCTCCTGTAAAACTAGTACCACAACGAGCTACTTCATTTGAAATCGGAACGACTATAGGCCTATGGGATGAACGAGTCAATTTTGATTTCACCTTCTACAAAATCAATTCATTTGATCAAATCCTTAATGCACCAATACCAAGTTCTTCGGGTGCTTCAAATATAAAAATTAACACTGGCGAAATAGAAAACAAAGGGTTTGAAGCCATTCTAAGTTTGAACCTAATTCGCAAAAAGCATTTCTTTTTAGAAACTGGTTTAAATGTTTCTAGAAATAGAAATAAAATTATCAGCCTTGGAGATGAGGGGGCTACTGAAAAAATCATAGCAGATATTTGGGGACTAGAAGGCCCTGCCATTTCGGTAAAAGAAGGGGATGATTTTGGAACCATAGTCGGCTTTGATTATATCTATCACGAAAATGGTCAACCTATTTTGAATGAAAGCGGAACTCATTATTTGAGAACGACGGATAGAGTTCCTGTTGGAAATGCATCTCCTAAATTCACAGGAGGTTGGACCGTCCGTTTGGGATACAAAGG